>CATJVQ010000023.1 GCA_949743955.1 uncultured Oscillospiraceae bacterium | reverse complement strand
TCCATCAGCCTTTTTCCAAAGCTGATGGGGAAAAAGAAAAAGCCGCAGTCCTTTTGACAGCGGCATTCGTATTCAAGCACGGTATTGAAGGCTCCCCAGTTCAAAATCTGATAATAGATCAGTTTGGTTCCGGGGAGTATCCGAAAGCTGAGAAAGCCTGCCTCGGCAAGCTCCTCTAAAATTGCGGTTGCCTGGTACAGTCGGCTGCATCCAAACCAGCCGACCATCTCCCGCAGGCTGCAGATCCATTCCCCAGGGCCGATGAGGTGGGTAACGCCATCAATTCGGAGCCTTGAAGATCGAAAATTGGCATAGGAGCAGAGGACCATAAAAGAGAACAGGCGGCAATCTCCCCGCCTGGATAAGGACTCATCCGCCAGCAGCTTTTGGATCACCTCCCGGTGGATCCGCACCCGTGAGTAATCCACGATTTGCTTGATTTCCAAGGTATATGCCATAGTATCCCTCCAAACAAAAAAAGAGCGCCCCCTCCAGGAAGCGCTCAAAGAATATTTTTCAATTCATAGCGGTGGTCAATCTATTCGTGATTCACCGCAGCATTTTCACTTTGATTTTTCAGCAGTCTCAGATAGTTCTCAAACAAATCACGACGGACACGGACCATTCTTCCGATTTTGTAGACTGCTCCAGCTTCATGTGATAAGCGTGTAAACACCTTAAGACCAAGCCCATAGTAATCCGCACCTTGTTGATAAGTAATAAAATCATGCTGCGCCATCTCAAGGTCTATGTCGTCCAGCATATGGGAGAACGTCCAAAGGTGCCCGCTCATTGCTCATCCTCCTGTTTGGTCAAAGTGCTGGGCTTATGGATCTGCTCCAGGTATTCATCGAAAATATCCTGGTTGATCAAAACTGTGCTGTCCATACGATAGATAGCTCCTGCTTTGCCTGCGAGTTCCAATAGTTTTTTGTGAGCGATTCCGTAGACAATTTCCGCATCCTTATAGCGAAGAAATTGCCTGCGGAGCTTTTTCGCATTTTCCCGAGCTTCGTTTCCCCTTAGTAGATCTCCGGAAATTTTTCTTTGCGTTCATTCATAAAAATCCACTTCCTTTCGTTTGGTTGTGCGTTGACGGAAGATGATGCCTGACAAAAAAGGAGAACACTTTCCGAAATTTCTTTCAAAAAGTGTTCTCCTAAGTGTAAGCGCCATATTGTGCGGCTCACCTTCAACTATTCATTCTGCACCGCAATTCTTCGTATTTCTGCGAAAAATTGTTGTCAATTTGTTGTCAACACAGATTTGAACCGCCACAAACCCGCATGATTCCTGAGTTCTATTTGTCCAGCGGTTTCATCGTCGGGAACAGGAGCACATCACGGATGGACGGGCTGTTCGTCAGCAGCATGACCAGACGATCAATTCCGATACCGAGCCCGCCCGTGGGAGGCATACCATAGCTTAACGCGTTGAGGAAATCCTCATCTACACCGCAGGCTTCATCGTCGCCCGCTGCCTTGAGCGCCGCCTGATGCTCAAAACGTTCGCGCTGATCAATCGGATCATTGAGCTCGGAGAACGCGTTCGCGTGCTCGCGGCCCAGGATAAACAGTTCAAACCGCTGCGTGTAGTTCGGGGTCTGCGGAAAACGCTTGGCCAGCGGCGAAATATCCACCGGATGCCCGGTCACGAACGTCGGCTGGATGAACTTCTCCTCACAATAGGTCTCAAAGAACAGGTTGAGGATATCCCCCACGCCATGGCGTTCCTCAAATTCGATATGATGTTCCTTCGCCTTGGCACGCGCCTCGTCAAGCGAAGAAATTTCGTCGAAATCCACGCCCGCATACTGCTGCACCGCTTCCTTCATGCTGATGCGCGCAAACGGCTTCTCCAGATTGATGGTCACATCCCCATAGGGGATGATGCCCGTCCCGAGTGTCTCGAGCGCGGCAAAGCGGATCATCCCCTCGGTCAGATCCATAATCCCCTCAAAATCAGTATACGCCTGATACAGCTCGAGCAGCGTAAACTCAGGATTATGCTTGATGGAGATCCCCTCGTTGCGGAATACACGCCCGATTTCATACACCTTATCGAAACCGCCGACAATCAGGCGCTTCAGATGCAATTCGAGCGCAATGCGCAAATACATGTCCATATCATGGGCATTGTGGTGGGTGACGAACGGGCGCGCCGCCGCCCCGCCCGCCTGTGTATGCAGGACCGGAGTCTCCACCTCGAGGAAGCCGCGCTCATCAAGATAATTGCGGATGGCACGGATAATCTTTGTCCGCTTGACGAAAACGTCCTTCACCTGCGGATTCATGATGAGATCCACATACCGCTGGCGGTAGCGCAGCTCCACATCCTTTAAGCCGTGGAACTTTTCCGGCAGCGGCAGGAGCGACTTGGAGAGCAGCTTCATCGCCTGCACCTTCACAGAGATTTCTCCGCGCCTAGTGCGGAATACCTCTCCGCTCACACCGATGATATCGCCGATGTCCCAGTTTTTCATCCCGGCAAAGGTCACTTCGCCCACGACATCCATCTTCACATAGAGCTGAATGCGGCCGCTTGCATCGCGCAGATCGAAGAAGTTTGCCTTCCCCATGTCGCGCCACGCCATGAGCCGGCCGGCCAGAAACACCTCATGCCCTTCGTATTCTTCAAACCGATCCTGTATATCCTGCGCATACGCACTGACCGGAAATTTTGTCTCCTGATACGGATCTTTGCCCGCGTTCCTCAGATCCTGCAGCTTCTCCCGCCTTACAAGCAGGATCCGGCTAGCCTCCTGCACCTCGTTCTCCGCAGAGGACGCCCCGTTTTCCGTCACCTGATTTTCAGACATTTTCCTCTTCCTTCCTAAGCAGCTGTATCCTATGGAATTTCTCAAAAATATTATATAATTATACGCCACAGAAAGCCATCATCGCAGACTTTCTGTGGCACGGCGATGGAAATATTTTTGAGAATTTTCATCTATATTATATCAAAAAGCGGACTTCTTTCAAAGTCCGCTTTTCATGTTATTGTGAACAGAATGTAAATTTTCACTTCTCCAGCGTGATATCCAGAATTTCAAATTTCGCTGTATCACCGGAGGGAAGCTGGACATCCACCACATCGCCGACCTTGTGCCCGATAACGGCCGCTCCGACTGGGGATTCATCCGTAATGGTGTTCATATCCGTGCCGCTCTCCACCGCGCTTACCAGGCGGTAGCTCTCCTCTTCGTCGAACTCAAGGTCTTTAATCCGGATTGTCGTCCCGACAGAGATCGTGTCCGTAGAGAGGTGCGCATAGGAGACGACCTTGGCGTTTTTGATCTGCTCCTCGAGCTTGGCGATACGCGCCTCGACAAGCGCCTGTTCATTTTTGGCTTCGTCATATTCGCTGTTCTCCGATAAATCCCCAAAGCCGCGCGCAACGCGGATCTTCTCGGCAATTTCTTGACGCTTCTCTACTTTAAGCATCTCGAGCTCCTGCTCAAGCGCTTTGTAACTGGCATCGGTCATGATCAGTTCCTTAGCCATTTATGCAACTCCTCCAAAATATAATGATGCCCTTGGAACTTGTTCTGTTCCAGAGCATTAAACACATTATATACATTCAATCTTAAAAGTCAAGCGATTTTTTTGAATATTTTTATTTTCGTGAAAACAGAGTCATTGTGTATTTGTTTTTGTCTAAAACATCCGGTTTTCCTCCCGATGATTTACCTTTGTGCAATTCTTTGAACAATTTCTTCCTTTGTCACCACCCGTTTTCCGCAGCTCGCCGAACATATGGAAAGCTGCCCGACAGCCGCTATCCGGCTGCGTTCCCACAGCGCGGCATAGAACTCGTCGTGCCCGATGCCCGGCGGCAGGACTTCGTCCGCCTGCGGCAGCGTGAAGACGGGACTGTGCACAATCAGGCTCCCTTCCCCGCCGGCATCCGGCCAGACAGTGAGCACCGGCACCCTCCCCAATCCCCGTACCGCCTGCGGGCCGGTGTGGAGGGCAAACCGTACCCCGCACAGCCTGTCCATTTCTTCGACAAAAACGACGGGCGCTCCGTACTCCTCGAGCAGCTTGTCGGCATACCCCTGATAGAGCGCACGGTTTTCCGTGTACACCATCACCTCCGAGGCCGCCCGAATCAGATCCTCGAGCAGTCCCGGATGCTCTCCCCCCGGATCGATGAATCCCATCCGCCGCTCGGAGAGAGGCAGCCCGCTTCTGCCGAGCAGCTCCACCGCCGTATTGCACCACACCCGGGCTACCAGACGCCGTACGTCCGCGGCGGACACAGCGGGCAGACACCCCTGCGGCAGGTCATATCCCGGCGGACACAGCGCATACCATGCGCTCAGGCGCTGTGTCCCCCTCCAGCCCTCCGGGAAGGCGGCGCCGGGTGCATAGACACGCACATCGGTAAATGCCCCGCCGCAGACCTCGACACGGCGGAATTCCGTCGCGGGCGGATTTATTTTATCCACAACCTTACGCCACATACGCAAAAAAGGATTCCGCGGCAGAGGGCGATTCATTGGCGTGATGGTTAAAAACATACAACCCCCCCTTGTCCTTTCTCCTATTTGTATGCGGTTCCGATTCCGAAAATACCGGAGCGGGAGACAGATATATCCGTCAGATCGAAGCCTCCGGATAGACCAGCTCACAGCCGGCGCGCTCGAATACCGGTGTCCATTCGGGGCCGGGGTTGCGGTCAGTGATGCAGAAATCAAACTGTTCTATCCCACAGGTGCGGGAGAAAAAGATCCTCCCCAGCTTTGAAAAATCGCACAGCAGGATTTTAGTTCTTGACTGGCGAAGCATCTGCATCTTCACCCTCGCCTGATCGGCCGACGGCTCCGTCACATCCCCGTCCGGCGAAATCCCTCCGCAGGAGACAAGCGCGACATCCGCGCAGTAGCGGGAGAGTGATTCCATCGTGTCTGGGCCCGTCATGGAATTCGAGCGCGTGGCAAGGCGTCCGGCAGGGAGAAAGACCTCGCACTGCGGATTCTGCGAGAGTGCGAGCGCACAGTGCAGCCCATTGGTGACAACACTCAGCGACCGGCAGTGATCCAGCCGGGCAGCGACGCTGCAAACCGTGCTGCTCGAATCCATGAACAGGTTGTCGCTGTCCTTGACAAAGCAGGCGGCGAGCTTCGCAATTTCTGCCTTCTGCCGCGCGTTGACCGCCTGCCGGGCAAACATGGACACTTCATCGCTCCCGCCCTCGGCGAGCACCGCCCCGCCGTGCGTACGCCGGAGCAGGCCGCGCTGCTCCATGCGTGCAAGATCCCGCCGGATGGTCGCCGGGCTTGCGTACAGCCTGACGCAGAGCTGTGCGACACTAGCCGCCTTTTTTATGTTCAGATATTCCAGAATTTCCTGCTGCCGCTGTGTGGCGTACAAGAGCATTTTCCTCCTTTTTGGTAACACTGTATCCAAATTAGAAAACATACAATACACACGCATGATTGCGTGACGTATGATTGCGTAACGCATGATTGCGTCATGCTCATTATACCATAAAAACCCGCTCATTTATCAATCAATCGCTCATCCATGGACAGGAGCGGCACGGCACCGTATAATAAAATCAGACAAGCAACCGAAAGAAGGCGGATTATGAGCAAAAATGTGCTGGCTATCGATTTCGGAGCCTCAAGCGGGCGCGCAGTCGCCGGCATGTTCGACGGGGAGCGCCTCTCCCTGCACGAGTGCCGCCGGTTCGATAATGAACCAGTCTCCTTTGGCGGCGATTTTTACTGGGATTTTCCGCGCCTGTTCCATGAGGTGGGCGCATCTCTGCGGGCCGCGCATGCGGCGGGCGGCTTTGACAGTGTCGGGCTGGACACGTGGGGTGTCGACTTCGGCCTGCTCGATGCACGCGGACGCCTGATGAGCAATCTCTACCATTACCGCGACGCCCGCAACGCCGCTGCCGCACGGCGCGTGCTCGCCGATCACCCGATGCCGGAGCTCTACGCGCGCACCGGTATACAGTTCGCGCCGTTCAACTCCATCTTCCAGCTCCGCGCCGTGCGCGATGAGCAGCCGTGGCTCCTCGAGCATGCCGAACGTCTTTTGATGCTGCCGGATCTCTTCAACTTCTTCCTCTCGGGCGTACAGCACACGGAGTATTCCGCCGCCTCGACCTCCGGCGCGCTCGACGTGCGCGCGCGAGCGTGGGATGAAACGCTTCTTTCGGCGCTGGGCGTACCGGTCCGGCTGTTCCAGACACCGTCCCTGCCCGGGCAGGCGCTCGGCCCGCTTCTCCCCTCTCTGTGCGAAGAGTGGATGCTCCCGCCCGTGCCGGTGCTCTCCGTTGCCGCGCACGATACAGCCTCGGCCGTGGCAGCAGTGCCCGCCGGCCCGGACGCGGCCTACCTCTCCTGCGGCACCTGGTCGCTCTTAGGGACACAGCTCGATGAACCAAACACCTCCCCCGCCGCATTGGAAGCCAACTTCACCAACGAGGGCGCCTGCAGCGGAAAGATCCGTTTCCTCAAGAACATTATGGGGCTGTGGCTCATCCAAGAGTCGCGCCGCCACTGGGCGCGGACCGGCCAGCGCCTCTCCTATGCCGAACTGGAGGCGGCCGCGCGCCCATGCCCGGCATTCCGCTCCTTTATCGACGTGGACAATCCCGCCTTCGCCCCGCCCGGAAATCTGCCCGCCCGCGTCCGCGAGACCTGCGCCCGCACGGGGCAGCCTGTCCCGGAGAGCGTGGGCGAAATCATGCAGTGCATCTATGGATCAATAGCGCTGGCCTACCGCCGGGGCTTCGAGCAGCTCGAAGCCCTGAGCGGGCGGCGCTTCGGCGCACTGCACATCGTCGGCGGCGGCATCAAGGACCGCTATCTCTGCCAGCTCACCGCCGACATCCTCGGCATACCGGTGATCGCGGGCCCCGCTGAGGCGACAGCTATCGGCAACCTAGCTGTACAGCTCGTGACCCTCGGGGAGCTTTCCGGACTGGACGATGTCCGCCGCCTCGTGCAGGATTCGTTCCCCACCGAAACCTTTGAACCTGCCGGCAGCGGAGTGGACGATGTCTATGCCCGGTACCGGATATTTCTGGAACAGAACCAATAAAAGGAGGATTTTTTCATGAGCCAGCTTCCCTATTCCTACGCGAAGGATCGCTATGCCGCCTTCGGTGTCGATACCGACACGGCGCTTAGAGCTCTGCGGGATATCAAAATCTCCATGCACTGCTGGCAGGGAGACGATGTGCGCGGCTTCCTGTTCCGGGATCGCGCCCTCTCCGGCGGCATCCAAGCGACAGGCGACTACCCCGGTGCCGCCCGGACGCCGGACGAACTGCGTCAGGACATTGACAAGGCGTTTTCCCTTATCGGCGGTCGGCACAAGGTGAACCTGCACGCCATCTACGCCGACACGGAGGAGCGCATCGATCTGGACGCTGTCGGCCCCGAGCACTTCACCCGCTGGGTGGACTGGGCCAAAGAGCGCTCGCTAGGGCTCGACTTCAATCCCACCTGCTTCTCCCACCCAAAGTCCGACAGCGGCTTCACCCTCTCCAGCGCCGACGAGGGCATCCGTTCCTTCTGGGTGGAGCACTGCCGCCGCTGCCGGAAGATCGGCGAGAGCTTCGGCCGCGCGCTGGGGCAGAAGTGCGTGACCAACATCTGGGTTCCCGATGGATTCAAGGATATCCCCGTCGACCGGCTGGCCCCGCGCGAGCGCCTGCGCCGCTCGCTGGACGAGATCCTCGCCGAACGGCTGGATCCCCTGCTCCATCTGGACGCAGTGGAGAGTAAGGTATTCGGCATCGGCAGCGAGAGCTATGTTGTCGGTTCGCACGAGTTCTATCTGGGGTACGCGATAAAGAATCACCTGGCCTACACGCTCGACGCGGGCCACTTCCACCCGACCGAGTACATCAGCAACAAGATTTCCTCCGTCCTGCTCTTTACTGATGAATTGCTCCTGCACGTTTCGCGCCCGGTGCGCTGGGACTCGGATCATGTCGTTATCCTAGACGATGAGCTCCAGGAGATTGCGTATGAGCTTGTCCGGGGCGGACTGCTCGCCCGCACGCACATCGGCCTCGACTTTTTCGACGCGAGCATCAACCGCCTCGCGGCATGGGTCATCGGGGTGCGCAACATGCAGAAGGCGCTGCTGCGGGCGCTCCTTGAACCAACGGATATGCTGCGTAAAGCGGAGCTCGCCGGGGACTATACCACACGTCTTGCTACGGTGGAGGCTATGAAGACCATGCCGTGGGAGATCGTCTGGTCGCGCTTCCTGGAGGAGGAAAATGTCCCCGGAGACACCGAATGGCTCGCGGACGTGCGCCGCTATGAAGCCGATGTCCTTTCCGGACGCAATTAACAGGGAGGGATACGCATGTATAACATATATGAAGCGCCGTTTCTGCGCGAACTGTGCGACACCACAGCGAATATGTACCGCCTGGGCTGGGATGAGCGCAACGGCGGCAACATCAGCTATCGCTTAAAGCAGGAGGAGGTCGCGCCCTATCTGGATCTCTCGCGTGTACTGCGGACCCTTCCGCTCGACTTTGATGCGGGAGAACTGGCCGGGGAGCTGTTCCTCGTCACTGGAACGACCAAATACTTTAAAAACGTGGCCAAATGCCCGCAGAATAATACCGGCATCCTGCGCGTGGCCGAAGGCGGGCATACCGTCGAAATCCTCTGGGGGTATGAGGACGGAAGCCGCCCGACGAGTGAGCTGCCGACTCATCTGATGAACCACATCGTCCGCCTGCGGGCCGATCCGGATCACCGGGTTGTGCTGCACTGCCATCCGGCCAACACAGTGGCGATGACGTTCGTCCACGAGCTGGATGATCGCGCCTTTACCCTCACCCTCTGGCGCATGATGACCGAATGTCTGGTCGTGTTCCCGGAAGGCGTGGGTGTCCTGCCGTGGATGGTCTGCGGCAACACGGAGATAGGCGCCGCCTCGGCGGAGAAGCTCCGGGACCGGCGTGTCGTCATCTGGGCGGCGCACGGCATCTTCGGCGCCGGCCGCGATATGGACGAGGCGTTCGGTCTGGTGGAGACTGTCGAGAAGGCGGCCGAGATCTATAATCTCATCGGCACACGCCCCATCCTACAGTCCATCACCGACGCTGAGCTTCTCAGACTGGCCGACGCGTTCCACCTTGTCCCCCGCGCGGGGTATTTGCAGGCATAGCCTTTGTCAGTGTCGCCCGATAGACAATCCGCAGCCGCTCGGTGATGTTCAGCGCTTCGCCGAGCGGTTCTGCGTTTCCGGCGACATTCGCGTCGGCCAGGGCGGCGATCAGCGCGTCGAAGAGCAGGCGGGATTCGTCCTCCGGGGGCAGGATGCCGCGCAGCTCGTGAAAGATGGACTGCGCGTGCATGAGGCTGCGGTGCACCGCCTCATAGCCCATCCGGTCACCGTTCATGAGCGTCTGCGCGCGGCGGATATCCGCCGCGGCAGCTCCCAGCAGGTCGTATATCATCTCCTTCTGCGTGAGCGTGGACTGGTAACGCTGATGTAGATTCTGTGGTTCCATGGTTTTTCCCTCCTGAAAACGGTCCGGCACTCTTGCAAAGGCCGGCCCGGTATGGTATACTGAATGTAATCATTGTGGGTTTTTATGACTTCAAATGTAAGGGTGGGATCTCCGTGAATTCGATTTCTCGTAACGGCGGCGTCAATGGATTGATGCAGCGCTATTTCCAGGCAGCAAACGCGGCAAGCGCCAAGAGCATACGCAATATTGCGTCGGGATACCGTATCAATACCGCGGCGGACGATGCGGCCGGTCTTGCCATCGGGCAGAAAATGTATGCACAGATTACCGGCTTACAGGCGGCCAGCCAGAATACGCAGGACGCTATTTCCATGACACGCGTGGCGGACGGGGCTCTGGGCAACGTACACGACATTTTAAACCGGATGGATTCGTTGGCGCTCCGTGCGAGCAACGGCACATTTGGCGATGATGAGCGCAGCGCTATGCAGGCGGAGTACGATCAGCTCGCCGGCGAACTCAACCGTATCGGGAAGAGTTCCAATTTTAACGGCAATCCCCTTTTCGACGGCTCCACCTACACCATGCAGATCGGCGACGCGGCCGACGACACGATGGACATCTCTCTGAACGAGCTCTCCATGAAGAACCTCGGGCTCGATAAGACCAGCCTGATGAGCGCGGAGAGCGCCATGCAGGCGAGCACGGCTCTGCGTAATGCGACCAACGCTATCTCCACTCAGCGCAGCCGCTTGGGGGCGGCGGAAAACCGCCTGCAGTCGACCTACAATACACTGGGAATCAACGACATAAACATGCAGCAGAGCGTATCCCGGATTATGGATGCGGACATCGGGAAGGAAATCCTCAACCGCAATATTTCCGACGTACTCTCTCAGGCGTCCATCGCTATGATGAAGAACTCGTCCTACCTCATGCAGTACAGCGCGCTCCAGCTTCTTCGTTAATTGTA
Source organism: uncultured Oscillospiraceae bacterium (assembly GCA_949743955.1). Taxonomy (GTDB): domain Bacteria; phylum Bacillota; class Clostridia; order Oscillospirales; family Ruminococcaceae; genus Harryflintia. The sequence continues at coordinate 99,260 of CATJVQ010000023.1, read as the reverse complement.
ACCGATTTGAATCATTTTTTCAAGCCGCCGGAAGTACCTTCCGGCGGCTTGTTTTTTGACTTGTCCAGGCGCGTAAGCTGCGGCTATTAATCCTCCGCCTCCTCCCTGAATTCGCCGGTCAGGTTAAAATTGTGCTGCATGGGTCCCCGGCCATGGCCCAGATTCAGCATGGCCCCCAGTGCGCCGGAGGGGTACTCCTTCGACCGCCGGACAGACACTGCCAAATCAAAGCCCTTGGCCAGGTTGGCCGCGATGGCACCGGACAGTGTACAGCCGGTGCCGTGGGTATTGGGGGTGTCAATATGCGTTTCATAGAACCATGTTCCCACGCCGGAACACAGCTTCTCGTCGCTGTCATGCAAAGGTCCAGGGCGCTCCCCCTTGGCCCACCTGCCGGTTCCCACATCCTTTCTGCAAAAATATAACAAAAAACAGGAGGCATCCGCATGCGATGCCTCCTAAATAAGTACTTCCCTGCGACTTCCTCCGGCGGCATTATCCGCATCAGGTGTAAGGGTCGAAGGTTTACCTTCCTCTCAGCCTGTCACACAAGCTCCCCTATTATTCTGTTTTGGTAAAAGTATACTCCCCGCCCGCACTTGGGTCAATCTGTTCTTCCCTGATAAAACTGCGGCATCACTCCATACCGCCGCAATGGGCCGATTCGGAACTGCCAGGGAGATTCTCCATCTCATATATCGCAGCGCACAATATCCTCCAGCGTCTCGCGCCGCACGACGAGCCGCGCCAGCCCGTCCTTGACCATCACGACCGCCGGACGCCGGATGCGGTTGTAACCCGACGCCATCGAAAAATTGTATGCGCCCGTGCACAGTACCGCGAGGATATCCCCCGAATCGCAGTGCTGGAGCGGCATGTCCTCGCCGAGCAGATCCCCGCTCTCGCAGCACTTCCCCGCAAGGGTGACATGCTCGTTCCGCTCCTCCCCCGCACGGTTCGCGACAACCGCCTCATACTGCGCCTGATAGAGAGCGTAGCGTGGGTTGTCGGTCATCCCGCCATCGACGGAGACATATGTCCGCACACCAGGGATCTCTTTCCTCGCGCCGACGGTGTAGAGCGTCGCGCATGCCGAATTCACGATGGAGCGCCCCGGCTCAACGAGCACAAACGGCTGCGGAATGCCCTCCTCCTTGCATGTCTCGCGCAGCGCCACGGCGACTTCGGCAAGCGTCTCTTCAAACGGGACCGGATCGTCCCCCTCTATATACTGTACGCCAAAGCCGCCGCCGAGGTTGAGGGTGGTGAGCGTCGCGCCGCAGGAGCGCCTGATTTCACCCATGAAGCGCGCCATCACGCGCGCAGCGTCGACAAAGGGCTGGGTATCGAAAATCTGCGAGCCGATATGGCAGTGTAACCCCCGCAGGCGGACGCCTTCTGTCCCGAGCGTCTCCCGTACAGCCTCCAGCGCCTCCCCTGTCTCGAGGGCGAAGCCGAACTTGCTGTCGATCTGCCCCGTGCGGATGTAATTGTGGGTGTGCGCGTCGATACCGGGCTTGATGCGCAGCAGCACATCCTGATCCCTGTCCATCCGCTGGCGGAGCTTCGCTAACCGCCTCAGCTCCGGGAGATTGTCCACCACAATCGCACCAACCCCTTTCTCCATGGCGAAAAGGAGCTCGTCGTCGGTCTTATTGTTCCCGTGATAATAGATCTTCGCGGCCACGAAGCCGGCCTCCAGCGCTGTATACAGTTCACCCGCGGACACCACGTCGGCCCCCAGCCCCTCGCTGCCCACGATGCGGTAAATCTCCTTGCACGAAAACGCCTTCGACGCATACAGCGCCAGCCCACCCTCGCCGTAGCTGCGGCCGAGAGCCTCGCGGTAGCGCCGGCAGGTCCGGCGGATGGCCTCCTCATCGAATACATAGAGCGGTGTCCCAAACTGACCGGCCAGCTCCAGCGTGTCCACTCCACCAATAGCCAGGTGTCCCCGCCCGTTGACGGTAAAACTTTTTTCCGCTTTTTTCACTTGACTGTCACTCCGTCTCTTCCACCAAATCTGTAAAAATCTCATGAAGCTGCGCGACACCCTCGCCCGTCTGCGACGAAAAGGGGATGAAATGGATCTGATCCCCGCACGGCAGCTCCTCCCTTACCGCGTCCAGACGATTCCGGCGCTGCGCGGCGGACAGCTTATCCGCCTTTGTGAGCACGCACACAAACGGCAGCTCCTGCTCGATCAGGAAATTGACGAGCAGCCTGTCGTCCGCCGTGGGCGGGTGGCGCATGTCGATGAGCGAGAGGATCAGCAGAATATCCCGATCGCTCTCGAAATACCCGCTGATGAGCTCGTTCCACCGCCGCTTTTCTCCCCGGGCCACCTTTGCATAGCCATAGCCCGGCAGGTCGACGAAACGCACCTCGGGGAGGCGGAAAAAATTGATTGTCGCTGTCTTGCCGGGCGTTGCGCTCACGCGGGCCAGGCCCTTGCGCCCCAGAAGGCGGTTGATTGCCGAGGACTTGCCCACGTTCGATCGCCCTGTGAACACGATTTCCGGCAGGTCCGATGGTCCCAGCTGCGCCTTTGTCCCGAACGAGCGCTCAAACTCCACCTGATGAAAATTCATCCTTCGTCCCTCACTGCGGCAGGGGGCAGACTGTCCCCGCCGGTACCGCGGTGTCGCCGACCGGGGGCGTGTCCTGTATGGGGAGCACTGTGTCCGTGTCTACTTCCTGCACAAAGGGCTTCGGCTTCTCACACAGCACGATTTCCAGCACTTCCTCAATGGCTGAGACCGGCCGCATCTCCAGTGCCTCACGCACAACGGGCTCCATCTCCTCCATATCGGGGATGTTCCGCTGCGGGATGATGACCGTGCGCATCTTGTTGCGGTAGGCGGCCATCGTCTTCTCCCGCAGCCCGCCGATGGGCAGCACCCGCCCGCGCAGCGTGATTTCCCCTGTCATGGCCACATCGTGCCGAACCTTCACGCCCGAAAGCGCGGAGACGAGCGCCGTCACAATCGTGATGCCCGCGCTCGGGCCGTCTTTAGGCACAGCGCCCTCGGGGAAATGGATGTGCACATCGTTGTTCTTGTAGAAATCCGGGTCGACGCCGTACTCCTCGCCAATGCGCCGCACCACGCTCACTGCTGTCTGAGCGGATTCCTTCATCACGTCGCCGAGGCTGCCGGTCAGCTCGATTTTCCCTGTCCCCCGGAGAACGGATACCTCCACCTGCAGCAGCTCCCCGCCGACAGAGGTCCACGCCAAGCCGTTGACGACACCCACCTGATCAAACGTGTCCACCTCGTCGGGCTTATGCTTCTCCACACCGAGAAGCTGATGGATGAGTTCCGGCGTAACGGAGATCTTCTCCTCCTCCCCGCCGGCTATCTTCCTTGCGCACTTGCGCAGCACCGAGGCTGTCTCGCGTTCCAGTTCGCGCACACCCGCCTCGCGTGTATAACCGTCGATAAGCGTATAGATAGCGTCCTTTTTAAACGGTATCTGCGCGCTCTTGAGGCCGTGCCGTTTGAGCTGCTTGGGGATGAGGTACTTTTTGGCGATGTGCCACTTCTCCTCCCGGGTGTAGCTCGAGAGCTCGATGACCTCCATCCTGTCGAGCAGCGGCGCAGGCACGGTCGAGAGATCATTGGCCGTGGCGATGAAGAGCACGTCGCTCAAATCGAACGGCAGCTCAATATAATGATCCCGGAAGGTGATATTCTGCTCGCTGTCGAGCACCTCGAGCAGCGCGCTCGACGGATCGCCCCGGAAGTCACTGCCCAGCTTGTCAATTTCATCGAGCAGGATGAGCGGGTTACTGCTCCCCGCGAGCCGGACGGCGTTCATCACCCGCCCGGGCATTGAGCCGATATACGTCTTGCGGTGGCCGCGGATATCCGATTCATCCCGCACACCACCCAGCGACAGGCGCGCATACTTGCGCCCCATCGCCTTGGCTATCGACTTGGCCACGCTTGTCTTGCCCACGCCCGGAGGCCCCGCCAAGCACAAGATCTGCCCCCGGATGTCCGGCGCCAGCTTACGCACCGCGATGAGCTCGAGGATGCGTGCCTTGACCTTTTTCATCCCGTAATGATCGCGCTCGAGCTGGGCCGATGCGCGGTCCACATCGAGCTTATCCCGTGTCTTTAAGTTCCACGGCAGCTCCAGGCAGGTGTCCAGATACGTCCGGATGACGCCCGCCTCGTGTGAGGACATCGGCATCTTATACAGCCGCCGCGCCTCCTTCTCCAGCTTCTCCCGGCATTCGTCCGTAAGCCCTAGGCTCTGGATCTTCGCCAGATACTCCCCTACCTCATTTTCCGGGTTCTCGTCCTCATCGAGCTCCTGCGCAATCGCCTTCATCTGTTCACGCAGATAGTATTCGCGCTGGTTCTTATCGATCTGCTCGCGCACCTTCTCCTGAATCTCCTGCTCGGTGTTCAGAATCTGGTTTTCACTCTCCAGATACCCCGCGAGCATCTCCAGGCGCCTAGTCGGGCTGTTCTGCTCGAGCAGCGCCTGCTTACGCTCCACTCCCATTGGGATATTTCCAGCGATATATTCCGTAATGTAAACCGGATCGTCGCTCATGAACACACCCATGACAAATTCCCTGGGCATTTTGGGGGAGAGCATGCAGTATTCCTCAAAGTAGTCCTTCACCGTGCGGATGAGCGCCTCGCACAGGATAGTATTTCCATAGCGGGGCTGGCGCATCGGATGTTCGATACAGCGTGCGCTGATATAAGGATCCGTCCCGGTGACTTCGAGCAGCTTCGCGCGGTACTCCCCCTCCACCACGACACGCAGCACATCGTCGCGCGGCTTGAGGATCTGGCGCACAGAAGCCACCACACCCACGTTATAGAGCAGATCGGAGCGGATCTCGTCGGTTGCTATATCCTTCTGCGCCACCATGAAAATTTTCCGCTCCCCCTGCACAGCGGCATTGAGCGCCTGAACAGAAATTTGCCGGCCCACATCAAAATGGAGAACCATCTTCGGAAAGAGTACCAATCCCCGCATGGCGATGACTGGCATCTCCTGTGCTTCCTTTGCTTCCCTGCCCTCGGCGAGGCGTGCTTTTTCTTTATCGGCCGGCCTTTCGTTCAGTTTAACCTTGACCTTCTCTGCCATTTGACCTTACCTCCCGAAAAAGAACCCTGCGCTCCAGAGTCCTGCGCTTCGAAAACCGGCGGATCATCCGTTCCAAACCGCCGCATTTCATGAAACGTATACTTCCTCTATGAACCCTCATTATACTAAACTTGTCTGTATTTTGCAAGCTGTCGCACGTAAAGACTTATAGCAATTCTCAAAAATATTTCTATTACCGAACCGCAGAAAGCCTGCTGTTCGGTAATACTTTTGAGAATTGCCATCGTAAAGCTTTGTCTGATTTTGCGGGGATCCCCATTCCTGCCAAAATCCGGGTAAAATTATGTGCTAATCTGTTTCGTTTTCCCTCAAAATGCCGATAAATATATTAGAATCTTGTGGATTTTATGAACACAGGCGAGGAGGTGCGTCATGCAGGAAATCTCATCCGCCGTCCGGTCCGGTCATGTGGGCCGGATTCAGCGTGGAACCGTTCTTCCGCAGACCGCAGCAGGTTTCCCCGGACATGAGGACGACCGGCTGGAGCTGTCCGCCGGCGTGAATCCGGATGCCGGCGCCTCCGCTGCCGAAACGGCGGCGTTCCGCCTGCGCAGTCTTTTCCCCGGCATCAACATGACATTCGCCTCCCTGCAGGAAAATGACATCGCTTCCTATGCTGCCGCTGCCGGGAGCGGCCTGCATCTCACGCTCTCCGAATCATTCCTCGAAGCGATGGGGCGTGATGAGGAGTCCTTCCAGGCAGGCGTTCTGCTGATTCACGATGCGCTCGGCCAGCTTGCCGGCAAGGTGGGGCAGAAGCTCAGCGAGGGGCGCCCCGTGATCGGCGCGGGGATCGTTATCAATGAAAACGGCGTCTCAACCTGGACCTCCAGCCCGCCGAAGGACGAGAGGGTCGAGGAACTCAAGCGGATGATCGAACAGCTTGAGGAGTCGCGCAAGCGGATGCTGGAAAAGATGCGCAAACAGCAGAAGAAGACCATCGACGCCAATCCCCGGGAGCTGATGACCCGCCTTGTCCGCGCGGAAGTCCAGCAGAGCGCGAGGGATGTGCTCATCGCCACGAACCACAAAATTTTCACCCTGCGCATAGCCGCGGCCGCAGGCGATCAATATGATCAGAACAAGGTGCGCGCCGCCCTCTCGAATTTACAGCGTGTCGCAAACCGGGCGCGGGCGAAGATCCGCCGGCTCGACGAAGAACAGACAATCCGCTCGAGGGAAAAGCGCGCACAGCACGAGCGGGAGCTAAAAAAAATGCGGGAGCTGCGGGCAGAGCTCTATAAGCGCAAGTCCAAGCGCCGGAACCGGGAATACGCCCAGCTCTTCGAGTCCTACGGCCCGCGCAATCTGCGCAAGGACAGAGACGAGGAAGAGGAGCTGCGCCATGAGCTGATAGCTCTTGAAACCTCCGTCTCCTCCCCGTCTGCGGACGCTGCGCCCGCAGGCGATATGGGCGGAGGCGTGGAGGTCTCCGTATCCACCATTGAAGTCACCGGTATCAGTGCGGGATACTGAGCTGTTTCCTGCCAGAAATAAGCATAGCAGAGGCCGTCGGCTCATCGCCGGCGGCTTCTTCGTTTATACTGATATTCAATTAAAATTGTACAATCTGCGGGGCGAAAAATCTTGCATATATGGATTTTTTGACCCACAGATTGTCTACAATTTATTGAATATCAGTATTATAGATCGTCCGCATCCTGTACAGGCTTCTCATAGGGGTTGAGCGGGCTGCCTGTATAGCTGCCGAGCGGATCCGTGCGCACGTCGCGCAGATCGGTCAGTTCCATTGCGCGGCGGGTCGGTTCCTCCATCTGTTTCTTATCCTGTTTTTTACTCTTCGGCATGGAAGCCTCCCCTTTCAGGAGAAATACGTTTGCCTCCATAGTGTGTTCCAAAGCCCGGCGTTCCATACGCTTATTTTCCTGTCAGCTTCCCGATAACGCCTTTCACCCAGGCCGTGATCCCTTTCTTTTCCTCTGCGGGCTCCTCATCCGCCTGCGGCGCTTCAGGCTTCTCAATTTCATCCGTCTTCATGACAAATTTGAGCGCAGTATCCGCTTCGTCGGCCGCATCGGTATAGATGCGGTACTGGTTCGACAGTTCGACAATGGCGTCCTTGCGTTCGAGCAGGAGATCCGCATCGTCCACCTGGCCGACGTATTTGTCCACCGATCCCTTCTCCTGCAATCGATCGAAGGTGCCGAACATGCGCGTAGCAGTATCCACCTTGTCCTGTGCGAGCGAATCGCGCAGAATTTCCGAAATTTCACGCTGCTCGAACAGATCGTCCTTCATCCGCAGGAGGACGTCCACCGTCTGCGGCATGGCGTGCAGGCTGCGGTCCAAAACCGGATCCTTAAGGTCGTCGCGCAGATCCCGGAGGATCGGGCGCACCTCCTTGATGTCGTCCTTGAGCTCTGGCCAGTGCTCGCGGAGTGTGTCAAACTGATCGGCGTCGTATTCGTCCATCAGATCCCGCAGCGCGTTGATGGTGCCCTTGTTTGCGTCCAGGTCGCGGATCACCCGGCGCAGTTCATCCACCAGATCGTCCGTACCGTCCTTATAGTGCATGTGCTTGGCGAGATCCTCCGCAGCCGCCAGCATCTTCTCGAGCCGCGGGGCCATCTCTTTAGTGAAGTCCATCGCGTCCGCCAAGCGGGCCTCGGTGTTGCCGCCCAGCTCCTTATCCATCTGACCCTTAAGATTCTTTACGTCCCGGAGAAGCCCCTTGAGGCTTTGCGACGGTTTTTCCGCCGCCGATGTCATCTCATCTTCTACCGTGCTTTTTACACCGCCGAGCACCTGCGCCAGACCGCCGGAAATCTGCGGGGGAATGACTCCCGAGGTTCCGAGCGTGGATACAAAACCATCCAGCGCGTTCAGGCTCGGATCGTTCGGCCTTTTCTCAAGCGCCATCGCAAACGCTGTCTTGATTGTTTCCACCTGTTTAGGCGACCGTGTTGTCGCACCATCGATTCCAAGGACATAAATCGCGTCTTCCAGTCGGTCCGGCCGGACTGCCGCCGGTACCTTCGTGCCGGCAATGCCGCCGATAACCGTGTCAATCACGTTCTCATCGAGGTATTCCTCCAGCCCGGAACTCTCCAGCGCATCGGCGAGAGCGAACATGCTGTCGGAATACTTGAGCAAGACTTCATATGTCTCAAAAATTTCGCGCTTTTCCTCATAGTCGTCGAGCAGATCCTGCATCTCTTCTAACAGATCGTCGAGCTCGTCACAGTCGAGGTCCTTGATGGTGTCGTAATCGTTGAGCAGGGAGCGGATATTCTCGACATTCTTCTCCGTCAGGCGGTCGATAAGCTTATCCACAGCCTCTGAATCGAGCAGTTCGTCGATGTCCACATCGTCCATGGTCTTGGATACACGGTCGTACAGATCAATATTCTCTTCTGTCGTATACTTCGGGAGAATGTCGAGAATGGCGACATCCTGATCGTAAAACTCGAAGATATCGTTCACCAGCACGCGCGCGCCCGCCGTATGCGCCGGGGACGTGAAGAGCGAACGGGTCCGGCGGGAGGGATCCCACGCGTCCAGATCGTTTTGCGCGCTCTGCAGATCGATGAGATCCGTTCGCATATCGTCGATATCCTCGGCGGCGTCGATCTTATCCAGCTCGGGGATGGACGCTGTCACTACAATACCGATAGGGCCGAGCTCGAATTCATCCACATCGGCGGTGAGGGTGAATGTCTCGGGGAAATCAATGTCGCCGAAGCCGGGGAGGTCGTATCCCCCGAGGTTCAGGCTGTCCTCAAGCCCGGGCATCGCCACGAGCGCAACCGCCTGCACATTGCCGTCGCTCTGGACAGTACCGTCCGGGCAGTCGACGTTATGGAATGTCTCCTCCGGCATCGAGAGCGCGACAGCGGCCGAGAGCGGGACGTACATTGTTACCCCCTCGCCGCCGATCATCACGCTGCGGCGCAGGTTGTTTTTGACGTTCACCGTCATCTCCAGCTTTCCGCTCTTCCCCGCGATCTCCTCCGCGGACATCGTTTTGCCGTCCAGCTTATAGGTAATGTCCACCGAGACGGGCAGCTCGCCGTCGGTCCGGCCGCGGTAGTAGAGGTCGGTACCGTCCAGATCCCAGGAGACGTTGTTGCCGCTGCGGCGGGGCGTTTCGTCGCCCTTGACATTCTCGATATCGCGCAGCGTCGTGCGGTCCTCAATGGTGACGCCGGGCGTGTCGCTGTGCAGCCAGTTGACGACAATCTGATCATACGGTTTGCCGCTGGGATCGAGGTTGACATAGACTGTCTCACTCTTCTGGTAGGCACTGCTGACGCTTCTCGCCCCGTTCGCGGCGCCGGCGGCATCCGCTTCGGCACCGCCGGTGTTCTCCTCGGCGCTGACACTCATCCCCGACCCGAATACCAGCGCGGCCGACAGGACAAGGCATGCCGTTTTCAGGGCCGGCTGATGAGAACGCTTCCAATTCATAAGTAAATTCCTCCTTGCTGCGGTTTCAAGCGGTCTGAACACTCTGATTCTTTTTTCTGCGGTGCCCCCTGGGTGCGGGAGGCGTCCGCCAGGCGTGCGAGGTTCTGGCAAACATGCCCTCGCATACATACAGGACACTGGGCAGAATGAAGATGCTCACCAGCGCGCTGACGATGGAACCGCGCGCGAGCATCAGGCAGATGCTCTGGATGATCTCCATCTTTGAAACGATGCTCACGCCAAAGGTGGCGCAGAACATCACCAGCGCGCTCGTGATGATGGCCTCGTCCGACGTATTCGCCGCGATGCGGATGGCCTCCTTCTTCTCCTTCCCGGCGCGCAGCTCCTCACGGAAGCGCGTCGTCATGAGGATGGCGTAGTCGACCGTCGCCCCGAGCTGGATGCAGTTGATAACGATGGGCGAAATGAACGGGATCACCGTCCCGGTCAGGTAAGAAAAGCCGACATTGATGAAGATGGACAGCTCAATCGACGCCACCAGTACAATCGGTACCGTCAGAGACTTGAAGCTGATGCCGACAATCAGGAGAATCGCAAGGACGGAGATGATGTTCGTCACCTGAATATCCACGTCGCATGTCTCGATCAGATCCTTGGTCATGACGCCCTCTCCTGTCAGGAGCGCTTCCGGATCATAGGATTTCGCCAGCGCGTTCAATTCGTCGATCTGGGCGTTCTCCTCGGCGCGGGCCGCTTTATAGCAGGAGTTAATCATGATGATCTGTTTGCCGTCCTTCTTGCAGACCTCTTTCACATCCTCGGGGATGAACTCATCGGGCATCGCCGGGCCGACAAATTTGTTATAGGCCAGCACGGTTTCCACACCGTCCACCTTCTCCATCTTCAAGCACAGATCCTTGAGTTTGGCCGCGGGCAGGTTGTCGTCGATGATGAGGAAATGGGTGGTGGCCATGTTAAATTCGTTCTTGAGCTTCTCATTGGCCACGGTGGAGGCCAGATCCGCTGGCAGTGACTGATCCACGTTATAATAGACCTCTGTCTGCGATTGGCAGTAGTAGGCGGGCAGGAATAAAAGAAGGAACAGTGCGGCGAAGCGTTTGGAACGCTTAATCACAAACTGGTTTACCCGCTCAAAGCTGGGCACAATCGAACGGTGCCGCCAACGCTGGATGGGCCCGTCGAAAAGCAGGATGATGGACGGCAGTACCAGCACAACCGTGATAATCCCGAATATGACACCTTTCGCCATCACGAGCCCCAGATCGCCGCCCAGGCGCAGCTTCATAAAGCACAGCGCGAGGAACCCGGCGACCGTTGTCATGGAGCTGCTCGAGAGCGATACAAACGCACTGACAATCGCACTGGACATCGCGTCCCGGCGGTCGGCGAACTTCGGCTTCTCTTCGATATAGCGGTTTAAGAGGAAGATGGAGTAGTCCGTCGTCACGCCGAGCTGCAGAATCGCAGCGATGGCGTTGGTGATGTACGATACTTCGCCGAGGAATACGTTTGTCCCCATATTGTAGACGATGGCCACCCCGATGCCGAGGATGAACACCAGCGGCAGGATATAGGCCTCGCTTGTCAGAAGCAGCGCCGCCACGGAGAGCAGCACCGCTACAAGCATATACAGCGGCATCTCGCTGATGACAAGGTCCTTCGTATCCTTGAGGAACACCGACACGCCCGCCAGAAAACACTGTTCATTGGAAAGAGCCCTGATGGTGTCGATTGCGGCCATGGTCTCGCCAGAGGAACCGGGCTTATCGTACTGCACCATGATCATAGAGCAGGTGTCGCTGAAGAAGATGTCCCGGATGTCCTTCGGCAGGATCTCTTTAGGGATGCTCACATCGAGCAGGTTACTCAGCGCGATGGCCTTATTGACCCCCGGCACCTCCTCAATTTTGTCCCGGAGCTCCGAGACGTAGCGGTCGGGCATGTTTTCCACAACCAGCATGTTCACCGCCGCCATATGAAACGGCTCCTCAAGCACCTGCTGCCCCTTTGAGGAATCTAGGTCGGACGGCAGGTAGCTCAGTATGTCATAGTTGACGCGTGTATTCAGTGCGCCGATGGCGCTCGGTATCATCAGAGCCGCGGCAATGGCGAGAATGATACCGTACTTGCGCGTCAGCAGATGCGCGAGCTTTTCCAGCAAAACAGGATGACCTCCTCTTTTTTGTTGACTGAATGCTAGTCAATTATTGTTTATAAATAAAGGTGCGGTTACTTTGCAGCTTCCACACCCAGAGACTGCGTAACGATTTCCAGAATAACGCTTCTGTCCAAATTGGTGAAGTCGATCATGCCGAACCCGTAAAACAGGATTTGTGCCACGACATGCGGCTGCGCGCACCGGATAACCCCTTTTTCCAGCCCTTCATCCACAAGCTGGCTCAGTACTGGGGACAGCCGTGTCACCGCGTGCTCAAGAATGCTCTGGTGAAACATGTACCGGTCGCTACTCTTGAGCTCGGCGAAGACCCGCTCCGCATCCTGCGAAAAGTCGATGACGACATTGATAACCTCTTCGATGCGGGAGACCAGATCCTTCTCCGTCTGCCGGACAATGCCCAATACCTGCGCCTGTGTCTGCGCGATATAATCCTCGACGGCGGCGGCCATGACATCGTCCTTCGTGCGGAAATAGTAGTAAAAGAGGCCCTTGGCCATCCCGCTTTTTTCGGCGATGTCGCTGATCGTCGTCTTTATGAATCCGTTGGCCGCAAACAGCTCCCGGGCCGCCTGAATGATCTCTCTGCGCCGCTCATCCGGATGCTTTGTCACCCTCACAACCTTCCCCTCCTCTCTCTGACGAATCCAGTATAGCACTTGATTGACCGAAAGTCAATAGTGAAATGACCGAAAGTCAAATTAAAAAGAATTTCTTTCCTCCGTTTTTCAAGTATGCTATACTGGAAGCAGGATCCGGCTTTGCCGCCGGTGGAAAACCATCCTTCGCGGGGAGTGAAATAAATGAACATATACGCTTACTGGGAATCTGTTTTTACACAGGACGCGAACTCCATGCGGCAGTTCTTCCGCCCCGATGCCGTCATCCGCTGGCATAATACGAACGAGCTCTTCACACTCAGCGAATTTTTGCGGGCAAACTGCGAATATCCTGGTCGGTGGAATGGGAAAGTAGAACGGATCGAGGGCACTGGCGATCTCATCGTCACCGCCGTCCGCGTCCATTCACCGGACGGGGCGTCGTTTCACGCAGTCTCCTTTATCCGGATACAGGGGGAGAAGATTGCGTCCATCGATGAATACTGGGGGGACGACGGCCCCGCCCCGGACTGGCGCCTAGGACTCGGACGCCCGATAGCATAAAGCCGCCGAAAAAGGAGTGTTCCTCTATGGAAATCGAACGTAAATTTCTCATCGACCGCTTCCCCGATGAATTCCCTCTCCTGCACCGCTCCATTCTGCGGCAGGGGTACCTGTGCACCCGCCCGGCCGTACGCATCCGCAGCATGGAACGGGAGGGGGTTCTGTCCTACAGGCTGTGTATCAAGGGGAAGGGGACCCTCGTGCGCGAGGAGGTCGAGTTGGATCTGACCGAAGACGCGTTTACACGCCTCTCCTCCCTTCTGGACGCGCCGCTCATTGAGAAGGAGCTGCGTGTCTATGCGCTCCCCGGTGGGGAAAAGCTGGAGTGCAACCTCGTGGACAGCCGCTTCTGGTATGCCGAGGTCGAATTCCCCACCGTGGACGCCGCCCAGGCCTTCACGCCCCCGCCCTTCCTCGGCCGCGAGGTGACGGAGGATCCCGGCTTCTCCATGGCCGAATACTGGGAAAAGAGGACGTTTTAGATTTCAAACCGGAGTTGTGTATCGCCGTACCCCTGCCGGTAAGCGCGCACGATGTCCTGCATCTTCCAGAGCAGCCCTAGGCGGCCACACTCCTCCTGATAAAGGCGCATCAGCTTCCCCGCCCGAGGGCTGCGGCAGTCATAGCGTTCGCCGAACCGGGAAGCGTACCGCTCACGCAGGCCGGGGAACTGCCCATCTAGGCAATCGTAAAAATAGGCGCGCTGGCTGTCCCGCAGCGTGACGCCGAAATAGGCATAAACAAACCGGGCTCCCGCGCCGGCCGCCGCCCGCAGAACGGAGAGGACGTTTTCCTCGTTGTCCTCCAAAAACGGCAGCACCGGCATGAGCAGTACGCCTGTGAATATCTCTGCCCCGGCCAGACGCCGCAGCGCCTCCAGCCGCCGGGACGGCGGGGGTGCATTTGGTTCGAGCTTCGCCGCGAGCGCGTCATCGAGCGTGGTAATCGTCAGTTTGACGAGCACCGGGGCGCGTTCGGCTATCTCTGCGAGGATATCCGTGTCGCGCATGACGAGATCGCTTTTTGTGGCGATGGCCACTCCGAAGCCGTAGGCGGCCAGCAGCTCCAGCGCGTGGCGGGTCAGCTTCTCCTCCCGCTCAAACGGATTATAGGGGTCCGACATCGATCCCGTCGCGACGACGCCCGTGCGTACCTTGCGGCGCAGCTCGTCCCGGACAATGCGCAGCGCATCCTCCTTTGCGCGCACGGCGCCGAACTGCTCGATACGGTAGCAGTCGCTGCGGCTGTCGCAGTAGATGCACCCATGGCAGCAGCCCCGGTACAGGTTCATGTTATATTCACAGCCGAACCACCCGGTATCCCGATTCCGGGTAACGATACTCTTTGCTGGTACAGTCTGCATTTCCCCCACCTCTCCTGCACGTTTTTTCTATTGTATCACAATCGCGAAGCGGTTGTGGGATAATTGGCCATGCCCGTAGGGCGGCCAAATAGATCGGGTATAATAACCGCTTGCAGTTATTGTACCATAAAAATCGGACATCCTCTGTCAGGATTTCCTTTTTTGTTCCCTCGTACCAGAAGAAGTAAAATAGGACTTGACTTTAGCGCCAAAAAGTATTAAAGTATGAGATGTTGATTTTTATGGTTATCATGAAAGGGATGTAATCTCATGGTTTTAATTATGCGGCCGGATTTTACCGGCAAACAGCTCGAGACCGCCATCCGGGCGATGGAGGAGGGCGGCGTAAAGGTAATGGTGTCCCGCGGCGCGGAGACAACCATTCTCGGCGCTGAGGGCGACTCCAGCCGCCTAGATGAGGAACGCCTTGCCCAGCTTGAGGGCGTGGAACGGGTTATGCGGGTGAGCGAGCCGTATAAAAAGGCGAACCGCAAATATCATCCGGATAACTCAGTCATCGACATTGGCGGCGTACAGGTGGGCGGAAACGATTTGGCCGTCATCGCCGGGCCCTGCTCCGTGGAGAGCGAGGAGCAGATGGTCGGGGTGGCCGAGGCGGTGAAGGCGTCGGGCGCGGCGGCCCTGCGCGGGGGCGCGTATAAGCCCCGCACATCGCCTTACGCTTTCCAGGGTAAGGGGATGGAGGGTATCCGGCTGCTGCTCGAGGCCAAAAACGCGACCGGTCTGCCCATCGTGACCGAGCTGATGAGCCCCGATCAGCTCCCCCTCTTTGAGGACTGCGTGGATGTCATCCAGATCGGCGCGCGGAACATGCAGAATTTCGACCTGCTCAAAAAGGTGGGACGCTCCAAAAAGCCTGTCCTGCTCAAGAGGGGGCTGAGCAGCACCATCGAGGAGTGGCTGATGAGCGCGGAGTATATCATGAGCGAGGGGAACAGCCGGGTGATCCTGTGCGAGCGGGGCATCCGCACGTTTGAGACCTTCACCCGGAACACGCTGGATCTGTCCGCGGTGCTGGCGGTCAAGAATCAGTCCCACCTGCCGGTGATCGTGGATCCGTCCCACGCATGCGGCAAGGCGTGGATGGTGGAGCGCATGGCGATGGCTGCTGTCGCCGCCGGGGCCGACGGACTGATCGTCGAGGTCCACAACGATCCCGCCAACGCTTTGTGCGACGGCGCACAGTCCATCACCCCTGCCCAGTTCGATTCCCTGATGAAGCGCCTGCGGCCGCTCGCCGAGTGTATCGGCCGTTCGCTTCGCGCGTAGCCAATCCCGCCCCTGCGAATTCGTCTAAAATGGACATTGTTTCCGTCCCTTCCTTCCTGCTATAATGGGAAGAAGGGGAGGAGAGAAAAGCATGATTTACCGTAATTTGGGAAAAACCGGGCTGAGGGTCAGCGAAATCGGCCTCGGCTGCGAGGGCTTCATCAATAAAGACGATGCGTTCACCTTTGAAATGTTCGCTCTCGCGTTCGGGCAGGGTGTCAACTGCATGGATCTGTACAGCCCCGATCCCGATATGCAGCGCCGGGTGGGAACGGCCATCCGGGACAGGCGCGGGGAATTCATCATACAGGGCCACCTGTGCACCACTTGGCAGGACGGCCAGTATAAAGCGACCCGGGGCATCGGCGAGGTCCGGCATTCGTTCGAGGCGATGCTCCAAAACCTCGGCACCGATTACGTGGACATCGGCATGATCCACTACGTGGATTCCGTCGATCTCTGGCGCCAGATTGCCGGGGGCGGCATCATGCAGTACGCACAGGAGCTCAAGGCAGAGGGAAAAGTCCGCCACATCGGGATCAGCAGCCATAACCCGGCTGCCGCGCTCGAGGCGGTGGAGAGCGGGCTCATTGAGGTGCTGATGTTCAGTGTCAACCCGTGCTACGATCTGCTCCCCAGCAGTGAGGACATTGATACGCTCTTCTCCGGCGACAGTTATCAGAAATCCCTGCTCAACATGGATCCGGAGCGGGAAAGGCTCTATGAAACCTGCCAGCGTCTGGGTGTGGGCATCACGGTGATGAAGGTTTTCGGCGGCGGCGACCTGCTCTCGGAAAATTCACCCGCCGGAAAGGCTCTCACCACCAGCCAGTGCATCCACTACGCGCTTACGCGCCCCGCCGTGGCGGCTGTCCTGGCCGGGGCCCAGTCGGCCGAAGAGCTGCGCACGTCCCTCGCATATGAGTCCGCCGGCGATGCCGAAAAGGATTATGCCGCTGTCTTCTCCACCTTCCCCAGAATCAGCTGGAAGGGGCACTGCATGTACTGCGGCCACTGCGCGCCCTGTCCGAAGGGGATCGACGTGGCCTCTGTCACCAAATTCCTGAACCTTGCACGGGCGCAGGGCGCTGTCCCGGAGACAGTGCGCGAGCACTACACGTCCCTGAGCGCAGCTGCGGGCGACTGCGTCGAGTGCGGGAGCTGTGAGAAGCGCTGTCCGTTCGATGTGCCCGTCATCGAAAATATGCGGCAGGCCAAGGCTGTTTTCGGTCGGTAAGGCGGAGCGGCCCTGTCCATAAAAAACGAATGACAGAAACATCAGGAGCGGTTTTCCCGCTCCTGACTTTTTGAGAGGGGTACAGAATGCACACAGAAATGACCGAAGGCCCTGTGATGAAATCCATGCTGCGCTTTGCCGTCCCCATGATTCTGGGGAACCTGCTGCAGCAGTGCTACAATATCGCCGATACCCTGATCGTCGGCCGCTTTCTGGGGCCGAACGCGCTGGCGGCGGTGGGATCCTCGTTTGCGCTGATGACCTTTTTAACCTCCATCCTGCTGGGGCTGTGCATGGGGAGCGGCACATTCTTCTCCATCCGCTTCGGCGAAAAGGATGAACGAGGCTTCAAGGAGGGTATCTTCACCTCCTTTATCCTCATCCTGGCGCTGAGCGCCGCGCTGAACCTGCTTGTATTCCTCTTCCTCGATGAGATTCAGCCCTTTTTGCAGGTCCCCGACACTGTATGGGGAGAGATGCGCAGTTATCTGGCTGTCATCTTCTGCGGGATTTTCGCCACGTTTCTCTATAATTATTTTGCGTTTCTTCTGCGGGCCATCGGGAATTCAGTTGTCCCGCTGGGGTTTCTGGCGGTCTCCGCTATGCTGAATATCGGGCTGGATCTGTGGTTCGTCATCGGTCTGCGGCTGGGGACAGCCGGCGCGGCGCTGGCAACCGTGCTGGCTCAGTACGTCTCCGGCATCGGCATCATGGTCTATGCGTACAGGCATGTCCCGTGGCTCAAAATCGGCCGGGAAGCCTGCCGTATCCGCTGGGGCCGGGTGCGGGAGATCGCCGGCTTTTCCATCTTAACGTGTGTGCAGCAGTCGGTAATGAACCTCGGGATCCTGCTGGTGCAGGGCGTGGTCAACAGCTTCGGAACCGCTGTCATGGCGGCCTTCGCCGCCGCGGTCAAAATTGACGCGTTCGCCTATATGCCGGTGCAGGATTTCGGCAACGCCTTCTCCATCTTCATCGCCCAGAACTACGGCGCAAAAAAAGAAGAGCGCATCCGCGCGGGGCTTAAGGGCGCCGTCGCAGCTGCGCTGGTCTTCTGTGTTGTGATTTCGGCGGCTGTCTGGCTCTTTGCCCGCCCGCTGATGCTCCTGTTCGTGGACGCCGGGGAGACAGCCATCATTGCCGAAGGGGTGCGCTACCTGCACATTGAGGGAGCCTTCTACTTCGGCATCGGCTGCCTGTTCCTGCTCTACGGCCTCTACCGCGCGCTGGGCCGGCCCGGGATGTCAGTCGTCCTGACCGTGATTTCACTGGGGACACGTGTCTTCCTGGCGCGCTTTCTCTCTGCCATTCCCGCCGTCGGCGTCCTCGGGATCTGGTGGAGCGTACCCATCGGCTGGATTCTCGCCGATGCGGCGGGGCTTCTCTACTACCTTCTCAAACGCCGGAAACTGCTCTGCTGGTAAGCCCTATTCGGACTCCAGCTTCTCATGCGGCGCGCCGGACGTATGGCGCAGAAGCTCGCTTTTGATCTGCGTTCCGGTCTCCATCAGCGCCCAGAGCGCCCCGTGATCCTCCGCAAGTAGGGCCCTCTTATATTCGCTGAGCCGCTCGATTAGGATATCGATCTGCCCGGTCAGTTCGTCGCTGTTTTTTAAGAACAGCTCCCCCCACATGTCCGCGCTCAAACGCGCCACACGGGTCAGATCTTGGAAGCTGCCGCCTGTGAAGCCGCTGTAATCCTGCGCGAGCGGATTCTGGATGTAGGCGCTCGAAAGGATATGCGCGAGCTGTGAGGTGTAGGCGATCATCCGGTCGTGGTGCTCCGGGCTCGTGCGCACCACCCGCCCGAAGCCGGCCTCGTAAAAAAGGGCTTCAAGCGTTCCAAGCGCTTCGGCGTCCGCATCGGGGGGCGGGGTCAGAATCATGCTCGCCCCCTCGAACAGCGTGCTACGCGCATTATCGAAGCCGGAGAGCTCTCTCCCCGCCATCGGGTGCGCGCCCACATAGCGCAGTCCAGCCGCCCGGCAGACAGGCTCCATCTCCCTCTGCACCGCCCGCTTTACACCGCAGAGATCCGACACGATCGCCCCCGGGCGCATTTCCTTTGCATGATCGTGCACATACGCGCACGCCGCGCCCGGATACAGCGCGACGAAAACCGCACCGCACTCCCAAAGCGGCCCGTCCGCCCGGTCGACGGCGCCGACGGAAACCGCCTTTTCGCGGGCGGAAGCGTCCCTGTCGTAGCCGTAGACTGTCAGGCCCGTGCGGCGTTTCAGGGTCAGGGCCAGCGATCCGCCGATGAGCCCCAGCCCCACGATGCCCACTGTCTGAAGGCGCATATGCACCCCTTCCTTTCCTAGCTGATGAACGCCATCGGGTTCGTGGGCCTGCCGTCGATACGCACCTCAAAGTGCAGGTGCGGACCTGTCGCCCAGCCGGTTTCGCCAACCTTGCCGATCTCGGTCTGTCCGCGCGATACCTTCTGCCCCACCGATACGCTGATGGAGCTCATGTGCGCATAGAGCGACGAATACCCGCCGCCGTGGTCGACAATGACGTAGTGCCCGTACCCCGTCTGGCCCGCCTGCGAGAAAATGACTGTGCCGTCGTTGGCCGCGACGATGCTCGCCCCATAGCACTTCCCGCCCGCGATATCCGTGCCGGTGTGGTTGTCGCTGCGGTCCGCCGCCGCATACACGGAGGTAATCTGCGTATGTCCCGGCAGCGGCCACGCCCAGATCCCACCGACGAAGGTATCCTCCATCTGGGGCTTGAGCAGCTCGTAGATGCGCTCCACCTCCGCCTGCGCCTGCTTCATCTCTTGATCAATTTTGGCCTTGTTCTGCTGGTAATAGAGCCGCTCATCCTCAAGCCCCTGGATGACCGACGAGAGCGACGCAACCAGCGCCTCCTGCTCCTTCTGCGCCTGCCGCACGGATTCCCGCTGCGCTTCGATATCCGCCTGTGTCTCCTCCAACTCGGCCTGTGCCGCCTCGAGGGCTGCCCGGTCGTCCCGCAGGGTCTGCACAAGCTGCTCGTCGTGCTCGGCCGTGGCGCGGACAAACTCACTGCGGATGAGCAGATCCGTGAAGCCCGAAGCGCCCAGCAGCATCGATAGCGCCGAGGACTGCCCGGCCATATACGTTGCCCGCATGCGCTTTTTATACTGCTCGAAATTGTAGTCAATTTCCTTCTGCTTGGCCTCAACCTCCGCCTCTTTATCGCCGATTTTCAGCTTCAGCGCCTCGATCTTCTGCTCAAGCAGGCTGATTTCCTCTTTCATGAGCAGCACCCGCTCCTGCTCGCTGGCCCGCTCGAGTGTCTTCTTTTCCAGCTCGCTCGAGGCGGAATTGATCTTCTGCTGCAGCGCGTCCTTTTGATTTTTAAGCGCCGCGATTTTATCGTTGAGATCGTCTATCTGGTTTTCATACTGCACGTTTGCGGCACTGTTACCCTCTTCCTCATCTTCTTCGTCGCCGCCGTCCTCGTCCTCCTCGTAATCGTCCATTTCGTCCGAATACGACTCGTCCTCCTCGTCATCATCGGCCGCGAACGTGCCCACCGGCATCCCGGCCAGCAGCACAGCCGCCAAGCACAGGAGCGCCAGCCACTTCTTCCCCTTTGACATCCACTGTCTCCTCCATTTTGCTAATCCTTCGACTTTAAGAATCCCAGCGGGTTTTGATGCTTGCCGTCCACGCGCACCTCAAAATGCAGGTGCGGGCCTGTGCTCCAGCCTGTGGATCCGACCTTCCCCACCTCGCTGACGCCGCGCGCCACCACATCCCCCACCGCGACGGACACGCTGCTCAGATGGCCGTACAGCGTCGTATACCCGCCGCCGTGATCGACAATGACATACTTCCCGTAGCCGACGCCGTCTGTATACGTAGTCTGCACATAGGCGACAGTGCCGCTGTTTGCGGCCACGACACTCGCCCCATAGATGTCCGATCCGGAGATGTCCAGCCCTGTGTGAAAGTTCGTGTTGTTAAAGCGCCAGCCATAGTAGCTCGTGAGCGTCGTGTACCCCGGCACGGGCCAGCCGAATTTGCCGCCCACATATTCCCCGCTGCTTTTAATCTCTGCGTAAATCTTATCGAGCTGGGCCTGGACCTCCTCGTCCATCGCCTGCAGTTCCGCCTGCCGGGACAGGTACGCCTCCTCGAGCATACTGATGCTCTGGATGTCCGCCTCAGTCGAGTGGAGCTGCTCCTCGAGCTCCTGGCGCTTTGCCTGCATGCCGTCCTCGTCCGCCTGGATGGCCCGCTGGGAATGCTCGAGATCCCTCTTCGCCTCCTCAAGCGCGGCACGCTCATCCCGCAGTATCCGGACAAGCCGTTCGTCGTACTCAGCCGTGGCGCGGACGAATTCGCTGCGGATGAGCAGATCCGTCAGATCCGACGCGCCCCACAGCATCGAAATCGCCGGCGGCTCCTTAGCCATATACGCCGCGCGCATCCGCTTTTTGTACCGCTCGAAGGTGCGGTCGATCTCCTCCTGCTTACCGGTAATCTCCTCCTGCTTACCGGTAATTTCCTCCTCCAGCAGGCCAATGCGCTCCTGCAAAATATCAATTTCCCGGCGGGTGAGGCTTATCTGCGATTCCCAGTGCATTTTTTCCGCCAGCTTTTTTTCCTTCTCTGTCGAAGCGCCGGAGATCTTCTCCTTAATTCCCTCACGCTCCCGGGTGATGCTGACAAGCTGGCCGGAGAGCTCCTCCAGCCGCTTCTGGTGCCCGGCGCTGTCCGCGGCACGGGCAGGCAGAGGCGCGAGGCGCAGCGCCAGACATACCGCCAATAAGCAGGCCGCTATACGCACGGACTTCACCCGGCGCCACCTCCTCCGCGCTCATACACGCAGGTACTTGCGCACAAAGATCATACTCCCTCCGACACCGATAAACACCCCCGCGCCGGCAAAGGCGCCAAACATCTCGAGGGCGATATTGCCGAAGGGGACTATCTGATCCTGGAACTGCCGGTACAGCATGGACTGATTCCCCTCGAGCCAGGTGATCAGGTAGTCGTAAGCGCCCCAGATGATGAAAAACGCGAACGCGGCCGCGAGGAGCCCGATGACCAGGCCCTCAATGATGAACGGCAGGCGGATGAACGAATCCGTCGCGCCGACGAACTTCATGATATTGATTTCCTTGCGGCGGTTGAAGACAGTGATCTTTATCGTGTTCGCGATGATGACCAGCGCCACAACGGCGAGGATCGCCACGATCCCGATACCCGCTACGTACACCGCGCTTTTGATTTCGACCACCACGTCCGCGATGTCGGTCGGGGCGTTGACTTGGATAACGCCGTCGTACCCCTCGATCTGCGCCACCGTCTCCTCGAGCTGGCCCAGATTCTTCACCCGCACCTTGTACGCGTCCGGGTAGATGTCAGCGGTCAGCTCCTCGAACAGGTTCTCCGCCCCAATGCGTTCCTTCATGTATTCAAACGCTTCCTCGCGGGAAAAGAACACCACGTCGATGATATTGTCCGTCGCGTTCAGATCGTCGCTTACGCGGGCGAGGGCCTGAGCGTCGAGGGAGTCGTCGCAGAAGACGACGATTTCGTTCTGCTCCTCCGTAAACTCCACGATGCTGTTGATATTCATCGAAAACAGAATGGCCGCGCCGATGAGGATCATGCACGCCACCAGCACGCCGATGGCCGCGAAGGACATCAGCCGGTTGCGGAACACGCTCTTCACACCGGTACGGATCAGATACCCCAGACTGGAACCTCTCATCAGTACCCCCCCATCGCGGCCGTGTCCGAGAGGACACGCCCATTCTCGATTGTGATGACCCGCCGCTGGAACTGGGCGACGAGATCGTGCTCGTGCGTCACCATGACGATGGTGGTCCCCACACGGTTGATTTCGTTGAGCAGGTCCACGATTTCAAACGACAGCTCCGGATCGATATTGCCGGTGGGCTCGTCCGCAATAATGAGGGCCGGGTTATTGACAAGCGCCCTCGCGAGCGCCACACGCTGCTGCTCGCCGCCCGAAAGCTGATCCGGCATGGCCTTGGCCTTGTGCACAAGCCCGACAAGGCTCAGTATGTACGGCACACGCCGCTTGATGTCGCGCCCGGAGACGTTCGTCACCCGCAGGGCGAACGCCACGTTTTCGTACACATTCATTGTGGGGATCAGGCGAAAGTCCTGGAAGACCACGCCGAGCGTCCGGCGGAAATACGGGATTTTGCGCCGGCGCATCTTGTTGAGGTTCATCCCGTTAACCTCGACTAAGCCGCTGGTGGGGACCTCCTCGCGCAGCAGCATTTTAATCAGCGTCGACTTGCCCGCACCCGATGCGCCCACGATGAACACAAACTCGCCCTTATCAATGTGCATCGTGATGCCGTTGAGCGCATGGGTGCCGCTGGGGTAAACTTTTTTTACATCGGTAAAGTTAATCATATCTTCGCGGATAATCCTTCCTTTTTCAGAGGGTAATTGTTTCCGCATTTTTAATTCGGAAACATTACATTTGTTGAGCCGTTCTGCCCGCCGCTGTGACCAGCGGCAGCCGCAAAAAATGGCTGACCTCCTGCCTTTCAGTTCGGAAGTAATAGAGAAAAACAGGCGGACATACCGGCGCTGATACGCAAAAATTCACGTATCAGCGCTGTTTTGCCGGAGCTGTCGGTACCGTTTTTGAATACTGCGGTTCAAAGCATCAGTATTTAATCGGGTTGGATGTCAGATACTTTTTCACCATGAGCGCCACCTTGAAGACAATGGCGTGATCAAACTCGCGCAGATCGAGGCCCGTGAGCTTCTTAATTTTTTCCAGCCGGTAGACAAGCGTGTTCCGGTGGACGAAGAGCTTGCGGGACGTTTCGGAGACGTTCAGATTGTTTTCAAAGAAGCGCTGGATGGTGAAAAGTGTCTCCTGATCGAGGCTTTCGATGGATCCCTTGCGGAAGACCTCCTTTAAGAACATCTCGCACAGCGTGGTGGGGAGCTGGTAGATAAGGCGCGCGATGCCGAGATTATCGTAATTGACGATGGTCTTCTCCGTGTCGAAGACCTTGCCGACCTCAAGCGCGACCTGCGCCTCCTTGAAAGATTTGGCCAGATCCTTAACCCCGATGACCGGCGTGCCGATACCGCAGACAACCTTCGTGTAAAACTCGCTGCCGAGCGTATCGACGATGGAGCGCGCCAGCTTCTCGAGATCCCGGCTCTCAATGCCGGCCTTGATTTCCTTAACGAGCACAATATCCGACTCGCTGATGTTGAAGACAAAATCCTTCTGCTTGTCCGGGAACAGGTTCTGGATGACGTCGAACGCGGAGATGTCGTTGACAGAAAGGACCCGGATAAGGAATACCACCCGTGAAACATCGGTCGAGAAGTGCAGCTCACGCGCCTTGACATAGATGTCGCCGGGGAGGATATTGTCCAGAATCACGTTCTTAATGAAGTTGTTGCGGTCGTACTTTTCGTCGTAATACTGCTTGATACTCGAAAACGTAATGGCGAGGATGTTGCAGTATTTGGCGGCCATATCGTCGATACCCTCGCAGAAGACAGTGTATTCCGGGCGCCCCTTTCCAGCAAAGGGCTTATAGGTGTAGCCGTCGCGGACGAACGTATCAATATTTTCACCCAGATCCAGCATCAGATACTCGTTGGTCTCCCCGATTCTGGAGAGATCACTGCACGAAATCACAGCGGCCGTTTCATCGACAACGCCGATGGTTCTGTCAATGGTATCGTGCATCTGGTGTACAATGCCCTGGAACAGCCTGTTGGACATAATCTAATACCCCTTTTCCTCTCGGGACTCCCCCGTCGTTTTCACACTTCCTGTCTCATTTTACCGAAAACAGAGTCGCTTTGCAAGCCCTCCCATCCGGATCCGCAGGAATCTTTTTTCCGCTCAATCCATCGGGCCACTGTCATAATATTCTTATTATAGTCTTCCTCTGTCAGAAATTTGTTACGATTTTAAGAATTCTCCGCCGTTTCCTTCCCAAGATGAGCAAAAGACATCCCGTCCCACGCGACTGTGAGCGGACAGGGCAGAGAAACCCGCATGAAATGCTCAACAAGACTGGCGTGGCTGGTGCGGTGGCTGATGTGTGTCAGAACGATCTGCGTGTCCGGGCGCAGGGTCTCCTGCTCATACAGCAGCCATATCAGCCGCTCAAGGGAGAACGCGTCCAGGTGGCTGTCGGGATGTTCGCCGCGCCCGGTCACAAGCCCGAAGGTGCACTCGCTGACAAACCAGTCCAGCTTTGCCCCCCGCAGAGCCTCTATCGTCTCCTCCAGATACCAGCCGGTATCCAGGCCGTAATAAAAGCGCCGCCCGTCCGGCAGGCGGACAAGATAGTTGGCGCTGTTTTCCCCCATGCTGCCCCAATGGTTCCCCCGCAGCGGCAGCACGGTGAGACCCCCCACCTTCGCTTCCTCCCCAAAACAGAGGCGGTGGAACGCGATGACTCCCGTCTCCTCGAGCAGCCGCATCCGGCCCTTGAGGATAACTTCGCTCTCCTTCCAGTAATCCGCGATGCCGTAGGCTTTGTCTGTCAGATAGAAATGCAGCGGGCCCTCCCGGCGTTCATACGCATAGTCGCGGATATTCGGCATCATGAGATTGAGGTGATCCTCGTGTGTATGTGTCACCAGTACATGGCGCAGGGAGACCATGTCGCCGTACTCGATCGCCTGCTGGAGGGCATCCGCCCCCAAATCGATGCTGGTCTGCTCATCCACCCGCAGCATCGTGCGCCGGCGGATTTCCTTCCCGCCCACGGCACGCGCATTCCGGCAGACTGAGCACGCACAGAATGGATCCGGGATCCCCTCCGCCGCGCTGGTGCCGTAAAATCTCAAAAAATTTTCCATCCCTGCATCCGTCCTCCTTTTTCTTTCATGATACTAAAATAAGATCTCCCTTTACTTTTTCATTATAGCATATTCCGCTACCGGATGCATGGACGATTGCGCGAAACATAAAATTGTGATAGAATGAAATTGGATAAGAATTTCCGATAAGGAGATGTCGAACATTTGAAATCTATATCGTACACTTTTGCAGGCGTTCTGCTCACTGCCGCGCTCACCGGATGCGCCAGCACGCAGAACGCCTCCCCCGAGATACTCTATGACATTCACGAAATCGAACGCACCCCTCTCACCGTGTTTACCGATGAAATATCCCTCTTCCCGCAAGCGGCCGCCGCCTTTTCCGCCGACAGCGCCAACGAGGCCGTCGCCTTGACACTGACCCTCGCGGGTGAAGCGCCGGCGGAGGAGGTGCGCACACTCTTAAAATCCGGCCAGACGCCGGATCTGGTCTACCTGAGCCGGGAAGCAGATCGCGGTGTCTACCGTGCGCTTGCGGCGGATGAGGCGCTCGCCGATCTCAGCACGTTTTTTTCCTCCTCCGACGCTCCCGATCTCTATGACGGCTTCCTCGACGGCCCCTCTGTAAGAGCCTATGGCGATGAACGCATCACCGGCGCGCCGATGGACTACACTTGTGCCGGACTGCTCGTCCGGGCTGGCGCTTTCCCGGAGGGGACCTCCCTTCCGCGCACGCTCGGCGATTTCCTCTCCCTGGCCGACAGCATGGAGGAAGGAAAAAGCCTCTTTGCTTTCCCGGCGGATCATCCCGCCTATCTGGAGCCGTTTGTCCTGCCGATGCTGGGCACCGCTGGAGTGAACAGTGCAGGAGAAATGCGCCTGACAACGGAGGCGTTCGCTTCCGGTGCATTCTCCTCCGAAGCTCTGCAGAAGGTAGCGCAGGATCTATATAAGCTGTCTTCGTCGCTCTATACGAGCGACCCCTACCCCGATACAGAGGCCGTCTGCAAGGCGTTCGCCGCCGGTGAAACGATGATCGTTCCGGGCGACGCTGTCCTGCTCCGGACATTGCGGGAATCCTATGGCTTAACGGAGGATGTCCTGCTCCTGCCCGCACCCGCTGTGAACGGGACACAATATCTGCTTACCGCCGTCACTCCGGCTTATATCCCCGCTGCTGCGGCGCATCCGGGCGAGGCGCTGCGCTTTTTGTCCCTCGTCTACCGGACCCGGGCGGCCGAAGGACTCCATCCGCCCGTGCGCGGCGGGGCCGAAGGGCTTGCGGACTTTAAGGGCGCGGCGGCGGCCCTGTTTGAAAAGGGTGTGCATGCTTACTGCGGCCAGTTCGCCCAGACCGGGGAGGAGGGCGAGCTGTTCGAGTCCGCCTACACCACGATCGGGGATCTGGTGAGCGGCCGTGTCGAAGCCCCGGCGTGGGGAGAGGCCATGGATCAGCTCTTTAAAGAGGGCGAGACGCCTGCCGCTTAATGCCGGATATGCCGTTCTGACGTTTTATCGCAAAGAAAGAAGGAATCCGATTGAAACAGGAAAACACCGGCTTTAAGACCTCCATCGGCGGACAGGCCGTGATGGAGGGCGTGATGATGCGGGGGGACTTCTCCGCCGCCGGGGTGGACAAGTGCGCCTTGGCTGTACGCAAGCCGGACGGTGAAATCGCCCTTGAGTATACGGAAAAGCAGGGGAAGAAGCCGTGGTGCCGCCGTGTGCCGTTTGTGCGCGGCATCTTCAATTTTGTCAGCATGCTCACGCTCGGCTACCGGATGCTCATGCGCTCGGTGGAGCTCTCCGGAAATGAGGCAGAGACGTCCGAATTTGAAAAGAAGATGCAGGAAAAGATGGGTGATAAGGCGTCTGCTCTGTTCAGTGCTCTGACCTTCATCATCTCCATGGCGCTGGCCCTGGGGCTGTTCATGTTCCTGCCGGCCGCTATCAGCTCCCTGCTGCGCCCCCTCATCCGTTCCGGCATAGGGCTGACCGCTGTTGAGGGAATCATTAAAATCGCTATCTTCGTGGCCTATCTGGCGATCATCTCCCATTTGAAGGAAATCCGCCGCCTCTTTGAATATCACGGAGCGGAGCATAAAACTATCTTCTGCTACGAACATGATCAGGAACTGACTGTCGAAAACGTCATGCGTTTTCAGCGCTTCCATCCGCGCTGCGGGACCAGCTTTTTACTCATTGTGCTGGTGATTTCCATCCTTGTCTTTTCCGTCGTCACGTGGGACAGCCTGATCATGCGGGTGCTGCTCAAATTGATCCTGCTGCCGGTAGTGGTCGGGGCCGCGTATGAAGTCATCCGCTTCGCCGGGCGGCATGACAATCTCTTTACCCGCATCATCTCCGCGCCGGGACTGTGCCTCCAGCGGCTGACCACCCGCGAGCCGGACGCTTCCGAAATCGAGGTCGCCATCGCGGCAATGAAGGCGGTCATCCCGGAAAATCGGGCTGATGCCGCGTATTGACAGTCTGCTGCGGGAGGGGGCTGCTCTCCTGCGGCAGGCGGAGGTCCCCTCCCCGGCATTCGACGCGCGTGAACTGCTTCTGTGCGCGGCGGGCCTTTCCTGGGAGGCGTTGTTCCTGCGCGAATCCTTGGACGACGATGCCGCCGCGCGCTATGCCGCCCTCCTTTCCCGGCGTGCGGAACGGTATCCGTTACAGTACCTGCTCGGATTCTGGGAGTTTTATGGGCGGCGTTTTACCGTGCGCGAAGGGGTGCTCATCCCGCGCCCGGAGACAGAATGCCTTGTCGAGGCCGCGCTGGATCTGCCGCTTCCGGCGGGGCCGGTGCTCGATCTGTGCAGCGGAAGCGGCGTGCTGGGCGTGACGCTCGCGCTCGAATGCTCCCGTGAGGCGGACGCCGTGGAGCTCTCGGAGGAGGCGTTCCCTGTACTGACAGAGAATCTGTCGCGCTATCCCGCGGCCCGTGTGAACGCTATACGGGGGGACATCTGCGCATGGGAGCCGGCGCGGCGGTATGCGCTAATCGTCTCTAATCCGCCGTATCTGCGGCGGGAGGACTTCGGCGCAATGCAGCCGGAGGTCCGTTTTGAGCCAAAAATGGCTCTGGCCGCCGGGGAGGACGGCCTGTTTTTTTACCGGATGATTGCGCGGCGCTTTCCGCAGGCGCTGCTCCCCGGCGGATGGCTCCTGCTCGAGTCCGGCGCGGGGCAGGCGCAGGAAGTTGCCTCCTTACTGCGCGGGGCGGGGATGAAAGAGGTCGGTGTACGGGAGGACTATGCGGGCATCGGGCGTGTTGTTATGGGGTGTGTCTGACAGACGGGAGGGACTGTTTCATGGATTGGCTGACCATCAGTCAAATGGCGATAATCAACCCCATTTCCCAGCAGACACTGCGACTTTTTGATCGGCGTGAGCTGACCACCACCATAGATCCGGGGATGTATCTGTGCATCTACTGCGATCGCTTCGCCAAGGAGAAGGAGTATGCCCTGCGCCCACTCGATCACGCCGCCCAAAACGGCCATGCCGTCGCCGGGGGCTATCTGTGCGAGGTGCTGACCGACCTGCCTTGAGGGAAACGAACGCGGCATGTTCCTGTGCCACCAAATCCCCATTCATTTTCATTAAATGATCCACAGGAGGGATTTTCTTTGCAGATTGCAGGCGTCATCGAAAGTATGATCCGTTTCTATCACAAGAACCGCCGCGACATCAGCCATTTCCTTAAAGTGTATGCCTATGCCAAAACCATCGGCGAGCTCGAAGGGCTCCCGCCAAAGACGCAGGAGATTTTGGAAATTGCGGCCGCCGTCCACGACATTGCCTGCCCCCTTTGCCGGGAAAAGTACGGCCATGCGGACGGGAAGATGCAGGAGAAGGAGGGGCCCGCGCTGGCGGCGGCTCTTCTGGAGGAAGTCATGTGTCCCGCCCCGATCGCCGAGCGTGTCTGCTGGCTGGTCGGGCATCACCACACGTACACGGACGTGGACGGGCTGGATCACCGGATCCTGCTCGAGGCGGATTATCTCGTCAATGCGGACGAGGGCGCGCATCAGGAGGAATCCATCCGGGCTGCACGGCAGAACTTTTTCCGGACCGAGGCGGGCATCCGGCTGCTGGATTCCATCTATGGCGCGGCAGAGTAAAGAGCCATCCGGCGCCGTATATTACCGTGTCACCCTTTAGAGGCGATGGGGAGGATTATATCCTTTTATCAGGAGAGAGCATGCCGCTATTTTTATCCTCATAAAAAGCACAGGAGAAAACCAGATGAAAGAGAAGCTCGTTCACTTTTTGAGGCGGGAAACAGTATTATGCGCGGCATTTGCCCTTGCCATCGTTTCCATGCTTTTCGTTCCCCCGGATAGGGAATACATAAGCTATGTGGACTTTCGAACACTGTCCATCCTGTTCTGTCTGATGAGTGTCATGACCGGTCTGCAAAAAAGCGGTGTGTTCCAGTGTGTCGGCCAGGCGCTCCTGAGGCGGTTACGGAAAGTCTGGCAGCTGGTGCTGCTCCTTGTTCTGATCTGCTTCTTTTCCAGTATGCTGGTAACGAATGATGTAGCCCTCATTACCTTTGTGCCCTTTACATTGATTGTCTTCGATATGATAGGGCCGGAAACCAAATTGCGGCTGATCATCCCCACTGTGGTCCTGCAGACCATCGCCGCCAATCTTGGCAGTATGCTCACGCCCATCGGGAATCCGCAGAATCTGTATTTGTACGGCAGATCCGGTCTTTCTCTGAGGGACTTTATTCTTCTAATGCTGCCCTATACATTGGCATCGTTCCTTGTCATTCTTATCTGGAGCATCGTCCAGTCCATGGCCTGCCCGGGAGCGGTGCACGTCTCCTTCGACGGGAATGCATCAATTACGGGAAGCAGGGGCCATCTGATTGTCTACGGCCTCCTCTTTGTGCTTGATCTGCTGACAGTAGCCCGTGTGATCCCCTGCTGTGTAACTTTCGGCGTGACCGCCATTTCCCTGCTGCTGATGGACAAACGCGTTTTCTTCCTCATCGATTACAGCCTGCTGCTGACATTCACTGGATTTTTTATCTTTATCGGCAACCTCCGGCGGCTCCCGGCATTCTCTCAGGCGCTGCGGCAGATCGTCTCCGGTCATGAGGTTTTGGCCGGTATAGCCGCCAGCCAGATCATCAGCAACGTACCGGCGGCACTTCTGTTGTCTGGATTTACAGAAAATTTGTCCGCTCTGACTATCGGCGTCAACCTTGGCGGCCTTGGAACGCTGATCGCGTCTATGGCCAGCCTGATTTCCTATAAAATCGTTGTACGGGCGGAGCGTCAGAGGAAAAGGGCATATTTTTGGTATTTTACCGCGGCAAACATCTGCTTTCTGATGATTCTTCTGGGATTCTGGCTGATTTTCACGACCTGAACGCTGCGGTCGGCGGAATGAGAAAAGTCAGTCCATCGCGGATACCATACCCTCGGGGAGTTTCGCCCTGTGATCTCCCAACAAAAATCTTCAGAAAACTGACAGATTTTTCTTGACTTTATACCTGCTATAAGCCCTATACTAAAAGCAGCTCAAAAATACAATTAAAGCGAGGGATTGGTATCATGTGTGGTTTCAATGAAAAAATCCGTGTCGTGCAGTATGGCTGCGGCAAAATGGCCAAGTATACGCTGCGTTACCTCTATGAAAAGGGCGCAGAGATTGTCGGCGCTATCGACGTTAATCCAGAGATTGTCGGCATGGACGTGGGCGATTATGCCGGACTCGGCGTCAAGCTGGGTGTTCCCATCCGCAGTGACGCGGACGCCGTGCTCGATGAGTGCGATGCGGACATCGCCGTCGTTACCCTCTTCAGCTTTATGACGGACGTCTATCCGCATTTTGAAAAGTGTGTCAGCCGCGGCATCAACGTCGTCACCACCTGCGAAGAGGCGATTTATCCCTGGACCACTTCCGCCGCTATCACCAATAAGCTCGATAAGCTCGCCAAAGAGACAGGCTGCACCATCGTCGGCAGCGGCATGCAGGACATCTACTGGATCAATATGATCGCCTGTGTCGCGGGCGGCGTGCACACCATCAACAAGATCGAAGGCGCTGTCAGCTACAATGTCGAGGACTACGGCCTCGCGCTGGCGAAGGCGCATGGCGTCGGCCTGACACCCGAGGAGTTTGAGGCGAGCATCGCGCATCCCACCACGCTCGAGCCCTCCTACGTGTGGAATTCCAACGAGGCCCTCTGCTCGAAGATGGGCTGGACCATCAAGTCCCAGACACAGAAGTGCGTGCCGTATTTCTACGACACTGACCTCTACTCTGCCACCATGGGCGCCACTATCCCGAAGGGAAACTGCATCGGCATGAGCGCCGTTGTGACAACCGAGACCTTCCAGGGCCCCATTATTGAGACACAGTGCATCGGCAAGGTCTACGGACCCGACGACGGCGACATGTGCGACTGGAAGATCCTCGGCGAGCCGGACACCACCTTCTTTGTCCGCAAGCCCGCGACCGTCGAGCACACCTGCGCGACTATCGTCAACCGCATTCCCACCATTCTGAACGCTCCCGCCGGTTATTACACCGCTGAGAAGCTCGATCCCGTGGAATATCTCTCCTACCCCATGCAGTTCTCCGTTGATTAAAAAATAGATGCAGCGGCGGCACGCCTCATTGTGCCGCCGCTGTTTTTTGATAAAATCCAGTGCCATATTTTGTTGAATTATGTTGCCTGAAACGCCAAAATATGCTATAATATGCCCGGTTTGTGTGGAAATTCATCCTCTTACCAGAAAGGGACGTGGATCCGTATGAGAGAAGTCAAGCTGTCCGGTCAGAATATTTTGCTCGGCGTCCAGCATCTGTTTGCCATGTTCGGCGCAACCGTACTCGTTCCGGCGCTCACCGGCTTAAATCCCGCTGTCGCGCTGATTACAGCCGGCATCGGCACCATTATCTTTCACCTGTGCACGGGCGGAAAGGTGCCTGTATTCGTTGGGTCGAGCTTCGCGTTTATCGCGGGCATCCAGATCGTCATGCAGGGCGACCCGGGCCGCATCCCGTATGTGCAGGGCGGTGTCATCTTCGCGGGCCTCATCTACGTAGCGCTTTCGATTATCATTAAATTCATCGGGCCGGAAAAAATGCTCCGTCTGTTCCCACCGGTCGTCACCGGGCCGGTCATCGTTGTCATCGGGCTGACACTTGCTCCGAGCGCTTTGCAGAACGCCTCCGGCAACTGGCTGATTTCCATCATCACCCTGGCCACTGTCATCATCGTGAGCATCTTCGCCAAGGGATATTTTAAACTTGTCCCGATCCTCATCGGCATTTCGGTAGGGTACATCGCCTCGATTCTGTTCGACCTTATCGCCCACCCGGCCGAAGCGCTGGTAAATTTCACTCCCATTCTGGAGGCAGGCTGGATTTCACCTGTCTGGCGCATCGGCGATTTCTTTACACTGCCCAAATTTGAGCTCTCCGCCATCCTGACGATCGCTCCTATCGCGCTGGTCACGTTTATGGAGCATGTCGGCGACATCACGACCAACGGGGCTGTAGTCGGGCAGAACTTCTTAAAGGATCCCGGCCTTGACCGCACCATCCTTGGCGACGGCTTAGCCACCCTCGCCGCCGGTCTCCTCGGCGGACCGGCGAATACGACGTATGGCGAAAACACCGGCGTCCTAGCCGTAACGAAAGTGTATAACCCGTTCGTGCTCGAGATAGCGTCCGTCTTCGCCATCGCGCTCGGCCTGTTCGGCAAGGTGGGGGCTCTCTTGCAGACCATCCCCGGGCCGGTTATGGGCGGCGTCTCCATCCTGCTTTTCGGCATGATTGCTGCCATCGGTATCCGGACACGTGCCGAATCCCGGCTGGACTTTTCCTACTCGCGCAACCTCATCACCGTCGCACTGATTCTGGTCGTCGGGCTTGGGCTCTCGAGCGGCATCTCCATCGGCGGCTTCCAGATTTCCGGGCTGTTCCTTGCTGTCGTGCTCGGTGTCATCTGCAATCAGCTATTTCCGGAGGAGCTGTAAACGGATCCAACCGCAAAAAGATCTGCCGCAAATTGCGGCAGATCTTTTTTGTGTTTTCGATGGCAGAAATCGTCTTTATATGCCCCCGGCAACCCGGAATTTCTTATAAAGATTCGACAGGAAAAAACAGCTTGTTTTTTCCTGTCGCAGGCTCAGTATAATCACACGCTGCCCCTGCGAGTTTCATTCCCTTTTCAGGAATGGTATGATTGATTACCTCGTCAAATATTTCGCTATATCTGTTTGGTTCAATGTCCACAACCATATATTTTCGCGCTGGTATAACCCATTTAGTCCACCCTTCAGGCGCAGCTGCGTCAGCATAAGCTTCAACACCTGCAAGGTATAATCCTCTTGTAAACTGATGAGTCCATGGACGAAAAGACTTGCTTTCATCGCTCATTGCTCCCCAAAACCCAACATATGTCCCATCTGGATTTTTCATTCCAAGAGCAGCCACTTCATTAAAATGAGAATCAGCTTCCTGCCATAACTGCTGCGAAATATTTTTTTCTTTGGTGCATAAACCCTCTTTACCAATAACAGTAATCATTGGTAAATCTATCATCTTTATTTCCATAAACAACCCGCCTCCTACTATATCATTAAATCTATATTTATCGAATCCCGTCCCATTCATCTAAAAATTCCGAAATATAGAGTTTCATATACTGTTCTCTTTGTTCGGCAATTCTTTTTGCTGCGTCCGTATTCATCAAGTCTTTGAGTTTGAACAGCTTTTCATAAAAATGGTTAATGGTTGTAGAAATATGACTCTGATATTTATCCGCACTCATGTTTACGGTTGGTTTAATCTCAGGATCGTAAATGATTCGATTATGGTTTCCGCCATATGCAAAAGCTCTGGCAATACCGATATCCCCCATGGCGTCTAATCTGTCGGCGTCTTGTACACACTTTCCCTCGATTGTTTCAGGTGCAGTGGAATCTGTTCCTTTGAAAGACATCACCGATAATATTGCATATCGTTTTAGTAATAGCTTCCGGTATACCATGCTTTTTCAAAAAGCCAACCGCTCTGTCCTTATTTACATATGTTTCAGGCGATAATTTGAGGTCATCAACATCGTGCAGCAACGCGGCCAACTGAACTATTATTTAATCTGCGTTCTCTTGTTCTGCAATTCTCGCTGCCATTTTATACACTCTCAAGGTATGGAAATAATCATGACCGCTATAATCACCCTCAAAAGTATCTCTGACGAATTCAAGAGCATCGTTAATGATCAATTCAATCATTGTGTTAACTCCTTTTCATGTTTGCTATCGCGTAAATTGTTTTTATAAGCCCCCCTCGATAAAATGGAGACCATTCATTCCCTATTTTCTGTTTGGTTTCTTTTTAATGCTCAACAGTCTGATAAAATCATCAAATAAAGAAGTATCTGTCGGCTCAAACATCATCCATTTCCCATCACGATAGGTTTGCATTTCGTCATAGATTCTTTGAATTTCTTCTGTGTAATTTTCTCTGTCTTTTTCAAATTTTAAGCGTTCGTCTTTTCCTAAGATAACCATAAATCCGATGCAGTTTTCTCTTGCATATAACGCGCATAGAGTTTTGCCGCCCCGGCGATATTTATATTCATATCTCCACGCTTTTCCGCCTTTGCCCCACAAGCAGTCCATATCGTATTTTTCATCAATTAAAGCGCACAGTTTATTCCATATCTCAGATAAAGGCTTTCCAACTAAAGTTTCCATTTGTTCCGCGTCTGGTTTAATATCACGCATAACGATTTCCTCTATAACTCAATATTTGTCGAGGCGAAAATGACTTCAAAGTATCCCCTCATTCTTCGATCCCCTTTACTCCCGCCGGATTTTCACGAGCAGCGCCCGCCCCTCCCCGACCGACACCTCAGCCGTCCGGCCGGGGATCACCTCGTTGCTGACACCGTACTGGTATTCGCTCGTGATTTTTGCTCCCTCCAGCGGATATTTCGCATTCCGGATTGTCACGTCCCGCGCCGTTCCGGAGATGTTGAGGAGGGAAAAGTAGAGAACGCTGTCCTCAACCTGGATCGCCTCACGGGAGACGATCTCCATCTCGGAATAATCGTCGAGGATGCGGGCCCGCTTCCCGGCGGAATCGAGCATCAGCAGAATGGAAACATTGCACAGCGTATGGTCCAGCCGCCCCCCGACGACGCCAATCAGCAGAAATTCGTCAAACCCGCGGCGGAGAGCCTCCTTCACCGCAAAGACGGTGTCCGTATCGTCCTTTTCACAGGGCAGGACAATCGTCTCTACATCAGCATGCGGATTCTCATGCGAGTCGAAATCGCCGACAATCAGGTTCGGCCTCACTCCCAGCATCGCCTGATGGTACAGGCCGCTGTCGCAGAAGATATAAAAGTCCCCCTTCCGGAGCTGTCCGCACAGAGCGCTGTAATCACCAATTTTCGCGCCGCCAACAATCACACACCGCTCCATTACGACTGCCCTCCCCGCTGTGAAGCGAATTCCCAGAACGCGTCCAAATCCAGAAAACTGCCGATGCGGAAATCGGCGAGCGCCGTCAGTTCGGCCTGCTGCCTCTCATACTGATCGTAAACAGCCACAGCGATGAAACCGGCACTTTTGGCGGTCCGCAGGGCGTAGAGAGCATCCTCAAACACGGCGGTATCCTCCGGAATCGTGTGGATGCACTCCATGGCCCGCCGGTAAATGATGGGCTCCTGCTTACTGTGCCCTACCGACGTACAGGTGAAAATATCCTCGAAATATTCCCGGATCCCGCAACGCACCAGCGCCGGTTCCACGAGGGAACGATCCGTCGCCGTGGCGACGCTCATCCGCACACCGCGCGCCCGCAGCCCCTCCAGAAGCGCCGGGATACCCTCCTTCACCTGTGCATCCTCCCGATAGAACTGCGTGACTATCTCGTTGATGCCGTCCAGAATCTCTTCGACACTGAGCGTGACACCGTACTCTGTCTGGTAATAGCGGGCGGCCTCCGGGAGGCTCATGCTCCAGAACGTATCCCGCAGGTTCTCCCGGGGCTGCTTCCCCAGCGAGAGCAGATACCGGTCCGCGATGGTCTCCCAAATCACCATGGAATCCAGAAGCGTACCGTCCACGTCAAATATTGCGCCTTTAATCATGTCCCTCTCCCTCTCTCATGTCTCTCACGCGGCGATGCAGGTGATTTTTCCGGTAAAGGACGCATCCGCCCTCTCCCGTACCTCGGCCGATATAGACCGGAAATACGGCGTCCCCTCCAGCGAACGGGAAAACGTGTACAGCGCCTCCCGGCTCCCGGCTGTGCAGAAAATAGTCATATTGCGCCCCGAAAAGGCAAACCGCTCGATGAACATCTCCTCCGGCAATGCGGACACCATCTCAAAAAAGACAGCCACGTCGTCGTCCCGCGGGAAAAACTCGAAGCGCACCACTGCGTCGGCCAGTGCGGCGATGTATTTTTTTCCCACGCTTTGGATCTCCTCGTCCATCAGTATATGGACAAGGGTTCCCTGCTCCTCCATTGCGCGCTCGAACATCTCAATGCGGTACTCCTTCTGTATCCGGATGCACCAGTCCCCCAGAGCCGTACCGCCCTGATAGAGCGCCAGTGTCAATACCAGCGCCGCAAAAAGCGCGCGGAAGGGGTGCGCGGGCTCCTCTTTCTTTCCCGTATAAGGCAACGCCATCCCTCCTGTTCCGGTTAAAAATCTCCCACTGCGTAGAGTAAAGCCGCAAGCGCCGCGATGGGCGCGGTCTCACAGCGCAGGATCCGCCCGCCCAGCGAAACGGGGAGGGCGCCTGCCGCCTCGATAAACGCCGCCTCCTCCGGGGAAAAGCCCCCCTCCGCGCCCACGATGAGTGACAGCTCCTTCCGCCCATCGACCGGTACGCTGTGCAGCGGCCGGACAGCCCGTTCGTAGAAGAAGAGCGCTCCGTCAAGAGTACCCCCCACTTCCTCCAATCGCCGCAGCGGCCCAACAGACGGGATCCTTCCCCGCCCGCACTGCCCCGCCGCTGCAAGCGCGATGCGCTCATACCGCTCGCGCTTGCGGGCAAAGGATTTTTCGTCCGGCCGCGAGACACACCGCTCGGTCAGCACCGGGACGATTTCGCTCACCCCCAGCTCCACCGCCTTCTGGACAATGGTCTCGAACTTCTCCCCCTTGCACAGCGCCTGAAACAGCGTCAGCCTCACCGACGGCTCCCCCAAAGACGGATATCCCTCCCGGATGGAGACCTCCACACGCTCACGCCCGACGGCGGCGATAACGCCGTCATAGGCTGTCCCCTCCCCGTCAGAGACGGTGAGGGCCTCGCCGGGCCGTACACGTAGGGAGAGCGAGAGGTGCCTCGCATCCTCCCCCTCAATGGCGGCCCGGCCCGCCGCCGTGTCGATATTCCGGGTAAAGAACACCGGCATCTCTCACGCCTCCCCGCACAGAAGAGCCACCCAGCCGCCGCTCTCGGCCCGCCGCCGGATACACAGCCCCTGCGCGCGGACGCCTTTTTCCACCTCGTCCGCACGCTCAGAGATGATGCCGGAGAGGATAAGCGTCCCCTTCCGGCGAAGGAGCTCCCGCAGAATGGGCAGCATCGCCAAAATAACATCCGCGACAATGTTCGCCGTGATCAGTTCATAGCCGCCCTCGCTCCTCAGCGTCTCCAGGAGCGCGGCGTCTGTCAGCACATCCCCGCACAGGCGCCGGATGCCGGCGGTGTCCACGCCGTTTTCCTCGAAGTTTTCCCCGGCAATGCGCACGCTGTTTTCATCCACATCCACCGCTGTGACACTTTTCGCACCGAGCAGCATCGCCGCAATGCCCAGGATCCCGCTTCCACAGCCCATATCCAAGACATTTTCTCCGCCCCGGACTGTCTCCTCCAGCAGCTCCAGACAAAGGCGGGTCGTGTGGTGCCCCCCCGTGCCGAAGCTCGCGCCCGGATCGATGGAGAGGACAGCGCGCCCCTGGATATCCGCATCCTCAAGTGTCTCCCACGTGGGCCGGATGAGCAGGCGCTTCCCCACGGGCATCGGCTTAAAGTACTGCTTCCAGTTGTTGGCCCAGTCCTCCTCGTCGACAACCTTTGTCCACGCCCGAAGCCTGCCGTATGCGCCGTCTTCGTCGAGGCGGCGCATACGCTCCAGCCCCTCCTCCAGTGCGGCGAACTCCCTCTCTCCCTGTGCGTTGACCGGCAGGTAGACTGTCAGAGTGGTTTCACAGGTACGCAAAGGCTCTAGGCTCTCGTCGACATAGTCCCAGCGCGGCGAGGCTGTCTCCAGAAACTCCTCAAAATCCGCCGCGTCCTGCACGACGGCGCCCGTTATGCCCAGCTCCAGGAGCAGCGCTGTCACCGGTTCGATACCCTCGTGGGTCGTGGCGATTTTGACCTCGGTCCAGTTCATATTCCGCTTCCTTTCTGTTTTCATGTTCTGTCCGCATTTATTTTTTTGCAGGATGCGGCGGATAAAAACGAGAGGAAAAGCCGATGCAGCTCTTCCTCTCGCAGGACTGGTTTACAGGCTTTCGATCTTCCGGGCGGCGCCGCCCAGCCACTCTCCCTCGAAGAGCTCGATCATGCCGCGGTCGCATGCGGCGGCGAGCTTCGGGTCGATAGGGATGCGCCCGAGGACGGGGAATCCGTACTGCTCCGCGACCGCGTCCAGATGGCTCTCGCCGAAGACGGGGATCTGCTTCCCGCAGTCGGGGCAGACAGCGTAGCTCATATTTTCCACCGCGCCGAGCACCGGGATGTTCATCAGCTCCGCCATCTTGGCGGCCTTCTGCACAATCATCGAAACCAGCTCCTGCGGGGAGGTGACGATGATGATCCCGTCGAGTGGGAGGGACTGGAACACGGTCAGCGGAACGTCGCCCGTGCCGGGAGGCATGTCCACGAACATGTAGTCCACGTCATTCCAAATGACATCGGTCCAGAACTGCTTGACGGTCCCTGCGATGATGGGCCCGCGCCAGACGACGGGATCCGTATCGTTTTCGAGCAGAAGGTTGACGGACATCATTTCAATCCCCGTCTTTGTCAGCGCGGGCAGGATGCCGTTTTCGTCGCCGCGGGCGCGCTCATGGACACCGAACATCTTGGGCACGGAAGGGCCGGTGATGTCGGCATCGAGGATGGCGACACGGTACTCGGCGCGGCGCATCAGCACGGAGAGGAGCCCTGTGACAAGGCTCTTGCCCACGCCGCCCTTGCCGCTGACCACGCCGATCACTTTACCGATCCGGCTTAAGGGGTTCGCGGGGGCCAGAAGGCTTTCCGGCTCTCCCGAGCGGGACGGGCAGTCCGCGCCGCAGCTCGAGCAGTCGTGCGAACAGGAGGAGGGATTGGGTTCGTTCATGAAAAATTCCTTCTTTCGTCAAAAATAGGTAGTCAAATTGTGAACCTGCTGAAGTGAAAAAATACAGCGGCAGGGCTTGACAGGAGAGAAAAAAGCGGTTAAGATAAAATCCGACAGCTTCATAAACCATGCAGGGGTGCTGAGTGAGCTCGGCTGAGATGGAATCCGACTGATATTCCAAAACCCTATAACCTGATCTGGGTAATGCCAGCGTAGGAAGAATGGAAAGAAAGTGTTTCCTTGTCGTGCGCTTCGGGATATCCGGGGCGCGCTTTTTCATTGCAGAAAAGCGCCGCCGGATATGCTTGGGGGAGAAGCTGAACATAAAAAGGAGGCTGTTTCAGAATGAGAGACAACAAGACAAAAATCCTTGCGGAGTGCGCGCTGATGGCGGCTCTCTCCGCCGTACTCCAGCTCATCCCCTTTATCCGCATGCCGCAGGGCGGCACGGTGACGCTCGCGAGCATGGCGCCCATCGTGTTCATCGCGCTGTGCCACGGCCCGAGGTGGGGGCTGCTCACAGCCTTTGCCGAAAGCCTCATCCAGATGCTCCTCGGCGGCATCAGCGCCCCGCCGGTGGAGACTGTCTTCTGGTTCGCGCTCGTCATCCTGCTCGACTATATCGTTGCCTACACGGTGCTCGGGCTCGCGCCTGTCTTTGCCGCGCCGTTTGGGAATCGCCGCCTGCTGGGCGCGGGCGTTGGGTCCGTCATCGTCACGCTGCTGCGCTACCTCTGCCATTTCCTCTCCGGCATCCTCATCTGGGACGTCTATGCGCCGGAGGGACAGCCTGTCTGGCTCTATTCGCTCGGCTATAACGGCAGCTACATGATTCCGGAAACCATCATCACCGCCGTTGCCGTCGTGGCGCTGACCGCCCTTATGGACAGGATATCCAGAAAGAAGACCCCGTCCGCCCGCTGATCGGAAACCTCAGAGCCGGTGCTGTCTGACAGCGCTGGCTCCTTTTTTATACAGTTTACACCACATATGCGCCATATTCCCGCGCCAGACGGCACAGAACGGGGCGCGGCACGTCGCTGAGAGAATCGATAACGGCGCGCCCATTGAAGAGGGCGAGCGCCATCTCCAGGGCCTCCTCGCTGTCGGAAGAAAAGGCCACCGGCAGGCGCGCCATGTGCGCGTTGAGCGAGAAATGATACGCATCGTCGGCCGTGTCCACGCGCACGAGAAGTACGTCGTTGGAGCAGTTTTCGATTTCCAGAATGTCCTCGGACATGTCCAGTTCACACGTAACCGGTTCGGAATACTCGAACTCCTCCTCGAGCACGAACAGCTCGCTTTCACACGCGGCGAGGATGCTTCCCTCATCGAGCGATACAGGCTCTGCCGGGGACATGCGCTCCCCGGGGCGCAGGAAAAAGGGGATGTCCGCCCACGGCGCGAGCCGCGCCGCTTCCTCCCGGACAGCCTGCGGACAGCTTCCGGCGGAAAAACCGAAGGAGGCCGCGCCCAGAGCCTGGAGTGTCACGAGGGAGGCGAGCGGACTGCTGCCGGCGGGGGAACGTCCGTCCTCACACAGGCGCATCGTGATGTCGACAGGCAGCCCGCTGCCGCGCGCGCCGATCAGTGCGGCGCGGCACAGAGCGAGGGAGGGCGCGTCTTCCAGCCGCAGCCGTGAAAAGCCCGCGGCCTGTTCACGGCGTGCCTGAAGGGCAAAACGCTCGGCCATTTCGATGAAATGTACCGGGCCGAACGGCTCGATCAGCGCATCGCCGCAGATAAGCGCGCCGCAGCCTTCAGGTGGGTCGGGGGGCATTGGAAAATTCAGCTCCTTTCGAGAGGTTGAAACAGTTATACGATATTACATGCTTTCCGGCGCGGTAATTTTCATCAGGCCCAGCACATTGCGCAGTGTCTGGCGGGCGGCCAGGCACAGGTGGATGCGCGCCTGCATGAGCGCCTCATCCTCGCCCGCAACACGGCAGACGGTGTAGAACTTGTGGAACAGGGTGGCGAGCTGGGTGGCATAGTGTGTCAGGCGGGCGGGATCGTAGGCGCGCGCAGCGTCGGCGATTTCGTTCGGGAAAGCGGCGAGCAGGCGGATGAGCTCGATTTCCTCCGGTGTCCCCAGGCGCAGGAAATCAGCCTTCTCCCTCTCCGGCGTGATACTGTCCGCCGTGAGCTTCGCCATAATCGAGCAGATG
Source organism: uncultured Oscillospiraceae bacterium (assembly GCA_949743955.1). Taxonomy (GTDB): domain Bacteria; phylum Bacillota; class Clostridia; order Oscillospirales; family Ruminococcaceae; genus Harryflintia. The sequence continues at coordinate 57,173 of CATJVQ010000023.1, read as the reverse complement.
CGCGCGTGGGCGTACTGCACATAGTAGACCGGATTTTCCGACGACTGCTGCACCGCCAGATCCAGATCAAAGTCGAAGGTGGAGCTCGCCTCGCGCATATTGAAGAAGAAGCGCGCGGCGTCGATGGGGATCTCGTCGATAATGTCGGAGAGAGTAATCGCCTTGCCGGTGCGCTTGCTCATGCGGTAGGGCTCGCCGTCCCGAATGAGGCGGACAAGCTGCATGAGCACGATGTCGAGTTTATCCCCCCGCAGGCCGATGGCGTCCTTCGCTCCCTTCAACCGCGCCACATGCCCGTGGTGATCCGCTCCCCAGATGTTGATGACGCGCGAAAACCCGCGCACAGCGAACTTGTTGTAGTGGTAGGCGATGTCTGCGGCAAAATAAGTGGGCGTGCCGTTCTGGCGGACGAGAACCTCGTCCTTCTCGCCGCCGTACGCGGTAGCCTTGTACCAGAGCGCGCTGTCCTTCTCATAGATGAGCCCTTTCTCACGCAGGCGGGCGATCGCATCGTCAATCGCGTCCGGGTGCAGGGTGCTCTCGTAGAACCATACATCGTAATCCACGCGGTAGCGCGACAGATCCGCCCGCAGCTTCTCAATGTTCCGGGGCAGGACATAGTCGACCAGCGCCTTCTCGGCCTCCTCCGCGGGGGCATCTACATACTTGTCCCCGAAAGCGTCCGCGAACTCGCGGGCGTTTTCACGGATGTCTTCGCCGTGGTAGCCGTCCTCCGGGAAGGGGACAGCGTCTTCACCCCGGTAGATCTGTAAGTAGCGCGCATAGAGCGACGCACCGAACTTGAGAATCTGGTTGCCCGCGTCGTTGACATAGAATTCGCGGGTTACATCGTAGCCTGCGGCGTCGAGCGCGCTGGCGAGGCAGTCGCCGATAGCCGCGCCCCTGGCGTTGCCCATGTGCATCGGCCCGGTCGGGTTGGCCGAGACAAACTCGACCATCACCTTTTCGCCGTTTCCAGCGTTCGATCGGCCGTACTGATCGCCGCTGTCGAGGACATCCCGCACCACCCCGGCGAACCACTCGGGGGCGAGAAAGAAGTTGAGGAAGCCCGGCCCGGCTGCCTCAGCGCGCACGAACGGCGTGCCGGAAAAGGTAAAGCGCTCGATGAGGGCAGCGGCGATCTTCTGCGGAGCCATGCGCAGCGCCCGGGCGGACGCCATAGCGATATTGCTGGCGAAGTCGCCGTGGCGCGTATCGGCAGGGATCTCAACGACGAAAGCGGGCATCTCCGCCGCGGGGAAGACACCCTCCTCCTGCGCCTGCCGGAAAGCGCCGGCAATGATGGCGCGCAGGCTCTCGGTTGCGGACAGCACCGGATTGGGCAGGCTGGATGGATTACACATGAAAACACGGCCTCACTTTCTTACATTTACATTTCCCGGACATTGATATGCACTTCGTTTTCACTGGCGAGCTCAGTGTTGATGTCGAGCGAATAGCGGAACTCGAGTTCCCCGCCCTCCTCGGTGAGGGTGGAGCTGACGTCCACGCCGAGCACGCCGATGAACATGTCCCCGAACGCGGTATCGTAGTGGCACTGATGCCGCCGCCCGGCCTCGACGATCATGTGGGACTGGTGCGGATTGGAGCGCTGGAGCGTCACGCGGCCCTCTCGGTCGAGCTTGAGGGTTGTGCGGGATCCGGAAAAGCCGGTGGCCTCCGTCTCATCGTAGGTCAGATAGTAGCTGTCCCGCTTTTTATACAGATTCCCCACCGTCATCAGCTCGATGACTTCTTCGTCGCCCTCCACGCGCTGAATGCCCTTGATGGAGATGAATACGTCCTTTTTCAAGATGGTTCCTTCCCTTCGGATTCCGTAATATCAATCTGCCGGGCGTCCTTTCGAATATCGTCGGAAAGGAAGATAGACGCCACCGAGCAGAAATCTTCCGCACTGTCGGTCATGTAATAGCTGCATTTCCCGCGCTCTTCGCGCGCGGAGAGCATACCGTGCATGGTGAGGAATGTCTGCACACAGCGCGCTGTCTCCCGCCCCGGATCCACAAGCGTGACCGAATAGTCGAGCGTCTCGTTGATGATGTCGTAGAGCATGGGGTAATGCGTACAGCCTAGGATAAGGGTGTCTATATCGTGCGGACGCAGGTTTTCCAGGTAGTAGGAAACTATCATCCGCGCGATGGGATCGTCCCCGGCGATATGGTTATCCTCAACGAGGGGCACCAGCAGCGGGCAGGCACAGCCGAACACGCGCGCTTTGGGGCGGATGGTATGAATGGCCCTGCCATAGGCGTTGTTGCGGATAGAGGTCTTCGTGGCGATAACGCCGATGCGCTCATTCTGCGACAGGGCGCACGCCGCCTGCGCAGCAGGCTCGACCACGCCGAAATAGGGCACGGGGAGATTTTCGCTGACAGCGGCGGGCAGTGTGGAGCTGATGGTACCGCAGGCGGCAACAAGGATCTTGACATCCTTCGAGAGCAGAAAGCGGATGATCTGCTGTGCAAAGCGGATGATGGTATCGCGGCTTTTGCTGCCATAGGGCAGGCGGCCGGTGTCGCCGAAATAGACAATGTCCTCATGCGGGAGCAGCGCCTTGATTTCGCGCAGCGCTGTCAGCCCTCCAACACCCGAGTCGAACACACCGATGGGCCGGTTATCCAAACCTGCCGCCTCCCCTTTTTATCAGAATGACGCGCCCTCCGATTCCAGCGCGAAGCCGATGAGCCGGTCCAGAAGCTCTCCATAGGAGAGTCCGTCGTGACAAAAGAGCTTGGGGTACATGCTGATGTCCGTAAACCCCGGCAGGGTGTTGATCTCATTGAGCACAACCTCATGGGTCCCGTGCAGCACGAAAAAGTCCACCCTCGAGAGCCCCCGGCATCCGGCGGCCCGATAAGCGCGCACAGCGGTTTCCCGCATCTGCCGGGCCGCCGCCTCCGGAATGCGCGCGGGAATATGCAGGGCGGTCGTATCGTCGCAGTACTTTCCCTCGTAGTCATACAGTTCGCGCAGCGGCTCGATTTCACCGACCGCCCCGGCGGCAAAGGGATCGCCGTTCCCCATCACGGCGCACTCGACCTCGGCGCCGGAAAGGGTCTCCTCGATGAGGACCTTTTCGTCCTCCCGGAACGCTGTCTCCAGCGCGGCGGGGAGTTCCTCCCGTGTGCGCGCCTTGCTCACGCCCACGGAGCTACCGCTGCGCGCGGGCTTGATAAACAGCGGCAGGGAGATCCCGGCTTCCTCAATGCGCCTCCAGACGGTATCGAGAGGTTCCCCCTTCAGCGCACGGACCCACTTTGCCATGCGGACGCCGTTATGCTCCAGGACACAGTGTGTCAGCTCCTTATCCATGCAGACAGCGCTCCCGGCCGTATCCGATCCCACGCAGGGGATGTCCGCGAGCGCGCACAGCCCCTGGACGGTGCCGTCCTCACCATTTTTCCCGTGCAGGATGGGGAACACCGCATCCAGGCGCAGGCACTCGGTCTTTCCGTCCCGCAGAACGAGGAGGCCGTGCGTTCCCCGGTCGGGAGAGAGCACGGCGGCGGAGCAGCTGTCCGCCCACGCGCCGGTCTTTAACAGAGTGTCATCCCCCTCAAAGAGCAGCCAGCGCCCGTCTTTCGTGATGCCGATGCGCACCACATCGTATTTTTCTCTATCCAGATGCCGCAGAATCGACGATGCCGACAGCAGCGAAACCTCGTATTCGCTTGAAACGCCCCCGAAAAGGACGCCAAGCCGGATTTTTTCCATGAAACTCCCCTTCTTCCCAGTCAATCATACTTATATGCTATCATATCATATTTGTCCGCTGTTTACAACCACTTATGCGAACAGCATCCGGACAGCGGCCGCGCTCGCGGCAAAACCCACAATATCTGCTACCAGCCCTGCGAGGACGGTATGGCGCGTGTCCCGTACTGACGTAACTCCAAAGTAAATAGCAATCGTGTAGAAGGTTGTTTCAGCACTCCCCATCATGACACTGGCGATGCGTCCGCCGAGGCTGTCGGGGCCCAGATCGGCGAGCAGCTTCTGAAAGAGCGCCATGCTGCCGCTGCCGGAGACAGGGCGCAGCAGGGCCAGCGGCACCACCTCCCGGGGCAGGCGCAGAGCGCTCGTGAGGGGATCGAGAGCGCTGGTGAGCACGTCGAGCGCGCCGGAGGCGGAGAACATGCCGATGGCAGTCATCAGCCCGACAAGGGAGGGCAGAATGCGAAAGGAAACGCCCAGCCCCTCCTTGGCCCCCTCGCAGAAGGCATCGAAGACGGGGACACCCTTCCACAAACCGTGCAGCAGAATGACAGCGAGCAGGAACGGGATCGTGAGATCAGAAACAACGGACAGTACAGACATGGATACCTCCCCCTTTTACGCTATGTTTATGCACCGCAGGCAGAGCGATATGAGCCGGACGCTTTTCACAAAAAAGGGAAAAACAGAGGGAGGATCTTCTACCGCCACGGGAATAGAGGCCAAAATGAAGGTATGATATAATAAAAAGAACGGATTATTTTGGGGAAGGAGTCTGATCATGCAGGAAAAAGGGAAAAACGGATCGGAAAAAATGGGTGTTATGCCCGTGGGAAGACTGTTGGCCTCGATGGCATTGCCGGCCATGTGCTCGATGCTGGTTCAGGCCATGTATAATATTGTAGACAGCATCTTTGTCGCGCGGATCGGGGAGGATGCACTAACCGCCGTATCGCTGGCATTTCCGCTTCAGATGCTGATCCTGGCCTTTGCGCTGGGTGCGTCGGTCGGGACAAATTCGCTCATTGCCCGCCGCCTGGGGGAAGGGAGGCAGAAGGAGGCCTCCATTGCCGCGAACAACGGCTTTTTCCTGGCGTTGATCGACACCGTGCTCTTTCTGGTTCTCGGCCTTCTGTTTGCCCGGCCGTTCATCGCGCTCTTTTCCGAGGACGCCGCCCTTATCGAGATGGGGGCGCAGTACCTGGGCATCGTGATGACATTTTCCTTCGGCATGCACTTTGCCAGTATGGGAGAAAAAGTGCTTCAGGCCACGGGAAATATGATTATCCCCATGCTCGCCCAGCTTATCGGCGCGATTACCAACATCATTCTTGACCCGATTATGATTTTCGGCCTTTTCGGCTGCCCGGCCATGGGGGTGGCGGGCGCAGCGATTGCCACCGTCATCGGGCAGATTGCTTCGATGATCTTCGTGATATTGATCCTCCTCTTCAAGGATCACGACGTGAGTATCAATTTTAAAGGCTTTAAGCCCGACGCGAACGCTATACGTGAAATTCTGCGCGTCGGCATCCCCACGATGATTATGAACGCCATCAGCTCTGTGACCAATACAGCTATGAATATGGTCCTCATGGCCTTTTCCTCCACGGCCGTGGCCGTCATGGGCATCTACTTTAAGGTCCAGTCCTTTGTCTTCATGCCCGTTTTCGGTCTCACGCAGGGGGCCATGCCCATCCTCGGCTACAACTTCGGCGCCAATAACCGCAAGCGTTTTTTGCAGACATTCCGCCTCTCGCTGGGGGTTGCCTTTGTCATCATGATGGCGGGCACCGCGCTCTTCCAGGTTGCTCCCGGCTGGCTCCTCTCCCTCTTTAACGCGGGAGAGGACATGCTGCGCATCGGCCAGCTCGCGCTGCGGATCATCAGCCTCGCGTTTGTGGGCGCGGCGTTCGGCATCATCATCTCCACGATGTACCAGTCCATCGGCCACGGCTTCAAATCCATGCTCATGTCCCTGCTGCGGCAGCTCATTGTGCTGCTGCCGGCGGCCTGGCTGCTCGGGCGCCTCGGCGGGCTGGACGCCGTTTGGTGGGCCTTCCCGATCGCGGAATATATCACGCTGGTCGTGTTCGCGCCGATCGCCGTGGTCACGGTGCGGCGTGAATTTGAGAAAAAGGATCCGGCACAGTCCTCCCCCCACGGGGAGTGACCGCGCCCTCATCTGCCGGACAATCTTGCCGTCCCGGCGGGCAGCTCCACGGTAAACGTGCAGCCAGCCCCGCCGGGATTGTTTTTTACGGCAATTTCCCCCCCGTGCAGGGAGACGATCTCCTGCGCGATGCTCAGCCCCAGCCCATAGTGATCCTTGGCGCTGCGGGCGCTGTCCGCCCGGTAGAAGCGCTCGAAAATGTGCCGCATGTCCCCTTCGCCGATGCCCGGCCCCGTATCGGCTACCGAGAGCCGGACGCTCCCACCCTCCCCGCCCGCATGGACGTGGATTCTGCCGCCCGCGGGCGTGTAGCTGACAGCGTTGTCGAGCAGGATGGCGAGCACCTGCCCGAGGCGCTGGGGATCCCCGTATACGGGCGGGAGTGCTTCATCCCCGTCGAATCCAGCCGTGACGGAAATTTTCTTCTCCGCCGCCACCCCCTCGAACACTTCGCTCTGCGAGAGGACAAGCGTCTCCACATCCACCTCCTCACAGCGGAGAGTCCAGGATCCGGCATCGGCGCGCGCGAGCAGGAGGAGGTCGTCCACTAGGCGGGACATGCGCCGGCACTCCCGCCCAATGGCGGCGAGGAAGCGCCCGGATTGGACGCCCCCGTCCGCGGCGGCAGAGGCGCTCGCCTCAATGACAGCCAGGGGTGAGCGCAGCTCATGACTGGCCGCGGCGACAAACTGTGTCTGCCGGCGCTGGCTCTCCTCAATGGGGCGGATAGCACGCCCGGCGAACCAGAAGCTGAATACCGCCAGCAAAAGCGTTCCCGCCAGCGTCAGCAGGATGAAGACGGCAGCGAGCTTGAAAAGGACAGCGTCCTCCTCGCGCATGTCCTTGAGCAGAATGATCCCCATCCAGCCGCGCATGGGGCCGGTCCAGCCGCGCAGCGCGCCCCGCGAGAGAGGGATGCTCGCCACCGCGGCCCGGTAACGTTCGCCGTGGCTGCCGTAAAGGAAAAAGAAGATGCATTCGTCATTCGCCGCGGAGGAGGGAGGCGTGTCGATGCGCAGCCCGAGCTCCAGCGCATATTCGCGTGCGGCACCCACAAGGACCTCGCGGCTGGTGGGCGTCTCCCAGGAACCGGGAAAGAGCAGCGCCTCACCATTGTTTTCGATGTAAACTATCAAATGGTTGGCGTTTTCGGTCTGCGCAATCCACGCCTGATCGAGCACTGTCTGGGTGCTGACGTGGTGGACAATGAAGCTGTAATCGCTCTGGAAAGCGCTGTGCCCGCTCTGCTCCTGCAAATCGCGCGCGACATGATAGGCCCCCCATGTGACACAGGCGAGGATGATAGCGGTCATGGCGGTGCACACCAGCGTCAGCCGCAGCCGCAGGCGCTGCAGCGGCCTCATGAGCCGGAGGCGTCCGGCGCGTCCATGCGGTAGCCGACGCCGCGTACAGTTTTAATCTCTCTCCGGCTCCCCACCGCGCGCAGGCGGCGGCGCAGGAAGTGGACGTAATTATCCAGATTGCCGTCCTCGACCCCGGCGTCCGGCCCCCAGACGTGCGCGAGCAGAACGCTGCGCGGCAGAACCTGGCCGGGATTGCGGAAGAAAACCTCAAACAGGCCGCTCTCCCGCTTCGAAAGCGAACAGGCCCCGGCGGGACCGTGGAGAGTCTTTTCCACTGCGTCGAAGGAGAGGTCGCCGGAGCGCTGGAGAGAGCTCCCTTCCCACCCGCGCGGACGCCGCCCCATGGCCCGGATGCGCGCGAGCAGCTCCTCGGTGGCGAAGGGCTTGACAAGGTAGTCGTCCGCGCCCGCGTCGAGCCCGTCCACCCGATCGCGCACGCCGTCGAGCGCTGTCATGATAAGCACCGGCGTCGCGATGCCCTCCTCCCGCGCCGTGCGTAGCACCTCCAGTCCGCCAAGACGCGGCAGCAGCCGGTCGAGCAGGATGAGATCGTGCGCCCGCTCTCGGATCCAGCGCAGTCCGTCATCCCCATCGTGGCAGACATCCACCGTGTAGCCCTCCCGCTCGAGCTGGAAGCGCACCGCGTCGCACAGCTCCTCGCTGTCCTCAATCATCAGTATCCGCACCGTCATCCCTCCCTGTGGTCCTTCCCTTCCATTATAGCCGAAGAGGCGGCGCTTGTCCATGCGCCGCACCTGTTCATATCCTGTATAAACTCGGAAAAAATATCCCAGAATGAGGGAGAGGAAACCAGAGCGAAAGGGGTTACATAGATGAACAGGAAGAGGCTCAGAAACACAGAGGCGGCGCTCATCATGGGGCTGCTCATGGCGCTGCTGATTTCAGCGGGGGCGGCGTTCGGCAGCGACTGCGAGGATCTGCGGGGGGATGTGCTGCGCCTGCATATTCTCGCCGCGTCGGATGAAGCGCGCGACCAGCAGATTAAGCTCGAGATCCGGGACGAGATCCTCTCCCGGTATGCACAGGAGCTTTCGTTAGCGGGAAGCCGGGAGGCGGCGGAGCAGCAGCTTCAGAAGCTGCTAGGGCCGATAGAGGAGACCGCCCGGGAGGTCGTCCGTCGCGCGGGACGAAATGATGAGGTACATGCGGGCATCGTCAACATGTATTTTGATACCCGCACCTACGGCCGGTGGACCCTTCCCGCAGGCTGCTACGATGCTGTACGCATCACCATCGGGGAGGCGCAGGGGCACAACTGGTGGTGTGTCCTCTATCCGCCGGTCTGCGTGTACGCGGCGGCGGATGCGGCGCCCGGGGAGGATCCGGGGACGGTGCCGGAGGGCAACGTCACGGCGCTGGAGGATACTGTCGCCGCGCAGGACCCGGTTTTAGAGCCGCGCTTCGCGCTCATGGAGTGGATCGAAAGCACGGCGGAGCGCTGGCGGGAAAAGAAGGAAGAGAAAAAGGAATTTGACGGTTGACAATCCGGGCCGAAAAGGATAAAATAAAAAACAAATGAGCAGAAATACGCCGATGGGAAGAAGCAAAGCAGGCCGCAGACCAGAGAGGAGCGCCAAAGGGTGGAAGCGTTCCGGCGGGAATGCTTTGCAGGCCGTCCCGGAGTACCGCGGTGACGAGCCGCGGCGTCCCCCGCGTTAAGGGCGAAAAGTGGCGGCGCCGGTGCGCCGCAAGCCGGGTGGTACCGCGGTGGTGTCCTGAGTGGCGCTGTCGTCCCTGAGAGATGGGGCGGGGGTGCTTTTTTATTTTCAGCAGAACCGCAGGGGAACAGAGATCCGCGCAAGGGATCCGTTCCCGGAAAGGATGATTGGACAGTATGGAATGGATGTCGGTCAACGACCTGAGAGAGCAGTTTCTTTCCTTCTTTGAAAGCAAGCAGCACACACGCCTGCCCAGCTTTCCGCTTGTACCGCAGGGGGATAACAGCCTCTTACTCATTAACTCCGGCATGGCCCCGATGAAGAAGTTCTTCCTCGGGCTGGAGACACCGCCCAACAAGCGCGTGACAACCTGCCAGAAGTGCATCCGCACGCCGGACATCGAGCGCGTGGGAAAGACCTCGCGCCACGGGACCTATTTTGAGATGCTCGGCAACTTCTCCTTCGGCGACTATTTTAAGCATGAGGCCATCGCCTGGGCATGGGAATTTTTCACCGAGGTGATGAAGATCCCCCGCGAGAAGCTGTACATCTCTGTCTATCTTGAGGATAATGAGGCCTACGATATCTGGACAAAGGAGATAGGCGTGGATCCTTCGCACATGACACGCTTGGGCAAGGAGGATAACTTCTGGGAGCATGGGAGCGGCCCGTGCGGCCCGTGCTCGGAAATCTACTTTGACCGCGGGCCGGAGAAGGGCTGCGGCCGGCCGGAGTGCGCTGTCGGATGTGACTGCGACCGGTATGTGGAGATCTGGAACATCGTCTTCAGCCAGTTTGATTCGGACGGCGCCGGAACCTATTCCCCCATGGAGCACCCGAACATCGACACGGGCATGGGCCTCGAGCGCCTCGCCTGCGTGATGCAGGGGGTAGACAATCTCTTTGAAGTCGATACCGTGCGCAATATTATGAAGCACATCTCGGAGATCGCCGGTGTCGAGTACGGGACGGACCCGAAGAGCGATGTCTCCCTGCGCGTCATCACAGACCATATCCGCAGCACCACCTTCATGGTGGGAGACGGCATCCTCCCGGAAAACGAGGGAAGAGGCTACGTTCTGCGCCGCCTCCTGCGCCGAGCCGCGCGCCACGGGAAGCTCCTCGGTATCGACGGTCCGTTCTTACACAAGGTGGCCGCCACCGTGATGAAGGAGAACGAGCCGGCCTATCCGGAGCTTCTGAAGCATGCCGACTACATTGAGAAGGTCATCCTCGCGGAGGAAGAACGCTTCACGCGCACGCTCGATCAGGGGATGGATCTCCTCTTCCACATGATCGACCATGTGGAAAGCCAGATGGTCAAGGGCGTTCTGCCCGGGGACTTCGTGTTTAAACTCTATGATACCTTCGGCTTCCCGCTGGATCTGACACGGGAAATCACTGTCGAGCGGGGCCTTCAGATCGACGAGGAGCAGTTCGAGCGCCTGATGCAGGAGCAGCGCGAGCGTGCCCGCAAGGCCCGCGAGAGCACCGCCGGCTCCTCCTGGAGCAGCGACGCATTCTCCGACCTCTGCTTCGGGCAGACCTTCACAGGCTATACCGACACGCAGAACGAGACACGCATTATGGCGCTGTCCGCCGCCGGGGAACGCACGGAGCGCATCCACGAGGGCGAGGAGGGCGTGCTCGTCTTGGAAAAGACGCCGTTCTACGCCGAGAGTGGCGGTCAGGTCGGCGATACGGGCACTGTCTCCTTCGGGGAGAATGTCTTCGAGGTCATCGACTGCCGCAAGTCGGCCACGGGATATTTCCTGCACATCGGCCGCATGAAGAGCGGGAGCCTCGCCACGGAGGACACTGTCACCGCGCATATCGACGAGGAGCGCCGCGCGGCCATCCGCAAGAACCACTCCGCCTGCCACCTTTTGCAGTATGCGCTGCGCCGCGTGCTGGGCGATCATGTCCATCAGGCCGGTTCGATGGTTAATGATACCCGCTGCCGCTTCGATTTCTCCCACTTCGAGGCCATGACAAAGGAACAGATCGAAGAGGTGGAGAAAATCGTCAACGGGATGATTTTTGCGTCCCTGCCGGTGGATGTGACTGAGATGTCGCTCGAGGAGGCGAAGAAGACCGGGGCTATGGCCCTGTTCGGAGAGAAGTATTCCGATATTGTGCGCGTGTGCAGCATGGGTGGGAAGTCCGTCGAGCTGTGCGGCGGCACGCACGTGAATAATACAGCGGTTATCGGGCTGTTTAAGATCATCAGCGAATCGTCGGTCGCGGCAGGAGTGCGGAGAATCGAAGCCACGACGGGACACGGCGTCTATGAGCTGCTGTGCGAGCGCGAGGCGATTCTCGGCGAGTGCGGCGCGCTGCTCAAGACTTCTCCCGCCGAGCTGCCGCAGAAGGTGCGCGCGCTGATGAATGAGATGAAGGACCGCGCGGCGCGCATCACGGAGCTTGAGGGGAAAATCGCGGCGAGCGAAATCAAGGATCTCTTCTCCGGTGCGCGCGAGGTGAAGGGGACCTCCCTAATCGTTGCGGGATTCGAAGGGGTCGCGCCCGACGCGCTCCGCAAACTCATCGACAAGGCGCGTGAGGCGCGCGAGGACTGTGTGGCTATCCTCTACGCAGTAACGGGCGAAAAGGCGTCCATTGCGGTGGGCGCGACAAAGAAGGCGGTCGAGAAGGGTGTACACGCCGGGAAGCTCGTCAAGGCCCTGACCTCGCTCACGGGCGGTTCCGGCGGCGGACGCCCCGACAGCGCCATGGGCGGCGCGACAGAGATCTTTAAAATCGACGAGGCCATGGCGCAGGTGCCCGCCATGCTCGAAGAGATGATCCGGTCATAACGGTTTGGGGCGGATCTGGCGCTCCGGTTCAAACCGCAGAATAAACTGAAATAAAGAAAGGGGTTATCTCTTGGACTGTATCTTCTGTAAAATTGCTGCGGGAGAGATGCCGTCGAACAAGATTTACGAGGATGAAGAGACGCTTGCGTTTTATGACGTTTCGCCGCAGGCGCCGGTACATTTTCTCGTGATTCCCAAGACGCATATCCGCGGTGTGGACGAAATTAACGAGAGCAACAGCGGGATTGTCGCACATATTTACGAGGTGATCGCGCACATTGCCCGGCAGCTTGACCTAGATAACGGATATCGTGTTGTGACCAACTGCGGCGACGACGGCGGGCAGACAGTGGGGCACCTGCACTTCCATGTCCTAGCCAAGCGCACGCTGGCATGGCCTCCGGGCTGATCTGATTCGCACCTAATAGGAAATCAGGAAAGAAGGACTTTTGATGGCACAAACGTATACGCTTGAAGTGGCCGGGCTGCGGCGTGAGCTGCCCATCTGCCGAGTCAACGATCATCTCTCCATCGCGGCGTTCATCATGTTTTCCGATGTGGAGATGACTGTCGCTTCGGCGAAGGAGCTCTTGGCTCTGGCGCCGGAATTCGACGTTATCCTGACCGCGGAGAGCAAGGGGATCCCGCTCGCATATGAGATGTCCCGCCAGTCGGGGAAAAAGTACCTGCTCGCGCGCAAGAGCGTGAAGCTCTACATGCGCGATCCGGTGGAGGTGGACACAAAGTCGATCACAACCGCGAACCCGCAGAAGCTGTATCTGGACGCGGAGGATCTCACCTATCTGCGCGGGAAGCGCGTGTTCGTGGTGGACGATGTGATCAGCACCGGGCGTTCGCTCGAGTCGCTGGAGAAGCTCGTGGAGATTGCCGGCGCAGAGATCGCCGCGAAGGGAGCTGTGCTCGCCGAGGGCGAGGCCAGTGAGCGAAAGGATATCCTGTTCCTCGCTCCTCTGCCGGTGTTCGAGAGCTGAACCGCGGGGATTAATACTGATATTCAATAAATTGTAGACAATCTGCGGGTCAAAAAATCCATAGGCATAAGATTTCTCGCCCCGCAGATTGTACAATTTTAATTAAATATGAGTATAAGCATCAATCTTACAGAGCGGAACCCGGTTCTTCCGGATTCCGGGAAAGGGAATGGCATCATGAAGCGGCCGCTGTTTGTGATAGGACTTCTTGTTTTCCTGTCCTCAGCGGCCGCCCTGCTGTTTGGGGATAATTTTGCTGCGGCGGTGAGCGTTTTTCTGCTGGTCTGCGGATTGCTTTCTCCCCTGCTGGTCAAGAAAGCACGGGGGACAGTATGCCTGCTGCTGGCGGTCAGCGCATTGTCGATGGCGAACGTGCTGGCGCGGGATCTTCTGTGGATGCGCCCCGTGCGCTCACTCGCGGAACGGACAGTATATCTGGAGGGACTCGTCACAGAAGTCAGCTACCGTGAGGATCGCGCCGGTTATCTTCTCGCGGCGCGCATCCCGCTGCGGGACGGCCGCGTCCTGCGCACGGATATCCGCCTCTCGAGCGCGTCCATTCTCCCGGTGGATGTGGGCGAGGATCTGCGCGGCTATGTCACGCTGTCCGAAACAGATCTGAGCGGGAAGTATCGGTTCCATTCCCTCGCGGAGGGGCTGCTCCTGCGCGGTGTCCCCGCCGGGATTGAGGTCTCCCCGGCCCGGGAGACAGGGCGGGCGGAGTACCGGCTTCTCCGGCTGCGGCAGAAAATCCGAGCGACCCTGCGCCGCCTGCTTCCGCCAAGAGAGGCGGCGATGGTGAACGCGCTTTTGGTCGGGGACCGCTCGGACATGGGAGAGGATCTGGAGCTGGATTTCCGCCGTGCAGGGCTAACGCATCTGACAGCGGTATCGGGCTTCCATCTCTCGCTGGTGACATTGCTGTTCGCAGGGCTTCTGCGTGCGCTGGGCGTGAAGAAGCGCACGAGCGCGCTCCTTTCGCTGCCGGTGATGGCGCTCTTTATGGCGCTCGCGGGCTTCACCCCCTCGGTCATGCGCGCCGGAGTGATGCTGGGGCTCTGCCTCATCGGGACATGCCTCGGAAAGAAAACGGATGCGCTCTCCTCTCTCGGACTGGCCGCGGCGGCGCTGTGCCTGTGGAATCCGTACAGCGCGCTGAGCGCGGGATTCCTGCTCTCATTTTCAGCGACACTGGGGATCCTTCTCCTGACAAATCCCATTAGCAGATGGTTACAGCGTCTGGGACTGGGGCGGAAGCTCTCCGGGGCGCTGGGTGTCTCGCTGGCGGCGTTCCTTTTGACCCTGCCGGTCATGATTTTCCTCTTCGATACGCTCACCCTCCTCTCCCCATTGGCGTCCCTGCTGGCAATGCCGCTTGCAACGCTTCTCCTCTGGTGTGCCCTGCCGATGCTGATTCTGGGGCAGATCCCCTTTCTGGAACCAGCAGCTCAGGTACTGGCCGGGATCGCCAGGGTCTTCGCGCGATCGCTGGAGGCGGTGGCGCACGCCTTTTCCTCGCTGCCGGCGGCGTTTCTGCCCGTGCGGTACGATTTTGTCCGCCTGCTGCTGATCGTCTTCTATGCGGGAGCGGTGGCTCTGTTCTTCCTGCGCGCGCCGGGGCGGGTACGCCGCCTGTGCGCTTTGCTTGGCGCGGCCGTGTTCGCCGCCGGCTGGGCGACAGCCGCCTTCGCCGAGAGGGGGACGGTACGCGTCGTCGTGTTCGAGGGCGTGGACGCCGCGTTGATTGCGTCCGGTTCGCACGCTTCACTCATCGGTCTGCCCGACTCTGTCTATGCCGGGCGCCTCATCGACACCTACTGCCGGGAGGAGGGGATAACGTCCCTCGATCTGGCGCTGGGATCCACGCTGGACAACGACCATGCGGCGGGCGCAGTACGGCTGTTTGAGAGGCTCCCGCCCTCGAGGCTGATCCTGCCGGGGACAGGAGAGTACACCCGGGCGCTCCTGTCCAAGGCGCCGGCGGCCAAGAAAGCGGCGGCGCCGGAGGAGGAGTTTACACTCTCCACCCTCGGCGCAGTACTGACAGTCTACCCCTGTTCGTGCGGACGGGCCTGTAAAATTGAGATTGGCGGGGCCAGCCTCTTAAAATGCAATGAAAACTGTGTTATAATGAAAACAGATTTATCCACGCAGGCGGTGATCCGGGGAGATAAAACGGAGCGCCTGCGGGAGGACGAAACCATGAAGCTCCGCACAGGGGACAGCGTAACCACATTCGTTTTCCGAAAGGGGACCGGAGGAAAAGCATGACTCTCACCGATGAAAAAGCGATGGATAAGGCCATAGCGGGCGGCGAACTGCCCGCGCTGGCGTTTCTCTACGGCGAGGAGGAGCACCTCAAGCAGAAGGTGCTCTCGCGGCTAATGGGAGGGGGCGATTTCTCCTCCTTCAATGATGTGCGCCTAGATTTCGCGCAGCTCGACGCGGACGCACTCGAGGAGGCCGTGACCACGCTGCCGCTGATGGCCTCGCGCCGCAGTGTCCTGCTTTTCGACGTTGTGCCGAAGGACATTACTGCGGACCTTTTTAAGCGTCTGGAAAAAATCTTCGCGTCCCTGGATGAGACCTGCCGGCTGATCCTCATCGAAAAGAGCGGCGCGGTGGATGCGAAGCGGGATGAAAAGTCCAAAAAACTTCTCCGGCTCGCGGATAAATACGGATGCGTGTTTGAGTTGCGGGAGCGATCGGCGGCTGTACTGCAGAAGCTTGTCCGGGCCGCGGCAGAAAAGAGGGGGTGTGCCCTCTCCCCTGCCGCGGCCAAGGCTCTTATCGAACGGGCCGGTACGCAGACCGGCACACTGCTCGCGGAGGTGGAAAAGCTCTGCGCCCTGCATGACTACAGCGGCGACATTGAAGCACAGGACGTTGATCGCCTGACTCCGCAGCGCCCGGAGGACAATATTTACGGCCTGTCCAAAGCCATCCTGCGGGGGGACTATGCCGGGAGCATGCGGATATTGAGGGATCTTTTCTATCTGCGCTATCCGCCGGAGAGTATCCTGAGCGTACTGTCGGGGTTTTACGTGGATCTGTACCGCGCGAAGGCGGCGCTCACGGCGAAGAAAACGGCGGCGCAGGTGGCGGCAGACTTCGGCTACGGCAAGCGGACCTTCGCGGTGGACAATGCGATACGGGATCAGCGCCGCCTGAGTGAAAAGAGGCTCACACAGGCGCTGGACGCGCTCGGGCGCGCCGATCTGCGCCTCAAGTCCACCCAGTGCGACGCACGCATCGTGCTCGAGGAGACGGTCACGGCGCTTTTCTCCGGGGAGGACGAAAGGTGATCCGCCTGAACCGGCCGCTGATCGTCGAGGGGCGGTACGATAAGAGCAAGCTCTCCTCGTTTGTCGAGGGCATCATCCTTACTACGGATGGTTTCGGCATCTTTTCCCATCCGGAGAAGCTGGCCCTCATCCGCCGCCTAGCGGAGAAGAACGGTGTCGCCGTCCTCACCGACTCGGACACAGCGGGTTTTCGCATCCGCGGCTATCTCAAGGGAGCTGTCGGGCCGGAGAAAATTGTCCATGTCTATATCCCCGACATCTACGGCAGGGAACGGCGCAAGACGCGCCCCTCCAGGGAGGGGAAGCTCGGCGTGGAGGGGATCGAGCGCAGCACTCTTGAGCGGGCGCTGCGGCGTGCGGGCGTGGTGTGCGGCGAGGAAGCGGCGGAAACTGTGCGTGTCAGTAAGGCGCAGCTCTATGCGTGGGGCCTCTCGGGCGGGGCGGACAGCGCAGCGAAGAGGCGGCGTTTTCAGCGGCGGCTAGGGCTCCCGGAAAACCTGAGTGCGAACGCCCTGTGCGAAATCCTCGGCGACCTCTGTTCCATGGAGACGCTCGAGGCGCTGGTGGAGGAGTGCGGCGGGGAAGGAGATGGGGAATGACCTGGTACAGCCTGACCTTTCTGTTCATTTTCCTGCCCGCAGGCCTTTTCCTCTGCGCCCTGACACGGGGACGCATGCAGAATGTGACACTGCTTATACTCTCGCTCCTGTTTTACGCTCTGCTGGATGCGGGGAGCCTGCCGCTCCTGCTGGGCCTTTTGCTCATCGACTACGGCACAGGTCTGCTTCTTGCCCGGATCGGGGAGAGACACCGCTTTCTGGCGCGGCTGACAGCCGGGATAAGCGTCCTCAAGACGCTGTGCCTGGTGTTTTACTGCCTGATGCGTGTGCAGACGGAGGGAGCGCCGCTCCCGGCGGGACTGCTCATATGGGGGCTCTCGTCGCTCGGGTATGTGGTGGACGTATACCGGGGTGAGAATGCGGAGCGCAGTCCGGTGCGCTTTTTTCTGTGCTTCTGCTTCTTCGGGCGCGTCGTCCTCGGGCCGTATGTGGATAGTGGCGTCCTGCGCGCGCAGCTCCGGACACGGAAGCTCTCGTTCGCGTCCATTTCCACGGGGCTGGTGCTGTTCATCCGAGGCGTGGCCAAGCGTGTCGTCCTTGCCGACACGCTTCTGGAGGCATGGCGGCGGATAGCGGAAATCCCTCCCCGGGAGAGGACCACGCTCTCCGCATGGCTGCTGCTTATCTCGTTTGCGATGGGCGTCGTCTTCTTCCTGAGCGCCTACTGCGACTGCGCGCGCGGACTGGGGCTTATTTTTTCCGTCAAGCTGCCGCGCAACATGATGAACCCGTTCTATGTGCACTCCGTACGCGAGTTTATTGCGCGCTTTCAGATTACACTCGGAGCATACCTGCGCCGGTATGTCTACCGCTCGCTGGGCGGTGCGGAATACGGCTTCCTCTCCGATGCGTGCAACACGGTACTCTGGCTGATGCTCTATGGGGCGTGGTTCGGTCTCCGCCCGAACTGTGTGATCTGGGGGATGGCGCTCGCCGTTCTGGCGCTGGGGGAAAAATATGTTTACGGCCGCCTGCTCAGCCGCCTGCCCGCTTTGTTCGGGCGGGTTTATGCCCTGCTGGCCGTGCTCCTCTCCTTCACGCTGCTTTCACAGAATTCACTGGATGCGTCCAGGCAGATGTTCAGTCTTCTCTTCACGTTCCAAAGTCAGATGCTCATGAACGATCAGATCGTCTATATCCTCTCCCAATATGCCTGGGCGCTGGTTCTGGGAGCGTTTTTAAGCGTCCCGGTTCTGCCGCATCTGGCCGGCTGGTGCAAGAGGCGTCTGCCCGCGCTGGCAGGCTTCGGGACACTGGCGGCAAACATCGTGCTCCTGGGTGTGTCCTGCATGATGCTGCTGGCGAAGTGATTTTCAGGCCATTTTATGATATGATAAGACAGGGATAAGGAGGGAAGGGATGCTGTCCAAACGGATTTCCGCGGCCGTAACGCTGGTTATCATCGCCGTTTTCGGCCTCGCGAGTATCATCAAGGGAATTGTCCTCGGCATCGGCTTCCCCTCGGGGGCGGATCCCGCGCAGCGGGCGGAGGCGTTTTTGCGGGAGGCGTTCCCGCTGGGGCGCACGCTCTCGGGGATGCGTGTCAGCCTCAGTTACGCGCTGGGAGGCCGGGAGCAGGACAGTGTCTTTATTGGCGGGGATCGCCTCATTGAGAATATCCAGCCGCCGGTCAGCCGCTATGTGCAGAGCAATACGAACGCCATCATCGATTTTGCCTCGCGCCAGAGCGTACCGGTCTATGTGATGCTCATCCCCACCGCAAGCGCTATCCTGCAGAACGAGACACCGCGCCTGGCGGATTCGGATATCTATAATCAGAAGCAGTTTATCGAGGAGCGGTATAAGAGCCTTTCCGGCAAGCTCCTGTGTGTGGATGTCTACACAACGCTGCTTGAACACAGCAGCCAGTATATCTACTATAATACCGAGACACTCCTCACCATGCAGGGGGGATATTTTGTCTATGACGAACTCTCCCGCCGCATGGGGAACACCCCCTACGCGCTGAGCCGCTTCAGTATCCGCTACCTCACCGATACCTACTACGGCAGCCTGTATGACCGGGTGGAATTCCGCAATATCGAGCCGGATGTCCTCAGCCTGTATGTGTATGCGGGCTCGAGCCGCGAGTTCAGCGTCACGCACCACGGAAGCCGCACCCGGGAATACAACACGCTCTATCCCACTCATCTATATGAGCTGGGGCGCCCGCTGGACGTGTATTTCGGCGGGATCTCGCCGGTGGTGGATGTGCGGCAGAAGGGAAGCGGATCGGCCAGGGGGAGCCTGCTCGTCTTCGGGGACGAACAGATGCGCTCCGTGCTGCCGTTCCTCGCGCACGAATACCAGCGCGTAACGCTCGCGGATCTCTCCCAGATGACCCCGCAGCAGCTGAGCAACATCGAATTTTCTGACTACGGCGCGATTCTCTTCGCCTATTCGGTAGACACCTTCATGCACTCGGACGCGCCGTCCCGTATGGGGCTGTACTGACACGATCTCTGGTCAAAACGGGGATCAATCTTATTGCAAACGTGATTTGTCAGGTTTGCCCACCCTGAATGCGGGTAAACTTGCAGCAGGATATAAAACTCACCCTGGAACGGAGGTTTATTCTATGAGTGATAATCTGGCCTATCAGGAGGAACTGCGGGACGAGATGCTCAATAACCGGATCATTTTGATGTCCCCGCGCCCTCTGGTGAATCATAATCGGATCATCGGCAATATTTTTTTCGCTTTTCAGAATTATTTGTACGGAAAAACCTGCGAAGCCTTCTCCGACGGCACCGACGTCTATCTGACCGAAAAGGACCGCGTGATCCCCGACGTCATGATCGTGTGCAAAAAGGACATCATCAAGCGGGACGGTATCCACGGCGCGCCGGATCTGATTGTGGAGGTCCTCTCCCACGGGACAGAGAAAAAGGACCGGGGATATAAAAAGGATCTCTACGAGCGCTGCGGCGTCAGAGAGTACTGGCTCGCCGATCCCGACCGGAAGACAATCGAAGTCTACCTGCTGCGGGACAAAAAATTTGTCCTCGACGAGGTCTACGGCATCTATCCGGATTACGTCGTCCTCTCCGACAAGGAACGGGCCGAATATAAGAGCGAGATCCCCGTCTCTCTGTACGATGATTTCTCCATCCCGCTCGAAAATATCTTCCGCAATCTGTTCTGAAAAGACAGAATCGGGAGGATATGCTATCCGCATTGTCCCGGCAAAGGATTATGAGCTATGGAATGTAAACGAATCAGCAGTACGGACAGGGAACTGGTCAATGCGTTTATCAGGGAACACTGGTATACCACCATTATGATTATCCGCGGCAAAGAAGTTGATATGACTCAAACGGAAGGATTCTACTTTGCAGAGGGAAACGATATTATCGGCCTGATAACCTATATGGTTCATGACTGCATATTGGAAATCACTTCTCTTGACAGTATGAGAGAAAATCAGGGGATCGGCAGTAAACTTTTAGAAATGGTTATACAGGAAGCAAAGAAAAGAAAACTCCACAAGATTATCCTGATTACAACAAACGATAATATCAATGCGATCCGGTTTTATCAAAAAAGAGGGTTCGATATGGCGCATCTCTTCCACAACGCTCTGGATATCTCAAGAAAATTAAAACCGGATATTCCTCTGATTGGCGAAAACAATATTCCCTTGCGCCATGAGATTGAATTTGAATTGTCCATATAGCAGTTCTTCGAGTTAATTCATTTGAAAAGCAAGGGGGATATATGACAAAGACGATGGACCGAAAGAAAAACGCAGACCGCCTGCTATACGAATTCGGTCTGCTGAAAAAACTGGAAGAAATCGGGGCTCCGCATATCATCGGCAGCTATCGAATGGACATGATGGCGTGGAACGATCTGGACATCAATATCGAAAATCACGCGATGTCCCTGGAGAAGCTGTATGAGCTCTCCTCCTATATTTTTCGCACCATTCATCCCGTATGGTATGAGGCGAAGGAGGAGATAAACCAGGAGGGAAATAAAGTCTGGTTCCATGGGTTTGAGACCACCGTGACCGGAGAGCTGTGGAACGTCGATTTATGGTTTTTCGATGAGGAAACCATCCTCGCCGCGGAACGTTTCTGTGATGATATCGCGTCCAAAACCAGTGTGTCTCAAAGGGATGATATCCTCCGTATCAAGAGTGAACTGATTGCTCGGAAATTATATTCCTTTGAGAAATACACGAGCATGGATGTTTATAAAGCTGTCATCGAAAATGGGGTTAAAAATACAGATGAATTTATATCTCTGCTGGGAAAACGGTGATATTCTGCCATCCCCCGCGTTGGCTGACAAAATAAGATTTAATGGAGGTATATGAAATGGTATCGATCTGCGGTATGGACTGCTGTGAACAGTGCGGCAGGAAAGAGGAATGCGGCGGCTGCACGGAGACGGGCGGACATCCCTTTGGAGGAAGCTGTATCGCCGCCGAACAGATCCAAAAGGGTGGTCATGATGCCTTCCTGCGCTTAAAAAGTACACTGATCGCCGAAATCAATTCCCTGGGGATAGAGAATTTGCAGGTCAGTGATCTCAATCTGCTAAACGGTTTCTACGTCAATTTAGAGTACCCGCTCGCGAACGGACAGTCTGTAAAGTTGCTTAAAGACGACTATGTGTATTTAGGGAATCAAATCGAAATTCCTGGGAGCGATCGGTGCTACGGACTCGTCGCCGACGAACAGTACATCCTTGTCTGTACATATGGATGTGGCGGGGCGGATCCGCAGATCGTATTATATAAGAAACGGTAAAATGACATATGATATTTTCAGAAACCCTTATAAAAAACGCGCCCCCAGCGCATAAAAGCCAGGGGTGCGTTTTTTCTGCTGTGTGAGATTTGTCAGTCCTCCCACGGATGGATGATGTACTTCCCCTTTGCGCGGAGCTCCGGCTTCGAGAGGATGTCGGGCAGAGCGCTCAAAGGCGCACATTCCGCGACCATGGAGGCAACGTCAAGGCGGCGGGAATTGATGAGATCGAGCGCCCGCTGCTGCGTATACGGGTTAATGAACGACGCCTTGAGCACGACCTCCTTCTGGAAGATCTCAAACGGTTTGATGGCGACCTCGTCATCGGGCTTGGTGAGGCCGAACATCATAACGACGGACTTCTTCCCCGCAATCTGGACGGCCTGCGCCACCGTGGACGGCAATCCGGCACACTCGATAACGGTGTTGATCCGCCCGATGCCGTTCGCCTTAAAGAACGCGGAAACATCTTCATGCAGCGGATCGACCGCGCAGTCCGCGCCGAGCTTCAGCCCCATCTCGCGCTTGACGGCGACGGGCTCGAGCAGCGCTATCTTGTGCGCGCCTGCCAGACGGGAAAGCTGGATCATCAGCTGCCCTATCATGCCACCGCCGATGACGGCGACCACGCTGCCGGGCGTGATTTCACTCATGTCGATGCCGTGCAGGCTGCATGCGACAGGCTCGGTCATCGCGCCCTCATCAAAGGATGTGGTGTCCGCCAGATGGTACACCTGCTTATAGTTGACAGCGCAGTACTGGGCGAAGCCACCGTTAATCGTAGTGCCGATGCCGATCATATGCTCGCAGAAATGGCCGATGCCGCCGCGGCAGTAATCGCACTTGCCGCACATGTCGTTCGGGTCGACGCATACACGATCGCCCACCGCTACACCGCTTACTTCTGCGCCCACTTCTTCAACCACGCCCGCGAACTCATGCCCAAGGATGGTGGGCGGCGTCACCTCAGCTGCCCCCTTATCCCCTTCAAAGATATGCACATCCGTGCCGCAGACACCGCATGCCATGACCTTAATCAGAACCTCATTGGATCGAATCTCCGGTTTCTTCGACTCCTCTATCCGCAGATCGTGCCTGCCGTAAAATACTGCGCTTTTCATTTTTTATCCCCTTTCACTTCATGCAGTCTGTCATTGTTTTCATTGTACTCTGAAAAGGGGAAAATGTCCATAGATTCATTCAGGAAATCACAACAATTCAAAGAATCTCAACAGTTCATCGAACCCAACGGTTCATCGAACCGTTATGGTAAATTCCTCTCCCTTCGCATAGAAGCCGCCGTCCGTGTGTTCCACCGTCACTGGCAGGGATACATACTCGCCCGGCAGGACGCAGTTTACATAATAAACCAGGCTGAAATGGCGCCCGCTCTCTTCTGCGCCCGGTTCCATCGGTTCGTCCGTGCCCGGATTGATCTTATCCGTCCAGCTGGAATCCTTCGCGACAGGTTCTTCCATAGTCTCCGCCGGAACGGCCGCTTCCTCATCCTCCGCGGCTACATTCATCTCCGGCATATTCCCATCCCGGGGCTGTACGCCTGATTCGTCTGTCACATACAGATACTGCCGTAGGGTTTGCCCTTCCACCTCGGTCAAACCCCAGAGACCGTCTGTAACAGCCTGCCAGCGGTTCTCATTCATCTCCAGATACCGCATGCCTGCCGGGATCCGATCTGTGAGCACATAGGCCCCCGCCGGCGCATCCTCGGGGAGCGTCACGTCCAGCGTCACCTTCGCGAGCGCGGACATGCTCATCTCCCCCGTGACCGGCTCCACCGTTTTGGTGATAACAGCGTCCGTATTCCCCGCCTCTTCCGGAAGGATTCCGTCGTAGTGCACGAGCGCGCGGACGCTGCCGCCTTCGGCTGTCATCCCGGCCTCCTCCAGCGCCGTGCGGCCGAAGGAAAGCGTCTTAAAGCCTTCGATATCCTCCGTCACCTTCTCGCCATCTCTCTGGTAGGTGACACGTACTGTCCCTTTCGGCACCTCAAAGCGGTTCAGATACGCGAGCATCTCCAGCGTCACCGGTTCCTTGCGGGCTTCATCCTTCTTCGCCACTTTGTCACATAGGGACAGCATCAGGTTTTCCGTGTCCGGATGCCCGCACAGCGCCGCCAGCAACAGTGCCGCGCCCTCTTCATCCTCCGGCGCGTCCGTGCCGGGCGCGTTCGCCGCGTAAATCACCGACGCGTTCTCCATATCCCCCAGCAGCGCCAGCGCACTGCCCAGATACAGCTTCTGCTTCCTGGTGAGGGACAAATCCTCCGCCATGCGGCGCACGTCGAGGAGAACCGGTTCCCGGAGAGCCGCCAGACCCATGCACGCCATGATGCGGTCGTCCGGCGTGCACGCCGCGTCGCGCAGGACACCGCGCAGGTATTCCTTCGCCTGCCCTGTATGGATAAGGTTCGGAGCGGCGGCGAGCAGCTTCGCCGTCACACCGGCGTCCGGCCCGGAGGCGGGCAGGATGCTGACTCCCTGCCCCTCCTGGATGTTCCGGATCCGCTTTTCCTGCGGCATATCCCCGCCGAAGTGCTCACTCGAAAGCAGGCGCGCGCCGTACGCCGCGGCAAAGATCTCCGTCCGCTCGCTGTCCATGCCGCTGAGGACCTCGAGCCCCTTCATATACGCCGCCATGCTCTCGTCATACAGCGTGACAGTTACCGGGTACCGCACCGCGTTGATCTGCGCCAACTCCTCCAGCGCCAGATCCTGCGCTGTGCGCCGGATGAGCCCCTTTTCAGCGACGGAGAAGGTCTCCTCCACCGCATCGGCATACTCCCCGCTCTTTCCGGTGAGGGTAAGCGTGTATTCCCCGGCGGGCAGGCGCCCGAGATGGACAGCCGTCCGCTCGCCGACCTTCCCCTGCGCCTGCTGGGTCTCGCCGCCGGAAAGCTCCACCGTGTAGGCGGCTTCGCTCCCGAGCTGTGTCCCCGTGCCGAGCAGGGAAATCCAGATATCGTCCCCTTCCAGATAGCTATCGCTGACGATCGGGCGCACCGTGAACGGCAATATGGACACTGCCGCGCCCCGGCCATTGCCCGCCTGATAGTCCGCTGTCACAGCCGCCGCCGTCAGGCGCCACTCGGTGACGTTGTCCGGCAGAGTCAGTTCTACAACAGCTTCCCCCTCCGGACCGATATCCACCGTCTCAAAAAGGGCCGTGTCCTTAAAGTCGGCACGCAGCTGCACTCCGCCCTTTTCGCCGCCTGTACCCATGCCGCCCGTATAGGGATTGCCGTCATCCCCGGCAGCTGCGGCATCCATGCTGCTGGCCTCCTTGCGGAGATCGTTCGCCCCGCCGCGGGTGCTCTGGATGACATAGGCCAAATCGGGCAGGGCGTAAAGCTCGGCGGCCAGATCCAGCTCCTGCGCCGCGAGAGCGAAGACGGATTCGTCCACCACGCCCACGGCCGCCTTTCCGGCGACAGGATTCCCCCCGGTGTCGCGCAGGCTGACGCGAAGCTCTGCTGTCTCGCCCGGACGGTAGCTCTCCTTCCCCGCCTTTACGCTGACGGAAAGTGTCTTTTCGGTATAATCTACCCGTACAGTGTCCTGCCCGACGGCGAAGACGTTTTTCCCGTCGAAGTAAGCTCCCGCCATCCGGACGCCCGGCTGAAGCTCCCCGGTAAAGGGCAGGCGCTCCTCCGCGCCGGTAAAGACACCGTGTGAAAGCAGTCCGCGCTGATAGGCCGTATAGAGCACACGCCCCGCGTTGGACGCCGCCTGCTCCCCGTCATAGAGCCGCAGGACGATATCTCCGTCCGGCTTCACCCGGCGCGGATCGTTTTCTTCATCCACATCCCCGCCCGGGAAGAAGGCATATTCCGGCTCCTCACTCTTCTGATTCCTCCAGAAGCAGTACGCCTGCACGCGGTAGCCGAAGCCTCCGTCAAAATAGGCTCTGATCTCATAATTGGTGGACGCATCATCCTCCGGCAGGGCGAAGGGCAGATCCGTGAGCTGCGCTTTCCCGCCGCTCACCTGCACCGGATAGGTCCCCACCTTCTCCTCGCGCCACTCGTAACGGTAGTTCGTCACTGTCTGCTTGGTCACACTGTCGTAGTACGATCCATCCTCAATGCGCTCCCGGCGCCGGCGAGTAATTTCCACCTCCATCGGCACATCGGCCGGCGCGCCGGCGTAGTGATCATACGAACTGCCGCGCCAATCCGATTCCATGCGGGAGGTGTCCAGCAGCGCGGCGCGGATGTCCACCACTCCCGGCGCGCTGGTCTCAAGCTCCGCAATGTAACGCGACGCCACAATCTGCACGGAGCTGTTCCCGCTGATATAGACGTTCTCCGCGTCCGCAGAGACAGCCGAGAACCAGCAGCTTGCCGGCCATGTGCTCACCTCGGATTCCCCGCCCGGGGTCCATGTGCCGCTGAAGCTCGCTCGGCCGGATTCATCGAGGGTAATCACCGTATTACCGCCCTGAAGCTCGGCGATGCCATCCCCCGTGAGGCGCAGCCGCCCGCCCGCGACAGGCGTGCCGTCGTAATAGGCCGCGCGGATCTCCACGTCGATCGGTTCATTCGCATAATACCACGACTTGCTGTGCGTGAGCGTGATGACAAACGGAGGCTTCGTGAACTCCTCCACCTGCACGGAATGGGAGGCATACGCATTCGAATGCCAGCCGCCGTCATCGTCTGTGAGAGGGGAACCGTCGGTGATGGAGAGGCCATACCAGCCCATGACGAGCGACTCCACCGGCATCTCGCCGGAAAATGTCCCGTCCGCCCCCACGGCCAGCTCCACGCTCGATACCTCCGCGCGCGGCCACGGCGTCTCCAGCACTGCACTCACCTTTTCCGGCAGCGCCGCGCCATGCAGTGAGCGAAGGACGCCCCAGAAACGGATCGTGTCCTGGGCGTGGTAGATTTCCCGATCCATATACAGGGCCGCGCCGTACTGATCAGCCAGGAGCGGCGAGGTCTTTTTCGTTGTCTGCACTGGGGCAAAATAGACGCACTCTTCCCCGTTAAAAAGGCTCAGGTACAGGTTATCCTGCATCCAGCCGGGATTCCTGCTTAAATAGATTTGATCCTGCTCCGCCATCTCGGCATCTTTGATGGTGAGGAACGCGATACCGTCCTCCCCCGTGGCTGTACGCGCCGCGTAGACGGTACCGTCCGGCCCCTCGACGGCACACTCCATCCCCTTTAGCGGCGTACCCGCGGCCGGATCGTTGAGCCACACCAGCGTCTCCCCGTCTGAGGACTGGGTGTAGATCGACAGGTTCGACACCTGGAACAGCATCTGGACGAGCTGATCATATCCGCTCGGACTCTTCCCGGTGAGGACGGCGATGTAATACCCCTCCGGCAGCGGATCCGGCAGCGTGACACTGCTCCGGTAGCCGAAGCCGTCGTCGATATCCAGCTCCCCCTCGGCCGACGCCGCCAGTGTCAGCGGCGCGGTATCGGCCTGCCACGGAACGACGGGACCGACCCGCTCCTCCTCGAACCGGTCGTGATCGCGGATGGCCGCGGCATAGGCCGCACAGTCCGGATAACGGTACACCTCGAGCCGGAACGATGCGCCTCGCATATCCTCCCCAGAGGAAAGCTGCATCGTGAACGGATCCGTGGGCTGGAAGAAGGAGACAAATCCGTTCCGCAGGCTCAAATCCTCGTAGCTGTCGCGGCCGGAATCGTTCGCTGTGGTGAACGAGAAGACATAGTCCTCCCCAAGCGTGCGCCCGTCCTCCGCACGTAAATCGCCCGAGAGCGTGACACGATAGGTGCAGTTCCCCTCCAGCGGCTCTTCCGGGATAAATACAGACGAGTAGATCCCTTCCTCAAAGCGCCCCTTCACGGCGGGCTCAATGGAGAACCCCTCCGAGAGCCGGACACCGGTCGCGTTAAACGCGACCTCTATCCCTGTCGCCGTTTCAACATAGTTCGATCCATTCTCCGGATAAACGCTGCTGACCGCCAAATCCGTCCGTGTCTGGAACGCGAAGGAGCGCACCGCCTCCCCCTCCGGGGAGAGAAGCTGCGCCGCGTAAATCCGGTTTGGAGGCAACGGCTCGTTCGGTGTCAGGATCCACCCATCCTCATCCTGCTCGAGCGAATACTCAAGCGGCGGATCGAACGAAAGTCTCTCCCGAAGAGCTTCCTCGGTGAGCTTTTCTCCCGTGATCAGAAATGTGCTGTCCGCTTCCACACCCCACTCCCCTTCCTTCTGTGGTGTAATGTTCAGCGCCGCCCCAATGATATCCGGATCTTTTCCTGTTTTCCAGCTGTTATATGTCCAGATGCCTGCCACAGCCGCCACGGCTGCGGCTGCCGCGGCCACTCCGAGTAAAATTCGCTTTCCGCGTTTCTCCATTTTCATGACCTCCCCCGGATTCTTCTATGGATTAAGTGTCAAATCCGGCCCGGTTTACTGCATCCAGCGATCGGTTTTTTTCGGGTAATTTTCTAATTCCCTTCCGGAAGGATAGCAACTATTGCCAAAGGGCAAAGAGTGCATGCCTCTTCCGAGTGCCGCCCATACTGAAAGAGTGAGCAAGGAAGGGGATGCACGGATGTATTCAAACAAGGTTGAAATCTGTGGAGTCAACACCGCTAAGCTGACAGTACTGGGGGAGAAGGAAAAGCTGGAACTGCTCAAGCGCGCGCGCCAGGGCGATAAATCCGCGCGTGAGAAGCTTATCAGCGGCAATCTGCGGCTGGTCTTAAGCGTAGTGCAGAAGTTCACCAGCCGCGGAGAAAACCTCGACGATCTGTTCCAGGTCGGCTGTGTCGGGCTGATTAAGGCCATCGACAATTTTGACCCCAATCAGATGGTCAAATTCTCCACCTACGGCGTGCCGATGATCCTAGGCGAGATCCGGCGGTATCTGCGGGACAACAACCCCATTCGCGTCAGCCGGTCGATGCGGGACACCGCATACCGCGCGATGCTCATCAAGGAGCAGTTTCTCGCGGAGCACTCGCGTGAGCCCACCATGGAGGAGCTTGCGAAGGCCATGGACTGCAAGAAGAGCGACGTCGTGCTGGCGCTCGAGTCGATAGTCGACCCCGTCTCGCTCTACGAACCCGTCTTCTCCGACGGCGGCGACACCATCTATGTTATGGATCAGCTCGGCGATCAGGACGGCCAGTCCGACTGGCTCGACGAAATCTCCCTCAAGGAGGCCATCTCCCGGCTGGGGGAGCGGGAAAAGCGGATCCTCTACTCCCGCTTCTTTCAGGGCAAAACACAGATGGACGTCGCGCAGGAGATCGGCATCTCGCAGGCACAGGTATCGCGCTTGGAGAAGGGCGCGCTCGAGAGGATTAAAAAGCAGATTTGAAAAAGGCGGAAGGAGTAAAACTCCTTCCGCCTTCTGTATCAGCATCTCAGCGAACCCGCGACCCGTTGGGGACGCTCTCATCCACAAAGAGGACCTTGACATCGTTTTCGCCCGCGTCCGCGGCGAGGATCATGCCCTGGCTCAGCACTCCCCTCAGCTTCGCCGCCTTGAGGTTGGCGACCACGACCAGCTTCCGGCCGACCAGCTCCTCCGGCTTATACCACGGCGCGATACCCGAAACTACCTGCCGCCCGGACACGCCGTCGTCCAGCTCCAGACGCAGGAGCTTATCGGACTTCGGCACCGGCTCGCACGCCTTTACCTGTGCCACGCGCAGCTCCACTTTGGCGAAATCGTCAATCACAATCTCGGAAAAGGCCGCTACGCCCGCAGGCTTCTCCTCTTTTTTCTCCATAGCCTTTTCCGGCGCTTTCTCCTCCGCCTTTCCGGATACTTTCTCCGGATCGGAAAGCATCGCCTCCAATTCGGCCAGCTCCTTCGCCTCGTCGATGCGCGGAAACAGCGTCTCCCCCTTATGGACAGTCACGTCCGCCGGCAGGCTGCCGAAGCGGGACGCGCTCTCCCATGTCCGCAATTCCTCCCCCGCGCCTATCTGATCGAAAATACGCGGGCTGGTCGCGGGCATGAACGGTGTCAGATACACCGCCGCGATGCGCACACACTCAAGCAGGTTATACAGCACACTCGCCAGCCGCGCGCGCTTCGCCGGATCCTTCCCCAGTGTCCAGGGGGTGGTCTCGTCAATATACTTGTTGCACCGGCTGATGAGGCGGAAAATTTCTGTCAGCGCCTGCGGGAACTGCATCCCGTCAAGCGCGCGCTCCACCGCTTCTCCCAGCGACGACGCCATCGCACAGAGCTCCCCGTCCGGATCCGCCGCTTCCCGCTCGGGGGGCAGCGTGCCGCCGAAGTACTTCTCCGCCATGCTCACCGTGCGCGAAACCAAGTTCCCGAGATCGTTGGCCAAATCCGAATTGATGCGCCCGATCAGCGCCTCGTTGCTGAAGTTCCCGTCCGACCCGAAGGGGATCTCCCGCAGCAGGAAATAGCGGATAGCATCCACCGAATAGCGCTGGCAGAGCACCACCGGATCCACCACGTTCCCTTTAGATTTGCTCATTTTCCCCCCGCCGAACAGAAGCCAGCCGTGGCCGTAGACCTTCTTCGGCAGTGGGAGATCCAGCGCCATGAGAATCGCCGGCCAGATGATCGCGTGGAAGCGCATGATCTCCTTCCCCACCAGATGGATGTCGGCGGGCCAGTATTTATCGTAGTCGTGATACCGATTATTCCCGTAGCCGAGAGCCGTGATGTAGTTGGAGAGCGCGTCCACCCAGACATACACGACATGGCGCGTATCAAATGTGACCGGGACACCCCAGGTGAACGACGTGCGCGAGACGCACAGATCTTCAAGCCCCGGGCGGATAAAATTGTTGACCATCTCGTTGAAGCGCGCCTGCGGCTCCATGAAGTCGGGGTGCTCCTCATAATATTTTACCAGGCGATCGGCGTAGGCGGAAAGGCGGAAAAAATACGCCTCCTCGTGCGCCTCGGTCACTTCGCGCCCGCAGTCGGGGCATTTGCCGTCCTTAAGCTGGCTCTCCGTCCAGAACGCCTCGCACGGCGTGCAGTATTTGCCGACATATTCTCCCTTATAGATGTCGCCCTGATCGTAGAGCTGCTTAAAGATTTTCTGTACCGCTTCAACGTGGTAATCGTCTGTCGTGCGGATGAAACGGTCATTGGAGATCTCCAGCAGCTCCCACAGCTTCTGGAAATTGGCGACGATACCGTCAACATATTCCTTGGGTGTAACACCGGCCTCCTTCGCCTTTGTCTCTATTTTCTGGCCGTGCTCGTCGGTACCGGTGAGGAACATCACATCAAAACCCTGCATTCGCTTATACCGCGCCATCGTGTCGGCGGCCACCGTGCAGTAGCCGTGGCCGATATGCGGCTGACCCGACGGATAATAGATCGGCGTTGTGATGTAGAATGTTTTTTTGTCCATGTCCCATTTCCTCCTGTAATTTCTGCTCCTCTTCAAACGGCCGCAGCCGTCCTCGTCGAAGATTCACAAAGGGTTTGATGTGATTCTCTTTATTTTACCACCATTCCCCGAAAAATACAACTACCGTTTAAGGGCACCACGGAACAGCGTCTCCCCCGCGAACGGCGAAAACCGGATACCCTCCACCCCCGGCGCCAGCACATAATAGTTTGTCTGAAAATACAGCGGGACGAGTACAGCATCCTCATACAGCATTTTCTCCGCCCTGCGGCATGCCTGGAGCCGCCCCTGTATGCTGCCGGCTGAGGACGCCTGCTCCAGCAGCGCGTCATACTCCATGCTGCTGTACCCGGCGATGTTGCCCGTGGAAGCGGATCGGAAGCTCATGAGCATTCTCTCCGGCTCCTCAGAATCCGGGCGCAGGGGAAGCACCGCCGCCTGATACTCCCCCTTCCGCACACGCTCGAGGAGTTCGGCCCGGGGGAGCTGCATCAGATTTGCGTTCAGGGCGAGCGTATCCCGCCAGCAGCGCTGGATTCCAGTCGCCGCTGCGCTGTGCGCCTCCTCGTCCGGCGCGAGGATGGTGAGCTGCGGCGTGCCGCAGAGTCGGGCTGCTGTCCGGTAAGCGTCCTGCGCCGCCTGTGTGTCAAAAAGGCTGTTTCCGGTGAAGCCCGCCTGTTTGCGGTAGCTCTCCCCCCCCAGCCGCAGCGAGGGCGGGAGGAAGACAGTCGTCTCTACTAGGTCGTTCCCGAGATCCGGCGCAAACACCCGGTGATCCACGGCCGATGCCAGTGCCCGCCGCCCCTCAGAGGAAGTAAGGAAGCGCCCCGCCGCTGTCTCCTCCCCGAGGTTCTCGTTGAAGATGAGCACCCACACGGTATCCTCATGCTGTTCACAGGTATACCGCTCCTGCCGCTTCAGGCGGTTCCACTCGCTGTAAGAGAGGACCGCCGCATCCGTCCTCCCCGCCTCCAGCCGGGCAAAATGCTGCAGCGGATCCGCCACATTAAACGTCACGCTGCGCGGACACACCGCCTCCACCCCGTGATACTCCGGGTTCGGGCGGAGCTGCACCATGTTCTCCTCCCAGTAGTAGACACAAAACGGGCCGTTATATAAGAGCATCTCCCGCTCTAAGCCATAGCGCCCGCGCGTCTCCTCAAAAAACGACTCCTTGCAGGGCAGCGCCGCTGTCGAGCACAGGAGATAGGGCAGGCTGTCCGTGGGGTACTCGAGCGCGATCACCAGTGTGCGGTCATCCGGCGCGCGCACGCCCAGCGCTTCGGCGGATTTCTCCCCGCGCAGGATAGCCGCCGCGTTCCGAATACAGAGAAAATCCGAGGCATAGTCGCTCGGATAATCCGCCGTGAAGAGGCGGCGCAGGGCAAACGCATAGTCCCCCGCTGTGACGGCGCTGCCGTCGGACCAATGGAGATCCGCCCGGAGCGTGATGGTCGCGGTCAGCCCATCCTCCGAAACGGAAATGCCCTGTGCCGCGGCCGGGACCGCCTCCCCGCCCCCATCGCTCTCGAACAGACCCTCAAATGCGTTGCGCACGACGATCTTGGCGTCCTCCGTATAGGCATACTGCGGATCCAGATTTGTCACGGAATCAGAAATATCGTAACGCACAGAAGCCCCTGTCCCGTCGTTACAGGCGGAAAGAGGCAGAATGCACAGCATGAGGCACAGCAGCAGGACAAGGCGCGTGGCGGCGTTCATGAATATTTTAACAGGCTCCGTTCCCTGATGATTTCGTTTTATTCTTTATCGAACCTTAAATACAGAAGTACTCTTATTGTACCACGCCGGCGCCATTCATTGCAAGAAACCGGATATGAACTTTTTTATGAGGAAGCGGTGTCCGTCACGCCGGTGTCTGCCACCCCTCCATGAGGACAGGTTCCCCCGCGGCGAGCGAAGCGGACACGTCGAGGATGCGCTGGTTCCGGCTCCCGGCGAAGCGTTTCTCGAGTGTCCGCTGCGCGAGGAGGAACGGGCCGTCGATAAGCACCTGGCACTCCTCGAGCAGAGAGCGGACCGGCTCGCCCAGTGTCAGAAGCTCCTCGAACGTATAGCCGCTGTACGCGCACAGGTGTAACCCCCGCTCACGCACGCCGCGTGCCAGCGGGAGAAGGGCTGCCGCCTGCGCGAACGGCTCGCCTCCCGAGAGCGTGACGCCGGAGAGGAGAGGATTGCGCTCAATTTTCTCCAGAATCTCCTCCGCCGTATAGAGCCTGCCGCCGCCGGCCGGATGTGTCTGCGGATTGTGGCAGCCCTCGCAGCGGTGCGGACAT
The DNA here is from genome assembly GCA_949743955.1 of uncultured Oscillospiraceae bacterium. Classification (GTDB taxonomy): domain Bacteria; phylum Bacillota; class Clostridia; order Oscillospirales; family Ruminococcaceae; genus Harryflintia. The sequence goes on along the minus strand of CATJVQ010000023.1, from coordinate 24,071 downwards.
CCCTGCACAAAAACGGTGAAGCGCAGGCCTATCCCGTCGACAATCGACTCCGGCGTGAACCCCGCTATCCGGATGCGCGTCTCCTCCATAATCCTCTCCCTTTCTGTCACCTTACAGCCGCCCGAAACGGCGCAGGAGCATCGCGTTTTTAACCGCTATGTCTCCCCGCCACCATGTTTCGCTGACAGCGAATTCACGCTCATACTTTCCGCCCCAGTCCCAGTTGACGTTCCATACACCGTCCAGAGCGATGCCGGCCTCAATGAAATCAAGCTCCTTCTCCATCAGCTCCCGGTACTCCGGATAGTAGATGCACGACGGCGACTCCACGAACCACGATGGACGGCATACATACCCGCCCCACTTCTCCGGATCCCGCTCGATGAGCTGCGACGCCGCCTTCCCCATCACGTCCGCGAGCCTGCCGAGGCGCAGCTCCTCGATCAGTCCTGCCTCGGCCGCCATCTGCCACAGGCCGAAGAAGGAAGCCGCCTCATGCTGCTCCGTCCACTCGCTGCGGGAGCAGGCGTCCTCCACCGCGTCCGACACGATATCCAGCGCCCGGCGCCAGAGCGCGCTGCCGTGCTCCGCTGTGAGCAGTGCGAAACCGGCCAAAATCGTGGACGGGTACCTCCCACACGAGGATTCCGGCGTGTGCGTCCACCACGGGGCGTGGGGATAGTCGTTGTTCGTGGGCACCGTATAGGTCCACAGTCCATTGGAGAAATCGTTCCCGCTCGCGAGATAGCGGAGGATCCCGTCCGTTATCTCCTGCGGCGGGTTCCCGCCGCACTCCCCGATGAGGTGAACCGCCTCCGAAGTCGTCAGAGGCGAGGAATGCGGGTTCCACGAATCCGCCTCCAGCGCGTGGCCGAAGCCGCCGTCCTCATTCTGGTAGGCCGCCAGCGCGCGCCAGACGTCCTCTACTTTCCCATTCTCGAAGTGCAGGCGCCACCGCGCCAGATCCAGCGGCCGCGCATGGCGGTACATCCAGTTTACAATCTTTTCGAACTGTTCCTGTTTCATGGGGATTCCACCTTTCCGGTAATTTCCTTCTTTCCTCTCTGAATCAATCAAAGATGAGTTTCAGTATACCCGGAAAACGGTACAGCGTCTTGTAAAAACGCGACATTCCGCGCCGCGTCGAGCGCATGGCGGGGTGTCATGGTGTGAAAACGCTTAAAATCCCGCAGCAGGTGGGACTGATCGGTAAACCGGTAGCGCGCCACGATATCGAGCACCCGCTCCCCCGCGAGCAGCTCCTGCCAGACGCACTGATACCGCACCATCCTCGCCAGGCATTTCGGGGAGACACCTGCCTCCCTGTCCAGAAGCCTCTCGAGCTGGCGCATCCCCACGCCCGCATCCATCGAGAGAGTGCCAAGATCCGCCGTCCCCCCGCTGCGCAGCAGGGTATACGCCGCCTGGCGCACTGTCCGACAGGAAGCATCCCGCGAGAGGAGCCGGAGGAGGATTCCCTCTGCCGCCGCCTGACGCCGGGCGGGAGGCGCGTCCCATCCATGGCGGGAGAACCATGCCTCCATCTCCCGGCAGAAGGAGGGGAAGCGGCGCGGCGCGTCCTCAAACGCATTGAAGCTGCCGGAAAGCGGCGCGTCGGCGAACATCCCCGCCGACCAGAAGTAGAAGCGTACTCCAAAAGACGGCGCCGTCTTCACAGAGGAAAACGGCGCGTCGCTGATGCCGCAGAAGCAGCTTTCCACCCCGTCCGGCGAGGAGCAGGACGGGCGGAAGATAATGTCCATACACGTATCCGGGACAACCAGCCTCCCGTGTCCCGGCCCGCCCGCGCCGCTCCAGAAGCAGCAGACATAGGGGCGCAGCGCTTCACACGGCGCGCTCTCCGTGTAGACGGGAGAAAACGAGGCGGTCAGCGGGAACGCTGTCCGCGGGCGGTATAAACGCATCCTTACGCCTCGTCGAACGAGATCCCGTGCTTGACACGGTCGTGCTCCTCGGCGCGCTTGGCGTTGTTGAAGCGCTCGAGCGTGCCTACCAGGTACCCCGTGATGCGGCGGATGCGCTCAAAATGCGGTCCGCCGTCCGCCTCGGTGCGGTGGCAGTGGGGGCATTCGTCGCCGATGATGCCCGTATAGCCGCACACCGGATCGCGATCCACCGGATGATTGATGGAGCCATACCCGATGCCGCTCTCCTTCATGCACCGCACAACCGCCTCGAACGCCTCGGGGTTCTGCAGCGGATCGCCGTCGAGTTCAATATAGGAGATGTGCCCGGCGTTGGTCAGCGCGTGGTACGGCGCCTCCAGACGGATCTTTTCAAACGCCGAAATCGGATAGTACACCGGAACATGGAAGGAGTTTGTATAATACTCCCTGTCCGTCACTCCCTCAATGACGCCGTACTTCTTCCGGTCGATTTTGACAAAACGCCCGGAGAGACCCTCGGCCGGGGTGGCGATGAGCGTGTAGTTAAAGCCGGTCTCCTCGGTGTATTCATCCATGCGGCGGCGCATGTAGCGCACGATCCGAAGGCCCAGCTCCTGCGCCTCGGCGCTCTCGCCGTGGTGTTTGCCGGTGAGGGCCTTTAAGCACTCCGCAAGCCCGATAAAGCCGAGGGTGAGTGTCCCGTGTCTCAGCACTTCGCCCACGGTGTCCTCCGGGCCGAGCTTATCCGAATCGAGCCAGACACCCTGCCCCATTAAGAACGGGTAGTTCTTCACCTTTTTGCCCGCCTGCACCCGATAGCGCTCCATGAGCTGGTCCGCGATGAGCACGATCTTTTCCTCCAGCAGATTGAAGAACGTTTCAATGTCCCCCTCAGCCCGGATGGCCAGCCGCGGCAGGTTCACGGATGTAAAGCTCAGGTTGCCGCGCCCGTTGACGATTTCCCTCGTGGGATCGTAGTGATTGCCGATGACGCGCGTGCGGCAGCCCATGTAGGCGACCTCTGTCTCGGGCCGGCCGGGGCGGTAGTACTGGAGGTTAAACGGCGCGTCGATAAACGAGAAGTTCGGAAACAGCCGCTTGGCCGACACCCGGCAGGCGAGCTTGAAGAGATCGTAGTTCGCCTCGCCCGGATTGTAGTTGACGCCTTCCTTGACTTTAAAAATGTGGATGGGGAAAATCGCCGTCTCACCGTTGCCGAGCCCGGCGTCAGTCGCCTCGAGGATGGTGCGGATGACGAGCCGCCCCTCCGGGGAGGTGTCCAGGCCGTAGTTGAGCGACGAAAACGGGATCTGCGCCCCAGCGCGGGAGTGCATCGTATTAAGGTTGTGGACAAGTGCCTCCATCGCCTGATAGGTGGCGTCCTCTGTCTCTCTTTTCGCCTCGTGCCGCGCAAAGCGGACGATCCGCGCAGCCGCCTTGGGCGAGCAGGAGGCGGAAAGCTCCTCCTCAAGCGCACGCTCAAAGTCCTCCTGCGGTTCAAGAGAGGGCTGCTGGCCCACTCGCTCCCCGGCGCGGACAATGAGCTCCTTCGCCGTCTCCCGGCCGTCCTCACATTCCCCGGCCATCTCGAGGCCCTTGGCGATGTTCTGCCTATACAGCTTGCGGTATGTCTTGCCCACACCTTTAGCCATGGCGTAGTCAAAATTCGGGATGCTCTGCCCGCCGTGCTGATCGTTCTGGTTGGACTGGATAGCGATGCACGCAAGCGCCGAATATGTCCGGATATCGCCCGGCTCGCGCAGGAAGCCGTGCCCTGTGCAGAAGCCGCCGGTGAAGAGCTTATCCAGATCGATCTGTGTGCAGGTTGTCGTCAGGGTATAAAAATCCATGTCGTGGATATGGATGTCCCCGTCCATATGGGCCTGGGAAAAGCGCGGGTTGATGATGAACATCTGATAAAACTGCTTGGCGCCCTCACTGCCGTATTTGAGCATCGAGCCCATAGCGGTGTTGCCGTCGATATTGGCGTTCTCGCGCTTGAGGTCCGCTTCCTCCGCGTCCTTATATGTAATGTTCTCGTATATTTTCATGAGGCGTGTATTCATCTCGCGCACTCTGGAACGCTGCGCCCGGTAGAGAATATACTCCTTGGCGGTGCGCGTATGCCCGCTCTCAACGAGCACCCGCTCCACTTCGTCCTGGATATGCTCGACTGTGGGGGGCATTTCCTCCCCTTCCAGCCGGCGTTCCACTTCGCGGGCCAAGCTTGCCGCCGTATCCCGGTCGCTGCCCCCCAGCGCCTGCGCCGCTTTGAAAATGGCTTCCTCGATTTTTTCCACGTCGAACAGTACTGTCCGTCCATCCCGTTTGACGATTGTTGTGACCAACTTCTGTGCTCCCTCCTTCACTCTGACATCCCCCATTGTATCCCTCTCTTCTCCTTTTGTCAATGCCTGTTCCCACATTTTGTTGATCCTACTGGCAACTCTCCCACTAGATATAGTGTTTTGGTTTTAAACATATGTTTTTATACCCCTTGGATAATTTCCCGATAATCCGACAAAACCGGCAAATTTTTAGGCAAAACATCGTATGGAATCCTGTCTTCTTCTGTGCTATAATAGAAATATTCGGCAATCCAGCAGAAATCTTCAATAAAGAAAAGAGGCATGTACGTTGAGTAAACTGTCCGAATTCTTCGGCGCACAGGACATGACTGTCGGCAGCCCTGTCCGTTGTCTGGTACAGTTTTCCATCCCGTTGCTCATCGGTAATTTTGCCCAGCAGCTTTACAACACGGTGGATTCTATCGTCGTCGGCCGCTATGTGGGGGACAGCGCGCTTGCCGCTGTGGGTGCGAGCGGGCCGCTGATGAACCTGCTGCTTGTGCTGTTCATGGGCATCTCCACCGGCGCGACCATCATGGTTTCCCAGTACTTCGGCGCCGGGCAGCGCACGCTTCTCTCCCGCGCCACGGGCACGACACTCACCCTCACCCTGCTTTCGGGTATCTTCGTTATGATTGCAGGGCCGCTCCTCACCCGCCCGCTCATGACACTTCTGGACACGCCGGCCGAGATCTACGAGATGGCCTGCTCGTATCTGACGATTATTTTCCTGGGCATCGTAGGATGCGCATACTACAATATCGTCTCCGGCATGCTGCGCGGGCTAGGGGACTCGGTGATGCCGCTGATCTTCCTGATCGTCGCATGCGGACTCAACATTGTGCTGGATTTGCTGTTCGTAGCCGTCTTCCGCTGGGGTGTCGCCGGCGTCGCCTGGGCGACAATTATCGCCCAGTTTATCTCTGGCATTCTTTGCCTTGTCCGAATCTGGCGCATGAAGGAGGTCATGACTATCGACCGGGACGCGCTGCGTCCGCGGGCGGACATGGTCTGGCAGCTCACGCGCCTGGGCCTGCCCTCCGGCGCGGCGCACGGCATCTTCTCCATGGCGCAGATCGTGGTGCAGTCGCTCACAAATACGTTCGGCACAGCCGTCATCGCCTGCGCGACAGTTCTCATGCGCGTGGATGGCTTCTGCATGATGCCCAACTTCACTTTCGGCACCGCCATGACCACCTACGCCGGGCAGAACATCGGCGCGGGGAAGATAGACCGTGTCGAGCGCGGCACGAAGGACGGTGTCCGCCTCGGGGCGCTGGTCGCAACAATCCTCACCATCGCCATCCTGCTCTTCGGCCGCCCGCTCATGGGCCTCTTTACCCGCACGGAGGCGGTTGTCTCTATGGGGATGCACATGATGCGGATCCTCGCCGTGGGATACATCGCCGTGTCGGTAAATCAGGTGCTCTCCGGCGTCATGCGCGGAGCGGGCGACACGATGACCCCCATGTGGATCTCGCTCATCACCACCGTTATCATCCGCGTGCCCATCGCCTACGGTATCGCCTGGCTGACACGCTCCCCCGAACAGCCCGCCGGATCGCCCGACTGCCTGTATATTTCTCTGCTTCTCTCGTGGGTTCTCGGCGCGGTGCTCACCTGGTTCTTCTACCGCCATGGCAAGTGGCGCAGTAAAGCCATCGTTTCCGAGAAAGAAGCGCCGGCTGCTTAAAAAATCAAATCAGGAGGCGTTTTTTATGCCGTGCATCCAGACCAAAGCCAATGTTGCCATCCCGCCCGAAAAGGAAACTGTCATCAAGACCCGGCTCGGGCAGGCCATCGCCCTGCTCCCCGGCAAGAGCGAGCGCTGGCTCATGCTCACGTTTGAGGAGAACACCCACGTCTACTTCCAGGGCGACGGCGAAACCCCTGCCGCCTTCGTGGAGGTTCATGCCTTCGGCGCGCTCTCCGACGGACCGTGCGAAAAGCTCGCCGGGGCTGTCTGTGAGATCCTCCATGAGGAACTGGGCATCGATCCCGCGCGTATCTATGTCAAATTTGAAGCCACGTCCCACTGGGGCTGGAACGGCTCCACACTGTAAAACTCCGGGGCTGCGAGCGTCTTTTTCCACAGTGTCTCCAGCGGATACCGGCGCTGGCGGGAGAGCAGATGTACCGCCATCTGCAGCGCGTCATGCCCGCTGCGGCAGCCTGTGCGCCGGGCCAGAAGCCGGCTTTCCTCTTCGGAGAGGGAAAACGCCCCGTCCGTGATGCGCAGCCGCGTCCCGTCTGCGCTCACGTCGTAGAGTGCGCCAGCGCCGACATCGCAGCCGAGGGAGGCGAGCGTCCGCTCGAGCAGGCGCGCCGCCTCATGATTTACAGAACGTATACGCGCGCTTGTCCCTTCGAGCCCTTCCGGCGCGCTCCGGAGCAGCTGTGCCGCATACAGTCCCTGCAGTCCGCCGGCGGCGATGCGCTCTGCGCATCGCTGCTTTTGTGCAGGCGCCGGTGTACCGCTTCGCCGGACCGCTTGGCGGGCCAGCGCCTTCCGCGGGCCGGTGAGCTGTACGCCTTCTCCCGCCGGGATATAGACACCTAGGGCGCTCGCCGTATAACCGGTGCAGAAATCGAGCATCGCGCGCCAGATGCAGCCGAAATCGAGCACCTGCGCTCCTGCCGACTGCATTCCCCCGGCCAATATGCCGCAGAGCGCCCTCGCACTTCTCTCCTCTTCACAGGCAACGGCTACGCTCTCCCCCGCGCACAGCATGCCTATGGCGCATCCCAGCTGCGCGAACGCCACCGGTTCCGCCGCGACGGGGATATCCACCCATTCGTTTCTGAAACCACCCATTTTTCGTCTTCTCCTTTCGCATTTATTATGGCATATTTTCTTAAATTTTAACCAAATCCCAAGGGTTTTATAGGATAATTCCCCTCCCTTTCCGGTATGCCTTGTATGTGGAAGAATTCCGGGATATAATGGAGGCTGAAAGGCAAAAATAAACAGCGAAAGGAGTTCTTCCATGTCTGACTCCCTCAAGCATGTCACGCTCTATACCGACGGCGCTTGTTCCGGCAATCCGGGACCCGGCGGCTGGGGCGCCATCCTCGAATACGGCGAACACACGCGCGAGCTCTCCGGCGGGGAGGCCTCCACTACCAACAACCGCATGGAGCTGACCGCCGTCATCATGGGGCTCTCCGCGCTCAAGGAGCGCTGTCATGTTGCCATTGTCAGCGACAGCAAATATGTGCTCGACGCACTGCGCCTCGGGTGGGCGAGGAAATGGCGCGCCAACGGCTGGATGCGCAATAAACGGGAGGCGGCGCTCAACCCCGATCTGTGGGAACGCCTCCTGACGCTGACCGAGCAGCACGAGACCGAGCTCTGCTGGATCAAGGGCCATGCCGGGCATCCGCAGAACGAGCGCTGCGACCAGATGGCCGTGCGTGAGGCGGCGCGCTTTCGATAGAATCAGGAGGAAATTTTGTGGCGGGGCTTGAATTCCTACTGAATTTGTATATAATAAATGCAGAAGAAGTTTTCTGTCAGAACAGGGGATGTGTTCCGTCCGGGATACGGAGGGAATGGAAAGGAGCTGTAAAAGGTTGGATAAACGCTTTGTCTATGCGGATAACGCCGCCACAACGTGCGTCAGCAGCGCGGTGCTGGAGGCGATGATGCCCTTTTTAACGCAGGAATACGGCAACCCGTCGAGTATTTATGCAATCGGGCGGCGGGCACAGCGCGCCGTGGAGGACGCGAGAATGCAGGTGGCCGCGGCGCTGGGAGCGAAACCGAACGAGGTCTTTTTCACCTCCGGCGGCAGCGAGGCGGATAACTGGGCCATTAAGGGCACGCTCGAACGCTTGGCGCCGAAGGGGAAGCGCCACGTTGTCACGAGCGCTTTCGAGCATCACGCTGTCCTGCACACGGTGAAGTACGCGGGGTGCGACGCTACGTACCTGCCTGTCGGCAGCGACGGGATCGTCGATCCGCAGGATGTCCGCAAGGCCATCCGGCCCGATACGGCGCTCGTGTCCATCATGTTCGCCAACAACGAGATCGGCACCATCCAGCCCATTGAGGAGATTGGGGCTGTCTGTAAGGAGGCCGGCATCCTTTTTCATACCGACGCTGTCCAGGCGGTGGGCAATGTGCCCATTGACGTGAACGCGCTGCATATCGACATGCTCTCCCTTTCCGGACATAAGCTGCACGCTCCGAAGGGCGTCGGCGCGCTGCTGTGCCGCCGGAATGTCCTGCCTCCGAACCTCATCGACGGCGGCGGCCAGGAGGGCGGGCACCGGGCCGGGACAGAGAATACCGCCGGCATTGTCGGACTGGGGAAAGCCATCGAGCTGGCCACGGCCGATATTCCCGGGCACATCGCCCGCGTGACGCCGCTGCGGGACAAGCTCATTGCCGCCCTCAGCCAGATCGAGCGTTCGCGCCTCAACGGCGATCCGGTCCGGAGGCTGTGCGGCAACGTCAACTTTTCATTTGTGGGTGTGGAGGGCGAGAGCCTCCTGCTGATGCTCGATAATGCCGGCATCTGCGCCTCGAGCGGATCGGCCTGCACGTCCGGCTCGCTCGATCCGAGCCACGTACTGCTCGCCATCGGCCTCACGCACGAGGTCGCCCACGGCTCCCTGCGCCTGACGATCTCTGATGAAACAAGCGAGGAGGACGTGGACTATATCATCGCCACTGTGCCGCCCATCGTCAGCCGTCTGCGCGCCATGTCCCCGCTGTGGGAGCGCATTCAGAACGCGTAAAACTGATTAACTGTACCATATAGAAAGGACGCATAATTCATGCTCTATTCCGATAAGGTTCTGGATCATTTCACCAATCCGCGCAATGTCGGCGAACTGCCCGATGCCAACGGCGTGGGCGAAGTGGGAAACGCCAAGTGCGGCGATATTATGAAGATGTACCTCAAGATCGAAAACGGTGTCGTGGAGGACGCTCGCTTCAAGACCTTTGGCTGCGGGGCCGCCATCGCCACAAGCTCCATGGCGACCGAGCTCATCCGGGGCAAGCCGCTCGACGAAGCCTTGAAATTGACGAACAAGGCCGTCGTCGAGGCGCTCGATGGTCTGCCCGCGGTGAAGGTTCACTGCTCCGTGCTCGCCGAACAGGCCATCAAGGCCGCCATTTCCGATTACTACCGCCGCCAGGGCGTGGATCCGCTGCCCATTGTCGGCGACATCGGCGAATGCGACGCGTGCCATGACCTGTAAGAGCGCTCTTGTCGCCCTCTCCGGCGGTGTCGATTCCGCCGTGTGCGCCCTGCTCCTGCAGGAGCAGGGCGTGCGGATCGAGGGCGCGGTGCTCGAGTTTTCCCCTGTACATACCGGCGCTGTCGAGGCCGCAAAAAAATGCGCGGATACGCTGGGGATTCCGCTGCACATTGTCCGGTGCCATGAGGCGTTCGAACGGGACGTTATCCTCCCGTTCGCCGAGAGCTACTATGCCGGGCGGACGCCTAATCCGTGCGTCGTCTGCAACCCGCGCGTCAAGTTCCGTCTGCTGTGTGAAACGGCCGACACGCTGGGGCTGGAAGGCATCGCTACGGGGCACTATGCGGCCGTTGTCCGGTGCGGGGATCGCTGGGCTGTACAGCGGGCGCAGAACGTAAAGCGCGATCAATCGTACATGCTCTACCGCCTCACACAGGATCAGCTCTCCCGGCTCCTCCTGCCACTGGAGGCGATGCCCAAGGAGGAGGTCCGTGCGCTGGCAGCCCGCCATGCGCTTCCCTGTGCAGATGCGCCCGACTCGCAGGAAATCTGCTTCGTGGAAGATGGGGACTACGCGTCGTATCTGGAGCGGCGTTTCGGCCCGAGCCGGGCGGGGAATTTCCTCGCGCCGGACGGATCCCCCTGCGGAAAGCATCGGGGGATTTTGCACTATACCGTCGGGCAGCGCAAGGGTCTGGGCCTGTCGCTCGGGGAGCCCGTGTTCATCCGGCGCATCGACGCCGAAACGGGAGACATCGCGCTGGGTACGGACGCTCTGTACAAAGAGGCCGCGCTCTCGGACTGTGTGTGGATGCCGTTTCCAGAGCCGCCGGGGCTGGTGCGCGTCCAGGCCAAGATCCGTTCGCAGGCCCGGCTTGCCGATGCTCTCCTGACCCCTCTCCCCGGCGGACGGGCACAAATCGTTTTCGATACCCCGCAGCATGCCCCCGCCCCCGGCCAGTCGTGCGTCGTCTACGACGGCAGCGGTCTCGTTCTGGGCGGCGGCTTTATCGAGGCGGACAGCTAGGGCAAGTAAAATATAATAGGACACTGCGACAAGCAGTTGACCTCGGTGGTTTGATATTTTATAAGCAAGAAACCGTCACCGTGCCGGGTGGCGGTTTCTGCGTTTTACGATGATTGTAACCGTAAGCTGTATTCAAGTTCATCAGACAAGATGACTTCAAAGCCGATAAAGATTTTAACGGATTTTTTTACAGAGTTTAAACTGAGCCTCAAATCTGTCTCTGCCGCCTTCAACGCCGACTATATGGAACCCGCACTTGTTGACATAAAAATAATGATTGCGATAGGAGACGGCAGGCGTTTCCGTATATCATGTCTTAACTTTCGGATACATATGTTCCACAAAACGCCATACCATACTGCCATACCCGCTGCCGCTTAAGTCCGTATCAATAAAAATATTTCCAAGATATCCTGAACCATGTTCTTCGTGGATAAATAATATGACTGCGCCTATCGGTGTACCATTAAGATCAATGCGATAGGATGTGGCTTCAGGATGAAGGCCCCATTTCTCTAAAAAACTGCCGTCGTCATAACCTGGCGGTCCGCCTTCTGGTTTTTGAAAAAAGAGCTGCGCGTCATTATCGAAAGAACGCTTCATAATAGGGGTCAGAGATGGAATATCGTCTTTTACCATTGGTGTGAAGCATAATTGTTCAAATTCCATTGATTTTTCCCTCCATATGTGCTTCGCTGAATTTGCTCATCATACTTTCCTCTATAGTTCCGATTGATAGGGCCGCCACCTTCTAAGGTGACAGCCCCTTTTAGATATTTTATGGATTACCCGCATTACTTCTTTTTGAACCAGCGCAGTACACCGGCAACCTTCCGAAACACGCCCGTATCCTTCACCGCTATCGCCGGGGCCGGATCCGCGTGGAAGTAGTCGAACAGGTGCATCTGGCTGTCGATGGGCTTCGCGTCCCCGCGCTCGGGCTTAACGTAGGATCCGTCCGGATTCATCACCCACGCCTTGACGTTGTCGCGCCGGAACGCCTCCATCACGTGCAGGACGTCGGCCTTAGTCTTCTCCGTGCGCACACGGATGAACGCCTCCACCCTCCGGCGCGTGTTGCGCTCGAGCAGATCCCCCGAGCCGATGTAGATCGTCTGCCGGGCGCCCTCGCCGAAGACAAAGATACGCGAATGCTCGAGGAGCCGCCCGACCACGCTGCGCACGGTGATGTTCTCCGTGAATCCCTCCACGCCCGGCCGGATGCAGCAGATGCCGCGCACGAAGAGTTCGATCTTCACTCCCGCCTGCGACGCCTCAATCAGCCGCTGCATGACCTCCATATCGTTGAGGGAGTTGACCTTGATGCTGATGCGCCCCTCCCCGCCCGAAAGCGCGATGCGCGTCTCGTTCTGGATGAGCTCAAGCACGTTGGAGACATAGCAGTGCGGCGCAATCCAGAGCGACTGCATTTTATCCACCGTCTCCCCCACGCACAGGGCGCTGAAGACGCTGCTCGCGTCCTGCCCAACGGTCTCGTCCGTCGTGATATAGGCGAGGTCGGTATAGAGCTCCGCCGTCTTCTCGTTATAGTTGCCGGTGCCCACCTGGGTGATGTAGCCAATTTTCCCGCTGTGGAGCTTGCGTGTCACCAGGCAGAGCTTGGCGTGCACCTTGTAGTCGCTCAGACCGTAAATCACCGTGCAGCCCGCGTCCTCGAGAATCTTGGCGTAGTTGATGTTGTTCTGCTCGTCGAACCGGGCGCGCAGTTCGAGTACACACAGCACCTCCTTGCCCTTCTCCGCAGCATACGCGAGCGCGGAGACCACCCGGCTGTGGTTGGCCATGCGGTAGAGTGAAATCTTGATGGAGAGAACGTCCGGATCGTCGGCCGCCTCATGCAGGAAGCCGATGAACGTGTTCATCCCCTGGAACGGATAGGCCAGCAACAGATCCCGCTCGTTTAAGTACCCGATGATCGATTTGCCCCACAGGTACGGCGCGCTCGGGCGCTTCTCCTTATACGCCAGCTCCTTGCGCGGCTCCTTGAGATCCCCCGGTAGCGAGAAGCCGAACGAGAGCGAGAGCGGAACAGAAGTCACCATCATGTGGCGCGGCTCAACGGAGAGCTTCTGGCCGAGATACTTTTTAAGCGCGTCGCTCGGTTCATGCGTCATTTCGAGCCGGACCGCGCGCAGGCGCTTGCGCTTCTTTAAAAGCTCCTGCATGATGCCGCGGAAGTCCACATCGTAGTCATAGAGCGCCTCGTCCACGGAAATGTCCGCGTTGCGTGTCACGCGCAGCACCAGCTTTTCCGCTATATCGTACTTGGAATAGAGGTCCTGTGCGAAGTGCTGCACGATATGGGCTGTAAACATCAGCTTATACCGGCTGTCCACCGTGCACAGGAAGTAGGGCGGCAGGCTCGATACCGGCACGATGCCGAGCTTAATCTCCCCGCTCTTCTGCACGAACGAGGTCACGACATACAGTTCCTTCCCGCGCAGGAACGGGAACGGATGGTGCCGGTCCACAATCTGCGGGGACAGGAGAGGTTTAATATCCTCCTTAAAGTACTTGCGCGCCATGACCTCCTCCACCTGGGAGATCTTCGAGAAATCGACGATGTCGATCCCCTGCGCCTTAAGCTGCTTGCGAAGGGAGTGGTAGATCTTTTCCACCTGCGGCTGGGTCCGGCGCACCCAGTGCAGGATAGCGTCGATCTGTCCGGCGGCGTTCAGGCCGGTTTTATCGTCGAGGCGGTCGGGCGCAACCTGGCGCTGGTCCGTTAGCGAGCCGACACGGACCATAAAAAACTCGTCCAGATTAGAGCCGTAGATCGACAAAAACTTGATCCGCTCGAAGAGGGGAACGCTCGGATCCGTTGCCTCGAGCAGTACGCGACGGTTAAATTCCAGCCAGCTCAGTTCCCGGTTAACAAAGAGCTGGCTCGGCTCGGCAGCGCTTGTCTCGGGCGGGTTCGCCTGTGTCATTGTGGGATCAATCCTTTCCGCGCGATGCTTCTCGATACAAATCTCCTATCAGAGGTTTGTATCGAATCTTGATTTTCTAAGGCGATTTTCAAAAACCAGTGTTCTTTTTATTATACTACATTTTTTCTTTTTTGGGGAACTTTTTTCACTTTTGGAGCGGTTTTCATTTTACTTTCGTAAAATTTTCCTTCAACTGATGCACGCCAGGCCGTTTTCAGGTATAATAACATATAGAAGACCAAATTCTGAAAGGAGACGGACTATATGAAACGGATTGGAATTCTGACCAGCGGAGGCGACTGCCAGGGACTGAACGCCGCTATCCGGGGCGTGGCCAAGTCGCTGTATGAGGCCTGCGGCGGTGATGTGGAAATCTACGGCATTCAGGATGGATACCGCGGCCTTATCGAGGGCGACTGGCGCCTGATGAAGCCGCAGGAATTTTCCGGCATCCTCACCCTCGGCGGCACGATTTTGGGCACCTCCCGCCGTCCCTTCAAGCTCATGCGTGTCATTGGCGACGATAAGGTCGACAAGGTCGCCGCCATGAAACAGAATTATCGTAAAATGAAGCTCGACTGCCTTGTCACTCTCGGCGGCAACGGCACCCATAAGACTGCCAACCTTCTCTCACAGGAGGGGCTCAACGTCATCGGCCTGCCCAAGACCATCGATAACGATCTCTGGGGCACCGATATGACCTTCGGCTTCCAGAGCGCGGTGGAGATAGCGAGCCATGTTCTCGACTGCATCCACACCACTGCCAATTCCCATGGGCGGGTATTCATCGTTGAAATCATGGGCCACAAGGTCGGATGGCTGACTCTCTATGCCGGTGTCTCGAGCGGAGCCGACGTCATCCTTCTGCCGGAAATCCCTTACGATCTCGATAAGGTCTCCAAGGCCCTCATCCGCCGCAAGAAGGCCGGGAAGCCCTTCTCCATTCTCGCCGTGGCCGAGGGCGCGCTCTCCAAGGAGGAGGCCGGCCTCTCCAAGAAGGAGTTTAAACGGGCGCGGGCCAATATGTCCGAGCCCTCGATCTCCTATCGCCTCGCGCATGAGCTCGGCGAAAAGACCGGGCAGGAGATCCGTGTCACCGTGCCCGGGCATTTCCAGCGCGGCGGCAGCCCCTGTGCCTTCGACCGGATGCTCTCCTCCCGCTTCGGCGCGGCAGCGGCACGGCTCATCCTCAAGGAACGCTATGGCTTCATGGTCGCGCTGCAGAACGAACGCATCGTACCCGTGCCGCTCTCCGAAGTCGCCGGGAAGCTCAAAAGTGTCCCGCTCGACTGCGACGCGCTGCAGACCGCGCGCGACCTCGGCATCTGCCTAGGGGACTGATACTGTTTTCCGTTCTTTTTCTGTTTTTTCTTTACCGCAGTGACAAAAACTGCTATAATATTTCCAAATTAAAATTCGGAAATATGATAAGATGAAATAAGCCCTTTGCCTGCTGCTGCAAACGGCGGCAGCCGCAAAACAGGGCAGATATTACTTCTGAGCTTTAGGTTCGGAAATAATCATAAAGACATCTGGAAAGTAAAAATCAAGGAGGAAAGGATCTGTTAGAAATGCCCAACTATTATCAGCCCGAGATCGAATGCGCCTCCCGCGAGCAAATCCGCCATTGGCAGGATGAACGCCTCGTCCATACAGTGCGCCACGTTTACGAGAATGTGGAATACTACCGCAAAAAGATGCAGAAAAAGGGCGTAACACCCGACGATATCCGCTCAGTGGACGATCTCTGCAAGCTCCCCTTCCTCACGAAGGACGATCTGCGCGACGCATATCCCTACGGCCTCCTGGCCAAACCCCTCTCCGACTGCGTGCGCATCCAGTCCACGAGCGGCACCACGGGGCGGCGTGTTGTGGCGTTCTACACCCAGCACGACATCGACCTGTGGGATGAGTGCTGCGCCAGGGCCATCGTGGCCGCGGGTGGCACGAAGGACGATGTGGTCCACGTCTCCTACGGCTACGGCCTCTTTACCGGCGGCCCGGGCCTCAACGGCGGCAGCCACAAGGTCGGATCCCTCACACTGCCCATGTCCTCCGGCAACACGGAGCGCCAGATCCAGTTCATGTGCGACCTCGGCTCCACCATTCTCTGCTGCACCCCGTCCTATGCCGCCTACCTTGCCGAGAGCATCATCGAGCGCGGCCTGCGCGACCAGATTAAGCTCAAGGCCGGCATCTTCGGGGCTGAGGCCTGGAGCGAAGAGATGCGCCATGATATTGAAGAGAAGCTCGGCATCAAGGCATATGACATCTACGGCCTGACCGAAATCAGCGGCCCGGGCGTCTCGTTCGAATGCGCCGAACAGGGAGGCATGCACATCAATGAGGATCACTTCATTGCCGAAATCATTGATCCCAACACCGGCGAAGTCCTGCCCGACGGCGAAAAGGGCGAGCTTGTCTTCACGAGCATCACCAAAGAGGCGTTCCCACTCCTGCGCTACCGCACACGCGACATCTGTGCCCTCAACCGCACCCCCTGCTCCTGCGGGCGCACCCATGTGCGCATGTCCAAGCCCATGGGCCGCAGCGACGATATGCTCATCGTCAAGGGTGTCAACGTCTTCCCTTCGCAGATCGAGACTGTCCTGCTCGCGCAGGGATATCCGGCCAACTACCAGATCATCGTCAGCCGCGAGAACAACAGCGACCTGCTCGAGGTCCTTGTCGAGATGACGCCCGAAATGTTCTCCGATGCGCTCTCCACCGTCTCCGCCCGCGAACACGATCTCGTCGGCGCTCTCAAGGCCATGCTCGGCATCTATGCAAAGGTCCGGCTCGTCGCGCCGAAGACCATTACCCGCAGCGAGGGCAAGGCTGTGCGCGTCATCGATAAGCGCAATCTCTATTAAGGGAAAGGAGTCCACGCCATGACTACTAAACAGCTCTCCGTCTTTCTGGAGAATAAGCCCGGACAGCTCATCGAGTTTACCCGACTGCTACAGGAAAATAATGTGAATATGCACGCCATGTGCCTGGCCGATACAAAGGACTTCGGCATCGTGCGCGTGATTGTGGACGATTCGTATAAGGCCGCATGCGTGCTCAAGGAGGCCGGATTTGTCTTCTCCATCACGCCCGTGCTCGCTGTCGAAATTCCCGACAGGCCCGGCGGGCTGGTCCATGTCTTCGAGCCGCTCGCGGCAGAGGGTGTCAACCTCGAGTATACTTATGCCTTTACCTCCCGCAAGGAGGGCAGCGCCTACATGATCCTGCGCGTTACCGACAACGAAAAGGCGGCTGAGATTCTCGGAAAGAACGATATCCGCCTTATCTGCCAGCATGAACTCGCGGAGGTCTTTAAAAACTGATGAACATTCAGATTCAAAACGCTGATATCCTCCTGTTCGACAGAGGAGAAAAGCCCTTTCTGCGCCGGTGTGACCTCTTCATCCGGGAGGGGTGCATCGCCGGTATCGGGGAAGCGCCCGCGGACTTTACGGCGGATCGTGTTCTGGACGGGACTCACCGCCTGGCGATGCCGGGACTTATCAACTGCCATACGCACGCCTACATGACACTGATGCGCAACATCGCCGACGATCTGGCGTTCGACGAATGGCTCTTCGGCAACATCTCTCCCATCGAGGACAAGCTCATAGCCGAAGACGGATACTGGGGCTCGCTCCTCGGGTGCATGGAGATGCTCCGCTCGGGCACGACCTGTTTTCTCGACATGCACATGTTTCCGGGGCAGAGTGCGCGCGCCGCGCGGGAGAGCGGCATGCGCGCCGCCATCTCCCGCGGGCTGGTCGGCTCAGGGGACGACGAGGGCGGCACACGCCGTCTGCACGAAGCCCTCTCGGAGATGGAGGAGGCGAAGGGGGACTCCCGCCTCTCCTTCCTCCTCGCCCCGCATGCCATCTACACCTGCGACGAAGCATACCTGCGCCGGGTGACGCAGGCTGCGAAGGAACAGGGCCTGCGGCTGCACATCCACGTCTCCGAGTCCCGAAACGAAATCGAAAACGCGAAAAAGCAGTTTGGGGCCTCCCCGGTCGAATACCTCGCCCGTATCGGGCTGTTCGACGTACCCACCGTCGCGGCGCACTGCGTCCACCTCTCGGAAGAGGATATCGACATCCTCGCCGAAAAGGGAGTCAGTGCGGCGACCAACCCGGTGAGCAACTGCAAGCTCGCCAACGGGTTCGCCCCCATCCCGAAGCTGCTCGCTCACGGCGTCAACGTGTGCCTGGGGACGGACGGGGCCGCGAGCAACAATACGCTGAACCTCTTCCGCGAGATGGGGTTCGTCTCCCTCGTTCACAAGGGCGTCACGGGGGATCCGCTCGCTGTCGGAGCGGCAGACACGCTGAAAATGGCGACACTTGCGGGCGCAAGAGCGCTCGGACTGGAGAAGACGATCGGCAGCATCGAGGTGGGCAAGCGGGCAGATATCGTCCTTCTCAACACGGACTGCCCGCAGTTCTCCCCCAGAAACAACCTCATCAGCGCCCTTGCCTATTCGGCAAACGGAAGCGAGGTGGACACTGTCCTCGTGGACGGGGAGATCGTCCTCGAACACCGCGCCTTCCCGGGTATCGACGAGGAGCGTGTCCGGTATGAAGTCAACCGAATCACTGAAAAATTTGGAAAGCAGGAATAGCACATGGCTTTAGAGAGAGAAGTCCGCGATATGTCCCTCGCTCCGAGCGGACACCGTAAGATCGAGTGGGTGCGGCGCAATATGTCGCTGCTGCGCAGCATCGAGGAGGACTTCCGGCGCGATCAGCCGTTTAAGGGGCTGCGTGTCGCGCTGTCGGTCCATCTCGAGGCGAAGACAGCTTACCTGTGCAAGGTGCTGGCCGCGGGCGGGGCGGAGATGTTCGTCACCGGCAGCAACCCCCTCTCCACACAGGATGATGTCGCCGCCGCGCTGGCAGAGGACGGACTGCACGTCTTCGCCTGGCACGGCGCGACGATGGAGGAGTATGAGCGGCATCTGCGGTGCGTCATCGAGCCGGGGCCGAACATCATCATCGACGACGGCGGGGATCTGGTGAACCTCATCCACCGCGAGTTTCCGCAGCACATCCAGAACATCATCGGCGGGTGTGAGGAGACAACCACCGGCATCCTGCGCCTCATCGCGATGAACCGCGAAGGGGAGCTGCGCTTCCCGATGGTGCTCGTCAACAACGCCGACTGCAAGCACCTCTTCGACAACCGTTACGGCACGGGCCAGTCCGTGTTCGACGGCATCAACCGCACGACAAACCTCATCGTCGCGGGCAAGGACGTGGTCGTGGCCGGATACGGCTGGTGCGGCAAGGGTGTCGCCATGCGCGCGAAGGGGCTCGGGGCGCGGGTTTTCGTCACCGAAATCAACCCCATCCGGGCGCTCGAGGCCGTCATGGACGGCTTCACTGTCCTGCCCATGCGCGAGGCGGCCAAAACCGGCGATCTGTTCATTACTGTCACCGGCTGCCGGGACGTCATTACGAAGGAGCACTTCCTTCTCATGAAGGAGGGGGCCATCCTCTGCAACGCCGGCCACTTCGACGTGGAGGTCGACGTGCACACGCTCCGGGAGATCGCGTGCGAGACACAGGAGCAGCGCGCAAACATCATGGGCTACCGGCTCGAAAACGGCCGGTGGGTGTATGTCCTCGCCGAGGGGCGGCTCGTCAACCTCGCCGCCGGGGACGGGCATCCCGCCGAGATTATGGACATGTCCTTCGCCATCCAGGCCCTCTCGGCGCGCTACCTCGCCGATCACCGCGGACAGCTCACCGAGAAGATCATCGACGTCCCCGTGGAAATCGACCGCGACGTCGCCCGGCGTAAGCTCGGCCACCTCGGCTTCGATATTGACACTCTTTCCCCTGAGCAGGAAACCTATATCAACAGCTGGAACGTCTGATACAGATCCCGAAAAGCACACGGGAGCGGCATCGCCTTGGGGGCTGTGCCGCTCCTGTTTTTATTCCTGTCGATCGATAATATCCTTTATTTCCCGGGCAATCTGCCGGACGCTTTTATGATCCGTTTCAATGACAAAATCACCCGGATGCGGGGTTAAATGCAGCCAGAAAAAAGAACATTCATTTTTGTCTCCGCGCTTTTTATGGCGTTCAAGCAGAGTGTCCTCAGAGCAGGTCAGCGTAAAGCCAAGAACAGAATACCCTTTTGCCGTAATATCCTTTACTATCGCTCCGCGAATCTCTTCATTCACAGCGACTACAGATGAAAAGAAGACATAATCGAAGCCTGAGCGGAGATAGGTGGACAGCGCAAAGGACATCGTTTTATCCCCATTGCGCAGCCTCGGATCCTCGACAGAAAACGGATGCACGCACCACGCCCAGTCCCCGTCAAAAAACGCGCTGTTTTCATAGGAGGAAAAGAGCTCCTTTGTCACCGTCGTCTTCCCCACACAGGGGGAACCGGTAATGATAATCAGCTTCTGTTTCGATGGCTTCGGCATACGGTATTAAATTCCCGCCCCCACGAGCTTATCCAGCTCCCTATTTAACGCTGTTTTCATGCTTTCCAGCTCTTGTACGTCCGGTTTGTATCTGTCCGCATTCATCTCCGCTTTATCCAGCCTCCACACCGGGCCGGGAACGGGCGTATCTCCTGCCCGTCTGGGGAAAATGTGCCAGTGCATATGCACGCCGCTGCCAGCACCGAGCAGCTCATAATTCAGCTTATCCGGGTGGAACGCATTGTAGACCGCTTCGGCGACGATGGACATCTCCTCCAGGAAATCGCGTCTGAACTCTTTTTGCAGAAAATGCAGCTCCTCGGCGTGCTCTTTACACAGGAACAGCGTATATCCTTTAAACCGCTGACTGTCTCCCAGCACCACATACCCAGTTTTCATCTCTCGGACAAAAAAGGGGTTTTTTCCGTTTTTTATCCGCTCTATCCGCTCGCATACCATGCAATTCTCCATGACAGCGTCTCCTCCGTTTTCCTGATATCTCCTGTATCAAGATATAGTATACCATTACGACATGCTTCGATCAATGAACAAAATTCCTGAACATAACGCAGAAGAACGGCGTCCGGCAATTCCCGGACGCCGTTCTTCCCTGATCTCACTCCGATTTACCGCCCCGGGCCGCGAAATCAAACTTCCACTGCGGTATATGGCAATACCCGCCCGGATTCTTCTCGAGATACCTCTGGTGATACTCCTCCGCGGGCCAGAAATTTTCCAGCACGCCGCATTCGATGGCGGGCGCCTGCCCGATGCGTTCCTCCAGCCGCCGCAGCGATTGGCGCACCGCCTCGATATCCTCTTCACCGGCGGTATAAACTCCGGTGCGGTACTGCGTGCCGCTGTCTCCGCCCTGACGGTTGACTGAAACCGGATCCACCGATTCATAATAGAGATCGAGCAGCCTCTCCAGCGGGAGCGTGTCCGAATCGTACTCCACGCGCACTGTCTCAGCGTGGCCGGTATCTTGGCGGCACACCTCCTCATAGGTGGGGCGCTCGGTGCGCCCGTTGGCATACCCCACCTGTGTCGATACAACGCCCGGGATCAGGGAGAGGTAGCGTTCCGTCCCCCAGAAGCAGCCGCCGGCCAGATAGATAGTCTTCGTCATATCCCCCCTTTACTGAACAGCCGAAACACTCTTCTCCTTGAGGACAACGTCGTGCGCGCCGCCCTCAACAATGCTTACCGACGAAACCTGTGTCAGCCGCGCCTTCTCCTGGAGCTCCCGGATGCTTAAGGCTCCGCAGTTGCACATCGTCGAACGCACCTTGCTCAGCGTGATGCCCAGATTATCATGCAGGCTCCCCGCATATGGGACATAGGAATCCACGCCCTCCTCGAAAGAGAGCTTCGCCGCGCCGCCCATATCGTAGCGCTGCCAGTTGCGCGCGCGGGCCGACCCCTCGCCCCAGTACTCCTTCATGTAGTTGCCGCCAACCATCACCTTGTGGGACGGGCTCTCGTCAAACCGGGAGAAGTACCGCCCGAGCATGCAGAAGTCCGCGCCCATGGCCAGCGCAAGCGTGATATGATAGTCGTGGACGATGCCGCCGTCCGAACAGATGGGGATGTAGACGCCTGTCTCGCGGAAGTACTCGTCCCGCGCGCGCGCCACCTCGATGACCGCCGTCGCCTGCCCGCGGCCGATGCCCTTTGTCTCCCGCGTGATGCAGATCGACCCGCCTCCGATGCCTATCTTGATGAAGTCCGCCCCCGCCTCGGCCAGGAAGCGGAACCCCTCGCGGTCCACCACATTGCCCGCGCCCACCTTGACACCCTCGCCATAGTTTTTCCGGATGAATCCTATCGTGCGCTTCTGCCACTCCGTGAAGCCCTCGGAGGAGTCGATGCACAGCACGTCCGCCCCCGCCTCGATCAGCGCCGGGACGCGCTCGGCATAGTCGCGTGTGTTAATGCCCGCGCCCACGACATACCGCTTGGAAGGATCCAGCAGTTCGAGCGGATGCTCCTTGTGCGAATCATAGTCCTTGCGGAACACAAAGGAGACCAGCCGCATTTCGTCGTCGAGCACGGGCAGGGCGTTGAGCTTATGATCCCAGATAATGTTGTTCGCCTCCGGCAGCGTGACGCCTTCCTTCGCGTAAATCACGTGTTCTATCGGCGTCATGAAGTCGCGCACGAGCACGTCCGTCTCCATCCGGCTCAGGCGGTAGTCCCGGCTGGTCACGATGCCTAAGAGACGCCCGCCGGCGGTGCCGTCGTCTGTAACCGCCACGGTCGAATGCCCTGTGCGTTCCTTGAGCGCGAGGATGTCCGCCAGGGTCTGGTCCGGCTTCACGTTCGAGTCGCTCGTGACAAACCCCGCCTTATAGTTCTTCACGCGCGCGACCATCTCGGCCTCCTGCCGCACGGTCTGCGAGCCGTAAACAAACGAGATGCCGCCTTCCTTCGCCAGAGCGATGGCCATCTTGTCGTCCGAAACGGACTGCATAATCGCGGAGACCAGCGGAATATTCATGGAGAGCGCCGGCTCCTCCCCCCCACGGTATTTTACCACGGGTGTGCGCAGGGATACGTTGGCCGGAACACAATCCGCCGAAGAATAGCCCGGTACCAGCAGGTACTCGCTGAATGTGCGGGAGGGCTCATCATAAAAGAACGCCATGTCATCGACTCCTTCATCCGGAATTTTAACGTTTATCATAAACCATTTTTTTCAGAATTACAACCCCCTTTTAAACTTTTCCACCTCCTTATTGTCACGGCAGCAGATTTTTGCTATACTGATGGGAACATGAAACGCTGCTTAAAGGAGCGATACCCTTGAAAAAACTGATCGGTTGGCTTCTGGGAAGCGGATGCGCCTTTCTGGCGCTGTATCTGCTCCTTATCTTTAACGTCCGGAGCGCATGGGCTGCCCTTCCTCTCGCCGCCTCCATCCTCTGCAACGTGAGCGGAGTCCATCTGCTGCTGACCCTGCGCGCCAGAGACAGACAGGGAGGGCACGACGATGAAGCCTGAGTTTTTTAAACGGACCTGGGCTGTGGTGGACCTGGATATCCTCGGGGAAAATACCCGCCGCATCCGCTCCTTCCTCTCCACCGGTTGCAAACTGATGTGCGTGGTCAAGGCCGACGCCTACGGCCACGGCGACCACTACTGCGCCCGGGAGATGGCGAAGAACGGCGCGGACTGGTTCGCTGTCTCCAACCTCAACGAAGCGCTCTCCCTGCGCGACGCGGGCATCTCGCAGCCGGTGCTCATCCTGGGCACGACGCCTCCCGAGTTCGCCGGCGTCCTCCGGGAGCAGAACATCACCCAGACTGTCTTCTCCGCCGCTTACGCCGCCGCTCTGCAGGAGGCCGCCCACGCGGCGGGTGCTGTGGTGGATGTCCACCTGAAAATCGACACGGGCATGGGGAGGATAGGCTTCGACGGCTTCGCCTGCGGCGGGGCCGACGAAGCCGCCCACGCAGCCATGCTGCCCAATCTGCACGCGAGCGGCATCTTCACTCACTTCGCCAGCGCCGACGAGGCCACCCCCGACGCTGAGAGCTACACCCGCGGGCAGTACGCCCGCTTCCTCGAGATGATTGCCGCTCTGGAGATGCGCGGTGTCTCCTTCCCCCTGCGGCACTGCTGCAACAGCGCCGCCACACTGCGCTACCCGGAGATGCACCTCGATATAGTCCGCCCCGGCCTCATCCTTTATGGGATGCTCCCCGACACCTGCTGTGCGGATATCCTGCCCCTGCGACCCGCCATGCAGCTCAAGTCCTCCGTGTCGATGGTGAAGACTCTCCCGGAAAACCGCTTCGTCAGCTATGGGCGCCAGTGGGTTTCCCACTCGCCGGCCGCTGTCGCCACTGTCCCCATCGGCTATGCCGACGGGTACCACCGCTCCCTCTCGAACAAGGGGCAGATGCTCGTCCATGGGCGCCTCGCGCGTGTGATTGGGCGTGTATGCATGGATCAGCTCATGCTCGATGTCTCCGGCATCCCCGGTGTCGCGGCCGGGGATGAGGTCACCATCATCGGCTCAGACGGAGAGGAGACCCTCTCCGCCGAAGTCATGGCCGACGCTGCCGGCTCGTTTAATTATGAAATTGTCTGCCTTATCGGCAAGCGTGTCCCGCGCCTCTACCTGCGCGGCGGCCTCCCCTGCGGCGTGGCGCAGTACATAGCTAAGGAATAGGC
>CATJVQ010000022.1 GCA_949743955.1 uncultured Oscillospiraceae bacterium | reverse complement strand
TCCAGATTGGCGACACCGCTGACGAGTTCAACAAGCTGCGTGTCTCCATCGAGGATATGAGCGCTAAGGGCCTGAAGATCAAGGATCTGTCTGTCAAGACCCAGCCTGAGGCCAGCAACGCCATCGCTCGGATCAAGGACGCTATCAATACAGTTTCGTCTCAGCGTGCGTCTCTGGGCGCTTTCCAGAACCGCCTCGAGCACACGATCAACAACCTCGACGTCGCCGCCGAGAACATGAGCGCTGCGAACAGCCGTATCCGCGACACCGATATGGCCAAAGAGATGATGAACTACACGAAGATGAACGTCCTCGTGCAGTCCGCTCAGGCCATGCTCGCGCAGGCCAACCAGCAGCCGCAGAGCGTTCTCCAGCTCCTCCAGTAACGATATAACCGCTGAAAGCGGTTATATCTCCAAAAATAACTTTTGAGTCTAAAAACTCAAATTTTGCTTGCAAGCAAAACCGTTATTTTTCTGAGAGAGTTACGTGAGCGGCATAACCGCTGAAAGCGGTTATATTGCCTCGAGACAACAGCTTTTGAATCCGAGGGATTCAAGTTTTACCTGCAAGCAGGTAAAATCGCTGTTTCTCTATAGGGGTTGCGTGAGTGCGTTGAAGCTATGAATAAAAAAGAGCTCCCCCGAAGGGGAGCTCTTTTTCTTTCTTGACTGTTATGTAATGCCGCTCGGGAGAGCGGCCGTTTTCTCTTGATAAAACAGAAAAATACTGCCGCAGGTTCTTCCTGCGGCAGTATTCTTCTTATTCCACAGCTCTCAGCCCGAACCGTTCGCCAACGGTTTTTGAGATCACCGCCAGCGGCGCGCTCAGCGCGTACCAGAGCGTGGAATAGACAGCGCTCACCTGCCCGAGCAGGTTGAGCGGCAGGCGTGTATAGTCCCAGACACCCAGACCCAGCCAGAGGTTGACCACGCATCCGACCGCAAACTCTATCGACGTGATGACCGCCGCGCCGGCCGCGCACTTTGCCCAGATGCTGCTCGCCGCGAGCCTCGTGCGGTTGAGGCGCTCGATGACGTAAAAACACAGCCCCCCGGTGAGATACATGCTCCAGTGTGTGTGCCCGCGCCAGATGAGCTCAATCAGGCAGTAGCCTGTTCCGCCGAAGCAGAAGATCTGCGCCTTCCGCAGAGGGACGGGGGCTTTTGTCAGTGCCAAACCTTCTCCTTCCTTTCTTCCTGAAACTGACCTTTCCAACCGACCCTCTCAGTTTTCTCACCCCGGCCCCCAAATATGCCTGCCGCCGCTCGTGCTTTCAAAAAAACTTCACAATTTGTTTAACCGCCGCACATCCTCCCGCGCTATACTTATATCTTAAGATATTGTCTCAAATTCTGCCGGAGGGAGGCCGTCTGTATGCGCTGGTGCGGGGTGGTGACAGCGTGTTCCGTAGCGCTGGGCGCTCTGTCGTCCCTTTCGGGATGCGTGACGCCGGACGATCTGCGTCCTCTCGATCCTTCGCGTGTCTCGCTCTTACAGATGGAGCCGCTCCTTGAGGGGGAGGACATCGCCATCGTCTCGACCGACAGCGGGCAGTTCCGCCTGCGATTCTTCCCGAGCGAAGCGCCGCTGGCCGTTGAAAATTTCCAGAGCCTCGCCCGCGAGGGCTGCTTCGACGGCACGTCCCTCCTCTCCGGCCCTCTCTCCGAAGAATCGGAGGATCGGGTTCTCTGCGGCGGATGCAGCCTTTCCCGTGTCAGTGGCGGGAAGCCGTTTAAAAAGGAGATTTCCGCCAATCTCTGGCATTTCCCCGGCGCTGTCTCCGTGCTGAGCGGGCGGACCGACAAGGGCAGCGGGCGCTTTTTCATCACCGGCTCCGCTTCCGTGGGTGAGGAGACACTTGCAGACCTTGCAGAGCAGAACTATCCCCCTAACGTTATCCATGCTTTCCGCAGTCTGGGCGGGGCCCCGGAGTATTCCCTCGAATATAGTGTTTTCGCCCAGGTTGTTGAAGGTTTAGAGGTTGTCGACGGGCTCCTCTCCAAAGGGGAGCCCGTCCGCATCCAGTCCGTCTCCATCGTCATTTACGATCCGAATGCCGGATGACGGTTTGCGTATCCGCCCCGTTTGTGGTACAATAAAGGCAAAACTGATCCCCGAGGTGAAGCCGCTTGCAGCTTTCATTGACGTCCAGATTTCTTGCCGCGCTCTTTGCGCTGGTACTCGTCCTCTGCGCCTGCTCGAAAAAGCAGGATGCGTCCCCTTCCTCCTCTGTGCCCGACGAATCGAGCGAGCCGGAGGATACCTCCATCCGCCTCATACAGCTTGAGGATCCCGCAGACGACGCGCTCATCGCGACCGTCAAAACGAGTATGGGCGAATTCAAGATAGTGCTCTATCCTGATTATGCCCCCTACGCAGTGGAAAACTTCTACCAGCATGCCGTGGACGGTTACTATAACGGGCGCATCTTTTTCCGCGTCATCGACAATTTCATGATCCAGACCGGCGATCCGCGCGACGACGGCACCGGCGGTGAAAGCATATGGAAGGAGCCGTTTGACGATGAGTTTACCGACGATTTGTGGCATTTCCGCGGCGCCGTGGCGATGGCCAATTCAGGCAATTCGAACGGCAGCCAGTTCTTCATCGTCCAGAATTACGAAGTCCCGGAGCAGACCATGGAGGAGATGCAGGAATATGACGACCTCTTCCCGGAGGAGGTTGTCGCCGAATATGCGGAAAACGGCGGCGTCCCGTGGCTCGATCACGTCCATACGGTCTTCGGCCAGGTGATCTCCGGCATGGAGACGGTGGATAAGATAGCCCGTGTCCCCACCGACGATGAGGACTGCCCGAAGGATAAGATCATCATCCAGTCCATCGATTTCAACCAACGCTACCGCTCCCGGATCCCAGTCTCTTCCGGGGCGGAAGCGAACCCCTGAAATCCAGCTTGATAAACCTGCAAAAACCGCCGCGTGCTGTCTTGTCATGCGGCGGTTTTTTGTTTATAATAAAAAGGAGTGTTTTGAAGAGGGGATGGGGTTTATGCAGGCGGTCGGTTTTGATAATGACACATATCTCCGAATGCAATCGGAGCAGATTAAGGAGCGTATCGCGCAGTTTGGCGGAAAGCTGTACCTCGAGTTCGGCGGAAAGCTCTTCGACGATTACCACGCCGCGCGCGTCCTGCCCGGGTTCGAGCCGGACAGCAAGGTGCGCATGCTCTTAACGCTGCGCGAGCAGGTGGAAATCGTGCTCGTCATCAACGCGGCGGACATTGAGAAAAGCAAGATGCGCGGGGATCTGGGCATCACCTATGATCTCGATGTCCTGCGCCTGATCGACGCGTTCCGGGAAATCGGGCTGTTCGTGGGCAGCGTCGTCATCACGCGGTACAGCGCCCAGCCTGCCGCCGATGCGTTCCAGGCCCGGCTTGAGGCGCTCGGAGTGCGCACGTACCGCCACTACCCAATAGCGGGATACCCCTCGAACCTGCCGCTCATCACCAGCGACGACGGCTTCGGCCGCAACGAATATATCGAGACCCGGCGCCCGCTCGTGGTTGTGACAGCGCCCGGCCCCGGCAGCGGCAAGATGGCTGTCTGCCTTTCCCAGCTCTACCATGAGTACCGCCGCGGTGTCCGGGCAGGATACGCTAAGTTCGAGACGTTCCCGGTGTGGAACCTGCCCCTAAAGCATCCGGTCAACCTCGCCTATGAGGCCGCCACCGTCGACCTCGGGGACGTGAACCTCATCGACCCGTTCCATCTGGAGGCCTATGGGGAGACCACTGTCAACTATAACCGCGACGTGGAGGTGTTCCCCGTCCTCAACGCCATCCTTGAGAAGATCATGGGCGTCTCGCCGTATAAATCACCAACGGATATGGGCGTCAACATGGCCGGAAAGTGCATCATTGACGACGATGCCGTCTGCGAGGCGGCAAAGCAGGAGATTATCCGCCGGTATTACAGTGTCCTGTGCGCGAGGCGGCAGGGAAACGCGTCCGACGACGCCGTGCTGAAGGTGGAGCTGATGATGAGTCAGGCCGGCATCAGCGTCCGCGACAGGCCCGTCGTCGCCCCGACGCTCGAGCGCGCACAGAAGACGGGCCTCCCCGCCGCCGCCATCGAGCTCGGCGACGGGACCATCGTCACCGGCAAGACGTCCGCGCTGCTCGGCGCGTCCGCGGCTGCGCTCCTCAACGCGTTAAAGGTCCTTGGCGGCATCCAGCACGAGATCCATCTCATCTCCCCCATTATCATTGAGCCTATCCAGAATCTGAAAACCCGGCATCTCGGCAACCAGAACCCCCGCCTGCATACGGACGAGATCCTTATCGCCCTCTCCATCTGCGCCGCCACCAACCCGACCGCCGAACTGGCGATGCGCCAGCTCTGGAGGCTCCGCGGATGCGAAGCGCACTCCTCCGTCATCCTCAGCCATGTCGATGACACGACCCTGCGCCGCCTCGGCCTGAACCTCACCAGCGAACCACAATACCAGACAAAGAAGCTGTATCACAAATGACATTACATCCGTTTACGTTTTTCGCCGTCTTTATCGCGTTCGTCGTCAAGGGACTGTGCGGCTTTGCCAACACGCTCGTCTTTTCCTCCATCATGAGCTTTTCCTCCAATAATGTGAACATCTCCCCAGTCGACCTCATCACCGGCCTGCCCGCCAATCTCTATATGGCGTGGCGCGAGAGGCACGGCGTGCGGGCGCGGATCTTCGTCCCGCTCGCGCTGCTCGTCCTGGCCGGATGTATCCCGGGCGCGCTCCTCCTGCGCGGCGGCGACGCGGGCTCCATCAAGGCGCTGTTCGGCGCGGTCGTTATCTTCATCGGTGTCGAGTCGCTGCTGCGGGCGCGGGTGAAGGAGCCGAAGCCGTCCTCCCCTGTTCTCCTCGCCTTCATCGGCATCCTCTCCGGGGCACTGTGCGGGCTGTTCGGCATCGGCGCGCTGCTTGTCGCCTATGTCTCGCGCACGACCTCCAATCAGGAGCAGTTCCGCGGGAACCTGTGCGCTGTCTTTATGGTCGAGAACGTCTTCCGTTTTATCCTCTACGCCGTCACCGGCATCCTGACTCCCGACGTCCTCCGCACAGGCGCTCTGCTCATCCCCGCCATGGCTCTCGGCCTCGGTATGGGTATGCTTCTTGCGCGCCGCATCAGTGAAAAGAACGTGGCGCGGTTTGTCAATATCATGCTCATCCTGATGGGCGTCACTCTGCTCGCCGGCAGTCTGGGGCGGTAGCGCGGACTGTACGATCCGTTGACAAAAAGCGCTGTCCCCTGTAAAATAAAGATGGTATCATGACAAACGACTGGCGGCTGGCCCCACTACCCGAGAGGGGAGGTGGGGCCTATGTGCATTACGATACATATTGGAGCCTTTACGGTTACGATCATTGTAAAACGCAGAAACCGCCACCCCGGCAGGTAGCGGTTTCTTAGAAAACTAACACTTTAACGGGTCAGCCGCTTGTCACGGTACCCTTTATTTATATTATATACCATACATTCCTTTTGTCAAGTTTCCCCGGCTTGACGGCGGACGCCGGCAGAGGGTATAATAGAAAGAAGTGAAAGGAAAGAGGAGGCACGCTCTTGATACACAGACGGTTTTTATGCGCCGTATTCGCGCTTGCCCTCGTCCTAACGGCGTGCAGCGCCGACAGCGGGGAAACCTCCACCGAGCCGCCGAAGCGGCTGGGAACCGTGCGCACTGCGGACGGGAGCACTGTCAACCGCGCGGCGGCCAGCGCCCTTGAGGACATGGCCAGCTCCATGGCGCAGATGGCGACGTCCATCTCGGATCTGCAGTCCCAGGTGGACATTTTGAACTCGTCCATCGCCGAGCTGGAAAAGAAACAGGCCGAGACTGCGTCCTCCCTGGCCGATGCGGAGAAGCGGGCGGAGAGCGAGTCGGATAAATCCGACTCGGACTCCTCCTCGGATTCGTCCAGTTCGTCCTCCTCGGAGGAGGAGAAGGACGAGCCCAAGGAGACCGACGCTCCAAAGGTTCCCGACGTCTCCCAGAAGCTCACGCAGGCCAAGCGCTCAAATTCCGACTCTCAGCTCTGGCTCCAGATTCCCGGTACGTCGATTAACGACGTCGTTGTCCGGGGGTCGAACAACACCGCCTACTCCAAGCGCGACTGGATGGGGAATCTCGTGTCCGAACAGCGGCAGGAGAACGCCGTCGTGCTCGACTTTGAGTGCGCTGTCGGGGCGGGGACAGCCGCCGTCATGCCGCAGAACACGGTGATCTACGGCGTCAATTTCGGGACCTGGCTCACCGCCGCCGAGCGCAGCGGCTGGGGCGACTTCTATCAGGAGCACTACAACGCCCAGACAGGCGAGATGGTTTATAATACCGCCGCTGAGGAGGAGAAGGCCGCGGAGCTGGTTGCCGCGTGCGAACGCCTCACGCTCGACGATCCGAACGGGGCGAAGTTCTCCCAGCTCCTCAAATTCACCGACATCGACTTCGCCCGCAAGACGCCCTATATTTACCTGACCTCCTCCGCGGAGGATCTGATTTACGAGGTCTTTGCCGTGTCCTATACGAGCAGCAACGTCGATCCGCCCTACAATCTGGCCAGCTATTCGGACACGTACTTCATGAGCCTCGTTGAGGACATGCAGGAGAAGTCCATCTACGACTACGATGTCGACGTCTCCCACGACGATAAGATCCTCACCCTCGTGACCGACACCTTCCGCTACGCCGGGCGGCGCGATGTCTACGGCGCGCGGGCGAAGTTCATCGTCATGGCGCGCCTGATGCAGGACGACGATACCTATCACGACGGCGCATCCCTCACCGCGAACACCGCGCCCGCCGGGCCCCAGTTTGCATAAATTTTTTCTCTGCCCGTCCGCCTGCGCGGGCGGGCAGGATTCCGTCTTGACAAGCGGGGATATCCGTGATAACATAACCGTATTAGTACATATAGTACAGAGTGAAAGGAGGCGGCTCCTTGGCCGAGAGCCCCATCATTCAGGTGCGCTCCTTACGCAAGGTGTATAAGCTCGGGAAGGAGAAGGTTGTCGCGCTCGACCATATCGACCTTGAGATCCCTAAAGGACAGATATGCTGTATATTGGGAACGTCCGGTTCTGGAAAGAGCACCTTTTTAAACCAGCTTGCCGGGCTTGAAAAGCCCACAAAGGGCGCGGTCATCATCAAGGGGACGAATATCTCCCGCCTAAACGAGCGGCAGCTCGCCCGCTTCCGGCAGCGCAACCTCGGTTTTGTCTTCCAGTCCTATAACCTTCTGCCCGCCCTGACCGCTATCGAAAACGTGGCCATGCCCCTAATGTTCCGCGGCATCCCGCAGAAGCGCCGCAACCGGCGCGCGAGGGAACTGCTCGAGCTTGTTGGGCTCAAAGGGCGCATGAAGCATAAGCCGACACAGATGTCCGGCGGGCAGCAGCAGCGCGTCGGCATCGCGCGCGCATTTGTCGCGAAGCCCGCCATCGTGTTTGCCGACGAACCCACCGGCAACCTCGATACCCGCACCACCCTCGAGGTCATGCAGCTCATGGTCGATCTGGCGCACGAGAACCAGCAGACGCTTGTCCTCGTCACGCACGACCGGGAGCTCGCCGAGTTCGCCGACCGCATCGTCACCCTCATCGACGGCAATATCGTCAGCGATAAAATGAACGAACACCCGCGCACGGCGCTGTCCGCGCCGCCCGTGCCCCTGCCCGCACCATCATCCACGGAGGAGAACAGTCATGAATCAGAAACTGCGCAAACAGCTTAAACGCATTGTCCCCGTCACACTCGCCGTCATCGTCCTCGCCGGGTTTATTTTCGGCGCCGTCGGGATGATGGTGGCATATGCGGCTACAGCAAGGATAAGATGGATTGATGTAAAAGAGAGCTTTGTTAAATTAACAGATTTAAAAGGTTCTGTCGTTCAGAGTGTCTTTTCCAATGAAGATTATATAGCTGAATTAACAATTATACTCACCAAAGAAGGGGAAGAACAGTACAAGAAGAACAACGGGGATCCTGATAATCCTGATGGTTCTATCAGTATGGTGATGTATCGGGAAAATTTTAGAGTTTCATCTTCGACTGGAGGGGCGATCGACTATACATTTTCATTTCTCCGAAAGGTGAAAAAAAATGGAAGGATCGGATTTACTTATATCTTGAAGAATGTTCGCCCCTATTATAAAGATTCTCCTGATATGGATATTTCTGCTACATTTTTTGATGGAATGGCACGGGAACCCCTATCCTTGAAGGTCAAAAATATCACTTATAAGGGAGAAGGTTATCAAGAGAGACCATCTCTCGGAGACAGTTCCTCTTCGTCCTCTTCCAGCGAACCCTCTATTGATTATGGCGACGACGATAGTTCCGATTCAAAAACCACCAGCAGTGAAGATGAAGACGCCATCCCGACGCCGAAAATCATTATCAAGAGCTTCGATATTCCCAATGAGGTGGCGTATGGCGACGAATTTGACACGACCATTGAATTCTACAACAACTCCGCTTATAAGGATCTGGTTAACGTCACCATGACAGTGACGCCCTCAGAGGGGGTAATCATCCGCAATGGGGTCAACCAGCGCCACTACATCAAAATCCCTAAGCGCCAGAGCACGACTGAGCGCTTCCGCTTTAAGGCTTCGGATAAGTTTGCAGCCGAGGGGATTACGCTCACTGTCAAGTTCGAGTATGAATATCGTTTCAATAAGGAATACAAGCAGGGCTCGCACGAGGAGGTCCTCTCGCTCATGGCAAAGCCCAAACCGGAGGAATCCTCCTCGTCCGATAGTGATAAGGACGGCACGGAGGGGAGTATCTCGTCGTTTGAGGTGCTCTCCATCGTGGTGCCGGACAAGGTCTACCCCGACGAGGACGCCTACATCACCATCCGCGCCATCAACAAGGATCACCAGTTCGACGCCTCGAACGTCCAGGTGACCGTCACGGGCGACGGGCTCCTCAACAGCGGGAACACCGTCTATCACGGCGCGCTCGCGCATTCCACGCAGGCCGAAATCGAAACGACGCTCCAGTTCGCCTCCCCCGGGACATATCCGCTCGTGTGCACGCTCGTCTATGAGGACTCCGTGGGGCTCGACGAGGACAAGAAGCCCATCGTCCGCATCAACGACATCCAGAAGGAGTTCACCGTCACCGTGCTCGAATCCCCCTACGCTGATATGGGCAATATGGGCGGCATGGGAGACATGGGCGATATGGGGATCATGGACGGTATGGACGGCATGGACGCCGTTCCCGCGCAGGGCGGTGTCGTGGAATGGATGCGCGGGCATCTCTGGGCGCCGATAGGGGGCGGTGTGGTGCTGCTGGCTGTCATTGCCGGGGTGGTGCGCCACATCCGCAGGAAGAAGGCGGCGGACGATGACGATCTTTGATGAGATCCGCATGTGCCTGCGCAACCTCTGGCGGCGCAAGATGCGCACGCTCCTCACGACATTCGGCGTCGTGATCGGGACATGCGCGATTGTGGTCATGGTGTCCCTCGGTGTCGGGATGGACGCCGCGCAGCAGTCCATGCTCGAGGGGCAGGGGAACCTGCGCCTCATCCAGGTCTATTCCGGATGGGACTACGAATATTATCAGGAGATGCAGGAGAAGGGCGTCGAGCTCGGGGAGTCCCCGCCGCTCGATTACGCGGCTGTCCAGCGCATGAAGCAGCTCGATCATGTGCAGGCCGCCACCCCGATGGACAATATCTGGAACGACGAATTCGTCCTCCAGTCGGGCGACCGGTACCGCTACCAAGGGCAGATTGTCGGCATCGACATGGCGTCCATGCCAGGGCTGGGGTACCAGCTCGCCGAGGGGCGCTGGCCAACCGAGAGCGAGTATAAAAACGCGGTGATCGTCGGGTCAAAGACGGCGTATCAGTTTGTCGACACGAAGCGCAAGCGGGACAATATGGTCTCGGCGTACCCGGATGAAAACGGTGTCGTCAAGGATCCGTTCGTCAACTGGTCGAGGGACAGGTTCTTCTGCGCCATCGGCGACCCGGAGGCCAATAACGCGGAGATTTCGTTCGGCAACGGTTGGATGAGCCAGGGGCCGAACAGCGCCATCCCCACCAAATACGGCAAGGAGCCGGTGAAGGTGGCCGGCGTCCTCTCCACGGACGAGGCGGCCATCGACCGCTCGTTCGATTCGGAGTACACCATCTATATGGATGTTTCCCGGGTGCAGGAGCTCCGAAAGGAATACTACAAACGCAATAAGATCCGCAATTCCAACGACGGGAGCTACAATAACGTCTATGTCATGGTGGACGATGTGGCCAATGTCACCGAAGTGCAGGACGCTATCACGCGCACGCGGGACTTCGGCTTCTCGGCATACAGCCTCACCTCGCAGCGCGAGTCCATGCAGCAGTTTACACAGACCATCCAGCTCGTACTGGGCGGGCTGGCGGGGATATCGCTGCTCGTCGCGGCGCTGGGCATCGCGAATACGATGGTTATGTCCATCTACGAGCGGACGAGGGAGATAGGCATCATGAAGGTGCTCGGCTGCATGGTGGGCAATATCCGCACCGTGTTCCTCATGGAGGCCGGGTGCATCGGGCTTTTGGGGGGTGTCCTGGGCGTGGGCATCAGCTATGGGATCTCGTTCGGCCTCAACGTCTTCCTCGGCGCCGGCGGCGGGGACGGCAGCGGCCTCCTCGGCGACCTCTACATGTCCTGGGCGTCCGACGGACCTATCCGGATTTCCATTATCCCGCCCTGGCTTGTCGCGGGAGCGCTGTCGTTCGCCATCCTCGTCGGGCTCGTCTCCGGCTTCTCGCCGGCCAACCGCGCAGTCAAAATCAGCGCGCTCGAAGCGATTAAGCATGAGTGATCCGATTATGAACATGGGGGCTGAGAATGGGAAAATTCTCCCCTCATTGAACTGTTAAAAAAATCCGGCATTCCGTGCCGGGAGTATTGCAGAAAATCAACAAAAGCAAGCCACCCGTGTAACGGGTGGCTTGTGCTGTCCTGATAAAATCTTTCCACACTTGCTTCAATAAATATCGTTTGTCCAGTTCACCTTCACTCAGCTGGAATGTGCGCACTAGGTTATTCATCAGCAGAGACTGATTCGACAGATCCTGCGCAGTAGCGGCGCTCTGCTCCGAGGTCGCGGATGTACTTTGAATAACGGAAGATATTTGGTCGATCCCTTCGATTACTTGAGAGATGGCGGTGGTCTGGCTTTCTACCGCCCTTACCACCGTGTCCACTTTAATCGTTACATTTTCTGAGATGGAGTTGGTTTTGTCCAGCGATTCCGTTACTTTAGCAACCACCTGGCCTCCCTCCGCAACCGCAGTGATAGAATCCTCGATCAATTCCTTGGTGGCTTTGGCAGCCTCATCGGACTTGGACGCCAAATTGCGCACCTCATCAGCGACCACGGCAAAGCCCTTTCCCGCGCCGCCCGCGCGGGCTGCCTCCACAGCGGCGTTCAAAGCCAGGATATTGGTCTGGAACGCAATGTTTTCAATGGTATCTATGATTTTGCTGATTTCTGTGGAGGATCTGGAGATTTTCTCCATAGTGAGGTTTAACTCTTTGACATAATTCACACTGATTCCCATTTGTGCGCTTGCCTGGGTCACAAATTGCCCCGCCTCCTCAGCCGCTGCTACAGTCTGCCTTGCGTTCTCCGCTATGCTGTCGGAGGTAGCGGACAGTTCCTGAATTGCGCTGGCCTGTTCTGTGGCGCCCTGACCCAGAGACCGGGCGCCGTTGGATACCTGAACGGCGCTGCTGGCCACGGTTCCAGCGGAACAGCTGATTTGGGAAAGCGTATTCCGCAGCGAACTGTGAATTGCTTTGATGGACTGCTCCATGGATGCAAAGTCGCCACAATATGTACGGAAAATATTTTCACGGAAATCCCCTTGGGCCATTTTGCTCAGATGATGGGTCACATCCTGCGCCACGTCGTTCAGCCGGGAGAGCATGGTTTCCATTGCCCCTGCAAGCTGGGCGGTCTCATCCTTAGATTTCACTTGTGGGGACGGCGTATGCAGATCGCCTTCGGCCATCCTTTCAAGCCGGGCAACACAGGACTGAATCGGGCCGGAGATAGACATTCCTACTTTGACTGCCACAGGGAAGGTGGCAAGCACAACAAGGGCTACTACCAGAATGGTCAGCAGAATGCTCCGGTCCAAAGTGGCCTTAAATTCCCGCTGACTGGTCTCAATGGCAATGCTCCACCGCTGGTTGCCTTCAATGGGAGCGAACCCCACAAATTTGTTATCACCATAAAAATTATATGTGCCGAAGCCGGTTTCCCCCTGGATCATGCGCTGGTTCACAGCAGCCACATCCGCTACGCTGGGGTCCGTTTTTGCGGTTTCAATCATATTGGAGCCTTCCTTCACGATAGAGGCATCCCGATGTCCAATAACATTGCCCTTGTTGTCCAGTACATAGGCTACGCCGTTATTGCCCATAGACAGATTAACCACGATGTCCGACAGAAAATCAGCGCTGATGCCGCCATAGACTGCGCCGTCAAAACGACCGTTGGTGATGATAGGTACCTCCAGCAGTAAAATCATCTGCTAGCCGTCGTTCATAATATCAGAGATATAGGGTTTCATTGTAGACTTGCACTGTTGAAAATAATCTTCTTCAGCGTAATTATATCCTGTGGAAGAAAAACCGTCGGCATCCATTTTCCCGGTGTAAAGAAAACCGTTGCGCTGAGCGATTTCCTCTCGAAGCGGAACCAGTTCCGGGGCAGTAGGGTCAGATTCCCTGAATATATCAGAGGAAGCAGCCTCTTGAAGTGCTGTCCAGTAATTCCCCATTTTCCACTCCACAGCGTTCGCAGCCATCTGAGTAGCGGGTCCTAGGGTCTTTGTCATGACATCATCAATTCCGCTGGCGTTCAATAGGGCGGTAATCACACCGATCAGCACCGATCCCACCAGCACTACCGACAACATACTGATTTGAATTTTCGATTTGATCGATTTTATGGTAATATCTTCCTCTTATAAGATTTTATCAGGGGCAGGATAATCATGCCCTGCCCGCAATGTGTACATTTTTTAAATATACTTCAATCTTTCTCAAAATAGCATAAAACCACAAAATATGTAATCCATGTCTTGTGGTTTTATGAATTTTTTTGCGCAGTCTCTTAAGAACACATAGACGTTATTGAATAACTGCCGGCAACCCTTTGGAAATGCCTTTCATTTTCGCGCTGGCGGCTTTCGTCCGGTCAGCAAATAGACAGGCTCCATTGGCCGGCCATGGCCAAATTGCCGCCGCTGGTTTTCTCTGGATTCATCACATAATCCGTCGCCCGGCCCCTGCCACTGAGCAGGGGGATCAAGCGATCCGTTGCGATTGAATGAGGAAATTCCCCAACAGGATGAACAATCAGCGAGCGCGGACTGGTTCATCGGCGAAGTATAAAAATAACTTAATTTGGCAGTTCTTTTCAAATGAAATCCAACTTTACTTCTTCGAGAGGTATTCATCAATCGCCTTAGCGGCCACTTTCCCGGCGCCCATAGCGGAGATGACGGTCGCCGCGCCTGTGACAGCGTCTCCCCCGGCGTAGACGCCCTTACGGGAGGTGAGGCCATCTTCATCCACGATGATGCCGCCCCACTTCTGGGTCTCGAGCCCGGCCGTCGTGTTCTTGATGAGGGGATTAGGGGCCGTGCCGAGCGCCATGACAACGCAGTCCACCTCGATATCGAACTCACTGTCCGGCACCGGGACGGGGCGCGCACGGCCGGACGCATCGGGCTCGCCGAGCTCCATCCGCTGGCAGCGGATGGACGAGACCCACCCCTCCCCGTTCCCGCCGATGGAGACAGGGTTCGTGAGCATCCGGAAGACGATGCCCTCCTCCTTCGCGTGCTCGACCTCCTCGCGGCGGGCGGGCAGCTCGGCCTGGGTGCGGCGGTAGACGATGGTCACGTCCGCCCCGAGGCGGCGCGCGCAGCGGGCGGCGTCCATGGCGACGTTGCCGCCGCCCACGACAGCCACCTTCTTCCCGTGCTGGATGGGGGTGGAGCTGTCCGGGCGGTACGCCTTCATCAGGTTTGTGCGGGTGAGGAACTCGTTGGCGGAATAGACACCCTTGAGGGATTCGCCGTCAATCCCCATGAACTTAGGCAGGCCGGCGCCCGAACCGATGAAGACCGCCTCGAAGCCGTCCTCGAAAAGTTCGTCGATGGTGAGGGTCCTGCCGATGACGCAGTTCGTTTCGATTTTGACTCCGAGGGCCTTAAGCGTGTCCACTTCCCCCGCGACAATCGCCTTCGGCAGGCGGAACTCCGGGATGCCGTAGACAAGCACGCCGCCCGCGGTGTGCAGCGCCTCGA
The DNA here is from genome assembly GCA_949743955.1 of uncultured Oscillospiraceae bacterium. GTDB lineage: Bacteria > Bacillota > Clostridia > Oscillospirales > Ruminococcaceae > Harryflintia. Next base: position 111,101 of record CATJVQ010000022.1, on the reverse strand, counting down.
AGACGGTGACAGCATAGCCCTTTAAGGCGAGATCCCCGGCGCAGGTGAGGCCGGAGGGACCGGAGCCGACGACAGCGACCCGATGTCCGTTGGCCGCGGGAATAGCGGGCGGCTCTGTGGCGTTCTCATTGTGCCAGTCCGCGACAAACCGCTCCAGTCGGCCGATGCCGACCGGCTCGAATTTGATGCCGAGCGTGCAGCGCTGCTCGCACTGGGTCTCCTGCGGGCAGACGCGCCCGCACACGGCGGGCAGGGCGGAGGAGCGGTGGATCTCCTGATACGCGCCCTCGAAATCCTTCTCCTTGATGTGCGCGATAAACGCCGGGATATCGATGTTGACCGGGCACCCCTCTACGCAGGGCTTGTTCTTACAGTTTAGGCACCGCCGGGCCTCCGCCGCGGCGATTTCGGCTGTATAGCCGAGGGCGACCTCTTTAAAATTCCGCGCCCGTTCAGCCGGATCCTGTACAGGCATCGCGTGCTTCTGTTTCTCGATGGCCATATTTACCCCTCCTTACGCCTTTTTAAACAGGTTGCAGGCTTCTTCATAGGCGTGGCGCTCGAAGTCTGCGTAGGTCCGGCCGCGGGACATAGCCTCGTCGAAATCCACCTCGTAGCCGTCGAAGTCAGGACCGTCCACGCAGGCGAATTTCACCACACGCTTTCCGTCCCGGCACAGCGTCAGCCGGCAGCCGCCGCACATGCCCGTGCCGTCGATCATGATGGGGTTCATCGAAACCGTCACCGGCACGCCGAAAGGTCTGGCCGCAGCCACGACGAATTTCATCATGATGAGGGGACCAATTGTAATGATGCGGTCGAACTTCTCTCCTGCCTCGAGCATCTCCTTTAAGGGAACGGTCACGTTGCCGTGGCGGCCGTAGGATCCGTCGTCGGTCATGACGGTCAGACTGTCCGAGCAGGCCTTAAACTCGTCCTCGAGGATGAGCAGATCCTTGTTTCGGAAGCCGATGATGCTCGTCACCTTCGCGCCTAGGCGGTGGAACTCCTGCGCCACCGGCATCGCGATAGCGCATCCCACACCGCCGCCGACAATGCACACCTTCCCGATCCCGTCCGTATGCGTGGCGACGCCGAGCGGCCCCACGAAATCGGCCAGGAAATCTCCGGCCTCCTTATGTTTCAGTTTCTCCGTCGTCCCCCCGACGACCTGGAAGATAATGCGCACTGTTCCAGCGGACGCGTCGCAGCCGGCCACCGTGAGCGGGATGCGCTCGCCGTCCTCATCCGTGCGCAGGATAATGAACTGCCCGGGCTTCGCCTTCTTCGCCACCAGCGGCGCCTCCACGTCCATCTGGATGACCGTGGGGTTGAGGACCTTCTTTTCCACAATTTTATACATCAATAAACTCCTTCCCTTTCGGGGATGCCGTTTTTCTCTGTGTTTCCGAATCGCAGGGCTTCTGTTTTCTCCCTTCCCTATTATAGGGGGGAATGCCGCCATAAACAAGATCGGGCGCGGAAAAATCCTGCCATATTTTTGGAGCCGGGCCTTGACAAAATTAAGGCAGTCTGCTATTCTATGGGACACAAAATTGATAAATTATTATCAAGCGAGATGGATCCCTTGGGAATTTTTGAAGGACGGGCTGCGATTATCATCGGCGGCGGAAAGGCCAAATCCAGAGGATCGCGTGCAGGCCGTTGTAGATAAGACGATTGAGACCTTCGGGCGCATCAATGTGCTTATCTACAACGCACAGGCGTCCGTGTCGGGAATTCCTCTGGCTATGACCAGCCAGCTCAAAAAATTCAAGGAGTCCTATCCCGAGGCGTATGAGAATAACCTCGAGGCTGTCCCCATGGGCTGTATTACTGGAAAGTGCCGTTTTAACGGCTGGAGGAACGTTGACTGACCGTATAATAGCGGCGGTTTCCGGGAAATTGTTTTACAGTTTTCTGTATATTTATGCTTCGGCGGCTGAGGAGACAAAGGGGGTTCTGTCTGCGGACAGGATCCCCATTTCCCTGTATTCTCCATTTTTCACCGGAAAGGGACGTCGAAACGTCCGGTTTTTTTGCAGGAAATTTAAAATTTATTGCAGATTTCTGATGATTTTTCCGATCCGGGCCGGCTGACGCATTGACTTTTTACATTGATTGTCTTAAAATGATCTCAAATAAATTGCATAAGCAGTTTTTATCCCCTGCGTCAGAGGTTCCCCTGCGCCGGGGCGTGAACAAGGATCCACCGGTATTCGTTTGCAGGAACGGCCTTGTTCGTTATCAGGAATGGAGCCGTTTTTTGTATAGCTGATTCTAAGCAACCAAGAAAGGGAGAACACACATGAAAAAGAAACTCGTATGTCTTTTGACAGCTTTCGCCCTCGCGGCGGGTATGGCTGCCTGCGGCGGCAATTCGGATGCCGGCTCCTCCGCGCCGAGTGAGTCGAGCCAGCCCGAATCCTCCGCGCCCGAGGCGGACGCCCCGGCCGGCACTCCCACCGAATCTGAAAGCGCCCCCGCCCCCGCCGCCGGACAGGTGACGTTTAAGCTCGGCGGGACCGGTCCGCTCACCGGCGCCGCCGCTATCTACGGCACCGCCGCCGCCAACGGCGCGCAGATCGCTGTCGATGAAATCAACGCCGAAAATGGCAGCATCCTCTTTGAACTCAAGTATGAGGATGATGTCCACGATCCGGAGAAGGCTGTCAACGCCTACAACGCCCTCAAGGACTGGGGCATGCAGCTTTCCCTCGGCTCTGTTACCTCCAAGCCGGCGGAGGCGACCTCCACAATGAACAACGAGGACCGCATCTTCGCCCTCACCCCCTCCGCGTCCTCCACGGCTGTCACCGAGGGGAAGGACAACTTCTTCCAGATGTGCTTCATGGACCCTAACCAGGGCTCCGCTTCCGCTCAGTACATCGCGGACAAGAAGCTCGCTGCAAAGGTCGCCGTCATCTGGAAGAATGACGACGTGTACTCCAAGGGCATCCACGACACGTTCACGGCAAAGGCGGGCGAACTCGGGCTCGAGGTTGTCAGCGACACCACGTTTGCCGACGGCAACGACACCGACTTCTCCGTCCAGATTACCGACGCGAAGAACAACGGCGCCGAGCTCGTCTTCCTGCCGATGTACTACCAGCCCGCGTCCCTCATCTTCGCACAGGCCAGCGCTATGGGCTACGCCCCGAAGTTCTTCGGCGTCGACGGCATGGACGGTATCCTCACCATGGAAGGCTTCGACGTTTCCCTCGCCGAGGGCGTCATGCTTCTCACCCCGTTTAACGCCGACTCTGACGATGAGCGCACCAAGAATTTCGTCGCCAAGTATCAGGAGAAGTTCGGAGAAATCCCGAACCAGTTCGCGGCCGACGCGTATGACTGTGTCTACGCCTTTAAGCAGGCCCTTGAGGCGGCCGCTCCGGCCGCGGACGTGAGCAACGAGGATCTCTGCGCGGCGATGATCGCCCAGTTTACCTCCATGACCTTCAACGGCCTGACCGGTGAGAACGTCACCTGGGACGCCTCCGGCGCCGTTTCTAAGAGCCCGAAGGGCATGATCATCCAGTCCGGCGCGTATGTCGGCCTTGACTAAGCCTCATTTCCTGTCATCATATCCCGCCCGTATCCCGGCTCCGCAGTGACGCGGGGCCGGGATCAGGCATTTTCCGAACACGCCGCGCGGTGCGGACAGCTCCGCGCGGATTGTCCAGCGCAGTTCTGAAAGGGGACGGGTCCCCCGGCCTTTTTCAGAGCTGCACCGAATCCTTTCAATCCCGAAAGAGGTGTGAAGAATGACCTTCCTTTCCTTTCTGATCAGCGGCATCAGTCTGGGCAGTATCTACGCCATCATCGCCTTAGGGTACACGATGGTTTACGGCATCGCCAAAATGCTCAACTTCGCGCATGGCGATGTCATCATGGTGGGCGCGTATATCTGCTTTTACGCGATGTCCAGCTTCGGCCTGCCCCCGGTGGTGGGCATCCTCCTCGCTGTCGTGGCGTGCACGGTGCTCGGCATGGTCATCGAACGGCTCGCGTATAAACCGCTGCGGATGGCCCCGTCGCTGGCGGTGCTGATTACAGCCATCGGCGTGAGCTACTTTTTACAGAATTCCGCGCAGCTTTTGTGGTCCACAAACCCGAAGGTCTTCCCCTCCGTTGTCGGGAACGACGGGCTCAAGCTCTTCGGGGGCGAACTCTCCATCTCCTATGTCACCATCACGACTATCCTCACCTGCCTTGTGATTATGGTCGTCCTCGTCAGCTTCACGAACCATACCCGCATGGGCAAGGCCATGCGGGCCTGCTCGGAGGACAAGGGCGCGGCGGAGCTGATGGGCATCAACGTGGACACCACTATCTCCGTCACGTTCGCCATCGGTTCCGCGCTCGCGGCCGTGGCCGGGGTGCTCCTGTGCTCCGCCTACCCGATGCTTGTGCCCACCACCGGCTCGATGCCCGGCATCAAGGCGTTTACGGCCGCCGTCTTCGGGGGGATCGGCTCCATCCCGGGCGCGCTGCTCGGCGGGCTGCTTTTAGGGATCATCGAGATCTTTGCCAAGGCGTATATCTCCACCCAGATGTCCGACGCTGTCGTGTTCGCCGTGCTCATTGTGGTGCTGCTTGTCAAGCCCACGGGCCTTTTGGGCAAAACCATCCGTGAGAAAGTCTGAGGTGCAGGGAATGAAACGTTTACTCTCCAAAAATACCCGCAGGCAGACCCAGACCTATGCCGCCGTCGCGGCAGCGTTCCTCATCATCCAGCTCCTCGGCGGGATGGGCGCGCTCTCCTCGTCCCTCAAGGGGATGCTCGTGCCCATCTGCGCATACGTCGTGATGGCCATCTCCTTAAATCTCACGGTCGGCATCCTCGGGGAGCTCTCCCTCGGGCACGCCGGATTCATGAGCGTGGGCGCGTTCACGGGTGTCACCTGCGCTGTGATTTTGCAGGATCTTGTCCCCTTTGCGCCGCTGCGGCTGGCTCTTTCGATGGCTGTCGGCGCGCTGTTTGCCGCCGCTGTCGGCTTCCTCATCGGTATCCCGGTGCTCCGGCTCGGCGGGGATTATCTCGCCATTGTCACCCTCGCGTTCGGGGAAATTATCAAGAGCTTCTTCAATAACCTCTTCCTTGGTGTAGACAGCCGGGGACTCCACATGAGCCTCATCTCCGACAATACGCACCTCGAGGAGGGACACAGCCTCATCATCGGCGGACCGATGGGCATCGGCGGCATCCAGAAGATCTCCACCTTCACCGCCGGGTTTATCCTCATCCTTCTTGCGCTGTTCGTGGTCTTCAACCTTGTCGGCAGCCGGTCCGGGCGCGCCATCATGGCCGTTCGCGACAACCGCATCGCCGCCGAGAGCGTGGGGATCAACATCACGCGATATAAGCTCATGGCCTTTGTCACCTCCGCCGCCATGGCCGGCGCAGCGGGGACCCTCTTCGCCATGAACTATTCTACCTTCACCGCCAACAAGTTCGATTTCAATACGTCTATCCTTGTGCTGGTGTTCGTGGTGCTCGGTGGTCTCGGGAATATGTTCGGCTCCATCGTGGCTGCCGCGGCGCTCACCATCCTGCCGGAGGCCCTGCGCCAGTTCTCCGATTACCGCATGCTGGTGTATGCGATTGTCCTTATCCTTGTCATGCTCGTGACAAATAACGACACCATCAAGAATTTCCTGGCACGCCCGTTTGCCCGCCTCGCGCGGGAGAAAGGAGGGAGCGTCCATGAATAAGCGGCTTCCGCCGGTCAAGCTGGTCCCGGTCCCGAGCACAAACCTCATCCCGGAGCGCGACGCCGGCAGCCCCCCCATCCTCGAATGCCGCCACCTCGGCATCGACTTCGGCGGTCTGACCGCCGTGAGCGACTTCGACATGGCCATCGGCCGCACCGAGATCGCCGGACTCATCGGCCCGAACGGCGCAGGCAAGACGACGGTCTTCAACCTCCTCACGAAGGTCTACCAGCCGACACGCGGATCCATCCTCCTAAACGGCCAGGAGACTTCGCGCATGACGACAGTGCAGGTCAACCGCGCCGGCATCGCGCGCACGTTCCAAAACATCCGCCTCTTTGACAACCTCACCGTGGAGGATAACGTCAAGCTCGGCCTCCACAACCACATTAACTACGGGATGTGGAGCGGCATCTTCCGCCTGCCGAAATACTGGAAGGAGGAAAAGGCTGCGCACGAGCGGAGCCTCGATCTCCTCTCCATCTTCGAGATGGCGGATCTGGCGAACGTGAAGGCGGGCTCTCTCCCCTACGGCGCCCAGCGCAGGCTGGAGATCGTCCGTGCGCTGGCGACAGGCCCGAGCCTCCTGCTCCTCGACGAGCCCGCCGCGGGGATGAACCCCTCGGAGACAGCGGAGCTGATGGACAACATCGTGAAAATCCGCGACACGTTCCAGATCGCCATCCTGCTCATCGAGCACGACATGAATCTGGTCATGGGCATCTGCGAGACGATCTGCGTCCTCAACTTCGGGCAGATCATCGCCAAGGGGACGCCGGAGCAGATCACCAATAATCCCGTGGTCATCGAGGCGTATCTCGGCAAGAAGGGGGAAGAGTGATATGGCGCTTTTACAGGTGGAAAACATCAATGTCTATTACGGCGCCATCCATGCCATCAAGGATGTCTCTTTCTATGTGGACGAGGGGGAAATTGTCACCCTCATCGGCGCGAACGGCGCGGGCAAGACGACGACGCTCCAGACCATCTCGGGGCTTCTGCGCAGCCGGACGGGATCCATCCTCTTTGGGGATACGAACATCAGCAATGTCCCGGCACACAAGCTGGTTTCGCGGGGGCTCGCGCAGGTGCCGGAGGGGCGGCGCGTCTTTTTGCAGATGACGGTGCAAGAGAATCTGGAGATGGGTGCCTTTACCCAGCCCCCCTCGCGCATCCCGGAGGATTTGGAGGCCGTCTTCGAGCAGTTCCCGCGCCTTAAGGAGCGGCGGCGCCAGGTGGCGGGTACGCTCTCCGGCGGCGAGCAGCAGATGCTCGCCATGGGCCGGGCGCTCATGTCCCATCCGAAGCTGCTGATGCTCGACGAACCGTCGATGGGCCTTGCGCCTATCCTCGTGGAGCAAATTTTCGATATCATCCAGCGCCTTAACCAGAAGGGATCCACGATCCTGCTCGTCGAGCAGAACGCCCAGATGGCGCTCACCGTTGCCCACCGCGGGTATGTGCTCGAGACGGGGAAGATCGTCACGACCGGGCTCGGGAAAGAACTCATCGAGAGCCCCGAGATCAAAAAGGCGTACCTCGGCGGTTGATGCGGCATCCTGAATAAACGAACGAAACTCCGGATCGCAGAAATTGCGATCCGGAGTTTTTCTCGTTTTTCTTACTATCCCAGCTTCATTTTTCCACCGGCCTGCGATGCCCTTTGAAAAGGCCGGCAAAATGTTTATCCTCAATCTTTATCGAGCAGATGCTCCAATTCCGCCCCCGCGCCTACGCGCAGGAACACCGGGATCTGTTCCAGCGGCGCGGATACCGTAACCGTCTGTCCGCCCGGGACCGTTTCGCCTGTCCAGAGATTTTTCCACTCCTCTCCCGCCGGGAGATAGACCTCCCTCTCCCGCATGCCGGCATACAGGATGGGCGCTATCAGAAGGTCCGGGCCGAATAGGAATTCGTCCTCCACCTGCCACGACATGCTGTCCTGCGGGAAACCGAAGAACAGCGTACGCATGGGCGGCAGCCCCCTCTCGTGGGCGGCTTTCATCTGCTCGCGGATGTACGGCTGCATTCTGGAGCGCAGGCCGATGTAGAATTTGCAGATCGCATAGACATCCTCGCCGTAGCTCCAAATCTCGTTGGCCGCGCCGGACGGGCATGTCCCGCCGCCCTCCGCCGAAAGCGGGAGCGAATGGGGTTCCCTGTCGCCGTGCAGCCGCATGACAGCGCAGAATGTCCCATATTCAAACCAGCGGACAAAGCATTCGCGGAATTCCATGCTGGACGCCTCGCCGCCGTGGAAGCCGCCGATGTCGGTGGTCCACCACAGGATCCCGGCCATGCCCATATTTAACCCCGCCGCGAACTGGTTGCGCAGGCTGCGGAAGCTGGAGTCAATGTCGCCGGACCAGACAAGCGCGCCGTACCGCTGGCTTCCGGCCCACGCGCAGCGGACCAGATTGATGATGTTTTCCATCCCCTCCCGGCGCATCCCCTCGTAAAATCCACGTGCATACAGCATAGGGTAGAGGTTGCCGATCTGCACATCCGGGCCGAGGTGGTAGCGGTAGAGATCAAAATCGTAATAATTATACTCCGGCTCCGCTTCGTCGAGCCAGAAGAGGCGGATGCCATAGTCAAAATAGTTTTTCCGGACGATATCCCACACATACTCTCGGGCCGCCGGATTGGTGGCGTCGAAATGGACAGTGTTGCCCTGGAATGTCATGGAGATGCGCTGGCCGCGATCGGTGCGGATGAGGTAGCCCTTCTCCTCCATCTCGTGAAAGTTTTCGCTGCGGTGATCGACTGTCGGCCAGATGGAGACCATCAGCTGCACGCCCATCTCCCGGAGCTCATCGACCATCGCCTGCGGGTCGGGCCAGTATTTCTTATCGAATTTCCACTCCCCCTGCATCGTCCAGTGGAAAAAGTCGACGACGATGACAGAAAGCGGCACGCCCCGGCGTTTGTACTCACGCGCGACCGAGAGGAGCTCGTCCTGGGTCTGGTAGCGCAGCTTGCTCTGCCAGAAGCCCATGGCCCAGTCCGGCATCATCGGCGGTGTCCCGGCGACACGGCAGTAATTTTCCAAAATTTCGGCGGGCGTGTCCCCGGCGGTGATCCAGTAATCCATCACGCGGGTAGAGCTGGCTGTCCACACTGTCACGTTCTTTGCAAAGCTCACCCTGCCCACGGCCGGGTTGTTCCACAGGAAACCGTAACCAAGGCTGGAAACGGCGAACGGGACACTCGCCTGTGAATTCCGGTGGGCCAGCTCCAGTTCACAGCCCTTGCAGTCAAGGTTCGGCTGCTGATACTGCCCCATCCCGTAGATCTTCTCCTCGGGATCCGATTCAAAGCGGACAGTGAGCGCATAGTCGCCGCCCAGGATAGGCCGAAACTCACGCGCCTCGATGTCGAGCGCGGAGGCGAAGCCGCTGGGCACAACGTCCGGCCCGAAGTCATACTGCTTCCTGTTGCGCACGAATTCCTCAAGCAGAATCTTCCCGTCCTGATTCCGGAAAATGATCTTGCCGGAGCGGTCGATGGTCCCTTTGATTTTGCCGTTTACGATCTCCGCATACCCTGCGCCTGCCTGCGTCTGCGCTGTCCATTCCCTGTCCGACTTTGTCAGCGCCCATTCCGTCTCCGGGATTTCTGGGAGCTTCGCCGCGCGCACACGCAGGGCGTCTTTCCCCCACGCTTCGATGACGACGGTCTCCGCGTCCCACCCGAATACGATCCGATTCTTCTCGGCCGAAAGCATACATACCCTCCTATGTTTTACTCGTCCGCGAGCTTCTCAAAGACCGGCATATACTCCACCGGCGCGTCCACATGCACGGTGCGGCCCCCGGTGAAGACCTCCCCCGTCGAGGTCAGGCGCCACCGTCCGGCGGGCAGATAGACCTCGCGGGAAAACTCGTCCAGATGGAAGATGGGCGCTACGAGGTACCGGCTGCCGAACATGTATTGATCCTGCAAAGTCCAGCACTTTTCGTCCTCAGGGAACTCATAGAACATGGCCCGCAGAAGCGGGGAGCCGTTTTCGTGCGCCTCCTCATAGAGGGACTTAATATAGTCGTGCAGCGAGACGCGGATCTCGTAATATTTGCGCAGGACGGCATAAACCTCCTCGCCGTAGCTCCACAGCTCGTTCGGCTGGCCGGTATGCAGGTACCCGCCGCCCCAGTCGCGGTCGTCGAGCGCGGGGATGTTGTAGGGCCCGCGGTCCCCGTGCATGCGCAGGACGGGCGAATAGACCGCGAACTGATACCACCGGATCAGAAGCTGGCGGAAGGCCGGATCATTTACATCGTCCGTCATGAAGCCGCCGACGTCGGTCGTCCACCAGGGGATACCGGCTAAGCCCATATTGAGCCCGCACTGGAGCTGATCCGCGAACGCCTCGAACGTGCTCGGCACGTCCCCGCTCCAGACGACGTTGCCGTACTTCTGCGACCCCGCCCAGCAGCATCGCAGCAGGTTGACGACGGGCTCGTCCCGCTCCTTTTTCATCGCGTCATAGAACGTGCGGCTGAACCACTGCGGATACTGGTTGCTGATGGAGAGGGCCGGGCCGTCGCAGTAGCGGTAGTGGTCGAAGTCGTAGACACCTAAATCCGGCTCGGAGTTGTCCAGCCAGAAAGCGTCGATGCCGTAGTTGTAGTAGTTCCGTTTGCACACGTCCCACACATACTGCCGTGTCTCGGGGTTGAAGACGTCGATCTCCACGCAGTCGCCTTGGTAGTCATAGGTCTGAGCTGCGCCGCGCTCTGTGCGCATGAGGAGGCCGCGCTCGAGCATCGGGGCGAAGTTCTCCGACCGCCGGTCCACCGACGGCCACACCGACACGATCACCTTGATCCCCATCGCATGCAGCTCGTCCACCATCGCCTTCGGGTCGGGCCAGTACGTCTTATCGAACTTCCAGTCCCCCTGCACCGTCCAGTGGAAAAAGTCGATGACGATCTGATCGATCTTGATGCCCTCTTTCTGGTACTGCCTCGCCACGGAGAGGACCTCGTCCTGCGTGCGGTAACGCAGCTTGCACTGCCACAGGCCCATCCGGTCCTCCGGGAACATCCCGGCGCGGCCGGTCGCGGCCGTGTAGCGCTCCAGAATCTCCTTGGGCGTGCCGGCAGCGGTGATCCAGTAGTCCATTTCCCGGGTGGAGCGGGAGACCCACTCATAGTAGTTTTTGCCGAACACCACCTGACCGACGGATGGGTTATTCCACAGGAACCCGTACCCCAGAGAGGATACCGCGAAGGGGACAGAAATCTGCGAGTTGCGCTGGGCCAATTCCAGCACACAGCCGCTCATGTCCATGCACTGCTGCTGATACTGCCCCATGCCGAAGATCTTCTCCCCCCGGCCGCTCTCGAATTTGACGTTTAAGCTGTTTCCCCCCCCGCCCGCTGCAAACTTCCTGCTTGAAGTCGTAATCCCTCCCGCCGATAACGCCCTTCCACTCCCGGCCCACGATTTTTAGGCAGCGGCTTTCGGGGGAAATGGTGCCGTCGTAATTGCGGAAATATTCCCGCAGGATCAGCCGATCGTCCCGGTAGAAGGAAAGGACGCCGGCATGATTCACCACCGCCTTGATGCGCCCGTTGACGATGGACGCCTGCTCCCGTTTGTCGATGGTGCCGTCACCCACCCAGTGGTCTACTTCCTCGATGCGGATCTGTGTCTTCGTTTTCTCCACAGCCTCGGTCAGCGCCCAGCTGCGGCCGGTGAAGTCCGGCAGCATAGTCGCCCGCACACGCAGGGAATCTTCCCCCCACGGCTCAATGCGCACACGCTCCCCCTGATGGAAAAACAGCAGCGCGGATTTGTCCTCCTGAAATTTCATCTCTGTCCCCCTCCATGATGATCCTGGCGTTTTTCTGTAAAGGATCTCTTACAGACATTGTACTCTTATCTTTCCGCAAAGACAACGGGGGCGGCGGCTGAAAATCACTGAAATCTCCCCTCCGAGAGGAATAAACCGGAAATGTGTCAGCGGCGCCCGGCCTCCCGTTTTCTGAACTGGATGTATTTTAACGGGGAGAGCCCCTCCTGCTTGTGGAACTGGCGGATAAAGTGGGAGACATCGTTATACCCGCAGGACTCCGCTGTTTCAGAGATACTCAGCCCCTGATTAAACAGCGTTTTTGCCTTCTCAATGCGCATGGCGATGATATCCTGCGCGGGGGAGGTTCCATACAGCGCGCGGTATTCGACATAGACGCGGGACTCGCAGATCCCGATACGGCTGGCGATATTTTTGACACACCAGTCGCGCTCGGGATAGGCGCTCATCTCCAGATGCAGCGACTGAAACCGGTGCATCAGGCTGACTTCCGGGGGGACAGGCGATGTCTGAGAAATATTCCCGCTGATGAGCATCAGCAGCTCCTCGATTTTGATGTCGACATAGCGGTACCACCAGAAGTGGCGTGCATAAAATTCAAACTCCAGGTTTTCAATGATATCGGTGATCTGCTCCACCGTGTTCGACGGCTGATACAGGATATCCGGGGCCAGTCCGTAGATACGCATGGTATCGGGCAGGTTACCGACTATGCACATCCAGTCCAGGCGGTAGGAATCGGGGGACAGGCAGGCATACTCCGTCTGAGGGGAGAGGACGATGACGGCATTGGGGAGAACGTGGATGGGCTTCTGATTAATCGAAATATCCCCTGCGTCGTAAAAATGGAGCAGGATGTATTCAGTGTTTCCGTGAGCGCGTGTCATGGTGTAGGGAGGATGCTCCGGCCAGTTGTGCCGGACGTTGATCATCAGCATGGTATGGCTCCTTTAGTCAAGACCATAGAAAAGCAGAATGGTATAGGGGAACACCCTGATTTCTATTATAGTGAAGAATAGAGGATATATCAATTTTTTTAGAGGTTTTTACATTGGAGCGGCCACAATAATCTGTTATGATAAAAACGAAATCGAGAAATTATAAAAAATATCACAAAGCACGAATGGAATCCGTGTATTTTGCCCAATGCTTTCCTGAAATAAAATGATGCAAACAGACTGCCAAATGGGAGGAGAGAAAAATGCACCTATGGTTGTTTCCGGCCGGAAAGCGATTTTTTTGGATATTGACGGCACACTGATAGGAGAAGGGGAGCGTCCGTCACAGTACGATATCGACCAGCTGATAGAGGCCAGAGAGCTTGGGCACATGTTCTTTTTAAACACGGGGCGTTCTTACGCGTTCCTTCAGGAGTCCCTGCGCGGCGCCCCTTATATCGACGGCATCATCGCCGGGGGCGGGGCGCACATCCTCCTCGGCGGGGAGACCTATTACCACCGGACGATTGCGGAGGACGTATTGTGCAGGGTGTCGGAGCTCTATCTGAGAATTGGGAAATGGTGCCAGTTTGAGGGGGAGACAGAGAATTACCGCACGGTGGAAAACGCGACAACAAAGCCGGTGACATCCCCAGACGATTTTATCACCCGCTATAAGGGGGCGCAGATTTCCAAAATCACGATGGAGGGGGAGGTCACCGAGGAGGAGCGCCGGATCCTGCACCCGTGGTTCTACCTGTACAAGATGAACGGCTACTCGGAGGGCATCATCCGCGGGGAGAGCAAGACCTTGGGGATCAAGCGCATACTGGACGCGATTCAGATCCCCATCGAAAACACCATCGGCATCGGCGACAGCGCCAACGACATCGAAATGATTCTCAATGTCGGCTTTGGCATCGCGATGAACAACGCCGTCGTGGAGCTCAAACAGATTGCCAAAGCCACGACGGACGACTGCTTCCACAACGGCGTGGGAAAGGCTATACGGAAATATGTCCTGAACAAAGCGGACTAAACGGGAGTGAAAGAGGGGATCGGCATATGGCTGGCATAGAATTTCAGAATATCTGCAAATCGTTTGGATCGGCGAAGGTGATGGAGAACCTGAACCTGACCATTGAGGACGGGAAGTTTACCGTCCTAGTTGGCCCGTCCGGCTGCGGCAAGACAACGCTTCTGCGCATTATCGCCGGGATAGGGCCCGCCTCCTCCGGCAGGTGCCTGATGGACGGGAAGGATATCACGGACCTCGAACCGGCCAAGCGCGGTATTGCGATGGTGTTCCAAAATTACGCTTTGTATCCCACGATGAACGTGCGTGAAAATATCGTGTTCGGGTTAAAGAATATCCGCATGCCGAAGGAAGAACGGGACAAGCTGGTGAATGAATACAGCCAGATCGTCGGTCTGCTGGATCAGCTCCAGAAGAGCCCGTCGCAGCTTTCCGGCGGGCAGCGGCAGCGGGTCGCGCTGGCCCGGGCCATGGTGAAGACGCCGAAGATCTTCCTGATGGACGAGCCGCTATCCAATCTGGACGCCAAGCTGCGCGTCCAGATGCGCGGGGAGCTTATCGAGCTCCAGAAGCGCCTGGGGGCCACGTTTGTCTATGTGACCCACGATCAGGTGGAGGCCATGTCCATGGCGGACACCATTGTCCTGATGAACAAGGGGGAAATCCAGCAGAAGGGGTCGCCCGAGGAGATCTACGACGATCCGAACAACGTCTTCACCGCCCAGTTTATCGGAACGCCGCCGATGAACCTGCTGGCGATGGAAAACGGATGCCGGCTGGGGTACCGCCCGGAGGTGGTCCGGCTGTGCCGGGAACACGCGGCGGCGGGCTACTGCGCGGCGGGGAATATCGTTACCCGCGAGATGCTCGGTTCGGAAACCCACTACAAGGTCCGCCTGCGGGACGGGGATGTCATGGTCAAGACGCAGGATAAGAGCTTCTGCGCCGGGGAGGCGGTGTATATCTCCGTCGCGGCCGGGGACATGTACTTTTTCGGCCCGGACGAGCAGCGGATCCGGGAAGGTCATGCGCGGTATCGGGAATGCCTGGAGGCGGCGGGGGGTGCGCTATGAAAAGGATGCGGGTGAAATTCCTTGCGGTATCCGGAAGCGTCCTGAGCGTCCTGCTGCTTCTGGGAGGCGCTCTGCTCATAAAAATCGCCGGGATATCTGATATCCCGCAGGCGGGCTTCCCAGGCGCGCTGCTGGGCGGGCGGTATTTCCTGATTATTCTGGGGGTCGTGCTGGGTGTCGCCTCGACCTGCCTGGGCAGCACCGCGGTCGAGGGAGGGCTGCAAAAGAAGCGGTACTTCCCGTATCTGCTCATCGCGCCGGCGATGGTGTTTCTGCTCATCTTTGTCGTGTACCCCATCCTGAACGTTTTGTTCCTGAGCTTCTTCCGGGGAAGCGTGCAGAACCCGACCAAGGAGTTCGTGGGGCTCAAAAACTATATCGCCCTGAGCGAAAAATCGCAGTTTATCGTCTCGGTAAAGAACACGTTTTTCTATGCGGCTATCTTTGTGACACTGGTCATTGTCTGTTCGCTGCTCATGGCGCTGTGGCTGTTTGACGACCGGAAAATCAACAAGTTTTCCCAGACCGCGGTTTTTACGCCGCACCTGATAGCCACTGTCTCCTGCGCGTTCATCTGGCGATGGATTATGGACTTCAATGATTACGGTGTCCTTAACACGGTGCTCAGCCTGTTCGGGATTTCCCCGGTGCCATGGCTGGAAAGCTCCAAGACGGCGATGTGGGCCATTATCGTGATGAATGTCTGGAAAAACATCGGGTACTATACGCTCATCCTGATAGCCGCGATGAAAAATATCCCGGCGGAAATCTTTGAGGCGGCAGTGCTCGACAACGCGTCCCGGACAAAGCGGTTCTTTAAAATCATCCTGCCGATGATTTCCCCCCAGCTCTTCGTGACGCTGATTCTGCTCACTATCGGCAGCTTCAACGTTTTCGACTCCGTCAACGCGATGACAGCGGGCGGCCCGGGATCCTCCACGGAGGTCATCGCGCGCTTCATCTACCTGTTCGCGTTCGGGAATGTCAATTCGCTGGGCCTGGGCTGTTCGGCCGCGGTCTTCCTGATGTCCATCCAGCTGGTGCTGACGGCGGCTTACTTTAAGCTTCTCGCACGGCGTGTACACTACTGAGGAGGTGATTTTATGCAGGAGGAAGCCCGCCGCTGCCTGCGGCGCTTTATCCGGCGTTTGCCCGGGGATCTCTTGAAACTGGCGATTGTTCTGTGCTTTGTGTTTCCGTTTTACTGGATGATCTGTACGGCCTTCAAGTCCTATGCGGAGGCGATCCGGGTACCGGTGACATTCTGGCCGGAGCAGTTTTCCACGGACGGTATCACCAGCATCCTGGGCGCGCGGAATGTCGACGTTCTCCAGTACCTGACCAACTCGGTCCTCATCACCTTCGGCACCATTCTGTTGCAGATGATCATCCTGATCCCCGCGGCCTATGCGTTTGCCCGCTTCCGGTTCTTTGGGAAAAATGTCTACTTCGCGCTGGTGCTTCTGGCGCTGATGATCCCGATGCAGGTGACGTATATCACCGTCTACCTGACGATGGCCGATTGGAACCTCCTCGGCACGCTCTGGCCGCAGATCCTGCCGCACGGCGCCAACGCGTTCGGCATCTTCCTGCTCCGGCAGGGGTTTAAGCAGGTGCCGGACGAGATCATCGAGAGCGCCCAGATGGATTCTGCCTCGCAGCTGCAGATTATCCTGCAGATCATGGTGCCGATGTGCAAGAGCTCCATCCTGACGATTATGCTCTTCTCCTTTGTCGGCACCTGGAACAACTACTTCTGGCCCCTGGTGATGACCAACAGCGAGGCCGTCCGCCCGCTGACGATGATGCTCGTGCGCGTGCTCGACTCCGAACTGGGCACGAGATGGAATGAAATCATGGCGGCCAACCTGCTGATCGTCATCCCGGTGCTGCTGGTCTATGTCTTTACCAGCGGAAAGATTATCAAGGCGTTCACCTATAACGGAATCAAATGATGTTTAATGGAAAATCCATTAAAATAAAAAACAAGGAGGCATTCTAATGAAAAAACGGATCGCGCTGGCGCTTTGTGTACTGCTTGTGCTGAGCTGCACCGCCTGCGGGGGAAAACCGTCGAGCAGTGCTCCGGCCGACAGCAGCACACCGTCTGAGAGCAGCGCCCCGGCAGAGAACGTTACCATCGAAATCTGGCATCCGCGCGGGGCCGGCGCTAACGGGGAGATGATCGCTTCCTCCGTTGAGGAGTTCAATAAAACTGTTGGAGCCGAGAAGGGGATCACTGTCAAAGAGGTTTTCCAGGGCGGTTATGCGGAGGTCGTCACCGCGACAATGAACGCGGTCGCGGCGGGGACAAGCCCGGAAATCGCTGTAGTGGAAAACTCCACCGGCACGACCACGCTCTCCGGCGAGGGGATCCTGGCCGACATCGGCGCCCTAATCGAGCGCGACGGATGGGATCTGGAGAATGTCCAGAGCGGCCTGCTCACCTACTGCTACCGGGACGGAAAGCTCATCGCCATGCCCTATATCCGTTCCACGCCCGTAATGTACTACAACAAGACGATGACGGACGCGCTGGGTGTCGACATCCCGATTGACGGCGCGCTGAGCATTGAGGACTTTGAGTCCCTCTGCAAGTCGCTGACCAAGGACGGTGTCTACGGCTTCTCTCTGCAGAACAACACTTGGTATACACAGAACTTCTTCTATCAGCTCGGCTCGAATATGTACGATGAAGCCGGCACGAGCTGCCCGGCCCTTGAGGACGGCGTGATGCTCAAGGTCTTTACCGCCTGGGACGGCTGGATCAAAGACGGCTGGTGCCAGCCCTTTGTCTCCACCAACGACGAAGCGTATCTGGAGGAGCAGTTCTCCTTAGGCAAGATCGCCTGTATCTTTGATTCCACAGGCAAGATGGGCAACATTTTCGGCGCTGTGAAGGATCTGGGGGATCCGTTTGAGATCGGCATCACGTTCCTGCCCACGTTCGGGGAACCCTCCTGCCCGACCGGCGGAGGCAACATGGCCATTATCGAGAAGGGCAACTCCGAAGCGGATATCGACGCGGCCTGGGAGTTTATGAAGTTCCTCCTCACCCCGGAGCAGGACGCTCTCAACCATGTCAACACCGGCTATGTCCCCTCCACGAAGGCGGCGGCCAGCGCAGAGATCGTGCAGGAGCTGTGGGCGAATGAGCCGTACCGCCAGGTCGGCTTCAATCAGCTGGCCTATGCGCAGGACGCGCCCTCCAGCGATTACGGCGCGGAGTGGGGAACCGCGTTCGGCTCGGTTGTCTCCTCCATGATTCAGGAGGGGAGCATCTCGCCGGAGGAGGCAGTCGAACAGCTCCGCACCGAAGCGAAGAATATTTTCCCGGGATAAGAGACCGAATACTGCCGGGCGGGCCGCTTCTTTCCAGATGCAGCCCGCCTGTCTGCCGATAGGGTGAGAGGCAGACCCTACATCACACGAGGGGGAAAACGATGAAAATTGGAATGTCCACAAGCAGCCATGGCAGGCTGCTGCGCCGGCCGGAGGTCTATTTCACCTGTGAAGAGGCGTTAAAAGCCTGTGCGCAGGGAGGATTTGACGTTATCAATCTGGATTTTATCGAGTACAGCAAGCCCGGACAGCCCATGCGCGAGCCCGGCTGGGAGGACTGGTGCATCCGCCAGCGCAAAACAGCGGACCTGCTGGGGCTGGAGGTGCGCTATGCTCACGCGCCGTTTTACACCTGGCAGGCGGACGAGCCGGAGGGGGATTCGTATTACGAGGAGCTGATCCGTCGCTCCATCCGCGGGGCGGGTATCCTGGGGGCCGGTCAGATCGTCTTTCATCCGGGGAGTGTCAGCGAGGGGGACGGATACAGCCGCGAGCGTTCCATGGCGAGAAATATCCGCTTTTACCGGCGCTATGGCGAGCTATGCGCACGGGAACGGATCACACCCTGTATCGAAAATATGATGCCGGCCTTTGAAGGGCAGCGTAAGTTCGCTTCCTCCGTGGAGGAGCTGCTGGAGCTCCACAGCATTTTGGGCGACGAATTCGGCATCTGCTGGGATTTGGGACACGCGCATATGGCGGGTATTGATCAGTGCGCGGCGATCCATACCCTCGGAAAGCGCCTGACCATGCTGCACCTGAGTGACAATTTCGGCGAGCATGACGATCACCTGGCCCCCTTTTTCGGGACGATTCACTGGGCGCCGATCATGAAAGCGCTGAGGGATACGGGATTTTCGGGGGATCTCCTCTTTGAGAATTTCGCATTTTTCGACGGACTGCCCGAAGAGCTGCGCACCCCCGCTATGAAGCTGTGCTACGATATCGGTGTCTATCTCCGGAGCCTGATGGAGTGAGGCGGAGATAAAACATGTTTTGAGAAAGGGCATCCCCGGGACTGATGATCCCGGGGATGCTTTCTGTCTCTGCTGGTAATACAAGCCTTTCAAAATGAGATAAAATGCACAAGCGGAGGGAGAAAACTTTAATAAGAATGATGGGTTGAAAACCAGATTTGAAAATGATACGATAAAGATAAACTATTAAAAAGAAATATTATTTCACTAAATAAAATTAAAAATTCTAAATCTTTATTTATGTCACTAAATATCAAATGTCTCTGATATTTTGTAAAATGATAAAGGAGGAAGTATGCAACGATGAAGGATTCGATACACAAATATTTTCAGGTGGGGCTAATCTCATTCATGGCCTACCCGGCCAATATGCGCGGGGATGATCCGAACGTGCTGGAGGCCCTGCGCCAAATCGCGTATGACGATTATTTTGACGCGATTGAAGTCAACTGGATCCGGGACGATGCGCTGCGCGCGCAGGCGGCGAAGCTCTTATCGACAGCGCATATGACGGTATGCTACGGCGCGCAGCCCCGCCTTTTAACGACGGGCCTCAACCCCAACGCCTTACAGGAGGAGGATCGCCTAGCCGCGGAGCGCACGCTCCTCGAAGCCATCGACGAGGCGGAACAGCTCGGCGCCAAGGGCATTGCCTTTCTCAGCGGGAAGTGGGAGGCGGAGCACCGAGAGGAGCACTACCGCCAGCTCCTCAAAACGACGGACACCCTCTGCGCCTACGCAAAGAAGAAGGGGATGTCGGTCGAGCTCGAGGTCTTCGATTACGATATCGCCAAAAAGTCGCTCATTGGGCCGGCGCCATACGCGGCGAAGTTTGCCGCCAAGGTCCGGGAGAAGCACGCCAATTTCGGGCTGCTCATCGATCTGTCGCACATCCCGATGACGTATGAGACCGGGGAGTTTGTCGTGCGCACGCTACGCCCGTACCTGACACATTTCCACATCGGCAACACAGTCATTGCCTCCCCGGATACGGAGGGCTACGGCGACGAGCACCAGCGCTTCGGCTTCCCGCACTCCGAAAACGACACCCCGCAGGTACTGGAGTTCCTACGCGTGCTGAAGAAGGAAGGCTTTTTTGACACGGAAAAACCGTATGTCCTCTCCTTTGAGGTCAAGCCCTGGAAGGATGAGGATCCTTGTGCTGTGGTGGCCGGCGCCAAGCGGGTCCTGAACCGCGCGTGGACATTGTTGGAGGAGGAATAAACATGAAAATCGTTGTGCTGGACGGATATACCGAAAACCCGGGGGATCTCAGCTGGGAGGGCTTCCGGAAGCTGGGGGAACTGACCGTGTACGACCGGACACCGGAGGGGAAGATTGTCGAACGCATCGGGGATGCCGAGGCGGTCATCATCAATAAGACGCCGCTTTCGGCAGAGACACTCCGCCGGTGCCCATCCATCCGCTATATCGGCGTGCTGGCGACAGGATATAACGTCGTGGATATTGCAGGGGCGAAGGCGCGGAACATTCCGGTGTGCAACATTCCTGCCTATGGGACCGACGCGGTCGGTCAGTTCGCCATCGGGCTGCTTTTGGAAATCTGCCACCACATCGGGCTGCACGATCAGTCGGTGCACGATGGGGAGTGGACACACGGCGAGGACTGGTGCTACTGGAAGACACCGCTCATCGAGCTCTCCGGCAAGACGATGGGCATCATCGGTTACGGCCGCATCGGGCAGGCCACGGGGAAAATCGCGCAGGCGCTGGGCATGCAGGTGCTCGCCTTCGATGCAAAAAAGGAACCCTCCCTCGAGTGCGAGACCATGCGCTATACGACGCTCGACGAGCTCTTCGCCCTCTCGGACGTCATTTCTCTCCACTGCCCGCTGTTTGAGGAGACGAAGGGGATCATCCGCCGGGAGACCATCGCCAAAATGAAGGACGGTGTCATCCTCCTCAACAATTCGCGCGGGCCGCTGATCGTGGAAGAGGATCTGGCGCAGGCGCTCGAGAGCGGCAAGGTCTACGCCGCCGGGCTGGACGTCGTGTCGGCCGAACCCATCCGGGAGGACAACCCGCTTTTAAAGGCCCCCAACTGCATTCTAACACCGCACATCTCGTGGGCCCCGAAGGAGTCCCGCCAGCGGCTGATGGATATCGCCGTGAGCAATCTGGAAGCGTTTATAGCGGGGAAGCCGCAGAATGTCGTCAACGGATAATTGAATTTTATAACCACCGGCTTGATGGACGGCCTGCCGCATGCTATAATAAATTTTGGTAAACTTTAAAAAACTCATAAAAATGGCAGGCGCAGTTATGCTGATAAAGGAAACGGAAAAAACGACAAAATCCAACCAGTCCGTGGAGCGGATGCTTCTGCTGCTGGAGGCGCTGGCCAAAGAACCGGCGCCGGTGCGGCTCAACGAATTCGCAAAGCGGGTGGAGATGAACCAGAGCACGGTCCTGCGTTTTTTGACGACGTTACAGCGCTTCGGTTATGTGGCGCAGGATCAGGAGGGCCGCTATTCCATGACCATGAAAATCTGCGCGCTGAGCGGGCTGGTCAGTTCGCACAACGAGCTGAGGGACATCTGCGCTCCCTACCTGCGCAGCCTGACACAGATTTTCGGCGAGTCGGCGATTCTCTCCATTGAGCAGGATATGCAGGTGCTGTATATCGACGTGGTGACAGCGAGCGCACAGCAGGTGCTGACCACGGTGCAGCGCATCGGCAATCTTTCCCCCATGCACTGTACCGGCAGCGGAAAACTGTTCCTGTGCGACTATGATCTGAACAGCATCGACCGCTTTATCGCCATATGCGGGCTGGAAAAGCGGACAGAGCACACCATCGTCAGCCAAGAGGATCTGCTCGGCGAGATTGACACCGTCCGCCGGCACGGCTATGCGACGGACGATGAGGAGAGCGTCCAGGGAGTGCGGTGCATCGCTGCGCCGGTACGCGACTATACCGGCCGGACGGCGGCCGCTGTCAGTATCAGCGGCCCGTCGTTCCGCATGACGGACGCGCTGATCTATGAAAAGATGCCCTTCCTGCTCGATGCGACACACGAGATCTCCCTCCGGATGGGGTTCGGCGAACTGAGCGGCTGGGCATCGGCAAAAAACAAATGAAAAGATAAAAAAGCCGGCGCGATACGGATTTTGTATCGCGCCGGCTTTCTCTTTATGTTTATGCGCCGAAGGACTTTTCCTCATAAAAAGCGGCCAGCCTCGCAGCTTCGTCCCGGATATCCGGCACGTGGGTCTCTCCCCGGCCTTCTGCGTGCAGCAGAGCGTTTCCCCATGCCTCCGCCGTCTCCCGGAGGCTCATGAACCGGACGTCCGGGGATACCTGCGCCTCCCGGCTGACCGTGTCCGAAAACACGCAGGGCAGTCCGTTCGCCTGCGCCTCCCAGGCTACCACCGGCATCCCCTCATAGAAGCTGGGCAGGCAGAATACATCCATCGCGCTGTACAGCTTATGGACATCGCGGCGCGCACCGGCAAAGACGGCATGCTTCCCCATCCCCAGCGCCTCCGCCTTTTCCCGGATCTGTTCCATCCGCTCCCCCTCGCCGACCAGAAGCAGGACAGCGTTCGGCCGCTCTTTGCGCAGTGCGGCGAAAATCTCAAGCAAAAAGTCATGGTTCTTCTGATACATGAACCGCCCCACATGCCCCACGACGAAAGCATCCTCCGCGATGCCCAGCTCCCCGCGCCGCGCTGCGCGGGCCTGCGGATCCCGGGCGAACCTTGCCGTATCGATAGCGTTGGGCATCACGGTCACTTTTCCCCGCTCGAAGCGCCGGCGGCCGTACATCCAGCGTCCGGCGGTCTCCCCACAGGCGAAAAGGTCTGTGGCAAAGACCGGGGCAAACGGCCGCAGAATGTATTTGAGCAGGGTTTTGATTCCCTCGCCCCAGTGGGCTGTCGTGTGATTGTGGCAGATGCGCACGGGCACTCCGGCCCTCCAGGCGGCGAACAACGGGAAAACGGACATCGTGCTCAGATGGGCGTGGACAATTTGATACCGCTTCCCCCGAAAGGCCCGGTACAGCGCACGATGATACGCAAGCGGCCGGCTGTATGTCGGGAGCAGGCAGATGCCGCCGCCCAGCCCTTCCACCTCCTCCCGCTGGGGGAAGGAGCTGTCCGCGGCGAGATAAAAGTCAAACTGTATCCGGCTGCGGTCGATGTGCCGGTAATAATTCATCACGACGGCTTCGATGCCGCCGCTGTCCATGCGGCCCAGGATCTGGGCGGCCCGAATCGGCCCGGCCATTTTGCCCGCCCCCTTTTCTTGATTCCCTACAGATCATTGTACTCCCTTTTCCCTCTGAAAACAACTGTCAGAGGAGGATTTCCCTGATCGTTCGCCCGGCCTCGCGCGCGCAGCGGATGGTCGCCGCTGTCCCGCCGGAGAGGCGGCCGTCGTGTACCGCGATGACGAGCGACGAGGCGTTCACCATGTAGCGGTTGCGGATCATGTAGCAGCCTTTGGAATATTCCTCCGAATGCACCCGGACTCTCTCACACTCCCGGATGAGGCGCTGAAAGTCCGCGTCCGGCGTGCGGAGGCGGCCGCGGTAAGGAATGGCCGCCTCAAGCGTGATGGGATAGGTGTTCTTGAGCGCGGCGACGACCTCGGCAAAGAACAGATCCGTCCCTGCCGCGAAGCCGCTGATAAAGTGGGTATACCCATTTTCGATCGCCCACTCGGTTTCCTGCCGCAGGCGCTTGAATAACGGGGAGAGCTTTTGGAGCGGAATGTCGCGGTGGCCGGTGACACAGCAAGTGTGCGTGATGTCCATGAGTTGGCCCTCCTTCAAAATAGTGAACTCATAATAATTCCATTTCAGAATTATAACAGATTTTAGGTCTAAAATAAAGTCAAAATGGAGTTATTGGAGACATATTATGACGAAAGAAAATGAAAAACATTTCAGTCTCCGGGTGGATGGCGATACACTGGCCAGGTTTCATTACGTCTGCCGCTATGTCGGCCGTTCTGCGAACAGCCAGATTATCCAGCTGATGCGGAAGTTTATCGCAAACTACGAAAAGGAACATGGCGAAATCAATCCGGAGGATTTGAAAAAGTAGTTTCGAAAGTGGAAAAAATGTTGAGTAACAGTGCGCTGTCACTTGAAAGGATAACGGGAGTATCCCCAGAGCGGAGGGCTTTGTGGGGGTACTCTGATTTTTTTACAGGGCTGTCTCCTCTCCAGCCGGGGAGAAAGCGGAGGGATGGGGAAAGCAGCCTGTATTTTCCGGCGGATTGCAAATGCGGCAGGATTATGATACTATGGTTATGGACACAAAGGGTGAAAGCGGTGACAGCCTTGGATATAGCAGAACAGATCGACCGCAAGTATGCGAAAGACCTTGAGAGGATAAATATGTGCAAAATTATGGAAGACGTGAGAAATGAAGGCATAAAAGAAACGGCTTCCCGTATGCTGAAGGATGGAAAATATCCGGTAGAAGAAGTGGCTCGTCTCTCCAGGCTGTCACTGGATGAAGTGAGAAAACTGCGGGACAGCAGGATGGCCTGAAAACGTTTGCTCCTTGAAGACAATCCAGCTTCATGCGGGAAAAAGAAAGCAGTCATAAAGCTGTACAGCCGCAGGGATCATCCCCTTGCGGCTGTATGGCTTTATGGCCGAGTTTTCTCAAAAAGGATCCTTTTATGACATTCCCATTAAAGACCTTACCGGCTTTATTCTGCCGCATATATATTTAATGATGAGGTAGGACAGGATAAAGTCTACAAGCATATTAAAGGTGATGATGATAAACGGATCTGTAATGCCCAGGATCAGAACCGCTATGGTCCGGCTGATCACCAGAAAATACCCGTTAAAGAGATACAGCTGTAAGCTGTATCTCCCAAATCGCCTAAACAGGCGGACCGGCAGAGGATACCGCGTGCAGAGATAGAGGGTAAAAATTCCTGTAAGCGCTGTAATTATCCCTGTGTGCGGTACTTTTAACCCAATCAAAACGATCCAGAGCAGCAGTGAAACGACAATGAGCAGAATGTTCCCGGTTCCGCTCAATCCGGCATTAAAAACAGTCTCTCCCCAATATCGTTTAATCATAACCCCTACTGTAAAATAAATCAGGTAATAAATCACCTGGCTCACCCTGAATACGGGTATGGACGGCCACATAAAGTACAGGAGCAGCAGTACGGACAATACGCCCGCAAACCGGTATATCCTGTTTTTTATCATCCTGTCCATCCATGGATAGAGCAGAAAAATAATAAACAGTACATATAAGAACCAGTATTCGCCGCCGTCAAAAATAATTTTATGGACGGACTCGCCGATCCCTCTCGCCCGGTTCACCAGACTGGGGAATAGATACCTAGGAACCACGTCGACCGCGTTAAAGACAAAATAGGGGATGAGGAGCCTTTTTACTTTTTTCCCTATAAATACCCTATACCCTTCCCGGCAGGAAAAGCAAAACCCGGAGATCATAAAAAACAGCGGCATATGCACACTCGACAGCCATCTGAAAATAAAATCACAGACACTGTTCTGATGTAAATCGATCGGATACAGGATGATGCTGTGCCCCAATACGACCAAAAAGATCGCAAATCCCTTTAACGCGTCGATCTGATCATAATAATCCCTGCCTGTCAGAGCGGCTTTTTCCCTGTTCATTGCGATTTCCCTTTCCTTATCCATAAAGTTGTATTGCCGGGATCCGGTCCCCGGTTTTACTCCTTTATCTGTGTATATTATAACACGGATATTTGACGGAAACAATCCAAATATACGCGGCAAAACGGCAGCCGCAGGAACGTTATTCCTGCGGCTGCTGTTTTGCCGTTAAAATCTGATTTACAGAAGGCCGCCCTCCGCCTCAAGGATGGCTGCCGCCGCCGCACAGGCGGCGCAGTCGCAGTACGGCGCGCCGGACGCTTTGAGCTCCCGGGCGTGCGCGGCTACGTTCTTCGCCATCTCCGCGCCGAATACCTTTACCGCCGCCTCCGACTCGGCGAAAGCGAGCAGCCCTTCGACGGGCATGATGTCCATTTTGAGCTCGGCGATCAGCTTCTTCGCCTCACCGGCCTCCCTGTCCGTCCCGATGGCGTCCAGCCAGCTCTTCGCCGCCGCTTTCGCCGCCGCGCAGCAGGAGGGGGCGTTTATCAGTTCCTGCGCCTTCTGGATGATGTCTTCCTTGCGTGCCATACTTATTCCGTCCTTTCATCCGCATATTGAGGGTTCTCGTGTCGTTTCAGGTTGCAGAGAATCCGCTCCAGCATCGCTTCGCACTGGGCGATCTCCTCCCCGGTGAAGCCTGCGTAAAAGATATCGGCCATCTCTCCGGAAACGGCCTCATAGTCCGGGCGCAGGGTCCTCGCCTTCTCCGTGAGCGAAAGCCGCGTTCTCCTGCGGTCGCTTCTGTCCGCAAGGCGGCGCACCAGGCCGGCCGCTTCCATGCGGTCCACCATGCCGGTGAGTGTCGTTGCGGCGAGGCCGGTCCGCTGCGCGAGCTCCCGCAGGGAAATATACTCCTCCTGCCACAGCACATAGAGAAGCCGCCCCTGCGCGCCGTTAAAAGCGTCCACATTCCGCGCGGACAGAATCCGCTCAAAGATCCTGTCGCAGGCGTGCTTAATCTGCGAAATCCGGTTGCCGCCCTGCATCTCCACGCACATTCCTCCTCTATAAGATTATACTATATAGAAATAATTTTGTAAAGATTATTTTTTGCTTTCAGCGGTGGAAATCTAAACTGCACGGAAGAAGAGGGCTTGATAAAACGTCCGCTTGTGATAAAATAGACGGGTACGCATGTTTTGAACATTCGATTTCACCGGCGGACCGGGGCAGGAAAAAGGAGATATTATGGCTGTCCGTATCAAAAGCATGACCGAGGGGAATCCTGGGAAACTGATTGTTGCTTTCGCGCTGCCCCTGATGATGGGGAACGTATTCCAGCAGCTGTATACGGTTGTGGACACGATGGTGGTCGGCAAATATCTGGGCGTGGACGCCCTGGCCGCGCTGGGGGCCGCCGACTGGCTGAACTGGCTGACACTCGGCATCGTGCAGGGGCTCACACAGGGATTCGCTATCCTCATGGCGCAGGAGTTCGGCGCCATGAGGATGGACAGCCTGCGGCGTGTCGTGGGGAATTCAGCGGTACTCTCCGTGATATTCTCGGTGCTGCTCACGGGGGTGGGGCAGGCCGCTGTGCGCCCGGTGCTCCTCCTTCTGCGGACGCCGGAGGACATCCTGCCCGGGTCGCTGCTCTATCTGCGTGTCATGTTCTGGGGTATCCCGGTTGTCACAGCCTATAACCTGCTCGCGTGCATCCTGCGCTCCCTCGGCGACGGGAAAACCCCGCTCCAGGCGATGGTGGTCGCGTCGATCACGAACATCGTGCTCGATCTCGTCTTCGTGATGGTGTTCCAATGGGGCATCGCGGGCGCGGCGGCGGCGACACTGATCGCGCAGGCGGTCTCCGGACTGTTCTGCCTGTACCACGTCCGCCGGATTTCGATGCTGCACTTAACGAGGGAGGACTGCCGCCTGCGCCGGGATATCTTTCCGCACCTTCTGGGGCTCGGGTGCCCGATGGCGGTTCAGAACTGCATGATAGCTGTCGGCGGCATTGTGATGCAGTCCATTGTCAATGGGTTTGGCGTTCTTTTCATCGCGGGCTTTACCGCGACCAACAAGCTCTACGGCATCCTCGAAATCGCGGCCACGTCCTACGGCTACGCCATGATTACCTATACCGGCCAGAATCTGGGGGCCGAAAAGTATGGCCGTGTCCGGCAGGGGGTGCGTATGGCGCTCATTGTCGCCATCGCTACGTCCATCGTCATTGCGGCGGTGATGATCCTGTTCGGGAAGGGCATCCTCGGCTGCTTCATCTCCGGCACCCCCGAGGAGGCCACCCGGACGATGGAAATTGCCTACCGCTACCTCACCATTATGAGTGTCTTTCTGCCGGTGCTCTATACGCTGCATGTCTTTCGCGCCTCCATTCAGGGCATGGGGAACACCCGCCTGCCCATGCTCTCGGGTGTCGCCGAGTTCATTATGCGTACCGCTTTCGTTCTATCTCTGCCGCTGGTCATCGGGGAGGACGGCATCTTTTTCGCCGAGGTCTCCGCATGGATAGGCGCGGATATTGTGCTCGTCATCAGCTATTTCATCGTTGCGGGGAAATGCCTGCGCCCCTTCTATCCAGCGGATACGGCGGACTGAGCGCCGGCACTGTCCGATGGTTCTGCCCTTATGTTATTCTGTAATTCTGCCAATAAGGAGAAGATTTCATGAAAAACAAGTTTCGGCCGATACTCTGTCTGATACTTAGCGTAACGCTGAGCGTTACGTTCAGCGCCTGCGGGACGTCCGCCCCCTCTGCGCAGGATTCTGCGTCCGCCTCCGCTTCGGAGGAGGTGCCAGCGGAGATTGATTCCATTGTCGTGCTCGCGCCCTCCTTGGCGGAGACCGTCGTCGCTCTCGGGCTGGGGGAAAAGATTGTGGGATACGATCTGCAGAGTGAGGGCATTGCAGGCCTGCCTGACGGGGCCCCCACCTTCGACACGGTCAATCCCGACATGGAGAGCCTGGCGGCCCTCTCCCCGGACATCCTGCTTGTCACCAACCTTTCCCTCTACGATGAGGAGGATCCGTATAAGCCCCTGACCGACGCGGGTGTCCGGGTGCTGTGCATCCCCACGAGCGAGAGCATCAGCGGAATTCAGGAGGATATCCGCCTTCTGGCAGAGTCCCTCCATGTCCCCGAGGCAGGGGAGAGCATCCTCGAAAAAATGGACGCGGAACTGGACAAGCTCGCCTCCGTCGCGTCCGGCATCCCAGAGGAAGAGAGAAAGAGCGTCTATTTTGAGATTTCGGCCGCTCCGTATCTCTACAGCTGCGGGAGCAAGACCTACCTCAGCGAGATGATCGAGTGGGTGGGGGGGAAGAACATCTTCTCCGCCGAGACAGGGTGGCTGAACATTGAGGGGGAGGCGGTGGCCGCCGCGAACCCGGACGTCATCTTCACGAGTGTCAACTATGTGGACAACCCGGTGGACGAGATCCTCTCCCGGGACGGCTGGGCCGGTGTGAGCGCCATACAGAACAGGGCGGTGTATGCAATCGACAATATGTCCTCCTCCCTGCCCAATCAGAATATCATTACTGCCATGCGCCAGATGGCGGAGATCCTTTATCCGGAGGCGTACGGCGCCGCATGAAGCCCGCAGTCAAAATGGGGCTGCTGTCCCTCGCGGCGCTGGGGGCTGTTCTGTGCGGGATAGGCGTGGGCAGTGTGGCCGTTTCACCGGGGGACATCCTTTCCATCGTGGCGGCGCGGCTCTTTGACATCCCGCTGCCGGAGAGTATCCCCGCCGGATACAGCGCCATGGTGCTCGGCATGCGCCTGCCCCGGGTGCTACTGGCCTTCCTCACCGGCGCGGCGCTGGCGGTGAGCGGGACAGTTATGCAGTCGGTGCTCCAGAATCCGCTGGCGTCCCCGTTCGGGCTGGGGGTGTCCTCCGGCGCGGGGATGGGCGCGGCCATCATCATCGTTTTCGGGCTCGCCTCGGGCGGGCTGGGGCGGGTGCTGCTCCCCGCTGTCAGCCTCAGCTTCGCGCTGGGGACAGTATTTCTGGTGGTCTTCACCGCCTCCCGGCTGGACAGGGGCTTCTCGAATGTCACCATCGTGCTTGTGGGGATGGTGGTCTCCCTCTTTTGCAGCGCCATTATGAGCCTTTTGTCCGCCGTGTCGCCGACATACAGCCAGCGTATCCAGCTCTGGCAGCTCGGGAGCTTCTCCATGAAGGAGTGGAGCGCCGTTTGGGTGCTGGCTCCGGCAGTGCTGCTGGGGCTCCTGTTTTTCCTCTGCTGCGCCCGGGAAATGGACGTGATGACCTTCGGCGAGGAGCAGGCCGTGGCGATGGGCGTGGACCTGCGGCGGATGAAGCGGCGGCTTCTGGGGGTCGTGGCTGTCCTGACCGGGGCAGCGGTCGCGTTTGTGGGGATCATCGGGTTTGTGGATCTCATCGCTCCGCATGTCGTCCGCCGCTGGTTCGGCGCGTCGCACCGGCGGACGCTCCCGGCCGGCGCGCTCTTCGGCGGGACATTCCTCGTCCTGTGCGATCTCGCCGCCCGGACGCTGATCCCGCCCCGGGAGATCCCCATCGGGTCGATTACGGCGCTCTTGGGCGCGCCGTTTTTCCTATACATTTTCTTCCATGGACGCACACGGAGGTGACGGATATGCTGCATGTGGAGCATCTTTCGTGCGGCTACGGCGGAGCGCCTGTGGTGCGGGACGTCTCCTTCCGGGTTTCGGAGGGGGAGCGGCTGTGTATCTTGGGGCCCAACGGCTGCGGTAAGACGACACTCCTGCGGGCGCTGGCCGGCCTCCTGCCTGCGGACGGCCTCGTCCAGGCGGGCGGACGGGATCTGCGGCGTCTCTCTGCCCGGGAGCGGGCGCGGGAAGTCGCGCTGATGAGCCAGTTTTCCTCCGTATCCTTCGATTACACCGTGTATGAAACGGTCATGCTGGGGCGGTACGCCCGCCAGAGCGGCGGCTTCCTCTCCAGAGAGAGCACGGAGGATCGCCGGGCGGTGGAGGAGAGCCTGCGGCGGACGGATATGTGGGCGCAGCGGGAGCGGAAAATCACCGCGCTCTCGGGCGGACAGCTCCAGCGGGTTTTCCTGGCGAGGACATTCGCACAGGATCCGCACGTTATTCTTCTGGACGAACCGGCCAATCATCTGGATCTGCGTGCCCAGGCGGAGCTGACAGAGAGTCTGCAGGACTGGAGCCATGCGGGAGGGCGGTGCGTGGTCGGCGTCATCCATGACGTGGGGCTGGCGCTGTCCTTTGCGGACACTGTCCTGCTTCTCAGTGAGGGGAGAGTCTTGGCGTGGAGCCGGGTGGAGGCGCTCGATCTCTCTCTTTTGGACAGGCTGTACCGCATGGACGTGCGCGGCCATATGCGCAGCCTGCTTGAGCGGTGGAAATGAAAATAGAGGAGGATCCGGCTTTGGAAATATATCATAGCCCGTATGAGGCGTATCCATTTCTGTGCGACCCCGCAGAGGATCTGCGCTGTGATTTTGAGCTTCTGACCGACGAATTGGCCAGCGCGACCGGCCTTCTGCGCGCCCAGGTGGAGGATAGTGCTCTCCGGGATGAACTCCTGTGGGTGTGCGAACTCATCTATCACCTGAATCCGGCGCTGCGGACAAGCCTGAGTGTCACGGAGGAGGAGACCGCACATCTGGCCGCGGCGGCCCGGCGGCTGGAGGCGCGCTGCGGTGTGTGCAGCTTTGTCCTGCCGCAGGGGTGCCCGGCGGCGTGTACGGCGCATCTTCTGCGCGTGCGGGCCAAGTGCCTAGTCCGCCTCGTTTACCGCCATGCGGAGCAGGGGAACGCTGTCCCGGAGAGGCTGCTGGATCTCTGCAATCTCCTCTCCGGCTACTATTTCGCGCTGTCCCTGGCGCTCAACGCCCTCTCCGGAATGGCGGAGGTTCCCTTCGTCAGCCGCAGTTACCGCTGATACTGATATTGGGTCAGTACAATTTATTGAACATCAGTATGAATTCCTGTGCCCGCCTTTGGCCTTTCTGCAAAGATTTACAAAACAGAAACAGAATAGGACTTGTCTGCCAGACACAGAACGGGTATGATAGAAAGCATGGGAAGCACTCATTTTTGAAAGAAGGGTCAACATGAAAACACCGATCAGAAAACTGCTGGCATGGGCGCTGGCCGGCTGTGTCTTGGCTGGGACAGCTTTGTCGGCCGCTGCGGCGGATACAGCGGCCGCGGACACAGACTACAGCATCTCCGTGCGGGAAAATAAGCTCTCCTTTTCGCGCGGCGGGAAAACCTATTCCCCCTATGAACTGAAAAAGGGCGAAATCCGCCTCCTGATGGATAAGGAGGAGAATCTCCTCGTCTCCTTTACGGATACGTCCAGCAAAACGCGCAGCGTCTCGCTCGGGAAGCAGGAGAGTGTCCGCATCAGCGGCGCGTTTGACACACTCACGCTCACCGACACGCTCGCGGGGAAGAAGAAGGTCACCCTCGCCTCGAACTGCGATGTTGATCAGGTGAATGTCGCCTCGAAGGGGCAGTTCGTCATTGAGGGGAGCGTCGGGATGCTCAATGTGACAGGCGCCGCCAAAATCACCGCGACAGCGACCTCCCTCATCAACAACGCCCGCCTTGCGGAGAAAACCGCGCGCCTGACCGCCGAGGAGGACGCCACCGTTCTGCGTGTGACAGCGCTCGACGAGAACAGCGCGCGCGGCCCGGGTATCGACAATGGGGTCACCCGCGTGGTGAACACCACCATTGATGAGGGCGGCTTCACTGTCCGCCTAAGCGCCGACGATGAGATGGTCTACTACGCCACGAAGCGCGACGGTATTGTCCAGCTCCGCGATCTGGACAGTGACGACATCGCCGAGTATGTCAATGCTGTCGGCACGGATGATGATGGGGATAAGCACCATCTGGGCGGTACGTACACGTGGAAGAACCCGAAGCAGGTGATTTTCGACGCGGACAACCCCGCGAGCGACACCATCAGCTGCCGTTACACCTTTAAGCCCAACGATGAGGACTATCCCACCACCTCCGGCTGGATCCGCATCAAGGTCGTTTACCGGTAACCACACAAAAAGGGGAGCATTTCCAAAGTCGGAGATGCTCCCCTTTTTTGCTGTTCTTTATTCGGCAATTTATAACAGAACTTGATTCGCATGCGGATTTTTAAACAGCCGGAAAAAACAAGTCCCCGTCAGGACTGCCGGACGGCGGTGTCCTGAAGCGCGTCGAACTCGGCGAGGCATTCCTCCACAGTCGCTCCCGCCATCAGATGTTGAACAATGACGCAGGTGTTTCCCCACAGTTCAATATTCAGATTGCCGTTTGTCGCGAGGACGTAGTAGTCTGAATTGACGCTTTCGGTCAGCCGGGCGGAGCACTCCGGAACCTCAAGCCCTTTCATCTCACCCTTGAACGGTGAGATAGAACCGTTTCTGGCGATATAGTCCACAAGGATTTCCTCGCTCATCATCTGGTTGAAGAGATCAAAAGCGTTTTCCTTCTGCGGTGCGTCCTCCGGGATGCCGGAGCCCGAGATGGACAGCACCGGTACCTGACCCAGCGAACTGGGAATACCGATGACCTCCATCTTAAACTCCAGATCGCCGTAATTGCGCTCAGGGGCTGCCGCACCCTGGTAACTCATAACGATAGGCGTCTCCTGCGCCAGGAATTTAGGCGCCTCGTCCATGGCCTCGTAGGTGTAGGCTGTCTGATAGTCGATATAGCCCTTATCAAACAGCAGCTGCAGGTATTCCAGACCCGGACGCATATAGTCGCTCAGCCGGGCTTTTCCCTGATTCAGGGCCTCAATTTCCGCAGACAGATCGCCGCCAATGTACATATCCGCGAATCCCTGGGCCAAGACAAAGAGCTCCAGCCACCAGCGGTTTGCACCAATGGGGTACTCAATGCCGTTTTCCTGGAATACGTCACAGCAGCGGAGCAGGTCCTCCGGCGTTTCCGGCAGTGCCAGACCATATTTTTCAAACAGTTCTACATTGCAGAACAGCCCATAGGCGACAATCTCCTGTGGGATCGCCACCAGTTTGCCGCCGATGGTGTTCGCGGCGAGGACACAGTCCCGCAGCTTGCCGGCGGCCGGCATCCCGGACAGATCGCTTAACAGCCCTTCCTTGCCCAAAGCCGAAATAACGTCCGCATTCATCAGCAGCAGATCGTCTCCCATATGATTACGCACCCGGTCTAGGCAAACCTCATCGTAGGTTTTGTCCTGGTAGTCCTCTGCCTGATAGGAATTGAAATCAATAGTAACACCGCTGTTCTGTTCCGACATGACATACATACGCTCGGCGGGGCTCATATCCTCCACAGCCTTGGACAGCGCCGCGCGTGTGTTCGGCCCGAACAGTTGAATTGTTCGTTTCTCCGATACGTCTTCACGCTTGATGTCACCTTCATCTTTGCCGCAGCCAGCCGCACTAAGTACCATTACCGCTGCCAGCACTTCAGAAATCAATTTTTTCCATGCTGTATTTTTCATTGGCTCTCACATCCTCCTTGCTTGTAGTTTACACGTGTAATCTCCGCCAGTGTCCGGTTGAGCACTTCCGTGTCCACTGGTTTGGCTACATGGGCCTGCATCCCGGCCTCCAGCGCATCGGCCACGTCATCGGTAAAGGCGTTGGCCGTCATCGCGACAATGGGGATGCTGGCAGCATCCGGCCGGTCCAGAGAGCGAATCATCCGGGATGCCTCGTAGCCGCCCATGACGGGCATCTGCACATCCATCAGGATAGCGTTATATGTTCCCGGCTCCGCAGCCGCAAACGCTTCCACAGCCAGCTTCCCGTTCTCCACAATTTTGCAGGTTGCGCCCTGCATTTCCAACAGCTCGCACAGAATCTCGGCATTGAGTTCGTTGTCCTCCGCCGCCAGGAAATGACAACCCTCCAGCAGATCGGGGACTGCATCCTCGGCCGGAATACTGCTGTTCTGGAGATCGGTAAGCTGTATCTTGAGATTCGTCATAAAAAACGGCCTTTGCAGGAAGGAGTTGATCCCCGCTTTCCCCGCGTCCCCAGCAATATCGATCCAAGAGGAAGCGGTTAGGGCGAGAATGGGCGTTTCGGGATACCTCCGCCGGAGCGACGCGGCGTTTTCCACACTGTCCTCATCCCTCCAGCCCAGCAGGATGACATCGTATACCTGTTCGCTTTTCTGGGTCTGCTCCGCCGGCGAAAGCAGATCCGCCGGGGCAGCATCGTCCACCTGTACGCCGGTGTCCTGCATCAGGCACTGAATATTGCTGCGGCTTTCCGCATCGTCGTCCAGCACCAGCATCCGGCGGATGCCGTGAGCCTCCCAGAAGGAGGCGTCGGCGGCCTCTTCCGGAATACGCAGCTCCAGGCGGACGGTGAACGTACTGCCCTTCCCGAACTCGCTGTCCACATGGATCACGCCGCCCATCAGTTCCACCGTACTTTTGGTAATCGCCATGCCCAGTCCGGTACCCTGCACCTTGTTGGTCGTGCTGTTCTCCGCCCGCGAGAAAGCGTCAAAGATATGCTTGCAAAATTCGGGGGTCATGCCGTAGCCATTGTCGCGGACAACGATTTGAAGTCCTTGGAACTGCTCGGACGCCGGAAAGCCCTGAATGATGAAATCGATATGTCCGCCCTCCTGCGTATACTTGACCGCGTTGGAAAGAAGGTTGATGAGGATTTGGTTGATGCGGGTCTCATCGCCCAGCAGTGTCTCATGCCGCAGTCCGCTTACAGAAATCTCCAGTGTCTGCTTTTTCGCGACAGCCTGCGGGCGGATAACAGTGTCCACCGCAGCCACCACAGCGGCTAAATCGAACTGACTGACATTGAGCACCATTTTACCGCTTTCGATTTTGCTCATGTCCAGAACGTCGTTGATAAGGCTGAGCAGATGCTGGCTGGAGGAGGAAACCTTTCTGGTGTACTCGCGCACCTTCTGTGGGTTGTCGGCGTCCCGCATCAGGAGGGTGGAGAATCCGATAATGGCATTCATCGGAGTGCGGATATCATGGCTCATATTGGAGAGGAAGATGGATTTCGAGCGGTTTGCCGACTGTGCCAGCTCAAGAGCCTGACTGACCTGCCGCATATGTTCTTCCTGCTCCTGGGCCCGTTCAAACTCGATCTTTCGGCAGTAGCGGTGATAGATCACATAAGCGGAGGTCAGGATCAGAAACATCACAATCAGAAGGACTATCATAAAGATGACGGTCATCGTCACCGAATCTGAGAGACTGGTAATACTGTCCTCAGGGACATAGCCGACTAGGTAATGCCGGCCCTCTTCCGTGGGCCAGAAATACATATAGGAAGGCCGGCCCACCAGAGTCAGGCGGATCATCATGCGGTCACCGAGGGCAACACCCTCGTAAATCTGCTCCGAAACATCGCCGACCTGGTTGTATTCCAGAAAAAATTTCAGATTGCGGTTGCCGCCTTTGGTCCCGGCCAGGTTGTTGGGATGGACTACAAAACGGCCGGACTCCGCGTCCATCAGATAAATGACACCCTCGTTAGAGTAAAATTCCTGGGGAAGCATATTGCGGAAATTATCGTAAATAAACTCGCCGTACAGGGTGCCCAGCGGGCCGTTCACACTGGTAATCTCTGTTCTGAGGCAGTAGCACCATGCCCCCACACTGCCCATATAGGGTTCGGACATATCCGTTTCGCCGACAGACCTGCCTTTGGAGAAATCATACGGAGCCGGGTTGAAGGGCTGGCCGCTGTTTGTGATTCCCTGGGCTTCTCCGCTGGGAACAAAGGCCAGGGCGGCGATCTGAGCGTCCTTTTCAATGAACTGAAGAGAGGAGCGTATCTGATCTGTATCCATATTGGCAAAGACATTGGCCCATCTCATCAGGGCCTGATCATCGCGCAGGAACATCTGATCCGTGTGCTGAGTAATGACAAAGAGCATTTCCCGCAGGGAATTCTCTGAAGAAGATCGGACTTTCTGATTAATCTGCTTGGAAAGGGAAAAGACGCCTATCGCGCTGGCAAACAATAAAATTCCCGCCAGGAGAATCAATAACCGTGCTGGGGTCATTTTTTTTGCTTTAGCTTTCATGGCAATTCCTCTATTCAGAAACTGGATTTCTCAGAGATAGTATAGCATATATCCTTTCTTCTGGAAAGATATGAATGAAAGAATCGAAATTGCTGCATGGAACAGATTTTCCTTTGGCTGCTCCTCTCCTCCCGCGGGGGATACAGGGGAAAGCACCGGTATATTATACGCGGCACGTGCCGGTTGGGAACTGCCCTGTTTATTGCCCGGAAGACGTTTACTGATTCAGTGCGGGGAAAAGACAGAAAGTACCTTTCCGTACAGATTCAAAATCCTGATTCTGCAAGTGATTTACCTGTGTATTCTGTTCCCTCTGGGAATGAAAGAGTTATTTGCCAGTCAGACATAGTTCGAACTGACTATACTAAATGTATATGTTTTTAAGGGCGTTTTCAGAAAAATCGCAATATCTGATAGGAAACTCAGTCTAAAGGCTATGTTTTTAGAGATATCACTTGAAATGAGAAATTACATATGGTATGATATTCCTCGGGAATAAGCGTGGACATGTATAACAGTGCAAATATATGGAATCTGTCACTCCGGCTTATATCCCAATAAAAAGGAGGTCAGTTTAATGAAAAAAATCCTCTCGAGCGCGCTGAGCATGCTGCTGGTATTGTCTCTGGCGGCCTGCGGCCCCGGTGGCGGTAGTTCTTCATCCTCTTCCAGCCAGTCCCCCTCTCAGGCGGCTCCTGCTCCGGAAGAGAGTCAGTCCGCTCCTGCCGAAGCGCCTGCGGATGTATCCGGTGAAGCAGTCCCCATTCGCGTGGCGCTCTTTTCAGACGGCAATGACATGAGCGACTCCCAGAAGAACGTGTTTAATGCTTTTACCGCGGATTATCCGGGCATCGCCCCTAAATTTGAGTACATTACCTCTGACTCGTATGGCTCCAATTGGAATGGATACCTGATGAAGATCCAGACTATGGTGGCCGCCAACGACGCGCCCGACGTCATCGCCCTTGGTCTAGAAGGCGTTGCGATGCTGGTCATGAACGACATGGCTCTGCCCATCAATGATTTTGTGGAGTCCAACTCCATGGCAAAGGAACTGCTTGCCATGCAGAACGAGGATTTGATGAAGATTTTCACGGTAGAGGACAAACTGTACAGCATTCCGTATGAAGCCAACTGCGTTGTCACCCACATCAACAAGGATATTTTTGCCAAAGCTGGCATCGAGCTGCCTTCTTATGACTGGACATGGGACGATTTTGTGCAGATCTGTGATCAGCTTAAGGCCTCCGGCGTTGTGGACTATCCCTTCGCCTGCACCCAGAACTTCTTCTGCTATCAGGCCCTGATGTACTGCAACGGCGCGTCCCCGCTGAATGCGGACTGGACTGCCAGCGCGTTCAATTCTCCCGAGAGCGTCAAAGTCGCTCAGTTCTTCCAGGACGCCATCTTCAAAAACGGCTATGCTCCGGAGCCCAGCGACACCATCACCGACACCGAACTGATGATGCAGGAACGTGTCGCAATGAGCTGGTGCGGCCGCTGGGTATCTGACGACTACAATTCCTCCGAGTTCTACGATAAGGTCTGGGTCACCACCATGCCCAATGGCGGCGGTGGGAACACCTCCTGCGCCGGCAACGCCGGATTCGTCGTCCTCAAGGGCACCCAGCATCCGGAAGAGGCGATGACCGTTGCCGCCTGGTGCTCCGGCGAAGCGTATACCAAGACCTTCCTGTCCACCGGTTCCCTGCCCTCCAACTTCACCTACGGCGCCGAGGTTTGTGAGGCTGCTGCCAACACCATCGACAACTGGGAAGTTATGTACAAAATCTATGAGAACGGCGACTGGAAGCGTTCCTGTGATCCGCCCGAGTATGCGGAGCTCGCCAATATCTATGGCGATACGCTGAGCATCCTCTACGCCAACCAGGGAACGGCCGAAGAGATTCTGAACAATGCCAGCGAGCAGATCGACAAGGTCTTCGAAAAGAGCGATTATCGGGATACTCCCGAGGAGCTCGCCACGATCGAAGCGCTCTACAAGAGATAAGAAAGCATCCGGATAAAGTGAAAAAGAGCTGCATGGGATTCCATTGCTGCTCCAGGAGGAAAGGGGAATAAATTTTCGTTTATTCCCCTTTCCTTTCAAATAGGGGGAAAATCATGCAAAAGAAGAAGAAACTATATTCCGCCTGGAAGGATAACCTAATTGGTTACGCCTTTGTAGCCCCTGCCGTATTATTCTTTACAGTATTTGTTGGAATCCCCATTATTGTCAATGTATGTGTGCTGAGCTTTGCGGATTTCAGCCTGTTGGGAAACTTCAAGTGGGTAGGGCTGGAAAATTACAGGGATGTGTTCGACGATAAGGCCACCCTCACGATTCTGGGAAATACCGCCCGGCTGTTTGCCGTGCTGGTTCCCACGCACATCATAGGGGGACTGATCGTTGCGGCAATGATCAATGCGGTACGCAACCGCTTTTTTCATTCCATTTTTCGTATCTCTCTCTATTTTCCTATGGTGGTAACGACCGCCTCTGTAGCGCTTGTATGGGGTTATCTGTTCGACACGGATTTCGGTGTGTTCAACTGGCTTTTGACCCAGTTCGGCCTGGGCAGGGTCCGCTGGCTGGGGGACGAGCGCTGGGCGCTCTTTTCCATCGCGATTTTCAGTGCGTGGAAGTTTATCGGGAACGCGTTCCTCTACTATTACATAGGGCTGCGCAACATCCCCGAATCCTACATGGAGGCGGCGGAGATCGACGGCGCCAGCAAACTCAAAGCGTTTTTCACCGTCAAGATCCCGCTCTTAACCCCCACCATCTTTTTTGTAGTCACCACAACGTTAATCAACTGCTTCCAGGTGTTTGACGAACCGTATTTCCTGACAAACGGCGGCCCGGGCGTATCTACCCAGACACTCGCCATGCAGATCTACCGCAAGGGCTTCGGCCAGTACCATTTCGGCTATGCGTCTGCGCTGGGCGTCATCCTCTTCATCATGGTAATTATCGTTACGATTCTAATGTTTGGGACTCAGCATAAATGGGTCACCTATGATACGGAATAAGGAGGGCCGCTTTATGCTGGAACGGATTACAACAAAATACCGGAACGCCAATAAGTCGGCTTTCTGGAGCCAAGCGCTGCTGATTATCATCATGTGCATTGTCAGTTTCTTCATGTTCATGCCGTTTCTGTGGTGCTTCTCCACATCCCTGCGTCTGCCGGCGGATTCCTTCAATCTTCCTCCGGCTTTCTTCCCTACGGAGTGGCGCTGGGACAATTATTCCTATGTATTCACAGCCTTCCCATTTGTGCGCTTTTTTAAGAACAGCCTCATCGTAACTGCGTGTATCTCTGTTTTTCAGATCTTTTTTTCCACCCTCGCGGCATTTGCCTTTGCAAAGCTCAAATTCAAGGGAAAAAATGTCCTGTTCGTATATATTCTTTCCGGCCTGATGCTCCCCTATCAGTCCTATGTCATTGCACAGTTCTTCATTATCAACTATATGGGGTTTTATAACACGCTTGTGGCGCTGATCCTGCCGTATTTCGCGAATCCCTTCGGCATTTTCCTCCTGCGCCAGCATATGTCCAGTATTCCGGATTCCTATATGGAGGCCGCGATCATTGATGGCTGCTCCAAATGGAGGATCTACTGGAACATCATCCTCCCCATGTCCACGTCCAGCATCGCGGTTGTGGTGTTCATGAAATTCCTTGAGCAGTGGAACAACTTTTTTGCGGCGCTGATTTATATCAACAGCGAGGCCTACTTCACCCTGCCGATGGGCATGAAGACCCTCCAGGGCTTCCGCTCGGCCGGAAACCTGGCGCACATCCTAGCGGGTGTAATGATTTCGCTGGTTGTCCCCACCATCGTTTATGCCTGGGGGCAGAAATATCTGCTTAAGAGCGTCGCTCTCTCTGGACTCAAGAGCTGAGAGGCTCTGGTTGATATTCATTTTATGAAGATGCGGAGGTAAAACAAACCATGCACAAGGGTATTTACTTTATGGGCTGGTACCGGGATATGTGGAACTATCACCCCAGCCTGCCGATGAAAAACATGCAGATGGTCGAGGATATCACCGACATCCATGGGAATATGCTGATCTGGTCCTGCCTGGGCAGCGGAGCAATCGGCCTCCCCTATCTGGATAAGGAGGCGAACGACGACATCCCTCCCCGCCTGCGCCTGTACGGCTTCATGAACGATAAGGAGTTCTGTACGGAGCTCAAGAAGCGGGGCGTGAAGGTGTTCGCCGTCCTCTGGAAGGCGCAGCTCTGGGAGTTCGGCGCAGAATTCAGTGAGGACGAGAGCAAACTGCTCTCCTTAAACCTGCTCCGCGGCGCGTCTGAGAACCATAAGTACGTGGGCATGAGCGAGCTCTCCACGAACCAGTATCCCAAGCTGTTCGATCCGATTGAAAAGTATTTCCCTGACGGACTGGTCAACTACTTCGGCGAGAAGGTCGGCGATTTCCTCGAGGAATTTAAGTCTGTCTCACTTGAGGGCAGGAGCATCCTCTCCAACTGGCTCATGGCGCCGGATCACGACCACAAATGCTATTCCCCCTGCTGCAATAAGGACTCCTTCCTCGCATACATGAAGCGGAACGTGGAGATGATGATCGACGCCAATGCGGGCGGCCTGCATATCGACGAATACGATACCCCTAAGCACGTGACCAGCAACGCCGGATGCTTCTGCCGGGAGTGCGTCGCCAAATTCCGCACATACCTCAAGGATCATAACGTCGCTCTGCCCGAGGACGCCAGGGATATCGAGTCCTTCGATTACCGGGAGTATCTCCTCTCCAAGGGATATACGGACGAGAACCTCCTGGCTTTTAACGCAAACGACCGCTGGAAAATTCCGCTCTACCGCCACTTCTTCGACATGCAGATGGCCTCTGTCGAATGGGTGGTGCGCGAAGTATCCCAGCATGCGAAGGCGTACTGCAAAAAGACACGCGGGGAGGATTTCCCGGTTACGGCGAACCTGTTCCAGTGCTTCCCCCTCGGCGACAGCTGCAAAAAGTATCTGGACATCCTGGCCGGTGAGAAAACGGAGCTGACGCTGCGGCAGGACGGCTGGTACCGCTTCGCCCACGGCTGGCTTAATGGTAAGGACTGCTGCTTTGTCGAGGATCCGAACCAGTACATCCGCGACATCAATGTGGACATTAAAAACGGTATCAACGACCGCTTCATTCTGTTTGCGCTTGAGCCCTTCGCACACGGCTTCCATGTGGCGTTCCCATACGGATCCTGGCTGCAAAATCAGGTGAAGGATGCCTTCTGGCCGGATCTGCGTGTCCTGCGGAAGATGGGGCCGTGGCTCGATGAGATGGGTTATCTCTTCGGCAAGGAGCATATCGCGGATATCGGCATCGTCTATGATTCCGCCTCCGCGTACGAAAACAGCGTGTCCGAGCCCGCGGTCGGCGGGGGATCCACCTACAACAGGATCCAGAAGATCAGCCTCCAGGGCGTCAAGGAGCTCGGTAAACAGGGCGCGTTCTCCTCACAGGGGGATTTCGGCCATTTCTTTAAGCTGGTGCAGGCTCTTTCAAACCGCCATGTATTGTATAATGTCCTGTTCGAGAGTAAAGACGAGCCCCTCACCAAGGAGCGCCTCCGCGGTTATAAGACTATCGTTGTGCCGGACGCTTTCCTCATGGATGACGCCACTGCCGGCGTGCTTACGGCGTTTGCCAAAGAGGGCGGCCGGGTCATCACACTCGAGCGCTGCCATGAGGCGCTGAAGGAATGCGAAGCGTATACCGCCAAAACCGCCGGCGCTTTGGTGGAGAAGCTGTCCGGGCAAAAGGGCTTTATCGACGCGCCCGAATCCCTCTCCTACAGCATCGACCTGCGCAAGACCGAAAAGGGCTGCGCGCTGCACATCGTCAACTATAACTATAATGAGGAGACACACCGGATCGATCCCCTTGAGGAGCTGTCCTTCGGGGTGAAGCTGCCAGCTTCCAAGGCGACTGCGCACAGCTTCCCGGAGAATCCCGCGCTCTGCGCCAGTGTCGAAAACGGTGTGCTTACGGTAAAGAACGCCGGTATCTATACGGTTATTGAAATGGAATGAGGAGGAGCCGCAGATGAAAAGATCGGAACTGAACAAGGTCATCCGCAGCGCGATAGCGTTTGTTGAGGGCAGGGGGCTCTGCTTCCCGGGCTTTGCCAAATGGAGCCCCGAGGACTGGAAGAAGCTGGGCGAGGATGAGCGCGAGCTGGTCGACAATATGCTGGGCTGGGACGTCAGCGATTTCGGCGGCAATTTTGACAAGACCGGCCTGCTGATCTTCACCTTCCGCAACGGGAACTTCAACAATAAGGAGCTTTATCCCAAGCCCTATGCGGAAAAACTCCTGCTGGTGGGCGACGGACAGACCCTCCCGTTCCACTTTCACTGGAGCAAAATGGAGGACATCATCAACCGCGGCGGTGGGGATCTGGAGATCACTGTCTATAATTCAGACGAGAACGAGGACTTTGCGGACACAGACGTCCACCTGACCGTGGACGGCAGGAAGGTGACAGTCCCGGCCGGCGGAAAGGTGCTTTTAAAGCCCGGCCAGA
This sequence comes from uncultured Oscillospiraceae bacterium, assembly GCA_949743955.1. Taxonomy (GTDB): domain Bacteria; phylum Bacillota; class Clostridia; order Oscillospirales; family Ruminococcaceae; genus Harryflintia. Next base: position 67,981 of record CATJVQ010000022.1, on the reverse strand, counting down.
GCATCACCCTGCTGCCGAAGCAGTACCATCAGTGGATCGGCGTGCCGGGCACAGGCCCCGTTATGCTCTTCGAGGTTTCCACCACCAACGATGATACGGTTGACAACCGCTTCCATTCGGCACCGAGCCGTATCCCGGAGATCGAGGAGGACGAACCCGCCGAGTACCTCATCTTCAAGGACTATAAGGACTACGTGAACCTGTAAAACTGAAGCTCTGCGGCAGGGCACGGTTTGTGCGTCGATCTTTTCGACAGTTCGAAGGCAGCCCTCTATGGGCTGCCTTTTTCTGTCTCCCCATTCCCTGCCCGCACGAATTCATAAAAGAGAGGTGCAGTGATGTATACAAAAGAGGAACTGTTCCAAACCGGCGGCTTTCCCACCTATACAGAAAAGCATACACAGGCAGCTATGCTTCTGGGCGGCATTGGAACCGGCAGCATTTCGATAGGGAGCCGGGGGCAGCTTCAGGATTTTGAACTGTTCGGCCACCCCTCCAAGGGGCTAAAATTCCCCTATACCTTTTTTGCTGTCCACGGTGAAGGAGAGGGGATTCGTTTTACAAAGGTCCTCGAATCCCGGCTGCAGCCCCCCTTTGTCTCGCCCAACGGCCTCATCCCCGATACCGCAGCGGGCCTTCCCCGCTTTGTCTCCTCCGAAATGGAGGGCCGCTTCCCCTTCACAGACATCCGCCTGCGGGACGATTCCCTCCCGATAGAGGCGGCTTTAGAGGCGTTCAACCCCTTTATCCCGTTGAATACGGACGATTCAAGTCTTCCCGTAGCGTTTCTGCGCTACCGGATCCGCAATCGGGGGGAGCGGACTCTGTCGGTATCGATTGCCGGATCACTCTACAACGCCTCCGGTTTCGACGGACTGGAGATGTACGGTACCTTCAAAAACCGCGGAACGCCCTTCAACACCTTCCGGGAGGGGGAGGGTTTCTGCGGGATCGATTTCGACAACAACGGGATCGACCGGGGCGACGCGCTCTACGGCACGCTCTCCCTCACCGGACGAGGCGGGGACGTCAGCTATAAGCACGAGTGGAACATGGGCCAGCGGATCGACGGCATCCACGATTTCTGGGACGATTTTTCCAGCGATGGCAGGCTCAGCCATAAAAAGCCGTTCATGGGGGTCGCGGGCCAGCTCGACTCCTTCATCCGGATCAAAATCGGATCCCTGGCGCTGACACAGAGGCTGGAGCCGGGAAAGGAGGGTGTCTTCGAGTTCTGTATCTCGTGGTGCTTCCCCAACCGCATGAAGGCCTGGCCTGCGCAGAAGGACATCAGCGAACCCTCCGGGCCCGTGGAAATGATCCGCAACTATTACGCCGTCAAACACGCGGACGCGTTCGCGGCGGCCGGATACCTGTGGAATAATCTCGAACGTCTGGAGAGGCAGAGCCGCCTTTTCACCGATACGCTCTTCGGCAGCACGCTCCCCGCCTATGTGATCGACGCGGCCGCTGCCAACCTGACCATCCTCAAGAGTACCACCTGCTTCCGCATCGAAAACGGCCGCTTCTTCGGATTTGAGGGGTGTCTCGACAATGTGGGAAGCTGCGCGGGGAACTGTACGCATGTGTGGTATTACGCACAGGCGATGGCCTACCTGTTCCCGGATCTGGAGCGCAACATGCGGGAGACGGACTTCCTGCGGGAGACCGACGAGGAGGGCGTCATGCAGTTCCGGGCGCTGAGCGAGCTCAACGGCAGGGGCTGGGACTTCATCCCGGCAGTGGACGGGCAGATGGGGACGATTGCCCGCCTCTGCCGCGAGTGGAAGCTCAGCGGAGACGATGAATTCCTCCGGCGGCTCTGGCCCAAGGCGGTCCAGGCACTGGAATGCGGCATCCGCCTCTGGGATACCGACGGCGACGGTGTGCTCGACGGCTGCATGCACGTGGACTATGACGTGGAGTTTTACGGTGTCAATCCGCTTGGGAACACCTGTTATCTGGCGGCGCTCCGCGCGGCGGAGGAGATGGCCCGGTATCTGGGCGACGGGGAACACGAGCGGCGGTATCATAACCTCTTTGCCGCTGCGTCCAAACGGGCCGACGAGCTGATGTGGAACGGTGAATACTACGAACAGATTTTAGACGATGTGGATACCTACAAATACCAGCACGGGAAGGGTGTCCTCGCGGATCAGCTCATGGGCCAGTATTACGCGCACATCCTCGGCCTGGGGTACCTGATGGAGCCGGAACATATCCGGGCAGCGGCGGAGAATATTTTCCGGTACAATTTCCGGGAGGAGTTCTATGATCACCCCAATATGCAGCGGGTCTATGCGCTGTATGACGATAAAGGGCTTCTGATGACCACTTGGCCCCACGGCGGACGCCCCCGGTTCCCGTTCTTCTATTCCGAAGAGGTGTGGTCCCGCACAGAATATCCGCTGGCGTCGGTGCTGGCGTACGAGGGCCGGCTGACGGAGGCGCTGACCATGGTGAAAGCGATCCGGGACCGTTACGACGGCATCAAGCGCAATCCGTGGAACGAGTTCGAGTGCGGCTATCATTATTCCGGCATCATGGGGAGCTGGGCGATGATTCTCGCCCTGAGCGGATTCCAGGCGAACGTATCCAGAGGGACAATGTCCTTTGATCCGAAGATAAACCGGGAGGATTTCCGCTGCTTCTTCAGCTGCGGTACGGGCTGGGGTGTCTACACCCGCCGGGAGAAGGACGGGCAGACGGCAGAAAACATAGAGTATCTGTACCGGCCGAAGGACTGACCATACAAAGTGAACGGGCAGATCGGACTTTATACGAGACAAAGGAGGAAACAGGATGCTCAGAGGGATGTACTTCATGAACTGGTATGCGGGGGACTGGAACTATCACCCCCTTCTGCCCCCCAAACGGATGCAGAATGTCGAGGAGATCGCTGCCTCCGGCTGTAATCTCCTGTACTGGTGCAGCATGGGCAGCGGGATGATAGGCCCGCAGATTCTCGAGGAGGAGCTGTTCGGCCAGCCGGCCAACCGCACCCGGTTTTACGGCTTTCTCAACGACAGCGAATTCACCGCCGAATGCAAAAAGCGCGGGATCAACACGCTCGGCGTCGTCTGGCGTTCCCAGCTCTGGGAATTTCCAGCGGAGTTCGATGAGGAGGAGACGCGGATCCTCTCCTTCAATAAGCTGCGCGGCGTGGGGAAAAAGGGCTGGATAGGCATCCGGGAGCTCTCGACCGACCGGTATCCCAAAATCTTCCCCTCCATCCGCAATTATTTCCCCGATGGGTTAAAGAATTCCAGAGGGGAAGAGGTAAAAGATTTTCTGGAGGAGTTCACTGTCAAAACCCTTGACGGCAATAAAATCTGCTCCATGTGGCTCCATGTCCCCGGCCATGAGCACAGGTGCTACACCCCGTGCAGCAGCAATCCCGCGTTTCGGGAATATCTTCACTACGAGATCCGCCAGATGGTCAAGGCCGGGACAGCCGGCGTCTTCCTGGACGAATGCTCCACAGCGCATCACGCGCTGTGCAACAGCGGCTGCTTCTGCCCGGACTGCATGCGCGGGTTCCGCGGTTATCTGAAGAAAAAGGGTGTCAGTCTCCCAGAAGGGCAGGATCCGGAAACGTTTGATTACGGCGACTATCTGCGCGGGCTGGGCTATCACGATGAGGATCTGAACAGCGCGCAGAAGGAGCTCCGGCTGGAGATCCCGCTCTTCCGCGAGTTCATCTGCTTCATGAACGATCAGGACGATATCCTGACAGAGGACCTGATCGAATATGCGCACGCCTGCGGGAAAGAGGCGGGCCGGGAAATCATCGTCGCGGGGAATCTGTATGATTTCCAGCCCAAGTATGCGGGGGTACGAAAAAACCTGGATTTCCTGGGCGGGGAAATGAACGTGGACCTGCGCAACGACGAGTTCTACCAGCTGGCCCGCGCGTTTGCCGACGGCAGGAAGGGCTTTTTCACACAGGATTACAGCCCGCATGTGCTGGACATCATCGACGATATAAAGCACGGGAAGAACGACACCTATACGCTGATGCTCTTTGAGGCGCTGGCCTTCGGGTCGATGATCTCCGTCCCCTACGGTTCCTGGCTGCTCAACTACGCGAAGGAAGCGTTCTGGCCGGATCTCAAGTGGGACAGAAAGCTGGGCGACTGGCAGCAGTCGCATGAAAAGCTGTTTTCCGGCCGGCAGGTTGGCTCGCTGGCGGTGGTGTACGACCGGCGGGCAGCCTTTGAAGTATCGGAATTCCAGAGCGGCTATACAGACGACCCCAAGGTGGCGGGATTCCGCCTCTTTAACCAGATACTGCGCTATCTCTGCCAGGAGGGGATCCTGTTCCGCGTGCTGTATGCCGACGAGGTGAATCCACTCACAGAGGAGCGGCTTCAGGGCTTCGGCACGATTCTGATTCCGGACGGAACCATGCTTCCGAAAGCCGATCAGGACGCGCTGAAAGCGGCGGCCGGGCGGGGCGCCCGCGTGGCGGCCATCGGGAAGGTCGCCCCCGGAATGATGGACTATGTCTACCGGTACCGGAAGGTGTTTGAGTTTACCGGCTGGGCGAAGGAGGAGCCCTCCCTGCTGGCGCCGGTGAAGACACCGAAGGATTACAGCATCACCGTGGACGAGATCGAGGAGGGGTATGTGCTGCATCTGGTGAACTACCGGCTGAATACCATCACCCGCAGGATTGAGGATCTGCCCCCGGTGGCATTCCGGCTCAGCTTCACGCCGTCCGCAGTCGAGGTGAACACCCTGCCGGAAAAGGACGACACCGCCGCCTGTGTACAGGACAATATCCTGACAGTCCGCCACGCAGGTATTTATACCGCGATCCTGCTCAGAAAATAAGAGCGGCGGCCGCACGTATTTCACGGCGGCGGTTCTCCCCAATTTGCCGGCGGGGATCACCGGAGACGGGCGGATTGAGCGCTCTCCGCTTTACAAAGATCCAGGGGCTTCTCTCTTTTCCACTGTTTCAACAACTGAAATGTGGAAAACGTGGGGACATTGACATCGCCGGGCCGGTGTGCTACACTTTTGGGTATCGTACAGAATGCCGGTGAGGTGGCATTGATAAGGGGGAAACATCATGAAGCGTTACAAATGGCTGAGCCGGTTTTTCATCCTGTTCGCCGTGCTGCTCTCGGACCTGATGTGCGCGGTGGTGGCGTACAGCTACTGCAATATGCGCTGGTGCATTGAGGTCCAGGGGGCGAGTGCGCCGGCATCCATCGCATTTCTGTGGGTGATCCCGTATGCGATTGGAATCCTCCTATGCCTCGCGCTGGCGATAAAGTTTCACAGGAAACAAAAGGAGAAGTCCAAAGAGACGAAATGATCAAATAAAAGGGGACAGCCTAAAGGCTGTCCCCTTTCGCTATTCCATATCCGCCCAGCCCCGGGAGAGAACGTCCGGGATAAGCGCGCCGGCAGAGAGATCGCGCACATCCGCGGCGAAAGCGTCGTACCGTTCCTCCGGCAGGCGGAGCGTGAGGCTGACAAGCGCGCCGAAATCGCTCTCCACCACGGCGGCGCCATGGGACGCGGTCAGCCGCGTCAGCGATCCGTACAGGGAGTAGTCGGCACAGAGGCAGAACGTGACGCACTCGCGCAGCACACGTTTCCCCGCCGCTTCGACGGCGATCTTCGCCCCCTGCGTATAGGCCCGCACGAGTCCGCCGCCCCCGAGCAGGATCCCCCCGAAATACCGTGTCACCACGGCGCACACGTCGGTTAAGCCCTCCCCCTGCAGGACAGTCAGGACCGGGAGCCCCGCTGTCCCTTGGGGCTCGCCGTCGTCGCTGTACCGCTGGCGGCTGCCCTCGCGGAGAATGTAGGCGTAGACATTATGGCTCGCGTCGCGGAACTCGCGGCGGACTTCGTCGAGCCGTGCGAGCGCCTCCTCCTCCGTCGTGACGGGGAAAACATGTCCGATAAAACGGGAACGGCGTTCGACAAACTCATCCCGCGACGCCGCACGCACGGTTGTATATATCCCCGCCATGGATGGATTTACAGATCCCGGGTGGCGACAAAGTCGATGCCTGTGCCAAGGATGTCCTTCACCACGACCTGCCCGCGCTTGACAGGGCTTTCGAGCACGATGCCGTCGAGCAGGCGCATGGCGTCGAACATCTTGTCGCGCGGGATGCTGCCGTTGGTCTTCACAGGGCAGCGGCGGTGCGCTCCGCCCTCTGCGCGCACAGTCGACGTGACCACGCGCACCGGGTGCATCAGTTCGTCACGGCCGTAGGCCTTGCCCTTTTCGCACGAATATCCCGTGACCTTATAGTCGTTTTCCTCGTCCACCTTCAGGCGGCAGCCCTTCGGGCAGAGGATACAGGTGATCTGGGTCATTGCGCGTTCTCCTCCTTTTCCTCAGCCGACACGGTGATTTTCCCGCCGGCCTTTTCGAGCCGGACCTTCGGCAGCATGATGTGCTCCATCTCGCCCGGAGCCATATGCTCGCGCGGATACTGGGCGATGACCTCGCCGTTCTCCGCCGTCACGCGGATGACGCTGTCGCCGAAGATGCGCCGCACGCGGAAGAACAGATCGCACGTCTTGCCCGGCAGGTTCCCGACACGGATCTTCTGCGGCACCGTGTAGCCGACCGCCCCGCCGGTCTCGACAGAGATGGCCCCTTCCGCATCCGCCGCGCCCTCAAGCACATGCCGCGCCGCGGCCGCGCCCGCGCGCTGGCTCTCCTGGGTCACGAAGTCAACCAGATCGTGTACATGCACGACATTGCCGCAGGCGAACACGCCCGGCAGCGACGTCTCCATATTCTCATAGACGACCGCGCCGTTGGTGCGCGGATCCATTGTGATGCCCGCGCCGCGGGTGAGCTCGTTCTCCGGGATGAGGCCCACAGAGAGGAGGATCGTGTCGCAGTCGAAGGTCATCTCCGTGCCGGGGATGGGGCGGCGGTTTTCGTCCACCTTGGCCACCACCACGCGCTCCACGCGCTCACGGCCGACAACGTCGACAATGGTGTGCGAGAGATAGAGCGGGATGCCGTAGTCCTCCAGACACTGCACGATGTTGCGCGTCAGCCCGCCGGAATACGGCATGACCTCGACGCACGCGAGCACCTTCGCGCCCTCGAGCGTCATGCGGCGAGCCATGATAAGCCCGATGTCGCCCGAGCCGAGGATGACGACGCGGCGCCCGACCATGTAGCCCTCCATGTTGAGGTAGCGCTGCGCCGCGCCCGCGGTGAACACGCCCGCCGGCCGCGCGCCCGGGATGCCGATGGCTCCGCGCGTCCGCTCCCGGCAGCCCATGGAGAGGACAACCGTCTTCGCCCGGAGGATCTGGTACCCATCCTTCGCACCCACGCAGTGGACGAGCTTCACCCCGCCGTCCCCCTCCGTCACCTGGAGGACCATGGTGTCGAGCAGGACCTCGGCGCTCGTCTCGCGCACACTGTCGATAAAGCGCCCGGCGTACTCGGGGCCGGTGAGCTCCTCCTTGAAGTAGTGCAGGCCAAAGCCGTTGTGGATGCACTGGTTGAGGATACCGCCGGCCTCCTTATCGCGCTCGATGATGAGGATGTCGCGCAGGCCGCTTTCGTATGCCTTGCACGCCGCAGCCAGGCCCGCCGGGCCTCCGCCGACGACAATCAGCTGATATTCTTTCATCATTCGCGCCCCCCCATCTTCGTCTCTCCGGTGAGCAGGTTGGTGCCCACACCGTCCTGAAGCACTTCCGTGGGCGGCACCTTCCCCTCGCGGGAGAGGATCTCCACAACACGCGGCCCGCAGAAGCCGCCCTGGCAGCGGCCCATGCCCGCGTTCACCCGGCGTTTGACACCGTCGACCGAGCGCGGCGGGATCGGCGTGTGCAGAGCGGCGACGATCTCGCCCTCCGTCACCGTCTCGCAGCGGCAGATGACACGGCCGTACAGCGGGTTCTCTTTGATAAGCTCATTTTTTTCCTCCGGCGTCAGCTCAGAGAAGCGCACCCGGCGGCGCTCGTCGATGAAGGAGTCCTTCTTCTCCAGCGCGATGCCGGATTTTTCGAGCATGCCGGCCGCCTCAATGGCGATGGCGGGCGCCGCAGACAGGCCCGGCGACTTGATGCCGGCCAGATCGATGAAGCGCGGCGCGGCTTCTTGGATGATGAAGTCCGGCTGGTCGGAAACGGCACGCACGCCGGCAAAATTGCGGATGCTGTCGCGGAAATTGATGTCCGGCACGCTGCGGCGGGCAGTGTTCATGACGAACTCCAGCCCGGAGGCGGTGCAGGCCGTGTTGTCCCCGTCCCCGACATCCTCGGCGTTCGGACCGACGATGAGGTTTCCGTGGATGGTCGGCGAGACAAGCACGCCCTTGCCCACGGCGCTCGGGCACTGGAAGATGACATGGCTCACCCGTGTCCCCTCAGATTTATCAAGCAGGTAATACTCCCCGCGGTTAGGGATGATCTTGAAGTCGGGCTTCACAGCGAGGTTATGTACCGCGTCGCTATGGACGCCGGCGGCATTGATGACAGCCTTGGCCTCATAGACCCCCGACGAAGTGGCAAGCCGCCAGCCGCCCTCCGGCAGCGCCTCGATAGCGGTGACATCGCTGTCCAGATGGAGCTCCACGCCGTTGCGCACGGCGGTCTCCGCCAGCGCGAGCGCATACTCCCAAGGGCTGACAATGCCCGCGCTCGGCGCATAGAGCGCTCCCTTGACCTCTCTCGACAGATGCGGCTCCATGGCGAGGGTCTCCTCCGCGCTCAGAAGCCGGATATCCGGCACGCCGTTGGCCACGCCGTTCTCATAGAGGTGCTGAATCGTTCCGAGATCCGTCTCGTCGAACGCGAGCACGAGCGAACCAACAGCCTTATACGGGATGTCCAATTTCCCTGCGAGCTCGGCGGCGAGCCGGTTTCCTTCCACATTGAGCCGGGCCATGACAGTACCGGGCTCCGGATCGTAACCCGCATGGATAATTGCGCTGTTGGCGCGGGTGGTGCCCATGGCGACATCGTTGCCCTTTTCGAGCACCGCCACATTCAGGCGGTACTTCGAGAGCTCGTACGCCGCAGCCGCTCCGATGATCCCGCAGCCGATGATAATGCAGTCGTACAACGAAAATTTCCCTCCCCATTTCAGATGCGCCGGAATACAAAAAGAGTAAAGCAAACACACCGCTCCAGCGGGACCTGTTCGCCTTACTCTCATTCTCTGGCATCATCTTTTCATTTATGTTATCACTATACCACAGATTTCCACAAAAATCAAGGCGTTCGAAAGCAAAAACCGAAATTTTTGTCCGTAAGCGGGAGATTATCCTGAAAAACACGTTGGAATCGGAGGGAATGGGCGGGGATTTTCCCCTGTTCCAACCGGAAAGATTGAATCGGCGACCAGAGAACGGGCATCATCCTCCATTCCCAATTAACTAGTTCGGGGATAAAAATGCTTGCATAAATCGAGACGGTGCTGTATATTATAAACAATAACAAGTTTAGGTTTTCCGTCATGGCGAATCCCCGGGGAGTGCTGGCTCTCCGGGGATTCTTTTGTGCTTACCGCTCCCTATGTTTGTTGTCAAGCCAATTGCAAAGGCAGTGGCTGGTTACATTTGCTCCAACGGCTAACTAAAAATTCAGTACATCCGTCATAGCAATCACCTCCTCCCCATTATCGGGACGGAGAAGAGCGACGGAAATATTTTAGCATATTTTGAGGGAACTTGCATATTAGTACTGTTTTATTTTGGGTGATCCAGATGGATCCCCAATTTCTGTTTTGCATTGAATCCTGGGGGAAAATGCGGTATAATGGAAGGGAATATCGGAGAAAGAGGGAACAGGGTGGAGCGTATCATTTATCTGGACAATGCCGCGACCACGCGGTGCGGTGAGGAGGCCGCCGCGCTCATCATGCGCCTGCTTCGGGAGGAGTACGGCAACCCCTCCTCGCTCTACGGCATGGGCCTTGCGGCGGAAAAGGAAGTGCACCGAGCGGCCGAACGTCTCGCATCTGCCCTGCGCTGCCGGGAGGACGAGATCGTTTTCACCAGCGGCGCCACGGAGGCGAACAACCTCGCCCTCATCGGCGGGGCACGGGCGCGGCAGAAGCGGCTTACCGGCATTGTTGCCTCCCCGCTCGAGCACGCGTCGGTGCTCGGTGCGGCCGGATGGCTCGGCGAAAACGGCTTCGCCTGGCGGCAGACAGAGGGAACGGCCCCGCAGGATTATGCCGCCCTGGTCGACGAGAAAACCACCCTCGTCTCGTGCATGCTCGTCAACAACGAGACAGGCGCGGTCAGCGACGTCGCTGCTATTGCCGAAGCTGTCCGGCAGAAGAACCCGCAGACACTTGTGCACTGCGACGCTGTGCAGGGCTTCGGGAAGCTCCCCATCGACCTGCGGCGCCTGCCGGTGGACCTCCTCTCCGTAAGCGCCCATAAGATCTACGGGCCCAAGGGCGTCGGCGCGCTGTTCGTGCGCCGGGGCGTGCGCCTCACCCCTCTCCTCTACGGCGGCGGACAGCAGAAGGGCCTGCGCCCGGGGACAGAATCTGTCCCGCTTATTGCCGGCTTCGGTCTCGCCGCCGAGATCGCCGCGGCGCGCCGGGAGGAGCGCTTCACCTATGCCGCCGCCCTGCGTGCCCGCCTGTGCGAGGCGGTCCAGGGGTGGGGAACGGTCAACTCTCCGGAAAACGGAAGCCCGTTTATCCTGAATGTATCGTTCGAGGGTCTGCGCAGTGAGACACTGCTCCACTTCCTAGAGGCGAAGGGGATCTGCGTCTCGTCGGGCTCGGCATGTTCGAAGGGGAAAGGGAGCCATGTGCTCTCCGCCATGGGGCTGTCCCCGTCCCGCGTGGACAGCGCGCTGCGCCTGAGCTTTTCACATGAGGTGACACCGGAGGACATCGACACGGCCGCCGCCGCCCTGCGCGAAGGTGTGGATACGCTCGCGAGGGCGCGCCGGAGCGCTCATCCTGCCGGATAAAATCAAGTATCAACCCAACCGGGAAGGGACGAATCGTTTGAAAGAGATCATTTTGCTTAAAAGCGGGGAAATCGCCTTAAAGGGGCTCAACCGCACCAGCTTTGAGGAGCTGCTCGTGCGCAACCTGCGCCGGCGTCTGCGGGGACTGGGAGACTTCTCGTTCTCCCAGGCGCAGTCCACCACCTATGTCACCCCGCCAAGCGGCGTGGATATGGAGGACGTGCTCGAATATGTCGGGAAGCTCTTCGGCGTGGCGGCCTATACACGCGCGTGCGCAGTGGAAAAATCGTTTGACGCTTTGGCTGCCGCCGCGCCCGTATACCTCAAAGACCAGCTCTCCCGCGCCAGGACATTCAAGGTCGAGGCCAAGCGGTCGGATAAGTCGTTCCCCATGAAGTCGCCGGAGATCTGCCGGGAGCTGGGAGCGGTTCTGCTCGAACACTTCCCGCACCTCAAGGTAGACGTGAACAGCCCCGAGGTGCTGGTGATGGCCGAGGTACGCGAGCACGCCGCCTACCTGCACGCGGGCCAGACACCCGGTGCAGGCGGACTGCCGGTGGGCAGCTCCGGCAAGGGGACACTGCTCATCTCCGGGGGCATCGACTCCCCCGTGGCCGGGTGGATGATGGCGCGCCGCGGCATCGAACTGACAGCGGTCCACTTTGAGAGCCCGCCGTATACAAGCGAGCGGGCCCGGGAAAAGGTGCTCATGCTCCTTGGGAAGCTTGTGCCGTGGTGCGGGTATATCCGCTGCCATGTCGTACCACTGACGAGGGTGCAGGAGATCATCCGGGACACGTGCCCGGAGGAATATTTTACGCTCCTTTTGCGCCGCTTCATGATGCGCCTGGCCGAAAGGGCTGCGCGGGCGGACGGATGCGGAGCGCTTATCACCGGGGAGAGCGTGGGACAGGTCGCCAGCCAGACAATGGCCGCCCTGGGCGTGACGGACGCAGCGGTTTCGCTGCCGGTGTTCCGCCCGCTCATCGGTATGGACAAGCTGGAAATCATCGCCCGGGCTAGGCAGATTGACACGTATGAGACATCGATTCTGCCCTACGAGGACTGCTGCACGGTGTTCACACCGCGCCATCCGCGCACGCGCCCGCAGCTCTCGACAGTGGAAGACATCGAATCGCGGCTGGCGGTGCAGGAGCTGGAGGACGAAGCGTTTTCCGGCATGCACGACGTGCTGGTCCGCGGATAGGGGGTGGGAGAAATGATTGCGGAAATTATCGGCGTAGGGCAGGCGCCCGGCGCATTGGATCCGATTGCGCAGATGTTCGCGAGAGAGGTGTCGCTCCTTGGGGTGGATCTCCATTTCCAGACCGACGCCCGCAATGACCGGATGCTTCTCGCCCAGGCCATGGCCCAGTCGCTGCGCCGCAGCGACATCATCATCACGGCCGGCGGCGTGGGTATGGAGGCGGGCGACTATACAAAGGAGGTCATCTGCCAGGGGCTGGGCATCCCGATGGATCTGCACACGGAGAGCTATCAGCGGATCCAGGCGTGGTTTGAGGCGGCGGGACTGCCCGTTCCGCCCGGCGCACAGAAGGCGGCACTCCTGCCGCGGGGCGGCGTCATGTTCCCGGGGGAGGACGGCGGCGCGCCCGGCGCAGCCATCACGGCGGGGGATCAGTGCATCCTGATGCTCCCCGGCCGGCCGGACGAATTGTGCCCGATGTTCATGAACTATGTGGTGCCTTTCCTGGCCAAGTTCACGGGGGCAACCATTGTCTCGAGGGTAGCGCGCCTCTTTGGGGTGGACGAGCGCGAGACACTCCAGCGGCTCTACGATCTCCAGAACTCCCGCAACCCCGCCATGACGCTCTATACCCAAAAGGGCGAAGTGCTCGTACGCGTGACAGCGAGGGCCAACAACCGCCAGCAGGCGGCCAATATGTGCACGCCCTTCTTAAAGGAAATCGTGGGGCGCATGGGCGATTTTGTCTATGGTATCGACGTGGAGTCGCTCGAGTCCGTCGTCATTACACATCTCGCGCAGAAGGGGCTCCTCCTCGGCGCTGCCGAAAACGGCACGGGCGGGCTGCTCATGCAGAAGCTCAACCTCGTCCCCGGGGCGGGGAATGTGCTGAAGTTCGGTGTCTCGGCCCGCGCCGCGAAGACGCTTGGTCTCCCCGAACGGCTCATCAAAAAGGCGGGGATGGTCAGCGACAGGGTCGCGGTACATATGGCGTGCGGCGCGATGGATGCCGGCGGCGCAGACATCGGCCTGGCCATTACAGGCGTGTGCGAAGCGGGCGGGGAGCAGCCGGGCGGGCTGTGCTATATCGCCGCCTGCACAAAGGATCGGGTGGTGGTCAAGCGCCTCTCCCTTCCGCCGGACACACCGTCCACTATCGTGCGCGAGATGGCGGTGCGCCATGCGTTAAACCTTGTGCGCCTCATTCTCGACTACGATCCCGATCCCGCCCCCGGCGCCATCCCGCTGGGCGCGGCGCTGAAGGGAAAAATCGATCTGTGCGACGAACTGCCTGCCGCTTCCACCGGCGAAGAACTGGCCGCGATGGACGCCCCGCGCCATTCCCGGCGGGGAGACGGGCCCGATCCGCGCACCATCATCATGATCGTGCTGACGGTGATCCTGCTCGCCGCCATCGGCTTTATCGGCTATGCCCTGTATGAACGCTTTTTCCCGGAGGGGCTGCCCTTCTTTAACGACACTTCCTCCTCCGAATCCTCGTCCGAAGAGGATCCGGACGACGATCGCGGCCGGGACGACGAGGATGAGGACCGGGATCGGGACAATGAGGACGACGAAGATGAGGAGTCCAGCAAAATAGGTCCCGCCATCGGGCGTGGGGACAGGGATAAAGACAATCAGGACAATGAGGAGGATCCTTCGCCCGACGATGAGGAAGACCCGGACGCCTCCTTCGATAACGAGGACACCATTCCCGCATCGGCTCCCGCGGAATCCTCCTCCGCGCCCGCCTCTGTGACAGAGATGCCGGTGACACCGCCGTCCTCGAGCAGCACGGCGGAGGTCTCGTCCGCGGCGCCCAGCTCCTCTTCCTCCACGGCTCCGGCGCCCAAGCCGAGCTCCTCTTCGTCCGGGGCCTCCTCGAAGGATGGATTCCTCATCGAGCCGGGCATGGTCTACAATGTCTACACCGGCGAGTATGTCAGCCGTTCGTCCTCCGAGGAGGACGATGATGACGGCGATGATCTCGAACTCCCCGAGGTCCGGGTGGATCCCGATGATTATCCCGACGATACCGATGAGGATAACGATGACGATGACAGCGATACAGACCGTACATCCCACACGGGAAAGAGCACGTACAGCCCGAGCGAGAAGATCACCGTCAAGGCTAACGGCTCCTCGAATGTCACGGCCTCACTCCAGGAGATCGTGGAGCGCATCGTCCAGGTGGAGATGGGATCGTCCTTTGATAAGGAGGCTCTCAAGGCGCAGGCCGTTGCGGCGTACTCCTATGTTGAATACGCTCTCGCGCGCGGGCAGACCCCGAACGTGATGCTCGCGGGGAAGAGTTCTGTCTCCTCGAAGGTGTCCTCCGCGGTGGAGGATGTCATCGGCGAGGAGATTCAGTACGGGGGCAAGGTGATTAACGCGACATATTTCGCCTCAAGCGCCGGCGTGACGAACAACTCCGAGGATGTGTGGACAGATAAGCTGCCGTATCTGCGCAGCGTGGAGAGCAGCGAAGATGTGAAGGACAAGACGGTGCGCATCTCGCAGAGCAAGATGCGTTCTGCTATCCGCGATGAGTTTGGCTTCGATCCGGACGATTACGCCTCCCCCGAGGACTGGATCAGCGACATCACCTACTGTAAGAACGGCGAGTATGTCGATGAAATCGAGTTCTGCGGGGAGAAATCGAAACCCGGCGCGTGGGTGCGGGCGAATATGCTCACGAGTCTATCCTCCCATGCGTTCGATGTCGAGTATGACGGGGAGGACTTTGTCTTCACCGTGCGCGGCGCGGGACACGGCGTGGGGATGTCCCAGGTCGGCGCGCAGGCCATGGCGGAGGACGGATACAGCTATGACGAGATCCTCGAGCACTATTACACCGGCGCGAGTGTGGGATAATCTGCGGCACGGAAACGTAACTGTATAGCAGAATGCCTTTAAACAAATAAAGGAGGAAAAGCATATGAATGTGCAGGACATCCAGAGAATCCTCAGAGCGGACCTGCTCTGCGGGGAGGAGCATCTCGGCCGCGAGGTGCAGACCGCCTGCGGCAGCGACATGATGAGCGACGTGCTCGCCTATGTCAAGGAGCAGTCCGTGCTGCTGACGGGGCTTGTCAATCCGCAGGTCATCCGCACAGCGGAGATGATGGACATGGTGTGCATCGTCTTCGTGCGCGGAAAGAGGCCGAATGAGGATATGATTGAGCTGGCCAAGGAGCGCTCTATCGTGGTGATGAGCACCAAGTTCCGGATGTTCACTGCCTGCGGACTGCTCTATGAAGGCGGCTTGAAAGGCGGGTGTAAGGTGTAGTGGCGGTCACATTGCATTACGTCGTCCCACCGGACGATTTTACCCGCGCGGGTGAGGCCTCAAGTGCGGTGAAGAAGACGCTCAAGCAGATCGGCATGAACCCGGACGTCATCCGCCGGGTGGCGATTGCGATGTATGAGGGCGAAATCAACATGGTCATCCATGCGCACGGCGGGGAGATCACGGTGGATGTCGCGCCCGATCGCGTGGACATGGTACTCGCGGATGAGGGCCCCGGCATCGCGGACATCGAGCGCGCGATGCAGGCCGGTTATTCCACGGCGCCGGAGGAAGTGCGCAACCTTGGCTTTGGGGCCGGGATGGGCCTGCCGAACATGAAAAAATACACGGACGAAATGACCGTGGAAAGCACGCTGGGCGTGGGGACAACGGTACGGATGTCCGTTTTCAATCATGCCGGGTAAAAAGGAAAGGCCGGTGAAGTCGGATATGGAAGCCTATTTCCACTCGGTGACGCTGGACAGCGATGCGTGTAAGGGCTGCACGCACTGCGTCAAGCGCTGTCCGACCGAAGCGATCCGCGTGCGGGACGGGAAAGCGAAGATCATCAAGGAGCGCTGCATCGACTGCGGGGAGTGCATCCGGGTCTGCCCGCACCACGCCAAGCAGGCGATCTTCGATCCGTTAAGCGCCATAGACGCATTCCCCTATAAAATAGCCCTCCCCGCCCCCGCTTTGTACGGGCAGTTCAATAACCTCGACGATGTGGACATCCTTCTCGAGGCCATCCGGATGATGGGCTTCGACGAGGTGTTCGAGGTCGCGCGCGCGGCGGAGATTGTCTCGGATGCCACGCGCCACATGATGAGCGGCGGTATGGTCGTAAGGCCGGTGATTTCCTCGGCGTGTCCGGCGGTGCTCAGGCTCATCCAGGTGCGCTTTCCGGAGCTCATCCCCCATGTGCTGCCGCTCTGCGCCCCTATTGAGGTGGCGGCGAGGATGGCGAAAAGGGAGGCCGCCGCGCGCACGGGGCGGCCCGCGGCGGAGATCGGGGTCGTGTTCATCTCCCCCTGCCCTGCAAAGGTGACAGCGGTTAAGCGCCCGATGGGGTCAAAGGTGTCGGCGGTGGACGCTGTGGTCGCGGTCCGGGACGTTTACCCGAAGCTCATCCGGCTCATGAAGCAGGTGAAGGCGCCGGAGGAGCTCGCTTCGTCCGGGCGCATGGGCCTCGGGTGGGGATCCTCGGGCGGCGAGGCGGCCGCCCTCCTCAACGACCGGTATCTGGCGGCGGACGGGATTGAAAATGTCATCAAAGTGCTCGAGGATCTGGAGGACGATAAGTTTACGGACCTCGACTTTGTGGAGCTCAACGCGTGCAGCGCCGGGTGCGTGGGAGGGGTGCTCAATGTGGAGAACCCATATGTCGCCAAGGCGAAGCTCAAGCGCATCCGCAAATACCTGCCCGTGAGCTGCAACCATATTGGGGACGAGGTCCCCAGAGAGGTCAAGTACGACCAGATGGTGGAGTACCAGCCGGTGATGGAGCTGGACGCGGACCTCGGCAAGGCGATGGAAAAAATGATGCGCATGCAGGAAATAGAGGCGAGCCTGCCGGGGCTGGACTGCGGCTCGTGCGGCGCGCCGACCTGCCGTGCCCTCGCGGAGGACGTGGTGCGCGGGTTCGCCAGCGAGGACGACTGCATCTACCGGATGCGGGAGAAGCTGTATGCACAGAAAGGGGAGGACGAGAAGAAATGACAGTCGAACAGATAGCGCAGAAATTGGATCTGCGCATCGTCTGCGGCGGGGACAGCTTGCAGCGGGAAGTAAACGGGCGGCTGTACTGCTGTGATCTGCTCTCCATTGTGATGGGCCGCGCGCCGGCGGATGGCGTGTGGGTGACAGTGATGGCGAATTTAAACACGGTGGCTGTCGCAGTGCTGTGCGACCTGGCGTGCGTGGTGGTGGCCGAGGGGATGGCGATTGACGAGACTGTCACCGCCCGGGCGGAGCAGCAGGGCGTAGTCCTGCTCGCGACGGAGAAGCCTGTCTACGAGACGGCCCGCGCCATCGACAGGTACTGTAATGAAGCTTAGCTACGATCTGCATCTGCACTCCTGCCTCTCCCCGTGCGGAGACAATGACATGACGCCGAACAACATTGTCGGCATGGCGATTCTCAAGGGGCTCGACCTTGTGGCGCTCACGGATCACAACACCTGCCGCAACTGCCCGGCGTTTATCGAGGCGGCCAGGCAGAGCGGCCTCCTCGGTATTCCCGGGATGGAACTGACAACGGCGGAGGAGGTCCATGTCGTCTGCCTCTTCCCGAATGTCGAGGCGGCGCTCCGGTTCGATGAAGCTGTCTATGAATGCCTGCCCGCCATCGACAACCGGCCGGCCATCTTCGGCGAGCAGCTCATCCTGAACGCAGAGGATGAGCCTGTCGGGACAGAGCAGAAGCTCCTCATCAACGCGACAAGCATCCCCATCACCGACGCGGGGCGTATGGCGGCGGAGTTCGGCGGCTTCGCGTTTCCGGCGCATGTCGACAAGAGTGCATACAGCGTGCTGGCAAATCTCGGGAGCATCCCGCCGGAGTGCGGGTTCCCCGTCGTGGAGGTGAAGAATCCGGATGCTTTCTTCGCTAAGGACAGCAGCCGGAATCTCATCGGCGACCGCGGCGTTCTCACCAGCTCCGACGCTCACTACCTCTGGGACATCGCCGAGCCCGTATACACGCTGGATCTGGCGGCGTGCAGCATCAACAGCCTCTTTGAAGCGCTGCGCTCCGGACTCGCCGGAGCGGAATAAGACGCAAAAAATGAGCATGTCCTTTGGACATGCTCATTTTCTTATTTTACTTTTCTATGTGAGGGCAAGATTGGACTGTTTGTGAAAAAGCGGGTTATAAGGAGATCTCCATTTTGATAGTTCCTGTTGTCTCGATTTCGGCGATCTGCGCGACACGAACCGCATGCCGGCCGCCTTCAAATACACCGCCAAGCCAGGCGTCGACAATCATCTTTGCCAGATCGGCACCCACCACCCGGCTCCCCATCGCCAGCATGTTGGTGTCGTTATGCTCTCGGGAGAGGAGGGCTGAGTAGGGATCGCTGCAGCAGACACAGCGAATTCCCTTCACCTTGTTGGCCGCAATGGAAATCCCCACACCTGTTCCACAGCAGAGAATTCCTCTTTCACATTCGCCGCTTTGTACCGCTTTCGCCGCAGACAACGCATATTCAGGGTAATTGCACCGCTCCTCAGTGTAGGTTCCATAATCCCGGAAATCAATGCCCTTTTCTTTGAGCAGCTCCATCACCGAGCGTTTGAGCTCGATTCCCACATGGTCGCTTCCCAGCGCAATCATCGGCCTCCCCCTTTCAGGTTTCCTGTATTCCGACAGCCTCTCCAAAATCCCGCCGCATCGCCTCATACGCTTCCTCCAGCGGTACACCGGGCCGGAACAGGCCGCTCGAACCCATGACGAACATCCTTGTTCCCGCCCCGTAGAGCGCACGATATGTCGCCGGGTTGTTTGCACCGTCGCTCTGGATGACGTAATGGTGCCCCCGCTCCTGCCGCAGCGCGGCCGCGAGGCGGATTTTTTCCACCATCTCGGGGATGAACGGCTGTCCGGCATACCCCACGTCGACCGTCATGATGGTCAGGACATCCACATACCCAAGATAGCTCTCCGCCATTGCCAGCGGCGTTGCCGGACACAGGGCCACGCCGACCTGGCATCCCGCGGCCTGAATCCGCCGGATAGTGCGAAACGCCTCCGTCCCGATGGTCTCCGCATGGACGGTGATCACCGACGCTCCCGCAGCGGCCAGCGCGTCAATATAATCTCCCGGCTGCGTGACCATGAGGTGTGCGTCGACAGGAAGGCTGGTCAGCGACCGCACGACCGAAACAAAAGCCGGAGAAAGCGCAATATTTTTGGCGAAATGCCCGTCCATGATGTCGACATGATATACATCGCAGTGCCGGTTCAGAATTTCCATCTGTCCGGCGACATACCGCAGATCCATGCACATCAGCGAAGGGGAAAAGATTGGTTCCTCTGGGGTTCTTTCTTTCACTTGGTTTCCTTTCCGTCAGAAGGTAATAACGCCCTTAAGATAACCGTCCGACTTGTCAATGGATTTTAAGAAGACCGGATCCGCCTCATGATAATCGGCTACATGTGTGACAAGCTCGCCGGGACAGTAGACGCCGCGCCGAATCAGGGCCGCCGTGCGCGGAATCAGCTCGCGGAAATGGATGTTGCTGCCGGGAGCCAGGTTCAGAACCGTCACGCCGCCCAGATGCCACTGCGTGCCGTCAAACGCCTTCGCGTGGCGGTGCCAGGTGCCCAAGGTAAATTTCCCGGCGCTCGAGCGGAGCATCCGCGTCGCGAGCTCATACCCGGAATCGGAAGCCGCAAAATCAATGACCACATCGGCCCCGCCGCCGCGGATAATCTCCTGCACGCGCGCCTCTCCCTCGGGAGAATCCGGATCGAGGACTTCCTTTGCGCCATACTTCTTTGCCAGCTCACGCCGGTCGGCACGTTTCTCAAAAACTGTCAGTTCCCCATAGGGTTCGGCCTGCAGCCCCATGATGGTCAGCAGACCCATATATCCTGCGCCGACGAGGACAACATGATCGCCCGGCTCGATGGCGGTTTTATACAGCAGGTTAACTACACAGACCGTAGGCTCAGCCACCCAGGCGGCCCAGTCCTCCGTATCATCGGGAATCCTGGCGACACTGTCCTGCGAAAGGTTCGTATACTGTGCCATCATCGCGTTGCCGCCACTGGCACAGAATACCTTGTCCCCCACCTTGACACTGGTCACTCCGGCGCCGATTTTGCTGACAATCCCCACACCCTCATGGCCGATCACATAGGGAATCGGGCTGGGAGCGCTGATCCCCTGGTAAAGGTAGGAATCCCATGCGCAGACGCCGCAGGCCTTGACCTCCACCTGAACCTCGTCATACTTGGGATCTTCCATTTCGACCGGACGGATTTCGATTTTGTTGGGCTCCACAACCCAGATGGCATCTGCTTTCATGATTTTGCATCCTCCTTTAATTATTGCATAGAACCCTGTCTAACACAATAATTGATTAACTTTGTTTCGTAAAGGTCGTTTTGCCACAAGAATCCGGGGAGTTTTTTGTCAGCCTCTGTTTTCTTCACACGTACTTAAAAAACGTTTTACCTCTTCGCTCGTGGGGATGGACACGGCCGCTCCCTTATGTGAAACGGCAATGGCGGACGCGGCGGAGGCGATCCGCAGCGCTTCGGCCACAGGGCGCTGCCCGACCACAGCGGAGAGAAAGTAGCCGGTGAATGTGTCCCCCGCCCCGGTGGTATCCACAACAGGCACATGGAAAATCCCGTGCGTGTGGCTTTCCTGCGCATCCCGGTACAGCACGCCGGCGCTGCCCATCGTCAGCACGATCCGCATATGCGGATACCGCGCCAGCAGCGCCCGCGCCATTTCCTGCGGCTGCTGTTCCCCTGTGAGCGCCTCTCCCTCGAGGTCGTTGAGTATCAGCCAAGTGACAGCAGAAAAATCCATCGCATATAATTCGTCCGTAATTGGCGAAGGGTTCAGCGCGATATCCATCCCCCTTTGGGCCGCACGGCGGATGATTTCCGGCAGGGAATTCACTTCGTTTTGCAGCACCAGGCAGTCGCCGCGCCCAAACGGCGCAAGCGATGTTTCGATATAGCTCTCCGGAATCTGCATATTCGCCCCGCCGTCGAGCAGGATGCAGTTCTGCCCCTGCGGGTTGACCTGGATGACCGCATGCCCGCTGCGTTTCCCTGTCCGGTCGATTTCCTCCGCGTGCACACCGCTTTCCGCGAGCAGCTTGACCAGCCACTCTCCGTCCGGTCCCACTCTTCCCGCGTGCCAGACCTCCGCCCCGGAACGCGCAAGCGCAATCGACTGATTTAACCCCTTTCCTCCGGGAAACATCTCAAACGAAAACGGAGCGAGGGTTTCTCCCGCCTGAACAAAGTGATCCACACTGTAAACATTATCAATATTCAGGGAACCAAAGTTCAAAAATTTTTTCATATGGCTCATCCTTTCTCCATAGGTAACGGGCAGGTGCTTTTGCGAACGATCAGTTCCGGTGTAAAGAGGGTCTCCTCATTTCCGCTCTCCCTGTTTTCGATAAGCTCCAGCAGCCTGGATACGGCACACGCCCCCATTTCGCAGGCCGGCTGATCAACCGAGGTCAGCGGCACCTCCATCAGCTCG
Source organism: uncultured Oscillospiraceae bacterium (assembly GCA_949743955.1). Lineage (GTDB taxonomy): Bacteria > Bacillota > Clostridia > Oscillospirales > Ruminococcaceae > Harryflintia. The sequence goes on along the minus strand of CATJVQ010000022.1, from coordinate 46,311 downwards.
GAAAAAAACAGGTTGTCAAAACCAACCAGCGAGAGATCCTTCGGTACGTGCAGCCCATGGGTCACCGCATATTTATAAACGCCATAAGCCATCATATCATTTGCCGCAAAGATCGCCGTGACGCCTGTGCGGAGCATGGGCTGCGCCAGATTCAGCCCGGAAAACATGTGATAGTCCCCCTCCATGACTAGGGCGGGATCAAACGCGACCGAATACTCCTGCAGCGCGCGGATATAGCCGTAAAAACGCTGCTTGGCCGAATGGGAGGCCATCGGCCCTGTAATGCAGCCGATCCGGCGGTGCCCCAGCTCAAGCAGATGGCGGGTGGCCAGATACCCCCCGAGTTCGTGATGAATACACACACTGGCCACCGACCGATCCCCGACAGAACGATCCAGCAGCACCAGGGGCGTCTCCGCATGTGCGGCAATTTCACAGCATTCCACCGCGACAGAGGGAGACGCTGTCGCCGACATCGCGAGCAGCACGCCGTCCACCCCGCGATCAAGCATGACGTTGAGATAGTCGACATCCTTCTTCGGATTGTCGCTGCTCGTACAGAGCAGAACGTTATACCCGTGCTCCTGGCACCGCTCCTCTATTCCTTTGGACAGCTCAGAGAAAAAGACATTGGAGACATCCGGAATAATTAGTCCAATCGTATTGGTCCGCTTTGTAATCAGCCCAACGGCGAGCTGATTGGGGCGGTAATGCAGCCTGTCGGCCGCTTCAAGCACCCGCCGGCGCGTCTGTTCACTCAGGCGGTGCGACTTCTTGTTCAGCGCGAGAGAAACCGTCGAGGTCGACAGCCCCGCCTCTCTGGCAATATCCTTGATGGTGACTCTCACGTATGCTCCCCCACCCTCCATTTTCTCTATTTGCCGGTGCTAAAACGTTCTACTTAACTATAATATAGTCCCTGGTGATTGTCAATAATCCATTGTTTTTTTTGAATTTTATATTTTAATTGCACAAAAATCATTTCTTTTCTAGTGTAATTCTGCACTTTACGAAACATTGTTTCCTCTATAGAATAGGGATTGTAGCCAGAAACCGCAGCGGCTTTCAAAACGATTTAGCAAGCTTCATTTTTGTAAATTTACGCACGAAAATCTGGACGGAGTTAAAATAATATGAAAAAAAACGGAATCCTCAATCCTGCCCTCAGTGCTGCTATTGCCAGAATCGGACATACGGATAGTCTTGTCATCGCGGATCCCGGACTCCCTATTCCCGACGGCATTGAGGTCATTGATCTCTCTCTGGTATGCGGCGTCCCCTCTCTGCTCGATGTGCTCAAGGCTGTTCTCGACGAACTGGTGGTAGAAAGCTGCATTCTGGCCAGTGAGATGGAAACCTGCAGCGGCACGCTTTACGGACAGACTCGGGATCTTCTCGGCGATTTGCCCTGTGTCATGGTTCCTCACGAAGAATTCAAGGTTCGCACCGGCCGTGCTAAGACCCTTATCCGCACCGGTGAAACCACCTCTTTTGCCAATATTATCCTGGTGGCGGGCGTCAATTTCTAAAGTACGGAAAGTACAGGCAGAAAGGAGTCCTCAAGATGAAAGAGCTTTTTCCCCGCACAATCGTCGGCGGTTTGTCTCTGCCGCGTATGCTGATTGGTACTAACTGGATGTTCGGCTACAGCCACACAGGTCCGGCTGCCGATCACACAATCACCCGGGCGTTCGCCTCTGAGGAAGATTTTCTTCCTATTGTCCGCACTTTTATGGACAACGGCATCGACGCTATCATGGGCCCGATTTCTACCAGCCCCTTAGCCAGCAGAGCCATGCTCCATGTACAGGAGCGGCTGGGCCGCCGGCTTCTGATCATTGATACGCCCATCTTCAATGTCGACGACACCGCCCAGGCGCGTGCAGAAGCGCAGGCGGTCATTGAAAACAGCGCCCGGCTGGGCAGTACCTTCTGCCTTGTCCATCACTGGTGCGCCGAGCAGCTCGTCAACAAAAACAAGGGCACAATGGACCGCCTGCCCGATTATCTGTCCATGATCCGCGAATCAGGGATGCACCCAGGCGTCACGGCACATATGCCCGAACTGGTCACCTACTGCGACGAGAATGAATACGATGTGGAAACCTATGTGCAGATTTTTAACTGTGTCGGTTTTATGATGCAGGTCGAAATCGAATCGGTCATCCGCCTGATTCATGGGGCCAAGCATCCGGTCATGACCATCAAGCCCATGGGCGCGGGGCGCACAACGCCCTATGTCGGCCTGACCTTTAACTGGAACGTACTGCGGGAGCAGGACATGGTGACTGTCGGCTGCTTTAACGAGCTGGAGGCGATGGAGGACATCGAAATCTCCCGCGCCGCGCTCGAACACCGCCTGCCGGATGTCAACAAGCGCAGCAGTCCCGCTGTGGAACAGACCGCCCTGCAGTAAAGATACGAACATTGATAAACAGAAAGGATGGTCCGCGCATGAAAGTTGCCTACACCGGCTGGACATGGCTGATTAACCACAAAGACAACTATAAGTGGGAATTTGAGCAGTTCCTCAAAGAGGTCTCCGACATAGGATACGAGGCGGTCGAAAATTTCGCCTTTATCACCCGCTACTTCGACAACAATGCCGACGAGGTCAACGCTCTGCTCCAAAAGTATCGTCTGGAGCTGGTCAATCTGTATGAGCATTTCACCGAGGACGGCGAAGCCGATTACCAGAGCGCCTTGGGCTATGTCGATTTCATGAAGCGCACAGGCGCCACCTACCTGAATCTGCAGGGCGTAATGTGGAGCGATGCTCCCAACGATCGGCCCACCGACCCGGAAAAAATCCTCGACTATGCCGCGCGCTGCAACCGTATCGGGCGCCTGTGCAAGGAAAACGGGATGGTCGCCTGCTTCCACCCGCACGCCAATACACCGGTTTTCCGCGAGAATGAAATTGATCTTCTGATGGAAAACACCGATCCCGGCCTTGTCACACTGTGCTTGGACACCGCACACACCACCCTGGCCGGTATGGACGCCGTGCAGGCATTCCGCAAATTTGCCCCCCGCCTTGGATATGTCCACCTTAAGGACGTCGACCCGGATACGTCCGTGAGCCCGGAATGGCCCATGAACCGTTTTCTTCCGCTGGGGCTGGGCACTGTCGATTTCAAAGGCATCTATAAGGTGCTCCGCGAGGCGGGGTATGACGGGGTGCTGTGCGTCGAGCTGGATAAACAGCCGGTGTGCAACTATAAATCCGCCCTTGTCTCCCGCGAATATCTGCACAACGCTCTACATCTGTAATCGAATCCGTTTCAAAGCCGAAGGGCTTGAATAAAACGTCACAAACAGAAAGAAGGAGGACTTCAAATGAAAAAGCGGTTTGCAACTCTGCTGGCGGTTCTTCTGGCCGCCGCACAGCTGGGCGCATGTGCAGGCGGCGGATCGTCCGCTTCGACACCCGATCCCGCTCCCGCCGCACCGGAAAGCTCCAACCCTAGCCCTGCAGCGGACAGTCCCGCTCCGGAAGAATCACAGGCAGCGCCCGCAGGCGCGACCAAAATCACCCACTGGGAAATGGTCAACGGACCGGCCGCCACTTACGGCGACGCAGCCGCCTCCATTGTGGACCGCTTTAATGCGGAAAACGATCAGAACATCTTTGTTGAATTACAGATGACCCCGTGGGACAATTTCTATCAGACCTTCCTGACCGCCATCACCTCCGGCGCAGCGCCCGACACGAGCACCGGCGCTTCCGGCCAGCCCATTCAGTATGCGGTCATGGGCGAAATCCTCGATTTGCAGCCGATTGTAGATCAGTGGAATGCGGAAGGGAGCTCCGTTCCAAGCGAGCTGCCGCCCGGCGGCCTGCAGACCATGACGTATGACGGCATCCTCACCGGCATTCCGTGGGCCATCGACCCGCGCGGATTTGTCTACCGCACCGACTACTTTGAGCAGGCCGGCATCGCCAATCCTCCCACCACCTGGGACGAATTCCTCGACTGCTGCGCGAAGCTCAAAGCCGCTCTGCCCGACGTGGTTCCCTTCGTCTTCGGCGGCGGCGATCAGATGGGCGGCCAGACGATCCTCAACTTCCTCGTGCAGAACGACACCGGCCTCACCGATGAAAACACCCAGGCCGATTTCACCAACTCGCGTGTCATTGAAACGCTCGAACTCTTCGGCAAGCTGTATGACAACGGCTATATTTCCGAAGGCACCGCCAGCTATAAGGGCTCCGACGCTGAAAAGATGTATTATTCCGGCACCGCCGCCATCTGGTTCAACGGTCCTCCCGCCGGGCTGAAGGATTATCCCGATGTGGAGAAGGTTTCCGCCATCATGCCCGTCATGAAGGGCCCGAGCGGCAGCTCAGCCCGCAACTATATCTGGATGAACTCGATTATGGCCTACACCCAGACCGAATCGCCCGACGCCTGCCGTTCGTTCATCAAGTTCTGGATTGAAAATGAGCTGCCCCTCTGGACCGAGGGCGGATGCAGCCAGGTTCCCTCTGTCAGTTCCAATTCCTCAAACGAATACTTCCAGAACATCTGGTATCAGAAGCAGTTTGCAGAGCTCATCATCCCGAATTCCGTTCCGACCTGCTATCCGGCTCCCGCCGCCTATCCGGCCTTCTCTCAGATTGAGGGCGAGGATTATTACGGCAAGGCCCTCCAAGCCGTTATCACCGGCAACCGGGATTATGCCGCCATCGCACAGACAGCGCACGACCAGATTGCCAAAGCGCTGGCCGACTACGCCGAATAACCTTTGATTCCAGCGGATGCCCGGCCTCTCCCGGAGTGCCGGGCATCCCGTCTATTCAAAATGTCATCATTTCCGAAACGGGGGTGCAATTCTGTGGCTATGTCCTCTTCCAAGCCTGCCCGAAAAGGGAAAAAGCTCAAGAACAACCGCCTGGGCTACGCCATGCTCGTGCCTGCAACGCTTTTAATTTCGCTGATCAGCCTCTATCCGCTGCTCAACGGCATCTATCTGAGCATGTTCGACTATAACCTTATGCGGCCTAAAAAGCGGCGCTTTGTAGGCGCCGGAAACTTTATCGAAATATTAACCAAGGATTCGGAGTTTTACAGCACACTGGCCTATTCATTTATTTACGCCTTCTTTGTCGTTCTCATTTCCTATATCATGGGCCTGTGCTTCGCCCTGCTGCTCAACCGCGAAATCAAAGGACGCGGCATCTTCCGCATGCTCATCCTGATCCCGTGGGTGATCCCGTCCGTCGTCGCAGCCACAAACTGGATGTGGCTGCTCAACGACCAGCTCGGGTTTATCAACCGCACGCTCACCGGCATGGGACTCATCGGGAAACCCATCCTGTTCCTTGCCGAGGCAACCACCGCCCGTGTGACAGTCATTTTCACCGGCGCATGGAAATCGTTCCCGTTTATGATGATTACTCTCCTGGCCGGTCTGCAGGGGATCTCAAAGGACTTGTATGAATCCGCCCAGATGGACGGGGCCGGCTTTTTCCGCAGCTTCTATTACATCACCATGCCGATGCTCAAGCCTGTGACCACGATTTCGACCGTGCTCATGTTTATCTGGACCTTCAACAATTTTGAAAACATCTATCTGCTCACGCGCGGCGGCCCTGTCGATGCAACATTTGTTCTGCCCATTCTGTCCTATTACACGGCATTTCTGCGCAGCAACATCGGCTATGCCTCGGCCATTGCGTCGATTATGCTTGTCGTGCTCATGATTCTGGCCATGCTGTACATGAAGCTGCTCAAAAACAGGGAGACCTATTCCTGATTTAGAAAGGAGGAGACGCCTATGGCTGCAAACGCTTCGTCCTGGAATCCCAAACCCAACAGGAAAAAAATCCTGCTCGATATTCTGACCTATGCCGCGCTCGTTATCATCATCTTCTGTGTCGATTTACCCTTCATCTCGATGTTCGGCACCGCCCTCAAGGGCCGCAGCGAAGCACTCAGCTCGCCTGCGCTGTTCCCTGCCGAGTGGAAGTTTGATTCCTTTGGCCAGGTGCTGACCGGGACCACCTTCGGCAACAACATCTTTAACAGCGCGGTTGTCGCTGTCACGGTCACTGTCTGCTGTATCATGTTCGCCGTCTGTGCGGGGTACGCTATTTCACGCTTCCGCGGGGTAGTCTTCAATTTTTACAGCGTCTTTGTCCTGCTGCTGCAGATGTTCCCCGGCACGCTGATGATGATCCCTCTCTTTGTCATCTTCAAAAACCTGAACATGGTCGACACCCTGTATTCTGTCATGTTCGCCTACACAACGCTTAACCTACCCTTCTCCATCTGGATGACCAAGGGCTTCTTCGACACCATCCCCATTGATATTGAGGAAGCCGCCCAGATCGACGGATGCAACCAGTTTTCCGGCTTCCTGCGCGTTGTACTGCCTATCTCGATGCCCGGCATCTCCACGGTGGGCATTTTCACATTCATCAACGCGTGGGGCGAATATACGCTGGCGAGTATCTTCCTGCGCAGCGACAGTATCGGCACCCTGACCATCGGGCTGCAGAAATTTGTGCTGCAGTACACGAGCGACTGGCCCGCACTGATGGCCGCCTCCTGCATCGCAACCATTCCGACACTCATCTTCCTGCTCGTTGCACAGAAATACCTGATTCAGGGCATGTCGGCGGGAGCCGTCAAAGGATAACCCGGATTCGTGTGGATGAAAGGGCCTTCCGCTGGGGCGGCGGAAGGCCCTTTTCGCTTTATGCGCTGTGTATATACCGCCGTGCGTAATATGCCGCACCCAAAACGCTCGCCTGCGGATTGTCATCCGCATAGAGAAAGCGCAGCGTTTCAAACGGGACAGGCCTGCGCACATGATGCAGTACATTCTTTTCCAGCTTCTCTCTGGGGAATCCCTGCATCGCCGCAACACCGCCGCCAATAATAATATGGGCCGGATTGAGGAGATTGACCTCTGTTGCAATGGGGATAGCCAGGACCTCCAGAAACGCATCAAGGAACGGATCATCCGGGTGCGCGGTAAAGACGTTTGCCACATCCTCCCCCGGATAGGTTTCTTTAACGTGCCGCACCAGCCGCGCGCCGCTGCCGATGCTTTCAACACATCCCTCATTGCCGCAGCCGCAGCGTTCGTGAACCCCATAGAGCGGGATATGCCCGATTTCGCCCGCGGCTCCGTCCGCCCCCTCCCAGAAGCGGCCGTTTAAAAAGAGAGCGTTGCCGTAGCCCGTGCCGATGTAAAATCCCAATACGCTTTCCTGCTCCATCCCGCGCGCATAGATTTCTCCCGCTAGGAGAAGGTTGCAGTCGCGCTCTATGATCACGGGGCACTTAAGGCGGCTGGAAAGGCCGTCGGCGAAATTGATGTTGTCAAACCCTGCGATGTTGGGCGATTGGCGGACCATCTTGTGATCCCCACTGACGACGGCGGGAAAACCAATTACCACGGCTTCCGGCGCCGGAAGACCATCCAGAAACCGCTCGATGCATTCCCCCAGCGCGCGCAGCGTGTCCCCGTCACAGACCAGCTCCCGGGTAAGCGAACGCTCGAACTTCACCACACGATAGCTTTCATCCACCAAACCGATGCGGAGATTTGTCGCCCCCAGGTCGATGCCGACCATCATCTTCTCCATCACGCCCAACTCCTCTGCATTTACTTTCCGCAAGCTTGTCACCCGATACGGACGCTTCCCTTGATATAACCGTGCGGCTTGTTCTCCATATCGCGGAAGGCTTGGTTGATATCGTCAAGCGCATATTCATGTGTGTACATGCCGGCAATATCCAGCTGCCCAGCTTCAATCAGGCGCATGGCGGCGGCCATGTACTGGATATGGCGGCTGTCGCGGCGTTCATGCGCATTGATGACCGTCATCGCCTTCCAGTTCCACATCTTCATATCCACCTCCCGCAGCCCGCCGCTCTGGTGGTAGCCGACAATGTCCAGCGTGCCGTGCGCCCGCGGCATTTTCCCTGCCAGCGCCAATCCCTCGGCTGTGCCGCTCACCTCGGCTGCAACATCGACTCCGTCAAGGAAAATCCGGTCGTTAAAGGTATCCACAAGATAGCACGCCGGGACCTCCTGCGGAAGGTAGGTCTCATTCGCGCCAAAACGCCGGGCATTTTCGAGCGCCTCCGGACGCAGGTCGATGCCGATGATTTTCCCCGCCCCGCGCAGCCTCATGAGCTGAAGAAAACCGTTCCCCATAAACCCGCAACCGACCACGGCGAGCGTATCCCCCATCTCAAGCGGCGTGCGCTGAACGCCGCTCATCAGGCACGAAAGCGGTTCGCCAATTCCCTCGCAGGTACTGAGCGAATCGGGAACCTTGATCACATTCCGTTCCGGAGCCTTGGTGTATTCTGCAAACGCCTCATAGAACATGCCTGTCACCCGCTCGCCGGGCACAAAACGGCTCACGCGGCTGCCCACCTTTTCCACAATGCCCACCGGCTCATGTCCTATCCGTTTCCCCTGCTCAGTCCCCTGCTTCCACAGCGGGAATTCCGAAAAACAGGTTCCGCAGCGTTCGACACGGATGAGTACTTCGTCGTCCTCTATCTGTGGGACCGGGCAATCTACAATTTGGAGTTTTTCCTTTCCGGCTATGACGCATGCTTTCATTTTATCCTTCCTTCCATTCCAAATTAACCTTCTATCTGCGAATGTACAACAAATAAGCGTTTGTGTCAACATATACTAATTATATTTTTTAATTTCGTCTATTTATCACAATAAATTCGTGAATAGCTGTTGTATTAGACGCTTCACTAAACTTTTTTTCGTTGTTAAAATGGGAGACGTCATCCGCAGGAATCAACCGGGAAAAAACCAAACTGTCATTAGGACGGAGGAATTATGAGGGTTACACTGGAAGATATTGCACGACTGACGAACGTATCCAAAGCGACCGTGTCACGCGTTATCAACGGAAACGAAAAGGGTGTGGGAGAAGAAACGCGCAAACGCATCCTGGAGGCGATGGAACGGCTGGACTACCGCCCCAATCTGCTTGCCCGCGGGATCGCCAGCGGAAAGACCAGAACCATCGGCATTGTGGTGCCGGACATCACAAGTCCCTTTTTCCCGGAGGTGATCCGTGCCACCGGCGATTATCTGCACTCCGAAGATTATATCGCCCTCATCTGCAATACAAACCTTTCCCCCAAGATGGAGGAGGCGTGCCTAGCTTCCCTGATTGCCAAGCGGGTGGACGGGGTGATTCTGACCTCCCTCTTTGAGGAGTGGCAGGAAATCCATGAACGGCTAAACAAATACGGCATTCCCTGTGTCCTGCTCGACCGTAAAATGAAGCGAATGCCCGTGGAGACCGGCGTTTTCGTTGATAATGAATTTTCCATGTTCATGGCCACGGAGATGCTCATCCGTGGCGGACACCGGCGTATCGGCTTCATTGCTGGGCCGCAGCATGCGTCGACAACCCGGGAACGTGCTCAGGGGTACCGTGCAGCACTCGAGGCCTATCAAATTCCCTATGACGATTCTCTGACCTATTACGGCGAGTTCAGCATCCAGTGCGGATACAATGCGGCCATGGCGCTGATGCAGGACAACCAGGGCTGTACAGCACTGCTTGCCGGTAACGACACGCTTGCTATCGGCGTGCTACGGGCCTTAAAAACGCTGCGGATCCGTATCCCGCAGGATGTGGAAATGATAGGCTTCGACCGGAGTCAGTTGACCGATGTGGCCGAACCGCCGCTCTCTCTAATCGAACAGCCCACCGCCGATCTTGGCGAGCAGGTGGCTTCCCTTCTGTTCACCCTGCTGCGCGGGGAAGAACCCAGAGAACGCATCCTCCGGCTGGAATCGCGCATTCTGCTGCGGGGCACCACACGCAACGTTGGATAATCGAAAACAACTGGAAAACATAAAAAAGTGTGACAGCATCGCCGCCACACTTTTTTTATGTTTTCTAAAAAAACCCCGCCTGAACAAACCATTCAGGCGGGGTTTATTGGCGGAGATGGAGAGATTCGAACTCTCGAGGAGCTTTTGACCCCTACACGATTTCCAGTCGTGCGCCCTCGACCAAGCTAGGCGACATCTCCAAGCCGATTCGATGATATGAAACATATTGTGCCTGATTATTATACCAAATATACATCGGAAAATCAAGGGGTATCTGAAAACTTCTTTTTTCCAGTTGCAGGAGCTCTCTAAACATTGGTCCGCAGGAAGAAAAACGGGATATCCAGGCCCTTTTTGAGGAAATTGCCGCCGAGCTGGTTATCCGGCATCAATTCATCCGCCCTTCCACACCAAAGCATAAACGGAAAAATTGAACACCGTTGCCATGAGGGCCGGCAATGTTCCATTCCTGCCATTTTTTCCGGCCGGTTTTAAAAAGCGGCTTGCCGTCTGCAACCGCCGCTTCAATAGCCTGCCGATGATACCTCTCAGCCGGCTTTCTCATCCCCTCTTCTTTGCCCAATCTGTTTGACAATCCTGCAAAATCTTCACGGGAAAGAGCCTGATATCTCTTGACTTTTCTGCATATCAGACGATAATATAAAATATGGAGCCAGTTTTTTCTGAAAAACATTCCTCCAGCCCGTCCCGCTCCCGAGAAGTGGGACGGGTATTCTACTTTTTGGGAGATTAAAACTGTATGAATGATGCAAAAGAATATATCTTACAGCCGGATTACTTTAGCGAATTCCACTGCCTGGCCAGCGGCTGTCATAACGACTGCTGCCATGGCTGGCGCATCAACGTTCCCCGCCCGTGCTACATGAAAATCCGTTCTACGCGCAAAAGCCCTGAGCTTGAGGAGCTTGTTTCCAAGGGTATCCGCCGCAATAAAAAGGCGAACAGCAGTACATTCTTTGCCGGTATACAGCTCGATGAAAAGGGTGACTGCGTATTTTTAAACGAGGAACGTATGTGCCGGCTCCAGATCGAATGCGGTCCGGGAGTGCTGCCGTACATCTGTCAGGATTTCCCGCGCCGGGCGTTCCGCTCCGGAAATCTGATCCTGCTTTCGTGCACCCCGGCCTGCGAGGAGGTTGTCAATCTCCTCTGGGCGCGGCCGGACGGGCTCGAATTTTTGGCGGCGCCGCGTGAAAAGGGGATCCTCCGTATCAGCCGTCTCCGCACGCCGGAAGGCTCCCAGACACTGTACAGCCACTTTGAGGAGATCCAGTGGGTGTGCATCTCCATCCTCCAGAACCGCTCGTACACGCTCGACGAGCGCATGATCCTGCTGGGCATCGCCGTCCGGGCGCTTGCGAAGATTCAGTCCACTACCGAGGACGCTGCTGTTCAGGACTGGCTGACACGCTATACCGCCCTGACCGAGGGCAGCGGCTTTAAAGCGGCGGTGGAGAAACTGCCCTCGAATCCGCTCATGTTCTTAGCCAACAATCTCGAAACGCTCTTTGAGCTCCTTATCACTACCTCCTCCCCGGACATGAAAGAATACCTGAAAACGAGACTTGATTCTCTGGGGCTGAAACTGGAAGCCGATCACTTTACCTATCAGCCTGATGCCTACTTCGAACAGAAGGAACGTTTAAATGCTTTTCTCCATGGGCAGGAATATTTGATGGAAAACATCATCGTTAATGAAGTATTTGCACATGGCATACCTCTTAATGGTAAAGACAACCTGTGGGATGCCTATATGCTCCTGTGCATTTTATACAGCCTGCTTAAAGCGCTGCTCACCATGTCCGCCGATTCTCCGAAAAGTGTTCTGTCGCGTGAAAAACTGGTGGAAGGGGTTATCCTCTGGGCGCGTATTTCATTACATGCGATAGATAATCGAATGGATGGTTTTGTCAAGCGCATGCACGAAAACGAGAGCGATACGCTCGCCCATATGGCAATCCTGATTAACGGCTGACAGCGGTTAAATATACCGCTCAGATAAGGAGATGACGGTAAATGAAAGTGCTTTTGATCGGCGGTACAGGTATTATCAGCACAGAGGTCACACGTCTGGCCGCGGAGAGGGGAATGGATGTCACCGTCCTCAACCGGGGCAGGCGCCCTGCCAGTCTTCCGGACGGGATCAAATCCATCACGGCCGACATGGCCGACGAGGCCGGTGTCCGGGAGAAGCTCGCCGGGCAGCATTTCGACGCGGTGGCCAACTTCATCGTCTTCACGCCCGGCGAAATTGAGCGGGATATCCGCCTCTTCTCGGATCTGTGCAGCCAGTATCTCTTCATCAGCTCCGCCTGCATCTACCGCAAGCCCCTCATGCGGTTCCCCGTGACAGAGAGCACCCCCACGCATAACCCTGTCTGGCCCTATGCCGACAACAAGATCCGCTGTGAAGCCGCTCTGACCGAGGCGTACCGACAGGGAAAGATTTCGATGACCATCGTCCGCCCGAGCCACACGTACTGCGACTGGCATCTGCCGGTATCCCTTTGCGGAGAGAACGGCCAGTGGAGTGTCATTGCGCGAATGAAAGCGGGGAAGCCGGTGTTCGTCCATGGGGATGGGCTCTCGCTCTGGACCGTCACCCACAGCCGCGACGTCGCGAAGGGCATAGTCGGGCTTCTGGGCAACCGGCACGCCATCGGCGAGACGGTACATATCACGTCCGATGAACTTGTCCCCTGGGACGAGATCTACCTCACCATCGGCCGGGCGCTGGATGTCGAGCCGAAGCTCCTGCATGTCTCCTCCGAGATGCTCTGCACCTTCTTCCCGCAGAAATACGGGCCTCTTTTCGGAGACATGGCCAACTGCGCGATCTTCGACAACACCAAGATTAAGCGCCTCGTCCCCGGCTTTACTGCCACCACCCGCATGGACGAGGGTGTCACTTCCGCTGTGCGGTACTATCTGGCGCATCCGGAGCTTCAGCGGGAGGATCCCGCGTTCGACGCGGCGTGCGACCGGATGCTGAGCGCGTATGAAACGTTTATGCGCGGATAATAAGCCTTTATGAAGAAACCGCCCCGTCCGGGGCGGTTTCTTCACCGATTGACAAAAGATGCCGCAAAAGGTAAAATAACGGCAGGTGCTGCGAAAACGGCAGGCGGTTAAGTCTTGCCCCTGAGAGGGGGCGATGCCGATGGAATACATGTGGACTCTGCTCACTCTGCTGGTACTTCGTGAAGTACTGCATGAAGCCCGCAGGCTCCTGAAGGTCTTTCGACATAAAAAGAAGTAGCCGCCCCTACCTCCAATAGATGCGGTTACTTCTTAACCTATCATTTGGGGCTAACCGCTTGTCGCAGTGCCCTTTCTGTTTTTATTATACCTTCCCGGAGACTGTCCTGTCAAGCAGGGGCAGGCAGCATACTTCCCATCATTATCTTTTGTCGCTAAGTATGAATGCCGTCCCGGCGGGGCGGTTTTTTCTATACAGTGGCGCGGCGATACCCTCGAGCATCACGCCGAAAGCTTCATATCCCCCTCGCGCACCCAGCCGATACGGCGGAAGAACGCGTCGAAGAGGAGGGTCAGCACCGCCGGGGCCGCGAAGTGGAGCAGCAGCACCTCCCCGAGCACGAGCAGGGGGGACATGTCCGTCATCGCGGCAAACGCGCCGAACTGCCCCACGAGGCCGGATGTCCCCATCCCCGCGCCGGTGGGGGTATTCGTCATCCGAAGGAGGCAGGTGGAAACGGGGCCGAGGACAGCGCCGGCCAGTGTCGGCGCCAGCCAGATGGCCGGGCGGCGCATGATGTTCCCGAACTGGAGCATCGACGTGCCCAGCCCCTGCGAGACAAGCCCGCCCATGCCGTTGTCCCGGAAGCTGGCCACGGCAAAGCCTACCATCTGCGCCGAACAGCCGACAGCAGCGGCCCCGCCGGCCAGTCCGTCAAGCCCAAGCATGATGCACAGAGCGGCGGATGAGATGGGCGCGGTCAGCGCCATCCCCACGAGCACGGCCACGAGGATGCCCATCGGGAACGGGGAGAGGTCGGTCGCGTTCTTCACAAGCGTGCCAAAGCCGCTCATAAAGGCGCTCACCCCGGGCCCGACGATCAGGCCGCACAGCCCGCCGGAGAGGATCGTCACCATCGGGGTGACAACAATGTCCACCTTTGTCCTGCCGGCGGCGAGCCCGCCGACCTCCGCCCCCACGACAGCGGCCACATACGCCCCGACAGGCCCGCCCGCTTGGTACCCGATAGCGCCGCAGACGATGCTCGAGAACACGACAAGGGGCTTCGCACCGAGCCCATGGGCAATCGCGCCGCCGATGGCAGCGCCCACAACAGGAGACGACGCGGCCGTCACCTCGCACAGGGGCAGGAGGAACGAGAGCAACGGCAGCTTCCCGAGTTGGGAGAGAATCAGGCCAATGATGAGGGAGGAAAAGAGTCCGAGCGCCATGGCGCTCATCGCGTCGACAAAATAGCGCCGGAGAAGTTCACGGATTTTGGGCATGCGGGCAGAAAGAATCATAATGGTCCACTTCCTTTTTTGTTAGTCAGGATCTCTGCCACGAACAGTGTAGCACAAAATGCAGGAAAATGGTAGCGGTTCATTCAAAAAAGTTTAAAAAAGTGGGGGCGGAATTTTGCACAAATGCGCTTGTAACGGGAAGAAGAATGGTCTATAATAAGAGAACACGAGTATACGAGTGAAATGCTGGGGGTTTTATCATGCAAAGGACAGAAATACGCAGCCTGCTCTCCTCGGTGACAGATCACCTCGATGGAGCAGTCACAGTGAGCGGATGGGTGCGCACCATCCGCGACAGCAAGGCGATAGGGTTCATGGAGCTCAACGATGGAACCGCCTTTCGGAATTTACAGGTCGTCTTCGAGGAATCGAAGCTCCAAAACTACCGAGAAGTAGCGAAGCTGGGCGTCGGCTCGGCCGTGACGGTGACGGGCAGCGTCGTGCTGACTCCCAATGCGCGCCAGCCCTTCGAGCTGCATGCCGCCTGTGTCACGCTCGACGGCGTCTCCGGCCCGGATTATCCGCTTCAGAAAAAACGTCATACACTGGAATATCTGCGTACCATTGCGCATCTGCGTCCGCGTTCAAACACGTTTGCCGCCGTGTTCCGCATCCGCAGTGTGGCGGCCTACGCTATCCATAAATTCTTTAACGACCGCGGCTTCCTCTACGCGCACACCCCGCTCATCACGGGCAGCGACTGTGAGGGCGCGGGGGACATGTTCCGCGTGACCACCCTCGACCCGAAGGCGCCCCCCCTCACCGAGAGCGGCACGGTGGACTTCTCGCAGGATTTCTTCGCCCGCCCCACGAGCCTGACCGTCTCCGGGCAGCTCGAGGCGGAGTGTATGGCGATGGCGTTTTCCAATGTCTATACCTTCGGCCCGACCTTCCGCGCCGAACGCTCGAATACCCCGCGCCACGCCGCCGAATTCTGGATGATCGAGCCGGAAATCGCTTTCGCCGACCTCGAGGACGATATGCGCCTGGCCGAGGATATGATCCAGTTTGTCCTTTCCTACGTAATGGAAAAGTGCCCGGATGAAATCGCTTTCTGCAACAGCTTCTATGATAAGGGCCTCATCGAGCGCCTCGAGGGAATCGTTTCGGCCCAGTTCGGGCGCGTCACATACACCGAGGCTATCGGACTCCTCGAGCCGCATAAGGAGGAGTTCGAGTACCCCGTCTACTGGGGATGCGATTTACAGACCGAGCACGAGCGCTACCTCACGGAGAAGGTCTTCGGCCGCCCCGTGTTCGTGACAGACTATCCGAAGGAGATCAAGGCGTTCTATATGCGTCTCAACGACGATCAGAAGACTGTCGCAGCGATGGACTGCCTGGTGCCGGGCGTGGGAGAGATTGTCGGAGGCAGTCAGCGCGAGGAGCGGCTGGACATCCTGCTCGCCCGCATGAAGGAATGCGGCCTGCGGGAAGAGGACTACAGCTGGTACCTCGACCTTCGCCGATACGGCGGCGCGAAGCACGCGGGCTTCGGCCTCGGCTTTGAGCGGCTCATCATGTACATGACCGGCATTTCGAACATCCGCGACGTGATGCCCTTCCCGCGCACGACCGGCTCCGCGGAATTTTAACCGGTGGCGGCCAAAGCGGTGGAAACTTTAAGGGCATATCTTCGGAGCCTGCCCGGCACGGATGCCGCCGTCGCCTTTTCGGGCGGTG
The DNA here is from genome assembly GCA_949743955.1 of uncultured Oscillospiraceae bacterium. Classification (GTDB taxonomy): domain Bacteria; phylum Bacillota; class Clostridia; order Oscillospirales; family Ruminococcaceae; genus Harryflintia. Next base: position 30,264 of record CATJVQ010000022.1, on the reverse strand, counting down.
TGGACAGCGCGGTGGTTCTGCGCGCGGCGCTGGACGTCTTCCCCGGAGCGGTGTACGCTGTCTTTTTTAAGACAGCGCTGCACCCGGCAGCGGAGCTTGAGGAGGCCCGTTCGCTTGCACAGGGGATGGGGGCGCGCTTCACGTGCGTCACGGTGGACGAACTGCGGGAGGCGGGGATTGAAAATAATCCGCCGGACCGGTGCTACCGCTGCAAGCGGCTCCTGTTTTCAAAGCTCCGGGATTTCGCGGCCGGACACGGTGTCCCCCTCCTGCTCGATGGCACGAACGCCGACGATCTGAACGAATACCGCCCCGGCCTGCGGGCACTCTCGGAGATAGGCGTCGTGAGCCCGCTCGCGCGGCTGGGGCTGACAAAAGCGCAGGTTCGCGCCATCGCCGAAGCGGAGGAGCTCCGGGTCGCGCACAAGCCGTCCTCGCCATGCCTGGCGACACGGGTGGAGTATCATACGCCTCTGCGGGCGGAGGATCTCTCCGCCATCGCTAAGGGTGAGGAAACACTGCGCGCCATGGGCTTCACGGCTGTGCGCGTGCGGCTGCACAACCGCCTCGCGCGTGTGGAGGTAGCCGGAGAGGACATCCCCCGCGCCGCGGCGGAGAGCTATCAGATATCCGCAGCGCTGCGGGAACTGGGTTTTTACTATGTCACGCTCGATTTGGAGGGCTTACGCAGCGGCAGCATGGACCTCATGCTGGACAGCCAGGAAAAGGAGGCCGCCCTGCATGGACGCCTGCCGGAATAGAATAGGAGGCAATCTGAAATTGGAAAACATGAAGACACTCCCCCGGGAGGAGCTCTTAAAGATGAGGGACACACTCTGTGCACGGTACGACGCTGTCCGGACACTGGGCCTGCGGCTGGACATGTCGCGCGGGAAGCCGTCGCCGGAAGGGCTGGACTGCTCGCTGGAGCTTTTGGACGTCCTCGGCTCCAAAAGCGATCTGCACTGCGAGACCGGCGAGGATGTCCGTAACTACGGCCTGTTCGACGGTATTCCCGAGGTGAAGCGCCTGTTCGGCGAGATCCTGGGCGTCCCGCCGGAGCAGATCATCGTTGGGGGGAACTCGTCCTTAAACGCGATGTATGACTGTGTGGGTCGGGCGCTGCTCTTAGGGGTCTACGGCGGAAAACAGCCGTGGGTCAAACAGGGGCCGCTCAAGTTCCTCTGCCCCGTGCCCGGGTATGATCGCCACTTCGCCATTACGGAGCAGTTCGGCTTCGAGCTGGTGAGCATCCCCATGGATGAAAACGGCCCGGATATGGATGAGGTCGAGCGGCTGGTCAACCATGACCCGTCCGTCAAAGGCATCTGGTGTGTGCCGAAGTACGGCAACCCGACGGGCATTGTCTATTCGGACGAGACTGTCCGCCGTTTCGCGCGCCTGAAGCCCGCGGCCGACGATTTCCGCATCTTCTGGGACAATGCCTATTTTGTCCACGATCTCTACCCAGATCGCCCCCATACCCTCCTCAATATCTTCGACGCCTGTAAGGAAGAGGGGAGCGAAGACATGGTGTATGAATTCATGTCGATGTCGAAAATCTCCTTCAGCGGCGGGGGACTCTCATGTCTGGCGGCGTCGCCGAACAATGTGGCGTGGCTGCGTAAGCAGATGAGCTTCCAAACCCTCGGCTTTGATAAAATTAACCAGCTCCGCCACGCGCACTTCTATAAAAACCGCGAAACGCTTCTGCGGCATATGGCGGTGCTCGCCGACATTCTCCGCCCGAAGTTCGAGGCGGTGCTGCGCATCTTCGACGAAAACCTCTCCGGCACGGGTATCGCGCAGTGGACACGTCCGGAAGGGGGCTACTTCATCTCGGTGGACGTCCTGCCCGGCTGCGCGAAGCGTGTTGTCGCGCTGTGCAAGGAGGCGGGCGTCACGCTCACGGGCGCGGGAGCCGCGTTCCCGTATGGGCGTGACCCGCAGGATCAGAACATCCGCATCGCGCCGACCTACCCGAGCCTCGGCGATCTGTGCCAGGCGGCGGAGCTTTTCTGCCTGTGCGTTAGGCTCGCCGCGGCGGAGAAGCTGCTGGAAGGCGCTGTATGAAGCTGATTTCCTGGAACGTCAATGGCCTGCGCGCGTGCGTGGGGAAGGGGTTTGGCGACTTTTTCGCGGCGGAGGGGGCCGACATCTTCTGTTTGCAGGAGACAAAGCTCCAGCCCGATCAGCTCGAACTGCCCACGCCGGGGTACCGTCAGTACTGGAACAGCGCCGTCAGGAAGGGGTATTCCGGGACGGCGGCGTTCTGCCGCAGAGAGCCGCTCTCTGTCCGTTTCGGGCTAGGCGCTCCGGATGAGGAGGGCCGTGTTATCACGCTTGAATACCCGAACCTGTTTGTCGTGACCTGCTACACACCCAACGCCCAGAGGGAGCTCGCGCGCATTGATTACCGTGTCGCGTTTGAGGATACGCTGCGCGCGTACCTGTGCCGCCTAGACAAAGAGAAGCCGGTGATCCTGTGCGGTGATCTGAACGTGGCGCGCTCGCCCATCGACCTTAAAAATCCCCGACAGAACGAGGGGAACGCGGGCTATTCCAAAGAGGAGCGCGCGAAAATGGAGGAGCTCCTCTCCTCCGGCTTTACCGACACATTCCGTTCCCTCTATCCGGACAAAGAGGGAGCGTACACCTGGTGGAGCTACATGTTCCACGCGCGCGAAAAGAATGCCGGCTGGCGCATCGACTACTTCATCTGCTCCGACCGCCTGCGCCCTGCCGTCCGCGACAGCCTGATTTACGCGGATATCCTGGGGAGCGATCACTGTCCTGTCGGGCTGCTGATCAACGAGGATGCACTGTAAAAGGCTGTAAAATTCGACCAGTTCCCCTGAGTCCTTGCATCCTGCAAGGGAAACTGTTATAATAGATTCTGCCAGAAAACAACGGGAAGCGACGGAATTTTCAGATTCCGCCGCTTTTTTCTTTTGGTTTTAGCAAAATTTACATAGATGCTGAAACGAACTCCCAGTAAAGAAAGGATGAAGCCACAATGAAATGGAAACATCGGATGCTGGCGCTTGCTCTCAGCGGAGCGGTAGTGTTCGGAGCGGCCATGGGAGCGGCCGCGGCAGAATCCGACGGCTATGGCATCAGCATGGACGACAGCACGCTGTACTTCACGAATCTCACCAGCGGCGCAGAATCGGCGTATACGCTCGAAGGGGAGCGGCTGCGCCTCTATGGGCAGGATGGGGACATCGTCGCCGCATTTACCGACGGCGAAGGCGCCACGCGCCGGATTTCACTCGGGAAGCAGAAACGCCTGGAACTCGACGGCACGCTCAGCGAAGTGGTGATCGATGAATCCCTGCCCACCGGGGTATATGTCGGTATTTCGGCATCCATTGAGAACCTGACGGTGAATGCCGCCTCCGGACACATCTATATTGACGGAACCGTTCTGCGGGCGATGATCCGCGGCAGGGCCAGGGTCCAGATCGGGCCGGACGCGTCGCTTCTGAACGTGCTCGCCCTCAGCCGGGGCGTACACATCCAGATCGACAGCGGCGCGCGTATCGCTTCGGCCTATGCGGTCAGTGGTGCGTCGATCTGCGGGGCCAGCCCCTCCTTTGTGAAGAAGGTGGCAACCCCGGCGGGGGTCAGCCCTTCCACGGGGAGAAACCGCAGGCCCACCCTCGGTTCCTCCATCACCCTTGGCAGCAGCCAGAAGTAACACAGACAGAAAAGCGGACGGCTTAAGCCGTCCGCTTTTCTGTTGCTATAACAAATAGTTATTCTCTTTATCCGTTACCTGCAAAGTCGCTAGTGTATAAGCTGCCTATCTCTCAGCGACCAATGCGCTCCTGCTTACAGAGAGCTTCGGCTTCCTCATAACTCTGTAAAAGAAAATTGAAGAGACAAAAACCAGGGGCGGCAAGCCGCCCCTGGTTTTCCACATATTGAACCTCAAACGGTTAAAACTCCACGGTGAATCCGTCGTAAGCGACCATGAAGCCATAGGGCTTCGCGGCCTCCTCGAGCTCCCTGTGCAGAAGCCCGCCGTGGTGTGAGAAATGGGTGATGACCCATTTTGTCCCCGTGTCAGCGCAGCCCATCTCTGTGAGACGTTTCTGCATCTCGGCGTTATCCGGAAGGCCCATGTGATTTGTTCCTTCCTTGTGCCGGCCCATCGTGCAGTCCATGCTTACGAGGTCGAACCGCTGCCCGCGGAGATACTCCCATGTCGCGTCCGGGAACAGGCCCGTATCGTTCGCGTATAAGAGGCGTTTGCCATCCTTCTCGATGATGTAGAGAAGGCAGCGCTCCCGCCGGTCGTGGCTGGCCAGAAGAGGCGTTACCGTGTAGCCCTCCACCTCAAACGGGACAAACTCCGGAATCACTTTATACGCCAGCAGCTCTGCAAGGCCCCACCGCTTATCGCACGCATCCACGTCCTGATGGAACAGCTTTTCGCCGGTCTCGTCGCCGTAGACTGTCAGGCAGCCGTTAACATCATCGGAAAAGCCGTGGCCGCGCATGGTCAGATCCAGTGGGTAGAAGTGATCCTGATGCGCGTGCGTGAGGAGGATGCTGCTCACCTCCGGCAGGCGCAGGCCTTGATAAAGCATGTGCAGATAGGTGTCCGGCGGGAAGTCCACGAGGAGATGTCCGTCGATCACCGCTTGGCTGCGCGTGCGCAGATCCTTTCCTCCACGCCGCGCCGCTTCCTTGCAGACCTCACAGTTACAGTAGAGTCCAGGCCACCCTTCGGCGGCTGCGGTACCCAGATACTGAATTTTCATTTAAGCTCTCTCCTTTAGCTCTTGACCGCTCCGCTGGTCAGACCGCCGATGATGTTCTTCTGCATGAAGACATAGAAAACCAGAATCGGGAGCATGGACATACAGAACGCGGCAAAGGTGCGGGAGTAGTCCACGCTGTACTCCGTGCGGAAATTATATTGGAAGAGGGTCAGGGTCCAGAACTTGTCGGAACGGTTGAGCGTTACCAGAGGGAGCATAAAGTCGTTCCAGATCCATAAGCCGTTGCGGATGAGCACGGTGGCCATCATGGGTTTGAGAAGTGGGAAAACCACTTTGGTATACGTCTGCAGGGTGGTGGCGCCATCGATATAGGCGGCCTCCTCCATTTCCTTGGGGATGGAATAGAGGAACCCGACATAGAGGAACACCGCTTCGCACGTGGAGGACGAGATACACAGGATGACGAGCCCTGTCGGATGCAGCAGATGCAGCCAGGACATGAGCTTAACGAGCGGCATCATCTTCACTTCAAACGGGATGAAGATACCGAGCAGCAGGAAGTAATACACGATCCGGTAGATACGGGAGGTATCCATCGAGCGGGAGATGGCATAGCTCATGGCAGGCATGATCGCCATATTCCCGAGAATGACCAGCGCCGTGATATAAACCGTGTTGAAGAACGCCCGGAAATACCCGCCGCCTTCCAGAACGCCTTTAAAGTTCTCCAGATTAAAGGACTGCGGGAACGCGAAGAAGCTCGCCATATTCTCCGCCGGGGTCTTAAAGGCAGTGATGATCGTCATATACAGGGGCAGAATAATAAACCCTACGCCGATGAGGAGCAAAATATGACGCAGAACGGCGCTTGATTTGCTGTGATTCACGCTTAATTCACTCCTTTCCGAACTGAAAAACCTGTTTTTCAGTCGACCTTCTTCTTATTGGAAATGGAAATCTGAACGGCCGAAATCAGCGCAATGATGATACCGACAATGATGGCTTCGGCAATCGCATAGCTGTATTTGTTCTCACTGAAGGCGTTGGAGTAGATGAGGAGCGAAACGCTTTCCGTCACACCGCCCGGGCCGCCGTCGGTAAGGGCTTTGATATAATCGAAAATCATCAGCCCGCCCTTGACCGTGAGAACCATCACGACTGTCAGCACCGGAACGAGGAAGGGGAGGGTGATATACCAGAACTGCTGTAAAATATTCGCTCCATCGAGGGACGCAGCCTCGTAAAGATCCGCCGGGATGGACTGGAGCCCCGCGAGGAAGAGAAGCGTCGGCATCGCGACACCCTGCCAGACATTGACAAAGAGGATGCCGTAGACGGCGAGCTTCGGATCGGAAAGAATATTCTTGGAGAGGAACTCAATCCCGAGCGCCTGGCCGATAGGCGGAATGGCGCGGTAGAGGATCTGGTTAAAGATGAGGCCCACGGTGATGCCGCTGAGAACGGCCGGTACAAAATACATTGCCCGGTAGGCTGTGATGCCCTTAATCTTGCTGTTGAGAAGCAGCGCAAGGGCGATGCCCAGAGCCACAATGCACACGGTAAGCATAATGCAGTAGCGCAGGTTAAAGAGAAGCGCTCTCAGGAAGCGATCGTCCTGGAAGATGCGCGCATAGTTGGCCAGGCCGATAAAATTGAACTTGCGGGTGATGCCGTTCCAGTCAGTCATCCCGTAATAAATGCCCATAAGGACCGGGAAGATAAAAAACGCGCTGTAAAGCAGCAGGCCGGGCAGCGTCATCAGGGCGAAGGTGATTCGCTTGCTGCGCGTTGCGCCGCGGTTCTGGACCGGAGTCTCGCGCGATTTGGTAGCAACGGACATGTGTACTTCTCCTCCCTTCAGAGATCCCTGTTTTTACGGTGCGGGGAGAACGCCGCAGCGTCCTCCCCGCGCCAAAAAACTATCGGATTTTCTTACTGATAAAGCTCGTTGATAGCGGCGCCAAAGGCCTGGACATATGCGTCGACGTCATGATCCACAAAGATCTGCTGGGAAGCCGGACGAACCGCTTCACGCAGGCCGGTGGGCCAGAAGTTGACCTGGGTTAAGAACATATCGCCCTTGTCCATGAGGTCCTTCATCATCTGATGCTGGGTCTTATCAAACACAACGCCCTTGATCATGTTGACGTTGCCGTCGACATTGTAGTAGGTCTGGGCATTCTCGGTCTGGGAGAGGAACTCAAGGAACTTGAGGCCCTCGGCCTGATACTTGCTGTCCGCAGAGACAGAGAAGGAGGTGTCGATATTGACCGGCACAGAGGCGGGCTTGCCGAGCGGATCGGGGAAGGGAATGAGCTTGATGGCGATATCCGGATTGGCGTTCTGCATGGTGGAGAGCATCCAGGTGCCGGAGATCATCATGGCCGCCTTGCCGTTGACCAGATCCGCGACCGCGGACTCATAGTCGAGGCCCAGGGAGTCCGCCGTGGAGTACTGCGAGATTTCCACGAACATCTCAGCGAACTTGCGGATGCACTCGCTGTCCTCGAGAGCCATCTCGCCGGATTTAATCTTCTTGAACTCCTCGTGGGAATCGTGGTTGAGCACGCCCGTCAGGCGTTCCATGCGCTGCGCGCAGTTGCCTGCGTCCTTGTTCGGGAGCGCGAAAGCGTCGATACCGGCGTCATGCAGGGTCTTGCACGCATCAATAAGCTCGTCGTATGTAGTCGGCTCCTTGATGCCCTTCTCCTCAAAGATGTCCGTGCGGTAATAGATACCGTAGGAGCTCAGGGTCATGGGCATGGCGTACTGCTTGCCGTTGTAGGCGGACATCTGGAGCATAGCGTCCTGCACATTGCTCATGAAGGGCTGATCGGTCAGTTCAACCATCCGATCATCGTCGAACATCGACTTATACTTATCCTCGGCCGGAAAGGTGTTGAGCGTGTCGGGCATCTCGTTGGTGGACAGGCGTGTCTGCAGAACCGTGCCGGCGTCGGCCACGACAGTCTGATAAACCTTGATGCCGGGGTTCGCGGCGTTAAATTTGTCGATGAGCTCATTCATGACGGTCTCACATTCCGGCTTGAGCAAATAGAACTCAACCTCGACAGCATCCCCACCGGCATTGCTGTCCGCTGCCGGAGCGGCATTATTGTCTGCCGCCGGAGCGGCATTATTGTCTGCCGCCGGAGCAGCGTTATTGTCCGCAGCCGGAGCGGAACTGGAGCTCCCACCGCCGCCGCAGCCAACCATTGAACTCGCCATCGCCGCGGCGAGGAGCCACGCAAAGACTGCTTTCTTTTTCATTTCATTTTCCTCCTGAAAGGTTATTTGTAAAGAAGATAGTTGAAAGATCCGCAGCTTTGCCGGCACCCGTGATCCTACTACATGATTTGACAACAATCTTTCCTTTTACCAATTACCAATCTGATATCTTTTTGCCAATCTAATCTCTTTGATAGTTTGCTCACGCTTGCCTATATCCGGTATGGACAAACCCGGCAAACTATCTTAATCTTTCATTTTGCAAATCCGATATCTTTTATACTCATGTGATTTTTTGCCCGATCTTCCTGCCTGTCCGCCACTTAGGCAAACAAATTATGAACAACGCAGACATTCTATCATAAAATTCAACATTTTGCAATATCTATTGTAAGAAAAACTGCCATCTTTTTTGTTAAATTTTCTTTTCTTTTTGTGTATTTTAAGCCTCATTTTTCCCCTATATCAAAGAAATCGGGGGAATAATTTAAAAACGGAGGGTTTTCTTTAAATTTTTTTAACAATTCGTTATTTGTCCTTCTACCATGGACATATGGCTGTCTTGACTGTTCCTGACCGTTTTGCTTCGTCCAGGCAGAAGGCGAGATGCGCGTCCTGAAGACCTTCAGAGAGCGGATAACAAAGCTCTTCCCCCTTCTGCAGATGCCGCCGGAGATTCCTCATCAGGCATGCGACAGCCAGCTCATCATCGGAGAGACGTGCGCCAGGGAACGGGTTCTCCCAGAGCCGCCGTCCGCCGAGCTCCAGCGCCTGAACCGAAAACCCTTCCAGATTCGAATACGGCCCGGCCTCTCCCCGCCGGTAATCCATTACGCATGGTTTATTCTCGCGATCTAATATACGGACAGTTGTATCAGAAATCTCTCCCCGTACTCCCTCTACCGAGAGGTGCCGGGCCCGGATATCCGAAAAATACTGCTCGCCGGAAAAGTCCCAGACGCCGGTTTTGCCGCCCTCGAAGTCGAAGAGGAATAGCTCCCGCTGAGCCGTGACCACTTTTCCGGAAACATCCCGCCCCTCGCGCCCGCAGGTATGTGTGATGGGGAACTCGTCCACGCGCCCGGAGATGCGGCAGCCGGACATTCCTACACCCAGCACGCGCCGCATGATGTTGATGCCGTGATACCCGTGCATCATGGAGTTTCGCATGGAGATCACCTCTCCGAGCGCTCCCTCCTCGATCAGGCGCAGGTTTGCGCTGTGATAGGGCTGAAGAAAATACTGCTCCGCCACGAGCAGCGGCGTCTGCGACGATTGCGCCATCTCCCAGAGCCGGATAAGTTCCTCCGTGGACGCAGCCGGCGGCGTCTCGCACAGGACGGGGACCTCCTTCCGCAGCAGGATCGTGAGGAAGCCGAGGGCCTCTGTCCGCGGCACGCTGAGCACAACGTATTCTGGCCGCCTTTCCAGGAGCTCGTCCACCCCCACGCAGCCGGGGACACCCCACGTCTTCTCCGTCTGTGCCGCCTTCTCCCGGCTCGTACGCGCCACGCCCACGACTTCAAACTCCTCGGGCAGCTCCCTCGCTATGCGCAGGAAAAACTCCGCGCGCCAGCCGCCGCCAATGATACCGATTTTCATCTTTAACCACCTTCTGCACTTATTTTTGCGCCCGCGTTTCGCCGCTTATACAACCAACCGGCGCACATTTTTCATACCAAATATTTTTTAACAAAAGGAATATGATTGAATGCAACCGATATGAAAAGAGAAATGATAAAGACCAAAATGCTGATTATCGGAACCGAAAGTATGGCATGAAATGTAAGGATATCAAGCCCCGCCTGCTTCAGAAAATCAATCACCATGATATGCACTAGGTAGATCCCAAAGCTATATTTTGATATTTTTCTATCCATTTTTTGAGCAAAGCGCAGTCGGGTACGGGATAATTTTTGAACCAGAGTAATATTGCCGTGCTCTCCAATAAAATATTTGATAAAAAGGCACTATCATATATAGTCCGGCAATGACAAACAAAAACCGCATATGATAGTGACCGACAAATATCTTTTTTATAATCGTTCCAGCTCTCATCTCCGAAGGATTTTGAATTACAGCAAGCACTGCATAGGCAAACGACCATGCCGGAAAGGACAAAGCTATTCTCAAAATGTTTTTCGGTCTATCTTTTGGACTGCCTGTTTTTTGCTCAAAATCAGCGCACCGCTGATCATCACAAAGATAGGAACCGCCCATTTCGCGCTGTTATTGTAAATGTTAAAGATTTGCCATGTATAAGAGCCGATAGCTCCCATGTTCCGGCTCTGCGCGCTTACATGCTGGACAATCACAAAAAAGCAGCCGCTATTCTTAACAGGTCGAGATGCCACTGTCTGTCCGCCGGCTCGTTAATCGTGTATTTTGCGGCCTGTCCCATATCCAATCTCCTATCATTTGATGCTGTTCCGCCTATCATTATATTTCCTATTAGTATTATTCTTTACTTATTTTACAATTCCAGTCCCAGCATCTCCTGCACAGCCTGCCGGTCCAGATTGCGGATGTGGTGGCGGGTGCTGTGCTCCGCGTAGGAATAGATGAGCACGTCGCACTTTTTGTCCATCGCCTGAATGGGGCTCTGCCGCAGGCAGACCCATGCGATCCGGTCGATTGGCAGGATAATCGTGTGCAGATAATACCCGGAGGAATAATGGAGTGTCAACCGATCGCCGTCCCGGGCGATGCCGGAGGTGAAATAGTCGATGAGGCGGATCATCAGAAACCAGTAGGCGGGAAAGCAGAGCATGAATCCGACCCAGCCGACAAAGCCGCTCCACGAGGGGAGAAGCCAGCGCAGGAAGAAGGTGGCGGCGGGGATGAGAACGCATCCCCACGAAGCATCGCCGATGAATTTGAAGAGGGCCCCCCAGTTGTGCCGAAGCTGCCGGGGAGCGGGCTTCCACTCGGGGAAGACGAGGCCGAGTGTCCTCGCCGCGTCGCGCACGCGCACGGCGGGGATGACGCCGGAGACATCGTCGCTGTACTTGGAGTAGCCGACAGCGTTGATATGCACTGTGCAGAAGCGCAGGAAGAAGCTGAGCACCGTCTGGCGGATGTCCAGATAATTCAGCTGATCCGCGGCGACAACATATTCCCGGCTGGTGAACACGCCGCCGCGGATATGCAGTGCCCCGCCCCGGCGGCGCACGACAAGGTTCTTGTGGCGGATAAAGTTAATGGAAAACGCCACCAGCCATCCGAACAGGAGGATGTACGCGAGAGCCGCCGCCGCGGGGGGGATGCCGAACGCCAGCAGCTGCGTCACGCGCTCAAATGTGCCGTAGACACGGCTTTTAAACTCCGCCCCGAGCAGCTCGCCGGTGCGGGAGATGAGCGTGGCGAGGAAAATCATCCCGGCGAAGGAGGAGGAGGAAAAGGCCGCGAGCGCAGCGACATAGAGGCTGCGGGGGCGGTAGCGGCGGGAGAGCGTTCCGCTCCTAAGCTCCGCGACACGCCCATCGAGAATGGCCTTGGCCTCCTCCTTCGAGACAAACAGCGACAAATCCGCCCGCTCCCGGCTGCCGGCAAGCGTATCCGCCCGCAGGCGCACGGCGCCGAACGGACGCAGATAGAACGCATGGACAGCGCTGAGTGTGGCAATCTGCCGGGCGGGGAGGAAAATAGAGGTGTGGACGATGAGGCCGCAGCGGACCGAGAGGCCGGTCTCGTCCACCTCATAGGAATAGGCCATCCACATGAGGAGGGATAAGAGGAGCATCCCCAGGAGTGTAACGAGATCGATCCACGCGCCCGAGAGCCAGGAGGCGACGCCGCCGTCGGACAGAGCCAAAACGAGGCCGCGCGCAAGCGGGATGATGAGCGCCCAGATAAACTGGCGCAGGTTGTAAAGAATGGCGAACGGATGCTGTAAGCGTTTCAAAGCCGGGCCCCCCATCCGCCGGATAGGGCGCGGGCATCCCCGGCATCCATGGAGGGGACACGGATAAGTCCGCCCGCCCCCCAGACAAAGAGCGTACACAGCCCCATGGCCTTTTCCAGCGGGGACGCAGTGCAGGTGACATGCTGAATATTGCGGATCTCCATAGCCTTAATCCGGTTATAGAATACCCCGCAGTGGACGACAAAGCTGTGCCCGTTCGAAGCGAAGGAGAGCTTGCGGTACATGACCGGATAGAAAAAGAGGAAGAAGAACAGATACGCCGCTATCCACACGCCGCTTAAAACCCGCCGCCAGACAGAGGAGTCCGCGAAGAAGAGCGCGACCAGCACCGGTGCGGGCAGGGCGCACAAAGTCACGCGGACACGCCAGAGAAGGAGTGCCCGCCGCGGCAGGCGAAACGGTCCGCGCCTTTTTGCTATCATGCCGGGTTCTCCGGCTTTTTCATGGTCAGTGAAATCCGTTTTCTGGATTCGTCCACCGCGAGTACCCATACCTTCACCACATCCCCCACGCGCACCACATCCAGCGGATGGCGCACAAACCGGTTACTCATCTGCGAAATATGCACCAGACCGTCCTGATGCACACCGATGTCTACAAACGCTCCAAAATCAATGATGTTTCTTACCGTGCCGGTGAGCTCCATCCCCGGAATCAGATCCCCGATGCTCAGCACCGACGTCCTCAATACCGGCGCGGGCAGGCTCTCGCGCATATCCCGCCCGGGTTTCTTAAGCTCCTGCGCGATATCCGCGAGCGTCATTTCCCCGGCACCCAGCTTCTCCGCGAGCCGGGATAGGCCCTGCTCCTTCATTTTTTCCGAGAGGTCCACGCCGCCGGATGCGTCCGCCTCATCATATCCGCACGCCGCGAGCAGTCCGCGCGCCGCGGCGTAGCTCTCCGGATGCACCCCGGTGTTTTCGAGCACATCCGGGCTGCCGGGGATGCGCAGAAATCCCGCGCACTGCTCAAACGCCTTCTTCCCGAGCTTCGGGACCTTTAGGAGCTCCGTTCTCGAACGGAAGACGCCGTTCTCCTCCCGGTACGCCACGATATTTTTCGCCACCGCCTTCCCGAGTCCCGCGACATAGCCGAGCAGGGAAGCGGATGCGGTATTGAGATCCACACCGACCGCGTTCACACAGTCCTCCACCACGCCCTCAAGGCTCTCGGAGAGCTCCTTCTGCGGCATATCGTGCTGATACTGCCCGACCCCGATAGCCTTCGGCTCAATTTTCACCAGCTCCGCGAGCGGGTCCTGGAGCCGCCGCGCGATGGAGACTGCGCTCCGAAGTGTCAGGTCAAACTGCGGGAACTCCTCCGCCGCGAGCTTCGATGCCGAATACACCGACGCGCCCGCCTCGCTTACCACCGCATACGACAGCCCGAGTTCCGGGCGGGCGGCTATCAGCTCGGCGATGAACTGCTCGCTCTCGCCGCTGGCCGTGCCGTTGCCGATGGAAACAACCGTCACCCCGTGGCGTTCGATGAGGCCTGTCAGCACCCGGCGCGCCTCTTCCTTTTTATTCTGCGGCGGCGTCGGATAGACCACCGCCGTGTCGAGCACCTTCCCGGTGGGGTCCACCACTGCGATTTTGCACCCCGTCCGGTAGGCCGGATCGAGGCCCATCACTGTCTGTCCGCGCAGAGGCGGGGTCAGGAGGAGCTGGTGCAGATTCTCTTTAAAGACACGAATCGCACCCTTGGCCGCCCTCTCCGTGAGCCCCGCGCGCACCTCGCGTTCAAGGGACGGGAACAACAGGCGCGCCCACGCGTCCCGCACAGCCAGAGCGACAAGCTCCCCGCACTTCGACGGCCGGCGGGCGAGGACCCGCCCGTCGATCTCACGGCACAGCTTTTCGGCGTCTACCCGGATATGGACCTTCAGAAATTCCTCGCGCTCCCCTCGGTCGATGGCCAGCACCCGGTGTCCCGCTATCCGGCGCACCTCCTCGGAGAAATCGCAATACCCCGAATAGACGCTCTCCTTCGAAGCGTCCCCCTCGCAGACCACTGTCCCGGACGATTCGATCTGTTTCCGCAGCCGCCCGCGGATGTCCGCATCGTCCGCAATGCGCTCAGCGAGGATGTCCATCGCCCCCGCGAGCGCGGCCTCCGTGTCCGGCACCTCTTCGCCTGTAAAGCGGGCCGCCTCCGCCTTCGGATCCGTTTTCGGGAACTGCTCCCAGAGGATGTCCGCCAGCGGCAGTAGCCCCCGCTCCTTCGCGATGGACGCTCTGGTCCGCCGCTTCGGCCGGTACGGGCGGTAGAGATCCTCGAGGGCGGCGAGGGTCTCCGCCTCCCGGATAGAGGAGGCGAGCTCCGGGGAGAGCGCCCCCTGCGCCTCGATGAGGGAGGCCACCTCGTCCGCGCGCTTCCCGAGCGCGCGCAGGTACGACAGCCTCTCCGAGAGGTCGCGCAGCTCGGTGTCGTCGAGCGCGCCGGTCATCTCCTTGCGGTAACGCGCGATAAAGGGGATGGTGTTCCCCTCGTCGATAAGCCGCACCGCCGCTTCCACACGTACCGGTGCGAGGTGAAGTTCGTCCGAAAGCCGTTTGATGAAGTCCATGAAGGTTTCCTTTCTCTGTGGTTATCCGGCAACGGGACACGGTGAAGCAAAATTCTATGCCTGCTTCGCCCTGCGCCGGTAGGGGATAGAGAGCACCAGCGCGATGCCCAGCGCGATGGCGACCGCGCACTTGAGCGTTTCCACCCCGTGATAGACCGCCATGGCGTTGTCGTCCATGAAGAACGCGTAGGCGGTGTTGTAGATGCCCGCTCCGGGGACAAGCGGAAAAATCCCGCTCAAGAGGAACACGGTGATGGGAGCCTTTCTTTTTACGGCAAAGACGCGGGAAAGGGCGGCGAGCGCCATTGTCGCGGCGAGGGAGGCGGCCGGAACGGAGACAGCGGTGATTAGAATCCGGTAGCACATCCAGCCGACCGCGCCGGTGAAGCCGCAGAAGACATACTGCCTGCGCGGGACATTAAAGAGCATAGCGAAACACACTGTCGCCACAAAGGAGACAACAAAATGAAGGAGTTCCATCCTACACGCCCCCTTTACAGATAGCTGTACATCTTCAGCACAAACCCGACGCCGATAGCGATGCACCCGGCAATGAGCAACGCATCGATGAGGCGGATAGTGCCGGAGAGATAATCGGAATTGATATAGTCGCGGATGCCGTTTGTAAACGGCACGCCGGGTAGGAGCGGCACAATCGCGCCGATAATCATCCTGTCAATCTGCCCGCCGAAGGCAGGACCCATCCTCGCCCCGAGCAGGCAGACCACCGCCACAAGCGCGCTGGCGGCGATATTGGTTAAGAGCTTCGAGAGGCGCCAGTGCCCGGCCAGCAGCACGAACACCCACGCCAGCCCTCCGGCGATGAGGGAGACGAACGCGTCATACGGCCCGCCGCCGAAGAGGAAGCCGAAGCACCCGCTGCCGGCGGCGGAGGCGAGCACCTGCAGCCATGGTTGCATTGCCGGCATGCGCTCGATGGCTTCCAGCCGGGCATAGGCCTCCTCAATCGTGTGCTTCCCCGCGGCGATTTCCCGCGAGAGCTCGTTGATTTCGCAGACACGGTCGAGGTTGACCGGCGAGAGCGGCACCATGCGCACCTGCGCCGAATGGGGGACACCGTCCTCCTCCACGCAGGCGAACAGGCCGTTTGTCAGCACGTACACCTGAAACGACCGGGCCCCGAAGGCCGCCGCTATCCGCGACATTGTCTCCTGTACACGGAAGATTTCCCCTCCGTTGCGCAGAAGCAGATCCCCCGTGCGGATACACAGATCCAGCACCTGCCGGCTGTCCGCGCGCGCCGGCGGTGCGCTCCCCTCAGCGGATGTCATACACGGAACGCAGGCGAAGCGTCTTCGGCATGCCCTCCAGGATTTTCACTGTCACACTGCCGGCGTTCATGTCGAAGTAGTTGTCACTGAGCACCAGATCGCTCTCGGGAGAATCGATCTCCACCATGCGCGCATACGCCGCGGCCTTCACCGTTATGGTATCGCCGTCGATGGAATAGGTGAGCTTCGGGTCGCGGAAGCGATAGTGCTTGGGGGCAGTGAAGAGCACTGTCCCGCCGGAGACACGCTCCCCATGGAGGTACAGTTCGTAGCTCAGATAGTTTTCCCGGTAATCCATTTCGTCAAACGTGAGTTTATCCAGCCACACGCTCGAGAGCGCCGGGACAGCCGCCTCCATAATCCCCTCCTGCACCACGGCGGCGTCCGCCGCCCTGAGCGCCCAGCGGACAGTCGCCCGGACATCCTCACGTGTCTCGTTGGCGACAGAAAGTCTCGCGCTCGTCTCGATGGGGCTGGGTTCGTCGACCACCGAGAGGCGGTTTGTTGTCTCGCCCACCTCCTCGCACGAGAGCAGCACCGGCGCGAAGAAACGGCACGCGGCATAGTGCAGGGCCTTCCAGCGCCCGAAATAGTCGATGGACGCCCACGACGCCACAGGCCAGATGTCGTTGAGCTGCCAGTAAATGGCCCCCATGCAGCGCCCGCGGTGGCGGCGCCAGTGCTCGACACCGTAGCGGATGGCCTCTGCCTGCAAAAGCTGGGAGGCGTAAAGCAGGGTATCGAAATCCGTGGGGTAGAGGAATGTCTGGGAGAGGTAGTTCATAATCCGGCCGTTCGCGCCGCCGTTGCGCTGGTGGCGCTCCATAACGCGGGAGAAAATGTTCCAGTCCTTCTCCCCGGCGAAGCTCTCCACTGTCTTTTTGCACGGGAAGGACTGGAAACCGAATTCGGAGGCGTAGCGGAAGAAATAGTTCCGGTAGTCGCAGAAGGGCTTCCCGCCATGCCAGCCCCCCCAGTAGTGCACCTCGCCGCGGTTCGGGTCGTTAGGCGCATCAAAGCCGCCGCCAGACGAGGGGGACGCCGGCCAGTAAAACGTGTCCGGATCGCACTCCCGCAGGACATGGGGGATGATATGCTCGAACATGCGGATATAGTCCGATCGGGTCTTCGGCGATCCGTTATATTCGCCCTCGGCCTGGAACATCTCCATCTCGTTGTTGCCGCACCAGAGCCCGAGGCTCGCGTGGTGGCGCAGGCGGCGCACGTTATCGTAAAACTCCGCCGTGATGTTCGCTTCAAAGTCCCCGGTCAGGCGGTAGTTGGCGCAGGCGAACATGAAGTCCTGCCAGACAACCAGGCCCAATTCGTCGCACGCGTCGTAGAAGAAATCGTCGGGGTAATAGCCGCCGCCCCAGACACGGATGGAGTTGAAGTTCGCACGTACGCACTGCTCGAGGAGCTTCCGGGTGCGGGAAGGGGTCACGCGGGAGAGAAGATTGTCCTCGGGGATGTAGTCCGCCCCCATGGCGAAGAACGGGACGCCGTTGACTGTCTGGGCAAAGCTCTCGCCCCACTCGTCTTTTTCGCGCGTCACTGTCATCGTGCGCAGGCCGATGCGCTTTTCTATCTCATCCGTGACACGGCTGTCCTCGAGGAGGCGGACCCGCACTGTATAGAGCGGCTGGCTGCCGTAGCCGTGCGGCCACCAGAGCGCGGGGGACTCCACCTCGTTCCACTCCCCGCCCCGGAGACAAACCGGCTCCCCTTCGGGCGGGACAAGCGTTATCTCTGCCTCCGCTCCGCCCGACTGCGAGACGAGCGGGAGGAGCCAGACCCTTCCGCCCTCATGGCGCTGGCGGATGTGGACATCCGTGAGGCGCGCGCCGTCCAGACCCAAAAGCGCGACGGGGCGCCAGATGCCCGCGTCCGGCAGGCGGGGGCCCCAGTCCCAGCCGTACATGCAGTGCGCCTTGCGGATGTGCGGGAAGCCGCGCATCGCGTCCGTGCTGCCGCCGATGGGGTCCGCCTCATACCGCTTCGCCGCCTCCTTCGTGGGGGAGAGGAAGCACACCTCTAGGCGGTTTTCGCCGGGTACGAGGCTGTCCGTCACGTCAAATTCCCAGATGCGGTGCATGTTGTCCGCGCGCCCGATCTCCTTCCCGTTGAGGCTGAGCGTGCAGAGGGTGTCGAGCCCCTCGCAGCGCAGCAGCTTTTTCCCGCACGCCGCTAAAGTGTCCGGCAGTGTGAACACGCGCGCAAACGTGAAAGGCCCCTCGTCCATGAGCGCGAGAGCGGAAAGCTCGTTTTCCCCCACAAACGGGTCGGGGATTTTTCCTTCCCCCAGCAGGAACGAATAGACGGAGCCCGGCACTTTCCCTCTGCTCTCTGTCGTGCCGAAGGAAAGCGCCCACTCGCCGCCCAAATCAAACTGTACCATTGATACGCCTCCGTTTTCCCCTTATTTTTCTGTACATGCATTTTGCTTATATCCGTGTCGTCCCAGCATAGACAGCCCCGCCGGATACCACATAGTGGACGCGCCCGCGCAGGACGCCGCCCAGAAACGGCGAGTTCGACGACTTCGACCCGAACGACTTCACCTGCCATTCCTCGCTTGGATCGAACAGCACCAGATCGGCGATCCCCCCCTCGCGGAGCTTTCCCGCATCGAGGCCGAACACCCGCGCGGGGCCGGCGCTCATCCTCTCAAGGAGCTGCATGAGCGTGAGAACGCCCGGATGCACCAGATGTGTCAGTCCCAGGGAGAGCGATGTCTCCAGCCCGATGATGCCGCTGGGTGCCTGCTCAAACGGGAGCGCCTTCTCCTTCGCGGCATGGGGGGCGTGATCGGTGGCGATGATTTCAATCGTCCCGTCACTGAGCCCCTGCCGGATAGCGTCCCTGTCCTTCGCCGTGCGCAGCGGGGGGTTCATCTTCGCATTCGTGCCGTGGAGGGGGACAGCGTCCTCGGTGAGGGAGAAGTGATGCGGTGTCGCCTCCGCGCTCACTCTGGCCCCCAGCCGCTTCGCCGCGCGCACCATCTCCACCGACAGGGCCGACGAAACATGCTGGATGTGTACCCTCGCCCCCGTGTGGAGCGCGAGCATGCAGTCCCGAGCCACGAGCGCGTCCTCCGCCACCGCCGGCGCGCCGCGCAGGCCGAGCGCTCTCGCCGCCTTCCCTGCGTTGACGCCCGCGTCCCACAGAAACGCCGGGTCCTCCTCGTGCAGGGAGAGGACAGCATCCGCCTTCGCTGCCTCGCACATCGCCGCGAACGCGACGGACCCATCCGCAAGGGGGATGCCGTCGTCCGTAAAGCAGGCCGCGCCCGCTGCCCGCAGGGCTTCAAAATCACAGAGCTCCCGGCCGGAAAGCCCCTTTGTCACCGCCGCCGCCTGGTAGAGACGCACCGGCAGGCGCTGCGCCCTTGTGAGGATGTCCCGGAGCGTGTCCACACTGTCCACCGGCGGACGCGTGTTCGCCATGCAGACGACCGCCGTCACGCCGCCGCACAGCGCCGCACACGCGCCTGTCTCCAAATCCTCCTTGTATGTCTGGCCGGGGTCGCGGAAATGGACATGCACGTCCACCAACCCCGGCGCGGCAACAAGTCCCCGGCCGTTGATCGATCGCCCGCCGCCCGGCGCCGGACCGATGGAAGCGACGCGGCCGTTTTCGATGACAATGTCCGTCACCTCGTCCCGGCCCGTGGACGGATCCATCACCCGCACTTCCCGAATGGTCATACCGCACGCTCCCTCGCCTGCCGCAGCACCTCCACGGACTGGCGGCAGAGCTCTGTAATCTCATCGAAGCGGCCCGCGTCGATGAGCGCGCGCGGGCACATCCAGCTCCCGCCGACCGCGTACACCGCCGGGTGAACGTATTCGGACAGATTGGAAAGATCCACGCCGCCCGTGGGGACGAACTGTATCCCCCCAAACGGCGACGAAAGGGCTTTGATCCCCTTCATCCCGCCATAGACGTTTGCCGGGAAGAATTTAAGCACGTCCAGCCCTTTTTCGGCGGCGCGCATGATTTCCGTGGGTGTCACACATCCCGGCAGCACCGGGACACCCCAGGAGAGGCACTCCTCCACCACATCCTCACTGAAGCCGGGGGAAACGATAAAGCGCGCCCCCGCCCGCAGCGCCTGCCGGCACTGGGAGAGGGAGAGCACTGTCCCCGCTCCGGCGAGGATGCCTTCGTCCGCCGCATACCGCAGCGCCTCGAGCCCCGCGGGTGTACGGAGCGTAATCTCCATCACATCCACGCCGCCTTCCCGCATCGCCCGGGCGGCCGGGGCAGCGCTCTTCGCGTCCGACATCACCACGACAGGGACAAGCCCCACCTTTTTTAAATGATCCAGCACCGTTTCCCGCATCGCAATCCGCTCCTTTCCTTTCGTCCATTATAAAATTCCGCCGCCCCGTTGTCAATGCGGGATTAAGGGCGGTTCCCCGGAAGCCTTACCTTATTATATAAAGGAAAAATAAGCGGTTTAAAACTTGAAAGAGAGGGGGATCTGTGGTAAAATAATTAAGTTGATAAATCGGTGGAATGAAACGGATTCCACTCCGTTTCCACAGTCCTTTCACACAGCGGCGCACCGAACATGAAAAGGAGAAAGCGCATGGATTCCGTCAACTCACTGGGCGAACTGTTTGAAATGGTGAGCGAATACTGCCGCAGCGAAATCAGCGAGGTTGCTCACAAGGTCTGGATCAAGGACATCACCCCCGTCGGGATGGACGGATCCACCGTGACGCTGAGCGTCAAAACCGACTTCAAGAAAAAAATACTGGAGGAGAGGTATGTCAAGCTCCTGTCCACCGCGTTTGAGACCGTCCTCGGCTTTCCGGTCAATATCCATATCACAGTCGAAATCCCCTCCGTGCCCGGGCAGCCCGCTCCCCGCGTGCTTCCCGAGGAGCCGCGCGAGATCGGCGATTATGATTATACCTTCGATACCTTCATCATCGGCCCCTCCAACAAATTTGCACACGCAGCCTCTCTGGCTGTGGCCACAAATCCCGCAAGCAGCTATAACCCTCTTTTTATCTATGGGGATTCCGGGCTCGGAAAAACCCACCTGCTCTACGCTATCTGCAACGAAATCAACAAAAATTATCCCGGACAGAATATCATCTATGTCAAGGGCGAGGAATTCACGAACGAGCTCATCAATGCTATCCAGACCAATACCACCAAGAATTTCCACGATAAATACCGCTCGGCCGACGTGCTCTGTGTCGACGATATTCAGTTTATCGGCGGCAAGGAGAGCACCCAGGAGGAATTCTTCCACACCTTCAACACCCTCTACCAGTCCAGCAAGCAGATAGTCCTCACGAGCGACCGTCCGCCCAAGGAAATTAAAACGTTGGAGGACCGTCTGCGTACCCGCTTCGAGTGGGGCCTGCTCGCCGACATCCAGCCCCCCGACTTTGAAACGCGCATCGCCATCATCCGCCGCAAGGCACAGCTTCTGGGCTCAAGCATCCCCGACGATGTGGCCGAATATGTCGCCAATCGCTTAAAGACCAACATCCGGCAGATCGAAGGCGCGGTTAAAAAAATCATCGCCTATGAGCAGTTCGCTCACGCCGCCCCGTCCATCCTCATCGCCCAGAACGCCATACGCGACATCCTCAGCGATACACAGCCCATCCCCGTCACCGTGGAGCGCATCATCGGCGAGGTCGCAAGGACATTTTCCGTCTCCGCGCAGGATATCCGATCCAACAAGCGCAGCGCGCAGATCTCCAAGGCCCGCCAAGCCGCCATCTATGTCGTACGCGAGATCACTCAAATGTCCATGTCCGCCATCGGCGAGGAGTTTGGCGGAAAAGATCACTCCACTATCGTCTATTCCATTCAGAAAATCGAAAAGGTCCTCGAAAATGACCCCGTCTATAAAGAAATTATCGACGACATCATTAAAAACATCCGCAATAATTAACCTTTTCACTTTCCCCACTCTTTCCACTTTCCACAATATCACCGGCAAAAACATCTGCCGCCTGTTTTCCACAAAACTCTAAACCCGTCCTCTACATTTCACCGCCCTTTTTCCACGCCGCCATGAAAAGCAGAAATTTTATCCACTCTGTAAACAAATCCTCAATATCGTACACACAAAAGGAAAAATCCCGCCCAGCCGCATCAAACCTGGCCGAAACTGTCCTCCTCCACTTTTCAACAGCCCCTACTACTACTACGGATCTTTATAAGCGAAGCGAGCTGCTTTTTCCCGCCCCCTCCGGTTAGGGAAAACCTGTGGAGAGGAAAATATAAAGGAGGTCCTCCAATGAAAATAATCCTGAATAAGGCGCTGCTCTGTGAGGCGGTCCTGAATGTCTCACGCGCTGTGTCCTCCAAATCAACCATTCTCGCTCTGGAAGGCATCCTGCTGAAAGCGAAAAATCAATCTCTCTCCCTCACCGGTTATGATCTCGAGCTCGGCATCACCACCAGCATAGAGGCAGATGTCAGGGAGGAAGGGGAAATCATCCTCTCCGCCAGGCTTTTCTCTGACATGATCCGCCGCATGCCCAGCGACACAGTCTCCATTGAAAGCGATGAAAAGCTGCTGACCCATATTGCCGGCGGTAAGGCGGAGTATACCATTCTGGGTCTCGATCCGGAGGAATTTCCTGAGCTGCCGGCCATCGTCAAGGAGGGAGCGCTCAAAATTGAAGCGCAGGTTCTGCGCAGCATGATCGATCAAACCCTCTTCGCCATCGCCCAGACGGACGCAAAACCCGTTCACAAGGGATCCCTCTTTGAAATCAGCGAAGGGATGCTCACTGTCGTCTCTGTGGACGGATTCCGCCTCGCCATGCGGCGAGAACCGCTTGCGGACGAATCTGATCAGCGCTTTGTCGTGCCCGGGAAGACACTTTCTGAAGTCTCCAAGCTGCTCGGCAATCCGGAGGAAATGATTGAAGCCTCTGTCAGCCGGAAATATATCGTGTTCCATATCGGCGGATACCAGGTGATCTCCCGCCTGCTCGAAGGGGATTTCCTCGACTATCGATCCGCCATTCCGAAGGAAAGCAGCACTACCGTCACCATCTCGACACGTTCTTTTATGGACTGTATTGAACGTATCTCCCTGCTGATTTCCGATAAACTGCGCTCCCCCTTAAAGCTTTCCTTCAGTGAGAACACCATCCGCGCGAGCTGCTCGACAGCCATCGGCAAGGCCAACGATGAGATTGCGTGCGAAAAAGAGGGGAATGATCTCGAGATGGGCTTCAACAGTAAATATCTTCTCGACGCCCTGCGCGCCTGCGGGAGCGACGAAGTTCTCTTAGAGCTGACCGGACCCCTATCTCCCATGCGCGTCGTGCCCAGGGAAGGCGACTCCTTCCTGTTCCTAGTCCTGCCCGTCCGGCTCAAAAACGACTAGGAGGGCGGCATGGAAAAACAGGAGATCCGCAAAGCTGAAATTTCGACCCCGTTTATTAAGCTCGACTCGCTGCTCAAATTTTCCGGCCTGGCATTGACCGGCGGACAGGCGAAGGAGATGATCCTCTCCGGAGCAGTGCTGGTCAATGGGGAGGAGTGCCTGCAAAGGGGAAAGAAAATTTACCCCGGAGATAAAGTAGCTGTCGACAGCATTCATGTGGAGGTAAGCGCCTGTGCGGAGTGAAGCCGTCAGGCTGACATTTCTCCGGCTCCAGGACTGGCGCAATATGGAGGCGCTGGACGTCCGCCCGGGGGAGGGGGTTAACCTCATCCGGGGTGAGAATGCGCAGGGAAAGACAAATCTTCTGGAGGCTGTCTGGAGTCTTTCCGGTGCCCGGAGCTTCCGGGGCGCGGGTGACGCACAGCTCATCCGTTTCGGCGCAGCGCGCGCCGTTGTGGAGGCGGCGTTCGTTTCCGAGGGGCGGGATCAGGAGATGCGGGCTGTATTTTCGCCCGGGCGTGAAATGACCCGCAACGGTATCCCTAGTGAAAGAGGTCTGCCGATGATTGTCTTTTCACCTGCCCATCTCTCCCTGGTGCGGGACGGCCCTGAACAACGCCGAAAGTTTCTGGACGACGCCATCGGCCGGATCTATCCGTCTTATGAGCAAAGTCTCAGCTATTATCGCCGGGCGCTTTTGCAGAGGAATACTCTTCTGCGCGACGCTGCGGCGAATGCCTCCCTTTTTGATCTGCTCGACGTGTGGGATGAGAACATCGCCCGCGCCGGGGCGCAGATCGTCCGTTTGCGGCGGCGGTATGTGGAGCGTATCCGGGAGGCGGCAAAGGAGGCCTATGCGGGGATTTCATCCGGCCGCGAGGAGCTGGAGGTCGAATATCTGGCGGCCGCCTCGACACCCGAGGAGTACCGTGAGGCGCTCAGAGCCGCAAGGGCGGAGGACATTCGCCTAGGGCACACCACCTGCGGCGTACACCGGGATGATCTGTCCCTCACCATCAATGGCCTAAACGCAAGACAGTACGGCTCTCAGGGGCAGCAGAGAAGCTGTGTGCTGGCATTAAAACTGGCAGAATGTGGCATACTAGAGGAGTGTACCGGGGAGGGGCCCATAGTCCTGCTCGACGATGTGATGAGCGAGCTCGACGCTCTGCGCCGCGATTACTTACTGCACCGCATCCGGGGAAGACAGGTGTTCATCACCTGCTGCGAGGACATTCTTCCCGCGGGGGAAGACGTTACACAGTTTGTCCTGCATGAGGGACGTTTCACGTGAAACCATGGGGGGAACGCCATGTATCTGCATCTGGGAGGAGACGTAGTCCTGCGGTACGCGGACATTATCGGTATATTTGATATGGATCACGCTTCTGTTTCCAGGAGGACGAGGGATTTTCTGGCTTGTTCGCAGAAGGCGGGAGACGTGGTAAGCGTCTCTGAGGAGTTGCCCAAGTCCTTTGTTGTCGCCTCGGCAAAGGGCCGGACGACGGTTTTTCTGACACAGATTTCAAGCGCTACGCTGCGCCGCCGGATGATGGAAAGGCGCGGGTAACGGATACTGTTTTATTTTCATTTTGTGCTTTTTCATCCTGTGGGGGACGGATCTTCTATCTATTGAAGATCCATAGGACACAGTTTTGAAGAAAGGAATGGTCATCATATTGGAGAATTATGAGATGCTGGACGAAGATGTCCAGGAGATGGAGGAGCAGGACGTTCAGGAACAGGCCATTGTCTCGGATACGCAGGACTATGGCGGGGAACAGATTCAGGTCCTTGAGGGTCTTGAAGCGGTCCGCAAGCGTCCGGGCATGTACATCGGTTCCACGGGTGAAAAGGGACTGCATCATCTGGTGTATGAGATCGTAGACAATTCTATCGATGAGACCCTCGCCGGTTTCTGCAAGCATATTGATGTCGATATTCTGCCCGGCAACATCATCAAGGTGACCGACGATGGACGCGGTATCCCGGTGGGCATCCAGCCCAAGCTCGGCATCCCGGCCGTTACAGTTGTTTTCACTGTACTGCACGCCGGCGGCAAGTTCGGCGGCGGCGGATACAAGGTGTCCGGCGGCCTGCACGGCGTGGGCGCCTCAGTCGTCAACGCGCTGAGCGAATGGCTCGAGGTCGAGGTTTGCGATGGGGAGAACCGGTATTACCAGCGCTTTGAGCGCGGGAAGACCGTGGATGATCTGGCTGTCGTGGGGCCGACCAGCGAAAAGGGAACACGTGTCGCCTTTAAGGCGGACGGGGAGATCTTCGAGTCGGTCGAGTATAGCTTTGAGATCCTGGAAAAACGTCTCCGGGAGCAGGCGTTTCTCAATGCGGGGCTCCAGATCACCTTAAACGATAAGCGCGAGAGCGAGTCCCGCACGGAGGTCATGCACTATGAGGGCGGCATCCGCAGCTTTGTAGGCTTTATCAATAAGACACGCGGACTCGAGGCGCTGCATCCGGACCCCATCTATTTTGCCGGGGAGCGGAACGGGAGCACGGCGGAAGTCGCACTCCAGTATACCGACAGCTATTACGAAACGCTCCTCTCCTTCGCCAATAATATCGAGACACCCGAGGGCGGCACGCATGAGGATGGATTAAAAAATGCTCTGCGCCGTGCCATTAATGATTACGGCCACAAGCAGAACATCCTCAAGGAAAAGGATAAGGTCTCTGGCGAGGATACGCGCGAAGGCATTGTCTGTATCGTATCCGTGCGCCTGACGGACGCGCAGTTCGAGGGGCAGACAAAGACAAAGCTCGGCAACAGCGAAATTCGGACACTTGTGGAGCAGCTTTCATATGAGAAGATCTCCACCTTCCTGGAGGAGAATCCGGCCACGGCGCGCATCATTCTCGATAAGGCGCTCACAGCGTCGCGGGCGCGGGAGGCGGCGAAGAAGGCGAGAGAGGCTAC
The DNA here is from genome assembly GCA_949743955.1 of uncultured Oscillospiraceae bacterium. Lineage (GTDB taxonomy): Bacteria > Bacillota > Clostridia > Oscillospirales > Ruminococcaceae > Harryflintia. The sequence continues at coordinate 4,210 of CATJVQ010000022.1, read as the reverse complement.
ACGCCGCAAAACAGGGCTGGAGGGTGCCTCCCTGCCCGGGAAGCTGACAGACTGTTCGTCAAAGGATCGCATGAGCACGGAGCTCTTTATCGTCGAGGGTGACTCCGCCGGCGGCAGTGCGAAGGAGGGGCGGGACGCGAACATTCAGGCCATCCTGCCGTTGTGGGGGAAGATGCTCAACGTTGAGCGTGCGCGGATCGATAAGGTATACGGCAACGACAAGCTTATGCCTGTCGTCACGGCGCTCGGATGCGGTATCGGGGACGAGTTCGATCTCTCCAAGCTGCGCTACGGGAAGGTCGTCATTATGGCGGATGCCGACGTGGATGGATCGCATATCCGTACCCTGCTTTTAACGTTTTTCTTCCGCTATATGCGCCCGCTTATTGAGCATGGCCATGTATACATTGCGCAGCCCCCGCTCTTTAAGGTTTCGCGCGGCAAGAAGGTGCGCTACGCGTTCGATGAGAAACAGCGGGATGCGTTTGTAAAGGAACTCTATCCGGACCGGACGGAGGACACGAAGGTACCCATCCAGCGCTATAAGGGCCTCGGAGAGATGAACCCGCAGCAGCTTTGGGAGACGACGATGGACCCGCAGAACCGGACAATGCTGCTCGTTGAGATGGAGGACGCCGCGGCGGCGGACGAGATCTTCACTGTCCTTATGGGAGATAAGGTGGGCCCGCGCCGGGAGTTCATCGAGGCCAACGCGAAGTATGTTGTCAACCTTGATATTTAATAAAAAAGAGAGAAGCCGGGTTAGTTATGGGGGAAAAGTGGCAGGACGTTGCCGCAGCATTCCGGTATGATCGAAATGAATTGTGCCGCTGGCTGCGCCAGACGGAGAAGGAAAAGAGAAAATATAACATAGCGCTTCTGATTCTGGCTTTGATGGCGTTTAATTTTCTGGTTGTCGTCCCGACAGCCGATAAGAAGTTGCCGTCCATCCTGATGGCGGTGCTGTGCGCGGCCTTGTTCGTTTTTGTGCTTCTGGTCTCCCGCAGCCGGAAAGGGGGACTGCGGGTGGACGCCCTCTACCGGGAAGGGGCCGAATATCGCGTCTTTATCCATGAGGACCGGATCGTCCGGCATGCGGACGGGGAAAAGGAAACAATTTTACTCAGCGACATGAAAAGAATCGAAGAACACGGCTCTTACTTTGCCTTTCGATACGGGCAGGACGGGCTCCTGCTGCTGCCCAAGAGTGCAATGAGCGAGGAGCAGAGCGCAGTGCTGGGGCATGAGCTTGCACAGGCGCTGGGAAGGCAGTACCGTCTCTGCGGCCGGTAGGGTGGCCGCGCTGAGGTACCGGGAAAGAAAGCGGGAGCTTTGGAAAGGAACGATAGCAGATGAGCGACGAACTGGATAAAAACGGCTTGCTTCCGGCGGAGGATGAGCCCGACGAAAACGGCACGCGGATTCTTCCGGTTGAGATTCGCGGGGAAATGAAGAAGAGCTTCATCGACTACTCCATGTCGGTGATCACCGCGCGCGCCCTGCCCGATGTGCGCGACGGCCTCAAGCCTGTCCACAGGCGTATTCTCTACGCTATGTATGAAGAGGGCATCACGCCGGAGAAGGCGTTCCGCAAGTCGGCCTATACGGTGGGCCTTGTGCTGGCGAAATACCATCCGCACGGCGACGCGAGCGCCTATGACGCGCTGGTGCGCTTGGCGCAGACATTTTCCATGCGCTATCCGCTGGTTGAGGGGCAGGGCAACTTCGGATCGCAGGATGGTGATCCGCCCGCCGCGCAGCGGTATACCGAAGCGCGCATGAGCCGGATCTCTTTAAATATGCTCACTGAGATCGAGAAGAACACGGTCGATTTCGGTCCGAATTATGATGACACCGGCGCCGAGCCGCTGGTGCTGCCCTCGCGCTTCCCGAACCTGCTTTGTAACGGTTCCGCCGGTATCGCTGTCGGTATGGCGACAAATATCCCGCCGCACAACCTCGGGGAAGTGATTGACGCGACTATCCATCTCATTCATAACCCGGGTTGTGATGTGCTGGATCTGATGGAGTTTGTTAAAGGCCCCGATTTCCCGACAGGCGGGCAGATCATGGGATACAGCGGCATCCGTGCCGCTTACGCCACCGGCCGCGGGAAAATCATCCTGCGCGGCAAGGCGGATATCGAGGAGAAGAACGGGAAACAGCGTATCGTCATCACCGAGACACCGTATATGATCACGCGTTCTCGCATTGTGACAGCGATTGCCGATCTGGTGAAGGAGAAGCGTGTCGAGAATATCACGGGCCTCATCGACGAATCGAACCTCAACGGAACGCGCATCGTTATCGATCTGCGGCGAGACGCGAACGCGCAGGTCATCCTCAATCAGCTCTACTCCTTCACACCGCTTCAGGACACTATAGGCGTGATTATGCTTGCCCTCGTGGGCGGACAGCCGCGCATTCTCACACTTAAGGAGATCCTGGAGGAGTACATCGCGCACCAGAAGGACGTTATTGTCCGGCGCACAAAGTATGACCTCAAGAAAGCGCAGGACCGTGCGCACATCCTCGAGGGCCTCAAGCGCGCTATTGATATTATCGACGAGATCATCGCGATTGTCCGTGCAAGCGCGGACCGTCCCCGTTCCAAGCTTGCTCTGATGGAGCGTTTCGGCTTCACCGACCTGCAGGCGTCGGCCATTGTGGCCATGCAGATTGGTCAGCTCTCGGGACTGGAGCGCAAAAAGATCGAGGATGAGCTGGGGAATCTGATGCTGCTCATCGCGCGGCTGACAGAGATCCTGGGAAGTGAGGAAAAGGTAAAGGAGATTATCTGCGAGGAAATGACGCAGATTAAAACAAAATACAACAATCCGCGCCGGACAGAGATTCTCAGTGTCAGCGGGGAGATGGATATTGAAGATCTCATCCCGGTGGAGGACTGTGTCATCACCCTCACGCACTATGGATATGTTAAGCGCCAGCCGGTGGACGTATACCGCGCCCAGAAGCGCGGCGGACGCGGCATCTCCGGCCTGTCGCGGCGGGAAGAGGATTTTGTGGAGGATCTGTTCATCTGCTCCACGCATGACATCCTGCTCTTTTTCACCTCCAAGGGCCGGGTATTCCGCTTAAAGGGATATGACATCGCGGAGGGGTCCCGGGCTAGCCGGGGGACCAATATCGTCAATCTCCTTGCGCTCGACGAGGGGGAAAAGATCTCCGCCATGATCCGTATCGATACCTTTGACGAGGAGAAATACCTCACAATGGTGACAAAGCATGGCGTCATCAAGCGCACGGAGCTGGGAGCGTTCCGGAATGTGCGCAAGACGGGGCTTATCGCTATTAACCTGGACGAGGACGATAATCTGGGCTGGGTGCATCTGACCGGCGGAAAGGATGAGCTGCTGCTGGCCACGCGCCATGGAATGGCTATCCGCTTTGAGGAGACCGATGTGCGTGTCATGGGACGTACAGCAAGAGGCGTACGCGCCATCAACCTCGGTGATGAGGACGAGATCGTCGGTATGGCGTGCGTACAGGAAGGGGCGACACTTCTGACTGTCACGGAGAACGGCCTCGGGCGGCGTACGGAGCTAAGCGAATACCGTCTCCAGTCGCGCGGCGGCAAGGGGATCCTCAACTATAAATCCGACAAGCGGGGAACGTTTGTGGCGGATATAAAGATCGTCGGCGAAGGGGACGACATCATCGCCATCACAGACGACGGCGTGATCATCCGTGTGCCCGTCGCTCAAATTACACTTCAGTCCCGTTACGGCGGCGGCGTAAAGACTATGCGTATCGGTGAAGACAGTCGCGTGGTGGCGGTCGCCTGCGCGCCCCATGAGGAGGATACTTCTGAAGGCGAAGAAATGCCGGTTGAGGAAGAGGCTTCCACAGATGAGGAATCGGGAGAAGAACAGGAATAGTATCCGTTTTTAGTCAATTTTATATTTGAAGTGACCCCCAAAAGTAAGACAAATATTCAGGTACAAATTGTTCAAGCAGCCGAAAGGGCTTGCTGTCTGTGAAGAGCAGGCGGCAAGCCCTTCAGCTTAGCCTTGATACGACGGTTGTTGTAGTAATCGAGATATTCAAAAAATTCGGGTTTGAAGTGTTCCATAGAATGAAATTCTTGCGGATTAAGCAACTCGCTCATGAGTAATCCGAAGAATTTCTCTATAACAGCATTGTCCAGACAATTTCCCTTCCGGCTCATGCTCTGCCGGACGCTTTTGTT
>CATJVQ010000021.1 GCA_949743955.1 uncultured Oscillospiraceae bacterium | reverse complement strand
TCGCCCTGATTGGGAGTCTATCTTTTTTCCCTCCTCTCCGCCACAAAACTACATTTTTTCCTCGGCGTTTTCTTTCATTTTATCATTGGCGCTGACAATCGGCTGCATTGAGAGACAACAGCACAGCCGGCATTCATCCGGCCGGTTTTTCCTTGACAGGGAAAAACCGGCCGTCTATAATAAATGATCCAGTCAGACAATAAAGGAGGATAAAAAGATGGTGGAAATCCGCTTGTGGGTGGAGCGCTTTTTGAAAGCGATCGACAGTGTGTTCGGGGATCGCGTCCGGTTCGTGGGGCTTCAGGGTAGCTACGGCCGCGGCGAAGCGAAGCCGGGAAGCGATATTGATCTGGTCGTCATTCTCGACAAGGTCTCCCCCGCCGATATCCGGGCCTACCGGGAAATGCTCGCCGCCCTGCCCGATCACTGCCTCGCCTGCGGCTTCCTCTCCGGGGAGGAGGAGCTGCTCCGTTGGGACGCGTCGGACCTGTTCCAGCTCTGCCACGACACGACGCCTTTGCGCGGCAGCCTCGACGAAGCGCTCCGCCGCGTCACCCCGGACGATGTGGACAGAGCCATCCGGCTCGGGGCCTGCAATCTCTATCACGGGTGCGTACACAACCTTATCTATAACCGGAGCGAGGATGTCCTGCGCGGGCTGTATAAGGCGGCGGTGTTTACCGTACAGGCTGTCTGTTTCCGGCAGACGGGGACATTCGTGCGGCGTCAGGCGGATCTCGGCCGCCTGTGCGGGGGGGAGGAGCGCGCCGTCGTGGACACCGCGCTGCGACTGCGGGACGGGGAACCCGTGGATCTGGACGGGATGTCCGAACTCCTGTTCACGTGGGCGAAGAACCGGATCCAAAAAATCAACGTGGAGTGAAAAGGTAGGATTGACATTTTCCCCCTTGTCGGCTATGATGGAAGAGGATAACAAGCAGGAAAGCAGGTGGATTATGGATTCCCCGCTGATTATCAATATCCAGCGCTACTCTATCCATGATGGGGACGGCATCCGTTCCACAGTGTTCTTCAAGGGCTGCCCCCTCTCGTGCCGGTGGTGCCACAATCCGGAGAGCCAGCGCTTTTCCCCCGAGGTGCTCTTCCACGCGGAGCGCTGCACCGGCTGCGGCGCGTGTACGAATGCCTGTACACACGGTGCTCTGGAAAACCGGCTGTCCTGCACAGGGTGCGGCGCGTGCGCGGACGTGTGCCTCTCCGGTGCGAGGGAGCGCGTGGGGGAGCCGATGAGCGTCCCGGCGCTGTGCGCCCTGCTCGCGCGGGACCTCCCGTTTTACGAGGAGTCCGGCGGGGGCGTGACACTCTCAGGCGGGGAGGCCGCGGCGCAGGACATGAACTATCTCGAGGCGCTCTGCCGGCATCTTGTCCGCGCGGGGATCCGGGTAAACCTTGACACGTGCGGATACGTCGAGCCCCAGCGGCTGCTCACGCTGCTCCCCTATACCGACGTGTTCCTCTTTGATGTGAAGCTCATCGACAGCGCCCGGCACCGGGAGTGGACAGGCGTGGGGAATGAGCGCATCCTCGAAAACCTCATCCTCCTCACATCGAGGGGCGCGAAAATTGACGTGCGCATCCCCGTCATCGGCGGGGCGAACGCGGACGAGGAGAACATCCGGCAGACGGCCGCGTTCCTGCGCCGGGAGGTTCCCGGCATCCGGCGTGTATACCTCCTGCCATACCACGCGGCGGGATCGGGGAAGTATGCGCAGCTCGGCCGCCGCTATGAGGGAGAAGCCTTCTTCCGCCCGGACAATGCGGCGCTTGAGGCCATGCGGGTGGTTTTCGCTGAAGAGGGAATCTCCGGCGTGCGTATCGGCGCGTAAAACGCGCTGTACCTATACAAGAACCAAGCATAACGAAAGGAAGCAGGATCTATGGCTGAACAACATGGCATGAACGAACGGATCCGCCGTCTGCGCCAGCAGAGTATGGACGCTGTCCCCCACATCTACATGGAGCGGGCAAAGCTGGAGACCGAAGCCTACCAGAAATATGAGGGCAGTGTCTCGGTGCCGGAGATGCGCGCGCTCGCCTTTTACCACTTTATGGAGAACAAGACTATCCGTATCGAGCCGGGGGAGCTCATCGTCGGGGAGAAGGGCGACGCTCCGCAGGGCGCTCCGACATTCCCGGAGCTCTGCTGCCATACGCTCGAGGACATGCACGTGATGGACGAGCGGGATCTCATCTCGTTCCATGTCACCGAGGAGGATCTGGCCCTCCAGCGCGACGTCATTATCCCCTACTGGGAGAACCGCTGCATCCGCCGGCGGATCCTCAGCGCCATGACCCCGGAGTGGAAGGACTGCTATGAGAGCGGCATCTTCACCGAGTTCATGGAACAGCGCGGCCCGGGGCACACTGTCGGATCGGAGAAGATTTACCTCAAGGGGTTCCTTGACTATCAGGCGGAAATCAAGGAGGCCATCGACAATCTCGACCGCCTCCACGATCCCCATTCGCTTGATAAGGCCGCGCAGCTGCGTGCCATGTCCATCTGCTGCGACGCGATTATCTGCCTCGGCAGCCGCTACGCCGCCCTCGCCGACGAGATGGCCGCGGCGGAGACAGACACGGTCCGGCAGCAGGAGCTGCGCGCCATCGCGGAGAACTGCCGTGTTGTGCCGGCGCACAAGCCGCAGACATTCTGGCAGGCGCTCCAGATGTACTGGTTCGTGCATCTGGGCGTGACGACGGAGCTCAACCCCTGGGATGCCTACTCCCCCGGCCGCCTCGACCAGCACCTGAACCCATTCTATCAGAGGGATACGGCCAGCGGTATCCTCGACGAGACAAAGGCGCTTGAGCTGCTCGAATGCCTGTGGGTCAAGTTTAATAACCAGCCCGCCCCGCCGAAGGTGGGCATCACGCTCAAGGAGAGCGGCACGTACACCGACTTTGCCAACATCAACACCGGCGGCATCACGCCCATGGGCGAGGACGGCGTCAACGACGTGAGCTACCTCATCCTCGACTGCATGGACGATATGAAGCTCCTCCAGCCCAGCTCCAACGTGCAGATCAGCCGCAAGACTCCGCAGCGTTTTCTGGAGCGCGCGTGTGAAATTTCCCGTAAAGGCTGGGGCCAGCCTGCCTTCTACAACACCGAAGCGATTTTGCAGGAGCTCTTGAACGCCGGGAAGTCCATCGAGGACGCCCGCCGGGGCGGGACGAGCGGCTGCGTCGAAACCGGCGCGTTCGGGAACGAGGCGTACATCCTCACCGGCTACTTCAACCTGCCGAAGATCCTCGAGATCACGCTCCACAACGGCGTGGATCCCCGCACCGGCAAGCAGCTCGGCCTCCCGCTCGGCTGCGCGCGCGACTTCGCGACTTACGACGAACTCTTCGACGCTTACAAGAAGCAGGTGTCCCATTTCATTGATATCAAGGTCGCAGGGAGTAATACCATCGAGCAAATATACGCGGAGTATATGCCCGCACCTTTCCTCTCCATCATCACCAACGACTGCATCAAGAAGGGGCTGGACTACAACGCCGGAGGCGCCCGCTACAACACGAGCTATCTCCAGGGCGTGGGCATCGGCACGATTACGGACTCCCTCGCCGCCATCAAGTACAATGTCTACGATCACCGCCGCTTCACGATGGACGCGCTCATGGACGCGCTCGAGCACAATTTTGAAAATAACGACGTCATCTATTCCCTCGTCCGGAATAAGACGCCCAAATACGGCAATGACGACGACTACGCCGACGATATCATGAAGGAAGTCTTCGACTTCTACCAGCGCACCGTGACAGGCCGGGCCAACACGCGCGGCGGGATGTGGCGCATCAACATGCTCCCGACAACCTGCCACGTCTACTTCGGGGAAGTGATGCTCGCCAGCCCCAACGGGCGCCTCGCGCACAAGCCGGTGTCCGAGGGCATCTCGCCCGAGAAGGGGGCCGACATCCACGGCCCGACAGCCGTCGTCCGCTCCTGCGCGAAGATGGACCATCTGCGCACGGGAGGGACACTGCTCAACCAGAAGTTTACGCCCGGCGTTGTCGCGGGGGAGACGGGGCTACACCAGATGGCCAACCTCATCCGCACTTATTTCTCGCTTGACGGCCACCACATCCAGTTCAACGTCATCGACCGCCAGACGCTCATCGAGGCGCAGAAGCACCCGGACGAGTACCGGGATCTGATCGTCCGCGTGGCCGGGTACAGCGACCATTTCCGCAACCTGAGCAAAGCTTTGCAGGATGAAATCATCGAACGCACGGAGCAGAGCTTTGCGTAAAAAAGGAGGATATCCGGATGAAATTCGGCTGGATCGGTGCGGGCAATATGGCTCGCGCCATGATGAAGGGGGTTATCCAGGGCGGCGTCGTGCCCGCGGCGGATGTAGCTGCGTCCGACCTGTCCGACACGGCGCTTGAGGCGGCTTCCGCACTCGGTGTACAGACGATGAAGGACAACCGCGCGCTCGCGGAGCAGTGCGGCGTCGTGGTGCTCGCAGTCAAGCCCCAGTTTTACGCGTGCGTCATTGATGAGATCGCCCCCGTCCTGCCCGACAAAGCGCTCATCGTCACCATCGCCCCGGGCTGGACGCTCGAGCGGCTCCAGACGCAGTTCGGCGGGGAGCGGAAGATCGTCCGCTGCATGCCCAACACCCCCGCCATGGTCGGCGAGGGGATGACCGCCGTGTGCCCGAACGGGCGCGTGAGCGAGACAGAGCTGCATCTGGTCACGACGCTCCTCGAGAGCTTCGGGAAGTGCGCTGTCGTGCCCGAGCGGCTGATGGACGCGGTGGTCGCCGTGAGCGGGAGCTCCCCGGCTTACGTTTACATGTTCATCGAGGCGCTTGCCGACGCGGGCGTCTATGAGGGGATGCCACGGGATCTCAGCTACCAGTTCGCGGCGCAGGCCGTGCTCGGCAGCGCGAAGATGGTGCTCGAAACCGGGCTGCATCCCGGTGCGCTCAAGGACATGGTCTGCTCCCCCGCGGGCACCACGATTGAATCTGTCCGGGTGCTCGAAGAGCGCGGGATGCGCTCCGCCGTCTTCGAGGCGGCGCTCGCCGCGAGCAAGCGGTGTAAACAATAATTCACAGAGAAACACCGCGGAAAACGATCGGCATGAGTTTTCCGCGGTGTTTTTGTATTTTTGAGAAGCGTCGTTATATCATGAACTAACCAATCAATCGGGATTCAGGAGAGGGAAATATGATTATTGAAACAGAAAGAATGATTCTAAGAGAATATACAGTACAAGATTTCAATGCGTTATATGAAATAATGTCAGACGCAGAAACCATGCAGCATTATCCTAATCCTTTTGATAAAGAGCGTACTATGAAATGGATT
>CATJVQ010000020.1 GCA_949743955.1 uncultured Oscillospiraceae bacterium | reverse complement strand
TTCTGCTTGGAGAGATGTCCGAGCGGTTTAAGGAGCTGGTCTTGAAAACCAGTGACTCGTAAGAGCCGTGGGTTCGAATCCCACTCTCTCCGCCAATTTAATAAATTTTAATGTGTTTTGACCATGGAGAAGTACTCAAGTGGCCGAAGAGGCGCCCCTGCTAAGGGCGTAGGGCGGGTAACCGTCGCGAGGGTTCAAATCCCTCCTTCTCCGCCAGTATAATATGCCGTTAAGGTTGGTTTTCAGCCTTAACGGCATATTTATATGTGTTTAAGTAAGCGTAAAAAGACCCGCCTAAAGGCGGGCCGGGAAATTCAGTCGTTGACCAAACGGGATAAAATTTCACTGTCTATGCTGGAATCAGATAGTTCATGAAGAATATGAATCTGTTTTTTAATGGACTCCAGCCGCTCACGAAGGAAAGCGTTTTCCTTTTGTAAAGTCAACATACTACATAACCGTTTCATTTTAGCTCGAATTAGTTCAGGATTCAACGGCTTTTGGAGGAGATCCACGGCTCCCAGAGAAAAAGCCTCAACCTCATTGTTGAAGTCTTCCATATTGGTCATGAATAGGACCGGAATGTCACATAAATTGGGGTCCTGCCTAAGTGCTTTAAGTGTATCAATACCGCTGGTGCCGGGCATCATCATATCCAAAAGAATAATATCCGGTTTTGGAAAACTTTTAAGATAACCCAAGGCCTGAATACCAGATTTCATCAATAATATTTTGTATTCGGATTCTAAAATAGCCTTTCCAATAGCGAGACTGGTGGAATCATTGTCCACAATCATCACTTCGTACATCGTTATACCTCCTATCTACCCCTTTTTAGTATAACATAAAAAAATATTCTTGTCAGCTACCAAAGGAGAGATTTTGGAAAAAAGATGGGGGAATCATTCATGTTGCAGCATCTGCTACAAACAGATAGCGTCCCGAACGGGTGATGTCAAAATAAAGTACAAGATTCTCCTCTGTACTGCGTACTTTAACCCCTGTGGAAACAGTCTGTTCATTTTCATCGATATAGAGCATCTCAACATTTTGCTTTCCCTTGAGATCTTCGGGGACCTGTATGCAAATACGTATGGGATGTTCCGCATCAATCTCGAGATCGCTTTCCCCCATATCCTCACAGGCAAATGAGAAGCTGTACTCCGCGAATACTTCGCCGGAAATACCCTCTGGCGGAGCAGAGGACACGGCGCGTTGCGCATGAAAGACGACATCGCTGCTGCCGATATACAAAGCGGGGATATCCAGCGCACTGTACATTCCGATAGCACGAATAAACTGCCCATTTTCGTCGATCACCTGGTTTTGATAACCGATAGCTTCGAGGATACTGTCATGCATATACTGGAGACGATCGAGTGTGGAGGTAGGAACAAGTGACCGGCGCAGAGAGGAAAAGTCCATATACTGTAAATAGATTGTTTCCAGAGACGAAATATATTCGTTCTGGCTAAGCGATTGAGCGCTACGATAGAGGTGATCCAGTTCGTCGGCAAGGGTGGGGATATCCGGATCGACAACCAATTCCACACTGGTTGCCTCACTACGGTTACCTGCAGAATCCTCCAGGCAGAAATCCAGCCGATAATGCCCGGGATCCTCAATTGTATACCGGTAGGAACCGCCTTCACCTGGAAGATCACTCCATCCTTCACCGGAATTGATCAGCACAACGTCGCCGCTGCCTGCGCCACGGACAATGAGATCCACCGGTGCGACAGCATATTCCAGACCATCCAGACGGACGGTTTCCCCGGAAACAGTCACTGTCGGGGCGCTCGGCGGTGTGTAATCTTCCTCGGGCTCGAGCGCACTCAACCGTGTCCGGACCTGCACTACACGATCACTCTGCCCGCTGGACAGCTCTGCCCGCACATTCTCGCGCAGACCATTAACTAGGTTCTGCACCGCGACTATCTCCGCCTTTTTGTTTAAAATATCGCGATCCTCGGCATCAGCGTCCGGCAATGCGGCAATACGCGGGATTGCGTCCGCAAGGGTAGAGCTGATTGAAAACTGGATATCCTTAAAAAACGTGTTCAGACTTCCAGCGTCTTCCGCACGAAAGTGCAGGTCATACTCACCGTTTTCGGAAAAGGAGAGCGTATAATTTTGATGATCATTGGCCGGGGGGATCAACTTCCACACACCGGCATCATTGATCCAGAGGGAAAGCTCTTCATCGTCCCGGGGCAGGGTGATATGAACGTCAACAGCCCCGCCATAATAATCCGAGTCCTCAATCTGTGTCCCTTCCAAATCAATCTCAAATTCCAGAGCAGCATCCTCTGCAGCATGAACCGGAAGCCCCCACGCACAAACAGAAACAGCGGCGCCTGCTGCCGCAAACCAATACCGCAGACGGCGATTTATTTTCATCACAATCGGTTCCCCATCCTCCATCTCTATTTTTCTATTCTATCATATCTATTGTATATCGTAACACAGCGGCGCACAAAAATCCAGCACAAATCATGTATAAACCTTAACATTCCTGCTGTTTACAGACACTTTCACGCAGGATAAGGCATGTACCGGAGAGAAGGGTCAGGCAGGCGTGATCCGCCACACCCCTTCTGCGGTGAGATTTCAGGCGGCTGAGCAGCATCTGTGCGCCTGCTGCGCCTATCTGTGCAGCATCTTCCCGGACGCTGGTAAGCGCTGCGTTGGCTAGAAGGCAGTACGGTGTATCTCCAAAACCGACGACAGAGAGCTCCTGCGGGACACGCAGTCCATGCAGAGCAGCGGCGCGCATGGCGGAAACGGCGAGGATATCGCTGTCAGCAACCAGAGCGGTGGGAAGGGAGGACGTATTTTTAAGGAACCTCCCCATATCCTCCACTGCCCTGGAAATCTCCGGATACAGAGCGATTTCAAGCGATGTGTCCGGAGACAGTCCGTTTGCGTACAGGGCATTTCGATATCCCTCCCGTCTCCGGCGCAGGGAACAGGAGGGCACACTGCTGTACAGCAGACCGATATGTGTATGTCCCATCTCACACAGATGGGAGACGGCCTGTCCCATTCCCTGCATGTCATTGGATGCGGCAGTGTCGAAGGGATAGGTTCCCGGATTGGCGTCCAAGAGAACCAGGGGGACTTCAATAGGGGAGAGGGAGGCGAGGTCGATGTCATCGAGCTCAGTAGCCACGAGCAGGATGCCTTCTCCGCGGCATCCCCGCAGGCGGCGCCGAATGTCCTCCGCAGACATGGCGGTTATATCGAGATAAGAAATCTGCACGGCGAAGCCCTGCGCAGTACAGGCGGATTCGGCGGCTTCGAGCAGTGCGGAGCAGCGGCGCGGATACACTTCACCCAGAGATGGCTTTCTGGCGACGATTACATGGATAATGGCGCGTTCGATCCGTTCGGGCGGGGAGAAGCCGTCCTGTATATAGCCCATCTCTGCTGCTGTACGAAGGACCTCCTGCCTTGTCTGTTCGTTGACACCGTCTTTTCCTCCCAACGCATTACAGACAGTGGCGGGAGAGAGCCCCAGCCGTTCCGCAATATCCTTAATGGTTGGCTTCATGACCTGTCCCTCCATTCCCATTCCTTATTATAATCATATCATGGGAAAATGGAATTGTAAACGATGATTTGATGAATTTATATAAATTATCTAAATGGTGATATTTATGTAAAATTTAATAAACATAAAAATAAAGCAGGTAAAACAAATGAATTTGCCGAAAATACAAGCGAAATTTTGATATTTATAAAAATTTATAATTTAAAGTCGGCATAATTATTTATATAAAAATACGACTCCCAAAGCAAGAAAGCTGAAAACTTAAAGTTTACAGAAATGAAGAGAACGAGTATAATCAAAACAGAACGGGAGGGCAATAAAATGGTTTCACTGGGAAATGAATGGGACGAGCTGCTTGCGCCGGAGTTTAAGAAGCCGTATTATCAGTCTCTTCGGGAGAAGCTCAAAGAAGAATACCGAAAGTATACTGTGTATCCGCCGATGAGCGATATTTTCAGTGCTCTGCGCGAGACATCGTACAGTGATGTTAAAGCGGTCATCCTCGGCCAGGACCCGTATCATGGTCCGGGTCAGGCGCATGGGTTATCGTTTTCCGTGCGCAAGGGTGTGAAAGTGCCGCCGTCCCTGCAAAACATTTTTCGGGAGCTGCACGATGATACAGACTTTATTCCTCCCGGGCACGGATGCCTGACAGAGTGGGCGGAAGATGGCGTATTACTGCTCAACGCGACGCTCACAGTCCGTGCGGGGCGGGCAAATTCTCACGCTTCACTTGGCTGGACCCTGTTTACGGATCACGTGATTGAGCTGCTCAACGCCCGGAAAGAACCGATGGTGTTCCTGCTGTGGGGTTCTTTTGCAAAGGCAAAGGCGCAGTATATCACGAATGCCAGCCATTTAGTACTTACCGCAGCGCATCCCAGCCCCTTTTCCGCGGACAGCGGTTTTTTTGGATGCCGTCATTTTTCCAAAACCAATATGTTTCTTGAACAGTTCGGCCGTGGCATCAACTGGCAGCTTTCGTTGGAATGATAAAATGTAAAATTCAAGGGGAAAAATGCTTGCAAAGTATAGAAAGACATGATATAATAATTCGGAAAACGCACGCGATGTCCGGTACGTGATGGGTGTCCGCAGGGCGGATGAGGCGTACGCCAGACGGGCGCGCGGTGGAAACAACCTGAAGGAGGAATTTGACAATGGCAGTCGTATCTATGAAACAGTTACTCGAAGCGGGCGTCCATTTTGGACATCAGACTCGCCGCTGGAACCCCAAGATGGCGCGCTATATCTTTACAGAGCGCAACGGTATCTACATTATTGATCTGCAGAAGACCGTTAAAAAACTTGAGGAAGCGTATATGTTTGTACGCGACCTGTCCGCTCAGGGCGGCGAAGTGCTCTTCGTCGGAACCAAGAAGCAGGCGGGCGATTCTATCCGTGAGGAATCCGAGCGTGCCGGCGCCCATTACGTCAACGCCAGATGGCTCGGTGGGATGCTCACCAATTTTAAGACCATCCGCCGCCGTATCGACCGTTTGGCCCAGCTGCGCAAAATGGAAGAGGACGGCACGTTTGATCGTCTCCCCAAAAAGGAAGTCATCAAGCTCAATCTGGAGATTGAAAAGCTCGAGAAATTCATGGGCGGTATCAAGAATATGACTAACCTTCCGGCGGCCCTGTTCATCGTCGATCCGCGCAAGGAGCGCATTGCGGTGGCTGAGGCGCGCAATCTGGGCATTCCGATTGTCGCAATCGTTGACACCAACTGCGATCCGGACGAGATTGATTACGTTATCCCCGGCAACGACGATGCTATTCGTGCTGTAAAGCTCATTTCGCAGACCATGGCTGACGCTATTATTGAGGGCCGGCAGGGGATGCAGGGTGCTGCTGCGGCAGAGGAAGAGGCGCTTGCCAAAGAAAACGAGACGGATGAGGAAGAATCCAAGTAAGGATTGGGAGGAAAAAATCAATGGCATTTTCTGCAAAGGATGTTGCTGCACTGCGTGAAAGAACCGGCTGCGGGATGATGGACTGCAAGAAGGCGCTTACGCAGTCGGATGGAGATATGGAGAAGGCAGTTGAGTTCCTGCGTGAGAAGGGGCTTGCTGCGGCGGAAAAAAAGGCCGGCCGTATTGCGGCTGAGGGTGTTGTCTATGCGTATGAGGCTAACGGCGTTGGCGTTGTGATCGAGGTCAATGCGGAGACAGACTTCGTTGCCAAGAACGCTTCGTTTATGGAGTTCGTGGAGACCTGCGCGAAGACAGTTGCCGAGCAGAACCCCGCGGATGTACCGGCTCTGATGGGGCTGAAGGCGGTCGGTTCCGAGTTTACGATCGATCAGCTTCTTAAGGATAAGATTCTTACCATCGGTGAAAACATGAACGTCCGCCGCTTTGCCCGCTATGAGGGTGATCTGGTCACGTATGTCCATGGCGGCGGCCGTATCGGTGTCATGGTCGGGTTTGATACTGACTGCGGCGGGAAAGACGGGTTCCATGAGTTCGCTAAGGATATCGCGATGCAGATTGCGGCGTCTACACCGCTTTACCTCAATCGCGACGCGATTCCGGAGGAGCGTCTGACAAAGGAGAAGGAAATCCTCACCGCGCAGGCGATGAACGAGGGGAAGCCGGAAAATATTGCGCAGAAGATGGTGCAGGGGCGTATCCGCAAGTTCTTCGAGGAGGTCTGCCTGGTCGATCAGGCGTTCATCAAGGACGGAGATCTTTCTGTACAGAAGTATATTGAGAAGACGGCTGCCGCTCTGGGCGGAAAAATTGCCGTTACCCAGTTCATCCGTTTCGAGAAGGGTGAAGGGATGGAGAAGCGCGAGGATAATTTTGCAGAGGAAATCGCGTCTCTGGTAAAGTAAGGCTGTCCTTTTCCTGATAATAATAAAACCGCCTTGAGATTTTTATCTCAAGGCGGTTTTTCATGTTATTTATTTTTGGAAGCGGCTTTCAGGCGGAGAGAATTGTTGAGAATACGCTTACGAATGCGGATATTCTGGGGAGTAATCTCCAGCAGTTCATCGTCGCCGATAAATTCGATGGACATCTCCAAGCTCATTCGCTTTGGGGGAACGAGGCGCAGCGCATCGTCTGAACCGGAGGCACGCGTGTTTGTCAGATGCTTCGTCTTGCAGACATTGACGGCAATATCCTCCCCCTTTGGCGACTGACCGACGACCATCCCTTCATAGACGGGTACACCCGCACCGATAAAAAGTTCTCCGCGTTCCTGGGCGTTATAGAGGCCATAGGTAACGGACTCTCCATCCTCGAAAGCGATAAGGGAACCATAGCTGCGGCGGGGAATATCCCCCTTGAGAGGCTGATAGCCGGAGAAGACAGAGTTTAATATGCCCTCACCCTTGGTATCGGTCATAAAAACACTGCGATAACCGAACAGGCCGCGCGAAGGGATGGTGAATTCCAGACGCATACGGCTTCCCTGCGGTGCCATGTGCTGAAGCTCGGCTTTCCGCTGCCCCATCTTTTCCATGACAGCACCCACGCATGCCTCAGGTACGTCGATGACAAGTTCCTCAATGGGCTCCATCAGAACACCGTCGATTTCCTTATTCAGCACCTTGGGTGTGCTGACCTGAAATTCGTACCCCTCCCGGCGCATATTTTCAATCAGGATGGACAGATGCATCTCGCCACGCCCGCATACACGGAAACTCTCCGTTGTGTCGGTATCCTCAACACGGAGGGAAACGTCCTTGAGCAGTTCGCGGTACAGGCGCTCACGCAGATGCCGGGAAGTGACAAACTTGCCCTCCTTTCCGGCGAAGGGACTGTCGTTGACAGAGAATGTCATTTCCATGGTGGGTTCGGAAATTTTTACGAACGGTAGGGGCTCCACAGAGTCTACGGCACAGATGGTGTTGCCGATGGAAATATCGTCGATGCCCGAAAGGCACACGATATCGCCTATTTTCGCTTCCGTGACGGGGACACGGTTCAGCCCCTCAAACTGGAACAGATTCGCAGCTTTGGCCCGGGCGCTGTGTTCCAGATTGTGATAGTCACACACGGCGACTTCCTGATTCTGACGCAGACAGCCGCGTTCGATACGCCCAATGGCGATCCGGCCGACATAGGAATTATAGTCGATGGAGGAAACCAGCATTTGGAACGGCGCGTCCTCATCACCCTCTGGCGCAGGGATCTGATCGAGGATTTTCTCAAACAGAGGGGACAGATCCGTTCCCGGTGTATTGGGATCGAAAGAGGCGGTCCCATCACGTCCGGAACAGAAGACGACGGGGCTGTCGAGCTGCTCTTCGCTTGCATCGAGATCGAGCAGCAGTTCGAGCACTTCGTCGGGAACCTCCTTGAGGCGGGCGTCGGGCCGGTCGATCTTGTTGATCACCACGATCACGCGATGCCCGAGAGCCAGCGCCTTTTCCAGAACAAAACGGGTCTGCGGCATCGGCCCCTCAAACGAGTCGACAAGCAGAATGACACCGTTGACCATCTTGAGGACACGTTCGACCTCACCGCCGAAATCGGCGTGACCGGGGGTGTCGACAATATTGATTTTCACACCGTGATACCATACGGATGTATTTTTCGCTAAAATAGTAATGCCGCGCTCACGCTCCAGATCGCCGGAATCCATCACGCGATCCTCGACCGCCTGGTTCTCCCTGAATACGCCGCCCTGTTTAAGCATCTCATCAACGAGTGTAGTCTTTCCGTGATCGACATGGGCAATAATCGCGACATTGCGCAGATCTTCTCTAACCAATCAGAATTCCTTCTTCCCCAAACTGAAAAACTGTATTATTGACTCAACACTTTATTTTATCACGATTTTCCCGGAAACACAACCCTTTTTCGCTCAATTCCCGCCCTTTCATCGACAGTTTCTTTGCAGGGAGAAACGGTATAATAAAAAGAGGGAAGGAGGAAAACAGGAAACCGATGATTGTCTATGTGGATGTACTGATTACAATCAATTTTATCGTTGATTATCTGCTGCTGCTGGTTTCCGGAAGGCTGTGCGGCGTCCGGCTAAACCGCCTGCGGATAGCGATTGCAGCGCTGGCCGGAGGAATTTCCTCCCTGATTCTTTTCCTTCCGCCCCTGACGCCGTGGATCAATATAACTCTCAAGCTGCTGATTTCGGCGGCGCTGACCGCCGTCGCGGGAGGATACCACAGCATACGGAGCTATGCGGTACGGCTTTTCTGGCTGCTCACCGTCAGCTTTCTGTTTGCGGGCCTGATGCTGTTTCTGATCCTGATTTCCGGTGGGCGAGTGGGCTTTTATCAAAATGGGATCTGTTATTTTCGGATTTCCGCACTGCAAATGCTGGCCGGTTCCACGGCAGCCTATATCGTGATCCTGTTTGTACAGAAGATAGGGAAACGCGGGCTGGTATCCGCACAAGAATACCGGGTACAGATTACAGTGGAGGGGAAGACCGGGGAGCGATACGGAGTCATGGATTCACAAAACCGCCTCATCGATCTGTTTACCGGTACGCCGGTGGTCATAGCGTCGCCCGGACTGCTTGGCGATCTGCTGCCGGCGACTGTAGAACACGCGCTGCATGCGCCGATGGAAGGGAGCCCGGGAGTGCGGATGATTGTCTGCACAACGGTGGCCGGGCAGGAGCTCCTGCCGGCCTTTCGTCCGGAGCGGATGCTGCTCTCTTCCTCCGGCCGGAATCTTCTGGTAGAGGATGTCTTTATCGCGGTAACGGCGCAGCCTATCGACGCCCTCATTCTTAACCCCGCCCTGACAGGACGGGATCTCCCTTTACAGAAACTTCAGGAAGGCGGTGCGTTATAATGTTGTCCATAAGATGTTTGGCGGTTCCTGTATACTTAAAATTATTCCGCCTGCTGGGTCTGGGGGATGCCGTTCATTATATCAATGGCCCCGAAGTGCTCCCGGCGCCGCTCTCTAAGGCAGAGGAAGAAAAGGTCTTCGCACAGCTCGGTCAGGAGCCGGAGGTCACCGGCGCCAGGAAAACGCTGATTGTCCATAATCTGCGGCTGGTTGTCTATATTGCCAAGAAGTTTGAATCGAGCGGCGTGGGGGTGGAGGATCTGATCTCCATAGGCACAATAGGCCTTATCAAAGCGGTCAACACCTTTGCACCCACGCGGGGGATTAAGCTGGCTACCTACGCCTCCCGCTGTATCGAAAATGAGATCCTGATGTACCTGCGCAAAATCCAGAATCATAAAAACGAAGTCTCCATTGACGAACCGCTCAATATCGACTGGGACGGAAACGAACTTCTCCTCTCCGATGTTCTCGGAACGGAGAGCGACAGTGTCAATCACAATATTGAGCGCGACGCAGAAAAGAACATGCTCCTCAGTGCTGTGAATCATCTGGGGGAGAGGGAAAGGCGCATCATGCAGCTGCGCTTCGGCCTGATCGATGGGAATGAACGGACGCAAAAGGAGGTCGCGGACATCATCGGGATCTCTCAATCCTATATTTCCCGCCTTGAGAAGCGCATCATCAAACGGCTGAAAAAGGAACTGGAAAGGTTAATCTGAAAAGGGAAGGGCCTTTACAGGAATTTGCACTGACAAGGTCAATCATTTCCGAGTAAAAACAAGGGCAGGGAAGCAGCAGCTTTCCTGTCCTTTGTCATGGCTCATCGATTGTGGGGAGCGTAATAGTGACTGTTGTTCCGACACCTTCCCGGCTTGAAAGCTCAAGCGAACCGTCATGCTGGGAGATGATCTCGTCCGCTACTGCCAGCCCGATACCGGAACCGCGCCGAGTGGAATTGGCCTTATAAAATTTGGACTTCACCTTCGGCAAGTCAGCCTCTTTGATGCCGCAGCCAGTATCGGAGATGGTGATAATGACACGCCCTGCCGCACGGCTGACAGTAATCGTGATGGTCCCGCCAGGATCGGAATATTTGATGGCGTTGTCGATAATATTGACGAATACCTGACGCAACCGGTTGCGATCTCCGTTGACCATGACCAGATAATCCGGCTCATTGTAAATCAGGGTCATATTTTCCCGTTTTACACGCTCGGTGTACATGAGGACAGCGTCGCTGAGCTCGGCGATGATGTCGATGTGGTCGATCACAAGCTTGAAGCGCCCGGACTGGATGCGGGAGAAATCAAGCAGCTCCTCCACCATCTGAGAGAGGCGTTCTGTTTCGCTGATGATGACATGCATTCCTTTTTGGGTTAAATCACGATTGATCGGTTCATTAGTAGAAAGCGTCTCCGCCCAACCCTTAATCGCCGTCAGAGGGGTGCGCAGCTCGTGGGAGACGGAGGAGATAAAATCATTCTTCATCTTTTCGGACTGGCTGAGTTCCTCGGCCATATCATTGATAGTGTCACACAGTTCGCCGATTTCGTCGTCATTGAGCTTTTTGAGGCGGACGTTGAAGTCCCCCTGCGCGATGCGGCGCGCCGTTTCACTCACCTTGCCCACGGGCCGCACGATGGAGCCGATGAAGTAGGAGCTTGTTGTGAGCACAAACATCAGCGCCCCGACACAGATCAGAGAAATAATAGAGATATAAATAAAAATCTGATGATCCACGTTTTCCAGAGAGACGACATAACGCATCGCCGCGATCTCTCTGGAGGAGATGTCGCTGGGGAGAAGCATGCTCACGGCCATCAGGTTTTCGTTGTTGAAGCGGTACCGGGCCGCACCGATACCGTCGCCGACATCAGGACCGATGGCCATTTCAAAATCAGGCATTTCCATATCGGCGGAGGGAGCAAAGCCGCTGGAGGTAATCACGACACGACCATCCTGCCCGACAGCCATCAGTTCCATCATATTTTTGTCGGTGAAATCCTCAACGATGTTGCGCACCTCTGCGGAGATGTCGTCTCCCGAATCGCTGGCATAGGCCTCGATCTTGGCAGAGACAACGTTGGCGCGGGTGAAAATTTCAGATTGGACGTTTCCATAAAAAAATGTGCGGATACTCAGCGCTGCGACCACAACGATACTGACCAGAATGAAAAAAATGATGCCAAAGCTGTTTAACAGCCACCGCTTAGTAATTTTGTTGACAGCCAAAACGGCACCTCTCAGACATTCCACTTATAGCCGAAGCCCCATACCGTCACCAGAAACTTGGGATCGGAGGGCTGATCCTCGATCTTCATCCGCAGACGCCGGATATTGACATCGACGATTTTGATGTCGCCGAAATAATTTTCGCCCCAAACCTTGTTGAGGATTTCACTGCGTTCGAGCGCTGTGCCCGGATTGCTCATGAAATACTCCATAATCTGAAATTCTACTTGTGTCAGGTCGATGTCCTTCCCATTCTTTTTCAGGCTGCGGCTTTTCTGATTGAGGACGAACGGCCCGGAACTGAGCAGGAAGGAGTCGCCGGCACGGCCGTTGACCATCGTGACACGGCGGTGAATCGCGTCCACACGGGCGGTCAGCTCAGAGGGGCTGAAGGGCTTGGTGACGTAGTCATCCGCCCCCATCATCAGGCCGCTGACCTTGTCCATCTCCTGGCTTTTGGCGGAGAGCAGAATGATGCCGATGGAACTGCTGCGCCGGCGGATTTCCTTGCAGACCTGAAAACCGTCGATACCGGGCATCATGATGTCGAGCAGGGCAACGTCAAAATTGCCGCTCTGCTCGTCGAAGACACGCAGAGCGTCTTCACCGCAGGAGACATCGGTCACGTCATAACCAGCACGCTCAAGGTTGATGACGACGAACTCACGGATGGCATCCTCATCCTCTACAACAAGAATTCTTTTCATAAATGATCTCCTTTTCAAAAAAATGATAACGGATCAAAACGGGAAAAACAGGGTGCGGAGCTCCGCCTCGTTGATAGCGAGTTCTTCTCCTGCGGAGGGAATGACCCCATAGAACTGAACGGTTCCGTTCTGACCCGAATCAAGCAGGATTGGGTTGGTTTCAAACCGATCCTGAAAATCGTTTTTAGTGGTCCGGCGGATACGCAGAAGTTCCATAGAAAGATCGTTGAGGCCGCCCTGATATTTGATAAACCGGCACACTGTCTGATCATTTTCCGCGTAAACTGTGACAACATCCTTCCACCGATCTGGAAAACGGAGAAAGTAACCCGCGCGCAGATTGACATAGCCGTTCATCAGAGGAACCATCTCTCCATCGCGGTAGACGCTCAGCAGGGTCAGATATTTCATATCCTCGTCGCGGATTTCATTTTCTTCCTCCTCCTGCTTGTAACCGGGCATGGTGCGGGTAGAGGGGACTTCAATGACACTGTCCCCATCAAAATCCGCACTCAGAATCTCCTGAGCGCGCAGTGTGGCGCGGAAATTATCGATCAAGAGGTTCTTTTCCGTTATTCCCTCCGGTACGCTTTCGGGCGGGGGAGGTTCCTTTATCTCCTCCGATCCTTCCTCCCCTTTCTCCGTGAACAAATCCGGATCATCCAGATTCATACTGGCAACATTGATGAGCGGGACAAAGCATTTATCCTTTACGGTGAGGATTTCCGTGGCAAAATAGGAGTTGCTCAGGGCCACGTCTACAAACAGTGCCTGCTGCCAGTCTGCCAGACGGCCGAAGACAAGATTCAGAATCCCATTGACATTTTCCCCGAAGGAGATGCTGTCTGTCTGATCGATGACACCGTCCACAGAGGAAATCAGCTGTAAGCGGTAGGAGGAATTGGTCCGCCTCCGGGAAAGAAGGATTACATCGGTCAGACCATCCGCATCAACATCACGGATGATGGAACGTTCGTACTCCATCCGGTTCATATCATCCGAGGCGTTCGCCAGAAAAACACCGTCTGCCGTATTCTCGTAGCGATAGATCGACATCTGCGTGGTTGGGGAGAGGGCAGTGGAGATGCTCCAGCCGATCAGGATGTTTTTATAGTCGGCCGACTCAATACTCTCAAACTGAATGTAGTCGACTTCACTGTCCTCCTCGCCCGACACGTCATAGACAGATTCCCAGTGTCCGCCGCGGCTATCAAGGATATTGATGCG
Organism: uncultured Oscillospiraceae bacterium; assembly: GCA_949743955.1. Lineage (GTDB taxonomy): Bacteria > Bacillota > Clostridia > Oscillospirales > Ruminococcaceae > Harryflintia. The sequence continues at coordinate 28,726 of CATJVQ010000020.1, read as the reverse complement.
GGTGCCGGAGGAGACGGAAGCGTCGAGCTGATAAAATACGATGGCTTCGTCGGTATTATCCTGATCGATGTCGTAAAAGACGAAGGCGGAACGATACGTCCCGGAACGGGGGTACTTGAGAACGAAATTATCCGTGCCGATAGAGCGGCTTAGCGCGTCGTACACGGCGTTTTGAGACTCGGAGAGCTTAGGTGCCTGCATCAGCTCCTCGATGCTGAAGAGCGGCATAGAGCAGGCTGAGAGCAGGATGCTCAGCCCAGCGGCCGCCAGGAGCAGCCTGCCCTTCTCCGGGATAGGCACAGTGATTCCTCCTTTCGTTCTCCCGATAAGATTATCTTATAACACATTGAAATTGTTGTCAATCCAAACCGCCGGCGGGAGGACAGACAAAAATACGATACACCATTTATTTTGATGTATCGCAAAAAATTTATAAATATTTTCTTTCTTTTTTACAGGCCGGGTGCTATGATTAAGAAAGCGGGGCATCATCTGCGCGCAGGCTTTTGGGCCTTATAGTCGATGGCGTTTTCGGAATTCTGGATGAGATTGAAAAGGGAAGAGCTGAACAGCGGATACTGCTCGGTGAGGCTCTGGGTGGTGACAGCGAGCGCATCGACCGCTTTCATCTGTTCGAGCCCCTCAATGCTGACACCTTCTGCAATGGCAGCGGCACGGGCGGCGCTCATCTGCATGGCGGAGGAGGCGAACGGATCCGCATAAGCCTTTGGAACGGAAAACAGGGCGGCCTGATTCTTCGGGTTCACAGAGTGGACAATGCGGAACATCCGGTAAACCGCCAGCATAAGGAAAGAAGATACTTCCGTGAGAAGCTGCTTATTCTGTGCGCGGGCCAGCAGATCGAACAGGATATTGAGCGAGTTGGCAATGAGTTTCTTGTTGAGGACGGGCAGAACGCCGCCTTTCCAGACATTTTCCTTACCGGCGCTGTCCGGTTCGGGGATATCGTCGACAGTAAGCTGGAGCCCGGTGCGGTCGGGTGAGCGGCCGAGTAGATAATCGCAGGAGACACTGTAATAATCGGCGCAGCGCGAAAGGAAAAGCAGACCGCATTCACGGATCCCCTTTTCATAGTGGGACAGCAGCGCCTGAGAGATCCCCAGGTCGGCAGCGGCCTTTTTTTGTGAGATTCCCCGCTCTTTACGAATTAGAGTTAATATTCTGGGAAATTCTGTGTTCATTGTCCGCCAAGCCTCCCTGTCGAAATTTTACCGCGCGTATAAGATTATAAACCAGAGCTCTCGGTTTGTAAAGCGGTATTTTGGGATTCCAACAATTTTTGGTCGAAATATGTGAAGAAGGGGACGATTTTTTGGTAACTTACAAGGTGCATCTTCTCCGGCACGGGCTGACTTCGGGCAACCGGGAAGGGCGTTATATCGGCCGTACCGACCTGCCTCTCTGTCAGGAGGGAAAGGAGCAGCTTGAATATTTGAAGCAAAAATATGAATATCCGCGGGCGGACATGGTTGTCAGTAGCCCCCTCCGGCGCTGCGTTCAGACAGCGGACATCCTCTACCCGGACACATATACAGAAACTTGGCCGGAATTCATCGAATATGATTTCGGGGAGTTCGAGGGGAAGAGCGTGGAGGAGCTTAAAGGGGTCTACCGCTTTCAGGAATGGATCGAGGGCGGTATGGCACAGGCCCCTCCGGGCGGGGAGACGCATGAGCAGCTTACACGCCGCGCGGCGCAGGGGATGAACCGGCTGCTGCAGCGCATGACGCAGGACAGGTTATATTCCGTAGCGCTCGTGACCCACGGCGGGCTTATCAATCTCCTGCTGTACGGCATGGGGCTGCCCAAGAGGGATATAGCGAACTGTTCGGCCGCCAACGGCTGCGGCTTCACAGTATTGATGACGCCGCAGATGTGGATGCGCGACCGTGCGTTTGAGATTTATGGCATAGCACCCTACGGCATGACGGAAGCGGAAGCGATGGGAGGTAAGCGCCGTGCCTGGTGAGACGACGGGACTTCTGCATCTCTATATCGGGGACGGCAAGGGTAAGACGACGGCCTCTATCGGTTTATGTGTGCGGGCGCAGGGCGCAGGGAAACGGGTACTGTTCACGCAGTTTCTTAAAGGGCGCGATACAGCTGAGCTGGAGCCGCTGCGCCGGCTGGGGATTGAGGTACGCCGGACAGATCCGGTGAAAAAGTTCCTCTCTGCGATGGATGAACGCGAACGCGGTGAATGTTACCGCAGCTGCCGGGAGCTGTTCTCCCTCGCGGCGGATGCTCTGCGTGAAGGATACTACGGTCTTGTCGTGCTTGACGAGGTGCTCGATGCAGTAAATGCGGGCATTCTGACAGAGGCAGAGCTGTGCCATGCGCTTACAGCGCGCGCACAGGCGGTAGAGGCGGTTTGTACGGGGCGTTCGCCTGGAGAAAGTATCTGCGCCGCCGCAGACTATATCAGCGAAATTCAGGCGCTCAGGCACCCGTATACACGGGGTGTTGCTGCGCGGCCGGGAATTGAATATTGAGTAAGGAAGTGATTGTTATGCACAGTCCAAGTCTGCGCAGGAGGGTTAAGGCCAATGCCCGCAGAGCTGTGGCACAGAATTACGTAGGGTCGCTGTGCGTTGTGCTCATTTTGGCCAGCGTACTCATGCTGCTGTATATCCTTTCCGTTGCGGCAAATCTGCTGATGGAATTTTTTGGCCCCCAGGTTCGCTTTTTCATCCCTGTTCTGAGCGATTGGAACTATGTCTTTTCACCTCTTGTCGTTTCAGCGTCGCTGCTGATGGAGTGGGTGATCTTTTCTGCACTCATCCTCGGCGCCGCCCGGTGGTTTTACCGCCTCTGCGGAGGAGAACCGTGCGACATCATCGATGTGTTTGACTGCTTCTCCGGAGGAAAGCGGTATTTTGGCGCGCTGTGGATGGAATTCAGCCTATTTATCCGCCGCCTGTTCTGGTCGCTGATTTTTTTATGCGTACCGGTCGCCGTCTGTCTGTGCGGAGCGGCTGTACTGAGCGGCAGGAAACCGATGGATGTGTTTACGCCGCAGGTTTCCTCCGTGATAGGGACAATGCTCCTGATTGCCGGCAGTGTCCTGATGGTTGTGGCGGTCATCTTTCTCTGGATATTTCTGAAACGCTATTTCCTCGCGCGCTATCTCTATGCCGGGAATGAGGGGTACAGCGTCCGCCGGGCCGTTAAACAATCCGTATATTTTATGAAGGATCGAAAAAGTGATCTGTTTGTGTTTGATCTGTCGTTTCTGGGGTGGTTTATCGCCTGTCTTGCACTGGTACCGGCTTTTTACGCGGCGCCGTATTACCTGTGTTCCCGTGCGCTTTATGCCCGTGTCCTGATTGAGCTGCATGAGCGTGCAGTGGATGTTCCGGCTGAGCCCACCCGTGAGTTTGGGGAAGGGGAACCGGATAAAGAGGAACAGGAATTTCCTCCGCAGCCAGAACTTTAATAAAAAAAGACACCGCTCCTTCACAGAGAAAGGAGCGGTGTTTCTGTCCGGATACCGGCTTACTGCTCGAGATAACGTACCAGCCAGATGTTGGCGATGTTTAAAGCGTTGTAAAGCCCATTTTTCTCCGTACGCTTGACAATACGCTCGCGCGGTCCCTGATTCGGATCGGTGGAAAGCAGCTGAACCGAAACATTGTTCGCCATCTGTACTCCATGGAACTCCTCCGTGGAGAGCACCTGGAGCAGGGTGACATACGGATCGGCCATACTGCCATAATAAAGGGTATTTCCATTGCGCACGAGCGGCTTGCCTTTGAATACCATCATCTGCTTTTGAGGTTTTTTCTCATTCGATGCCATATCTTCAACCTCCATTCACATTCATATCTGATTATTATATCAGAAAAGTTTGTCCGCGGCAAGAGAAAATTTAAAATTTCTTTTGCAAAATTTGTAAAATGTCGCTTACCTGATCTCTCTTGACGAAATATATAGATAAACTGGAAGTTGTGCGCTACTCAAAAACAATTATATTATCATCCTCAAAGTAAAGCGCCTGAGTATTACTCAATTTTATTCGTTCCTGCCTATCCATGGCATAGCGCCCTGTCTTTTCACAAATTGCATCATTACAATGAACATCTAATCCGCATTTCAACAGTCCTAAATTATCCAGCATATCATTGGCAAAAATTATACTCCCCGCGCTTACTCCAATTACAATTTTTCCCGAAGAGATAAATTCCAAAAGTTGTTTTCTGAAACTTTTTTCATTTATTCTTTTTAATAAATAGTCAGGATTTCCCCCGCATAAATAGATCACGTCATAGCTGTTCAGAATATCGGTTTCTATCTCATCATGTAAATCATATACCAATATATTTTCACGCATTATTCCACATTTTAATAAATCATTTAGGCATTTCGGTAATACGTCAATCGCATCAGGTGAATTTGCCGCTGTGGGAATAAATATTGCTCTAATTTCCGATGAGAATTTTGGAAGCATATCTGTAAACAACTTTTCAATTCTTTTTGTTTCCAGTCCGCAGGACGTAAGTAGTATGTTCATATCACAACCTCCATAAACCTCGATTTTCGTTCTGATTATATCATGGACATATATTCTGTTTAACTCGTTTTTTGTGAAATCAACGGGGTTTTATTCAGAGACGTGAATCTTAAACAGAGATTTTTAAAAGAATACCGCCCGCTCTCACTAAAGAAAGCGGACGGTTTTTATACTCGTCTTCAGTGAAGAGGAGTATCAGTCGTCCAGATAGGATTTTACCAGGAGCTGCAGCAGCTCGTCGCGATCGATCCGGCGGATCAGGCTCCGGGCATTATTGTAGGTTGTGATATAGGTCGGATCCTCCGAAAGAATATATCCCACGATCTGGTTGATCGGATTGTATCCTTTTTGCCGCAGAGCATCATAAACCGTGGTCAGAATCTCCTTGACCTGCTTTTCTCTGTCTTCATGAATTGTAAACGATATGGTGGGTTCATGCATTGAAATCACCTCTGCTTTTTAGGATACAACAATTCGGTCATTTTATCAAGCCGCGGCAAAAAATTCCGGAATATTCACCAGTTGTAGGCGCATCTTCTCGTGCATCCTTCATGAAGGATCAGCTGCGCAGGGAGACGTCTATCTGGGAGAGTGCCTTAAGCGTACGCTTAATGGCGGCATCGGCCTCCTCATCGGTGAGGGTGCGGTCGGCAGCGCGCATGGAAATAGAGAAAGCGACACTCTTTTTGCCCTCGGGCACCTGTGCGCCGCGATAAACGTCGAAAAGCTCCAGTTTCTCAAGCACAGGGCCGACTGCGCCGCGGATGGTCTTCTCAATCTGGGCGACAGGAAGCAGATCGCCGCACAGCAGAGCGAGATCGCGCGTGGAGGCGGGAAACTTGGGCAGGGGGCGGTATGTGCAGACCGCACCGCGATGCGCGAAGAGCGTATCGACATCCAGCCGGGCAACATAGCAGCGCACATCCAGACCATAATTGGCGGCGACCTGCGGATGAACCTCGCCCATGACGCCGCACATTTTTCCCTCAATCATGAGATCGGCGCAGCGCCCCGGATGGAAGGTCGGATTATCTGTACGCTGGACAAAATCGCAGCCTGTAACGCCCAGCCGCTCCAGGAGCGTTACAACGGCACCCTTGAGCGTGAAGAAGTCGCAGCAGCCGCCATAGGCGCCGAGGGTGAACTGTTTTTTCTCGTTGGGAAGCTCGTCGGGCGTGGTGGGCAGATACTGTGTACCGAGCTCATAGAGCATGACGCGCGGGTTGCGGTTGTTGTAGTTGCGGGAGAGCGTTTCGAGCATGGAGGGAAGCGTCGTCGTGCGCATAACGCTGGTGTCCTCGCCGAGCGGATTGGTAATCACGACACTGCGGCGCTCCTCGCTATCCGGCGCGAGGGCGATTTTATCATAGTACTTCGGGCTGATGAACGAATAGGTGAGGATCTCGCTGTACCCCTGCGCGGTCAGCACAGCGCTCGCCTTTGCCTCGAACTGCTGCCGCTCGGTCAGATGCCCCATGGCGACACCGCGCAGCGCCGTGGTGGGGATACGGTTATATCCGTAAAAGCGGGCGATTTCCTCAGCGACATCCGCCTTGGACTCAATGTCGGCACGGAAGGACGGGATAATCAGTTCGTCCCCCTCGAAGGAGAAGTCGATTTTCTCCAGAATGGCCCGCATCTCCTCCGCCGAAAGCTCAATGCCAATGAAGCGGTTGATCCATTCCGGCGTAAAGGGCAGGCGGCGGGGAGTGTGATCAGCATTGTCCACATCGATCACACCGCCGACGACTTCGCCTGCGCCGAGCAACTCGATGAGTTCGCACGCCCGCTGGACCGCCGGGATGCAGGTCTCCGGATCCAGTCCCTTCTCGAAGCGGGCCGAGCTCTCCGTGCGCATCCCCAGGCGCTTGGCCGTGGAACGGACAGAGGGGCCTGCAAAGCAGGCGGACTCGAAGATGATGGTGTTGGTGTCCTCGACGATGCCGCTGAATTCGCCGCCCATAACGCCCGCGACGGCCGAGGGCTTCTCACTGTCGGCGATGACGAGCATATCCGTTTCGAGCGCGCGCTGCGTACCGTCGAGCGTGGTGATGGTTTCGCCGTCCTGTGCGGTGCGCACGACAATCTGCCCACCCTTGACGAATCGATAATCAAACGCGTGCATGGGCTGGCCGTATTCGAGCATGACATAGTTGGTGATGTCCACGATGTTGTTGATCGGGCGCACGCCGCTCGTGCGCAGGCGCTCACGCATCCAGCGGGGAGAGGGCTCGATTTTGATATTCTTCACCATCCGCGCCACGTACCGCATGCAGAGATCGGGCGCTTTTACATCCACCTTTAGAAGCTCGTGGATGTCGCCCGAAGCGCCTTTCACGACAGGATCGTGCTGGAGGAGGGGCTTATCAAATGTCGCCGCCGCCTCGCGTGCAAGGCCGAGGACAGAGAGGCAGTCCGGGCGGTTGGAGGTGATCTCAAACTCGACCGCTATATCGTCGAGCCCGATGGCGGTGTGGATATCGTCGCCAGGGGCGCACTCCTCCTCAAGAAGGAAGATCCCGTCCTCAATAGCGTAGGGGAAATCATGCAGGGTTAAATCCAGTTCGCTCAGCGAACACATCATGCCGTTGGAAACCTCACCGCGCAGCTTCCCTTTGCGGATCTTCTTGCCATGCGGCAAGCTTGATCCGTCGAGCGCCGCGGGAACCATACAGCCGGGGACCACATTCGTCGCGCCAGTAACGATCTGAATGGGCTCGCTCTCTCCCACATCCACCTTGCAGATCACAAGTGAATCGGCGTTCGGGTGCTTGTCCACACTGAGCACGCGGCCAACGACGACCTTATCGATTTCTGCGCCCTCTTTTTCAACGGTCTCTACCTTCGAGCCGGACATTGTCATCGCTTCGGCGAATTCGTGGGGCGCAACACCAGTCTTTACATAATCTGAGAGCCATTTCATGGATAAAATCATGGTTTCAACCTCCCTTAGAACTGTTCAAGGAAACGCACATCGTTCTCATAGAACAGGCGCATATCCTTGATGTTGTAGCGGCGCATGGCGATACGCTCAAGCCCGATGCCAAACGCGAAGCCGCTGTACTCCTCCGGATCGATGCCCACGCCGGTGAGCACCTTCGGATGGACCATGCCGCAGCCGAGCAGCTCGATCCAGCCCTCCCCCTTGCAGAGGGGGCAGCCCTTGCCGTGGCACTCAAAGCACATGATGTCCATCTCGGCGCGCGGCTCGGTGAAGGGGAAGTGGTGCGGTCGAAACCGGACGACAGAGTCCGGTCCGTAGAGCTGCTTGACGAAGATTTCCAGAGTCCCCTTTAAGTCCGCCATCGTAACGCCTTTATCGACAACCAATCCCTCAATCTGATGGAAAATGGGGGAATGTGTCGCGTCCACCGCATCCGAACGGTAGACACGCCCGGAAGCAATGACGCGCACGGGCGGCTTCTGCTTTTCCATGACGCGGATCTGGACGGGGGAGGTCTGTGTGCGCAGGAGGATGTTTTCAGAGATGTAGAACGTGTCCTGTGTATCACGGGCGGGATGGTTTTTCGGGAGGTTGAGCGCCTCAAAATTGTAGTAATCTGTCTCCACCTCCGGCCCCTCTGCGATGGAGAAGCCCATACCCTGGAAGATGTCCTGCACTTCCAGAAGCACTTGAGAAATGGGGTGACGCTTTCCAAGGGGATGCGTAACGCCGGGGAGAGTGACGTCGATGCGCTCCTGTGCGAGGCGGCGCTTGAGTTCATTTTCCTTCAAATCAGCCACGCGCCGGGTGATCTCTTCCTCGATCCGGGCGCGGACCTCGTTGGCGAGCTGGCCGATAACGGGGCGCTCCTCGGCGGAGAGCTTACCCATCTGCTTGAGTACGCCGGTAATTTCCCCCTTCTTGCCAAGGAAACGGACGCGGATATCGTCGATTTCCTTCATGCTGGCCGCATGGTCGAGCGCTTCGTGCGCTGCCAGGCGGATTTTTTCAATCGCGTTTTTCATGAAAACCTTCCTTTCCTCTTTGGCGGCGAATGGACACAAAAAAGCCGGCCCTCGCCGCCTGTCCTGACAGGGACGAAAGACCGACCGTCTTCCGCGGTACCACCCAAATTTTTGCCGCTCAGGGCAAACACCTCGCGTACGGCGAGAAACCGTACTGGCCAATAACGCGGCCGGACGTCGCGGCTTAATCCCGAAGGAAACCGGTTTCAGCCTTGCCGCTCAGGAGTGAACTTCACGCACAAACCAAACAGGCGGCTCTCAGCGGATCACCGCCATTCTCTGTTCTTTGGAAAGGATGCGCTACTCTCTCCGTCTCAGCGTTTTAAAATATGCCATAGTATAGCATATTTTGAAGAGGCTTGCAAGCGCCGGAAGAAAATTTTTTCCGTTTTGAGCGGACAGATGAAAGGTTGCGGACTTTACCGGAAAGATGCTATAATAGCCGCAAGCGGCTATTATAGTCTGATTTATTTGGCCGCCCTATGGGTATAGCCAATTATAGCACAACTATAGCACAACCGCTTCGCTTTTGTGCTATAATAGACACCGGCGTTTATGTGATCGCGGCGCGGCCGGCGCGTTCGAGCAGCCGGCGGTAGACGCCGGTCATATACGGTTCGCTCTGCGTCAGGCGCGGGATATCCTCGATATCGAACCAGCGTACACCGCTGTTTTCGTCCGGCTTCATATGCAGGGGAGCGGTTTCGTCAGCGATCAAGGCGTAGGAGACGTTCAGATGCTGATGTCCGCTGACGAACACGCCCCGTTTGAAATGCCCGAAGACGGGAAGAACGTCGAGCGTAAGCAGCTCCCGGCACAGGGGGCGGACCTCTGTGAGCCCTGTCTCCTCGCACGCTTCGCGCATCGCTACGCCCAGCAGATCGTTTTCCCCGTCGGCGTGGCCGCCCGTCCAGGCCCATGTCCGGTAGATGTTATGGTAGATCATTAGGATTCGGGTGCGGCTCCCATTGAGAATGAGAGATGAGCTGGTAATGTGCGCAAACACGTTTTCCCGTGTCAGAATATTCTCCGGAAAACGGCGAATATATTGCAGTATCGTCCTCTGATCGGCGGCTTCCTGTTCGCACTGGGGAACGAACGCCTCGATCTGTCGGATATAGTCCATCGAAACCACTCCTTCTGTCTGCTTCATTATGACACGTCTCCATCCGGTTGTCAAACCGGCGGCGGGGTGGTATGATAAAACGAGGGAATTTTTTAGAATCAATTCGGAAATGGAGCGTCGAATCGAATGAGAGTAAACCGATTTTTTTCGGCAGCATTGGCCTGCATGCTGGCCTGTACGCTGATCCTCACAGGATGCGGAGAAAAAAAGGCGAAGAAGACTGACAGCGCATATACATTATCCAGCGGCTGGGAAAATCCGATTTCCGCCCCTAGGCCGGAGAGCGATTTCCTTCCGGAGGTTGAGAACATCGGCCCCCAGCTTGATTCGTTCATCGCACAGAATGCGGATGTCGTCGGCTGGCTGCAGGTGCCCGGCACCACGATCAGTGAGGCGGTCGTGCAGGCGGAGGACAACGAATACTATTACCGCCGCGATGTCAATAAGCAGTACTCTTACAGCGGGAGCCTCTGGATGGATATGGACTGCTCGCTGGGTGAGGAGGGCACAGCGGAGGAGCCGGAGAAATTCTCCCAGAATCTGATTATCTATGGGCACAATCTGGGCAATCCGACTGGGGTTCAGGACGATCCGAACGGTGTGAAATTCGCGCAGCTTTTAAAATTTGGCGAAGTTGATTTTGCCCGCGAACACCCGTATTTTTTCTTCACAACCTCTTCCGGAACCTATACGTATGAGATTTTCGCCGTTTTCTACTGCGAGGATGTAACGAAGCCTGTCGCGTATCACCATGCGGATTTTAAGGTATCGGATTTCCGGCACCTGCTCTCTGACGTACGCAACCGTTCGCAGTTCAATTATAACGTGACTGTCCGGGAGACGGACAAAATCATGACACTGTCGACCTGCTCTTATAAATATGGAACGTATGCGCAAAACCCACATCAGCGATTTGTTGTGATGGGAAAGCAGCTCGATAAGGATGCCGCATATTATCCGACAGCGGATCTGGAGCAGAACGCGACGATAAAGGAGCCGCAGTTTTAAACGTACTATTTTAGGGTGGCGCGTCATCCCCGTCCGCCGCAGGGCGGACAATTTTTCGCCGCAAGGGGGGAGTATCTTGGAATCAAGCTCGGTTCTGGTCGTGGACGACGAGAAGGAAATAGCGGATCTGGTAGAATTGTACCTTAAGAACGAAGGATATGCCGTCCTCAAGTATTACACGGCGGAAGAAGCGCTGGCGTGCATTGCACATACGCCGCCGGACCTGGCCATTCTCGACGTCATGCTGCCCGGGACGGACGGCTTCTCCATCTGCCAGTGCATCCGGGAGAAGTACACATTTCCGGTGATTATGCTGACCGCCCGATCGGGGGATGTTGAAAAGATCGCGGGTCTTGCGATCGGGGCGGACGATTATATCACCAAGCCGTTTAATCCTCTGGAGCTTATCGCGCGTGTCAAGGCGCAGCTCCGGCGGTATCAGCGCTATAATGCAGGGAAGCACGAGGACGCGGACGAAATCGACTTTTCCGGGCTGGTCATCTGCCGGAGCACACATGAGTGTACGCTCTATGGAAAGCGGCTTTCCCTGACGCCGACAGAATTTGAACTCCTGTGGCTGCTGTGTGAAAACAGGGGAAAGGTGTTCAGCTCTGAGGAGCTCTTCGAGCGCGTGTGGAAAGAGAAGTATTTGGAAAACAACAACACGGTGATGGTCCATATCCGGCGGCTACGGGAAAAGATGCAGGAGGATACGCGGCATCCAAAGTGGATTAAGACGGTATGGGGGGTCGGGTACAAAATTGAATAACCGGTTCACTCGTGTGAAGCTCATTCTGTTGGGGAAAATTCTCCTGATCGGCATACTGACCTACATCGGATTTCTGCTTGTGTCGGCTTATCTGGTTGACGGCCTCTTTCAGGATATGGCGGCCCGGATTCTGGACAGGCTGGGAATCTATCACTGGGCGCAGAATCACAAGGACGAACTTCTGACACTGGGACTGATCGCCGCGGAACTGCTGGCCGTTTACAGTCTGGCCCTGTCGGCATTTGCGGGCTATCTGGAAGAAATTTCGTCGGCGGTGAATCAGGTGTTTGAGGAATCGTCCGATCCGGCAACGCTGCCGGGAGAGCTGCGTTCGCTTGAAATGCAGTTAAACTCTATTCAGCTGTCCATGCGGCAGCGCCGGGTAGAAGCGCTGGAAAGCGAACAGCGAAAAAACGACATGGTCGTCTATCTGGCGCATGACTTGAAAACACCGCTGACCTCGGTGACAGGTTATCTGGCCCTGCTCGATGAAGCGAAGGATCTGCCCGAGGCGCAGAGAGAAAAATATCTGGGAATCGCCTATCAGAAGGCGCTCAAGCTGGAAACACTGGCGAACGAGCTGTTTGACCTCACGCGCTTTAACATACAGGATATCAGCCTGACGCTGCGCAGCGTCAATCTTCCGCTGCTGTTCCAGCAGCTTGTCGAGGAATTTTATCCGCTCCTGGAAAAACGGAGCCTGCGCTGCCGGGTGGATTCCCAGGATGTGCGGCATATTATCGGGGATTCGGACAAGCTCGCCCGGGTATTCGATAATCTGCTGCGCAACGCTGTCTTTTATGCGGAACCGGGGACAGAGATCGTCATCCGGGTGGATCGGGTTGAAATGGGTGTACGCATCGTGTTTGGGAACGATGGTGTCACCATTCCGCCGGACAAGCTGGAACGCATTTTCGAGCAGTTTTACCGTGTGGAGACAGCGCGATCGGGGGAGAGCGGGGGAGCCGGCCTAGGGCTGGCCATAGCGAGGCGGATTGTCGAGAAGCACGGCGGAAGCATTACAGCGTCAAGCGAAAACCTGCATACGGAATTTGTCATCCTTCTCCCACAGGACAGACCGGATACACAGATCCATATCGAAACGGCGAGAGCAGAATAGGTCATCGCTACAAAGAAACGGAAAAGGCGCTGTCCTCGTCCAGCGGAGGGCAGCGCCTTTCGGTTAGAGCATATAGAGAAGGATGGCGAGAAAGTGGAATACGCTTCCGGCCAGAACAAACAGATGGAAAAGTTCGTGAAAACCGAGAGAACGAAGGAAATTCGGCTTTTTTAGCCAGTAGATTGCCGCTCCAGCCGTATAGGCAAGGCCGCCCGCAAGGAGGAGCATGGTGCATCCGGCAGGGAGAACAGCGAGCATGGGAGGATCGAAAGCGATCGCCCAGCCCATAGCGACATAAAAAAGCGTAGACAGAAAACGCGGCATATCCATCCAGACGAGTTTGAGAAAGATCCCCAGCAGGGCTGTTCCCCATATGATGCCGGTGAAAAGGACACCGTTTTGGGGAGAAAAGCGCAAAAACAGCGGGGTATAAGTCCCGGCGATCAGAACGAAAATCATGGAATGATCCAGCTTCCGGAAGCGTAAAAGAGCGGCGGGAGATACCTGGACGTAATGATAGAGCGCACTGGCGGAATACAGGGCAACCAGCGACATTCCGAAAACAGCAACGCCGATCAGGGTCTGCACCGTGGTCGCGTGCATCGCGGCGGACAGCAGAATAATTGTACCGATAGAGGAGAGCACCGCTCCGATAAAGTGGGTGAAGCTGTTCACCGGTTCACGGGCATGGGAAAAAACAGAATACATATCGACACCTCCATGATGCGCTATATAGTTTTAAAAACTATATTCTAAAGTTAATTATACCATGTGATATAAAAAATTCAATAGGTGAATTGCATTTTTTTCTGGAATTTGATACAATTTATTGAAGACCGGTATCCGGGTGGGGAGGCAAAAGGGAAATGAAACGGGAAATCCAAGAGTTAATCGCGAAATCTTTTCAGGATGAAGATATTTTCCCCGAAAAGATTCCCAATATCGATCTATATATGGATCAAATTATTACGATTTTTGATGAGAACCTGAAAAAGAACAAGCGTTTTAAAGACGATAAGCTGTTGACCAAGACAATGATCAACAACTATTCGAAGGAAGGCGTCATCAAGCCCATCAAAGGAAAGAAATATACCAGAGAACATATTATCCAGATGCTGATGGTATACAGTTTGAAAAACACGCTGACCATACAGGAGATCAAGCGTGTTCTTTCAGGTGTATATCAGGAGGAGCCGTTCACAGCAGACGAGCTTGAGAGCTGCTACCGGCGGTACCTCGAGTTCAAACAGATTGAGCGGGATACTGTCCCGCAGGTGATTGATGAGATGATCGACCGCCTGCCGGTTGAGATGAACAGCAAAAGCGACCTGCTGGTTCTGCTGTTGTCAGTATCGGCGATGTCTGTTTATATGAAGCGTATGGCAGAAAACATGATTGACAGCTATTTTACACAGGAATGAGGAAAAATGATTTATTATCAGGACGATAAAATCCTTATTCGGGATATGGCGCCGCAGGACGCCGGGATCATTACCCGGGAGGAGCTGGCGCAGGGCTGGCATGCGGTTATAGAAAAATATGAATGCCGGTTAAAGGATCAAAAAGAGGGGCATGCCGTTGTGCTGGCGGCGGAGTACTGCTGTCATGTAGCGGGATATATCAGCGTCTATCCTGATTCCTCTTTCGGGGCCTTTGGAAACAAGGGTTATCCGGAGATCGTAGACTTTGGTGTTTTGGAAAAGTATCGGAAAAATGGTGTGGGCGAGAAACTGATGGACGCTGCGGAAAAAATAGCATCACGCTACGCTGATACGGTGTATCTGGGTGTTGGGCTGCATAGCGGATATGGAGCTGCACAGCGTATGTACGTCAAACGAGGATATGTCCCCGATGGCAGCGGTGTCTGGTATGGGGATGCTGTGTGCCCGCCTTATGCGGACTGCCGGAATGACGATGAGCTGATACTCTATTTGTCAAAAAAATTATAACGTTCACTTTTGAGGAAAATCCCTCCCCTTAATTTCGCTAAATTTTTATTTAGCGAAATTAGATAATCAGGAATTTTCCTTCTCCCCTGTGGACTTCTGAGCCGTTTCGGTCGGTTCCGGGGATTTCTTTTTGCGTGGCCGTCCGCCAGCGTGGGTTTTAACCGAGGGCGGTGGGAAATCCTGCCGCGCAGAAAATAACCCGTAAAGCTCCTCATGATGTTCAATCGTATAGGTATACTCAGAATTGGTCCAGGGCGAATATTTTCCGCGGATAAAGCGTTCGACACAGTCAAGATAGCTGTTCGGCCGCGCGGGATCATTGTGCTCAAGCTCACCATCACGATATAAAGCATAATGGCCGCGCGGGACGATTTCATCCGGATCAATACCCAGAGCCTTCAGCAAGGCGTCTACTTTACAGAGAAGAATCAGCAAAAGCATAGTATCCATCTTTATACAAACGCCTCCTTATAGTGCGGCCTGAGATAATCCCAGAGGTCGGCAGAACAAAGATTCTTGAGATTGAATTCCAGTCCTCGACAGAGCGCCCGGTGCTTCGACTTGAGGTGTTCGGACGCCCGCTGGATAATATGCTCGAGGAAGCTGTCCAGCCCGTCAATATTGATGGCGGTATAGATGGAGCCGGACAGGTTCTTGTAGACGTAATCCAGATGCCGTTCTCTCGTCACCGGACGCCATTCGCCGAGCGAGAGCGTCAGGCGGCGCACGGTGCCGAGGAACTGAGTCCACCATTGTTTGGGCGTGCAGCGGGAGACGTTGCAGTCGTCCCGGTCGATGAAACGGAGGATGCCGTTGACGTAGTCGACGAAGAAGGAGGTAAAATCCTCGGAATCAATGAATTCGTTGACCATGGCGATAGCGTTGACCTTGTGGAACTCGAATTCCATCCGTACCCAGTGGGAAATCTCCCCGAGCTCCTTCATCCTCATCTCGTTGCCGAAGGACTTCATCCGCTGCTCGGCCAGCTTATCATAGAACCGGCACATGGAACGGCTTGTCCTTGCGCCGAAGGTCAGGGTCATACCGGTCAGGCCGTGGGAGTAGGACTGCTGGATGCGGACTTTTTCCTTATAATAGGTCTCTATATCGTCGAGGACGCGCTTTTTATCAAACCGGGAGCAAACTTCCCCATTCCTGACGCACTCGACAAGCCGCTCCATCTGTAGGAGGCCGGAAAAATCGTCCATAGCAACGTCAAAGCGCGGGATATTGACGGCGAATCCATGCTTCGTCAGGGTACGCAGCCTGGAAAACAGCTTCCGCCAAACGTCGGCGGCGGATGTATACAAATCCTTGCGGCAGGCCTGCTCATAATAGCGGCAGCCCTGTCCGGACATGACGATGAAATAGCCCTGACTCCCCTCTTTTTCCTCAAACGGGACATTGATGGAAATGCCCTCCAGCTTGTGGCATTCCCGGTAAAAGGACACGCGGCCGACGTCGACAAATTCCTCTTTAGGGAGCTCCAGAAGATCGCAGAAGAATTCCAGATTCAAAGCCTTGTCCGGTATAACGGATGATTTATCATCATAGCGGACAGAGAAAGAAAACCAGTCCACGGTCAGGCGGTTTACTGCAATCATCATGAAATCCTCCAGTCTACTCTTTACGTCCATCTATCCCGAAATATTTCTCGAGATAATAATACAGGTCACGGTCTGCTCCGTCGGTATAGCCATACTGTTCCGGATCCAGCGGGTCAGCTTCAGACGGCGCAGCGCCCGCCTTTACCTTCGCGGAATCGGGAAGGGAAATCTCGGGCAAAGGCCGGGTATCCTGGAACTGTAACGCCCCATCGGCGTGCTCATCCGGATTCCAGAAGTTAAAATCGACGTTGGGCTCCTTTATCTCGTCTTCCGGCTCCCCTATGCCGAAATCCATTTCCCAGCCGTCAGGGAGATACCCGCCGGGAGGAATCGTACTGTCGGGAATCACATTCGGCGGATGCCATCCGGGTCGGCAGTTCCCGCCGCAGGGACAGTCCGGGTTATTCGCGCAATGGCAGTGCGACGTATTGCAGCCGCAGTCCGGGCAGATGGTTCCGCCGCCAGTTCCGGAGCCGCCTGGCCCTGTACCGCCGGGGCCTGTCCCACTGGAACCCGTGCCGGAACTGCCGCTGCCTCCCGGCCCTGTACCGCTCGAATCGCCCCCGGAGGAGCTGCTTCCCCCGCTGCCGGTTCCTCCGGAGCCGCTGCCATTGTCCGGGCCGTCCTCCCCGACGTCCGGATAAGGGCCGGTGCCTATTTTGTGATAGGTCACGATTACAGTTATCCCATGCGTCGGCATGTTCCCCTGTACGACGGAAATGTCCGGATAGTACCCGGATTTTCTCGGGGATTTTATCGAGTACCATTGACCCGTTGCGTAGGAGCCGTGCACGGAACGGAACGCCTGTTTCCCATCCTCATACACATACTGCACCGTCAGATTCTGGCTGTTTGCCCGGTAGACGACGTTAACCACTTTATCCGAATCCGGCATCGTGCCCTCGACAATGCGTATGCTCGGCGTGTACCCGGCAAGGCCCGGCGAGGGGTAGGAGTAGACATCCCCCGCCGCGTGCTGGTATACCCTTGATGGAAACGCTATTCTGTCGTTTTCGAGGATATAGTTTATCGTGAGGCTTTTCTTTGCCTTGTAGTAAGTGACCTTCACGGTCTGCGGCTCATCCAGCATGAGGCCGGAGACGAAAGGCCAGTCCGGGACATAGCCGGAGACTTTGGGCGATACGTAAGAATAGGACGTGCCGTAGGTGACGTTGACTGTCTTCGTAGGCGCCGCCTGTGTACCGTCCTCGTAGACGTAAAGGATGGTGAGCTGGCAGGGCTGTCGGGAATAGGTAACGGTTACGATTTTATCCGAGGACGGCATCGTTCCGGAGACGGTTTCAACATCCGGTGCGTGTCCCCGGACTTCCGGGGAGGGATAGCTGTACGAGGTTCCGGAAGCCAGCGTATAGACCGCTGAATCCATAACCTTTGAACCGTCCTCGTAGATATACTGAATCGTGAGGGTATACTGCGCTTTCTGATATGTAACGGTCACAGTCGTGTTCCCCGCGGGCATCGTACCGGTGACGGATGCGGGGCTTGCTTCATAACCCGAAATCGTCGGTGACGGATAGGCGTAGCGCTCGTTATACTTGTGCTGGTACGTCTTCGTCGCGGAAGCGGTCGTTCCGTCGGTGTATTTGTACTGAATCGTCAGCGTATACGTTCCCGCCGTGTACGTGACCCGGACCTTCGTGTCCGCCGTCATGGTGCCGGAGACGGCCGCTTTATCCGGCGTATACCCGAGGATGGAGGGGGAAGTGTAAGAATAGCTTTTCCCCTGCCCTATCGTATACGTCTTTGTCGGGGAGGCCGTTGTCCCGTCTGCGTATACGTACTCGATTGTCAGAGTGTATTCCTTCACCTGCACCGCGCCGAAAGAGGCGTACTCGCTCGCCCAGACGCCGGAGGAGAAACCCTTCTGAGAACGCTTGAGGTAAATTTCCCCACTGTCATTTTTGCCGAAGACGTATATATCAAAGGTGCCCTCGAGGATATAGCCGTTATAATAATCGTGCTGCGGGTTCGGCTGATGAGGTTTCCATGCAGCCGAGGAAGGACCATTATTGGCCAGGCAGATTTCATTCGTCGTAGAGGAATACCCGAAATGGTTCGCGCTGGTTGAGGAGACGTATTCAGAGAATGGCGGCGTTGTGAGAATCGCTTCCGTCAGAGGAAAAAAGGTTGCAGCGTGAGCATGTAGGCCCAGCAGAGCCAGGCACAAACAAAACGAGAGAAAAAAGGGGGGCAGACGGAGAAACCGTTTCACAGATAAGACCTCCTATTCGGCGAGCAGCTTCAGAAGACGTTCCCGGGCTTCGGACGCGGCGTCCCCGTTTTCGCGGCAGGCCGCGAAAATCGGGGAAGTCCGCGGCCTCGCTTCTGGTTCTCCTTCATCTGCTCCCTCGAAATGCTGCCGGCATATCTGTGACACCCAGTATTCCGGAGACTTGCAGAAGGTCATGGAAGAAACCGTATGCAGGCATAGAAAACGGCAGTTGTTGTCGTAGATACTCACGAGGCACCTTTCCCCCGCCTCTACAACGTCATAATAGACGACGACGTCAAAATCTATCTGCGGATTGTAAACGAGCGTTTTACCTTTCATAGTCGTTCCCTACCCGGTCGGAATAGTCCAAATCTGCCAATTTCTCTACAAAGGCGTATGTATCAAAGCTCTGCCGGAGGTTGTCACCCATGACATACCGTCTGCGCCAGAGGCGTTTCTTCTTCTCCATTTTAGCGGGAAGACCTCCGGAATAGGCTTCATAGAAAACGGCGTCATAGGAGGTAAGCGTTACGAGGCGTCCGAGAAATGTCTTACAGGTTACAACGTTTTCAGCCTGTTCCCGCAGCGGCTTCGCGACCCGGCTGAAATACTGCGCCGTGCAGACGATCTTTATCCGCTGCTTACGCTGCATACAGATTTGCCGGAGCAGCGTGTCCGGAAAATCCTTACTCGTACGGCTGCTGTACTCCGCCTGTATCTCATCGATGGCGAACAAGACCCCGTCCGTTCCGTTGCGTATCGTCAGGAAATCGTTCCAGCCCTTCATGATGATGTCTGTATACTTCGTCTCGATATTCGATACAATGAGGAGCTTCGGATACCTCGCTTTCATTTGCCGCATATACCGCACCATGGAAGTTGTTTTTCCTCCCCCCTGTCGGCCGACATAAAAAGTGATGCCATACTCCCCGAATTCATCCCGTGTTGCGTGGGAACGGAGAGCATCCACGACGATCCAGCGGAACAAGTCATATGGGAGGAACTTTAAGCGGATTTTCGCTAAGCTGTCCGCGATGGACAGAGCGTCGACCTTCTTCCCCTGCAAAAAAACCCGGACAAAGGGGAAAATCTTAATAACGAAACTGCCGACAAAGACCACAATAGAGACAATAATTAAAAATACGACAAACCGAAAAAAAGCATAGATCGGGTCGAGGACAACTGACCATATATCCGCAAAAATTTCAGTAACGTCAAGACTGCTCATTATGACACCCCCGGAATCTTGTGCAGCAGCCAGTTGATAAACGACCAGAGGAAAAAGATAAATTTTACCAGAAGGAACGTGATAAGGAGAGAACCGACCACCTTCAGATTTACGAACTGATTCACCAGCCGCAGTCCCTGCGTCAGGTAGGTGAAATCTACCGGGGCCGAGATAGTCGGGAACGCTGGAAGCGCTGAGAGAATGGCCTTGATAACAGTAAAGATTAAAAAGAGGAAGAACTTTACAATCATCTCTCAAACATCTCCTCTACCTTCTGCAGACAGTACCAGCAGAACAGAATGACAAAGGTTCCGGTTAAAATCGGATTGATATACCCTGTGACCGTTGTCCATATGTCGCCATAGAACAGGGTAACCACTTCCCCATCCGGAGACGTTACAGGAAATCCGGTATAGTTCTGCAGGTTCGAAAAACAGGAGAAGAAATTCTTCATCGTGTTATAGAGCCAGAAGAAAAGGCCGAGCTTCTGCTCCATGATGGCGTTCATGTCCGCTATCTGCTGGGAGAGCCAGGCAGCATCCGGGACGAACAGCCACTTCACAAAATTTGCGATTGCTGACCACATTTATCTGACCTCCGGTGGGTCGTCCTTCCCTCCGCTGACAGCCGAAAGAATCACCTTCCGAATGATACCGACGGCCTCCAGCATTCCGAAAATAAGGAGCAAAGCCTTGAGATAGAAAGTTATCGCCGCCCCACCGCTGTTCCGAAGGACTTCAAAGAAATCGTAGAACATGGAGTATTCCATAACTTTTCCGTCGACAGCTCCCGGCGACGGTGGGTCTGGTTCCGATGGTCCCGGCGGCTGCGGTGGGTCAGGCTCTGAGGAGCTAGGCGGCGGTTCGTCTTTGGTGTATGTTACGGTTACGGAAACATCTTGTGCAGGCATTGTGCCGCTAACAGTGATTTGGCTGGCTGTATACCCTTCCAATGCTGGAGATGAGACATTGTACGTCTCCCCTTCCTTTAACGTCTCTGTATGAGTCTCCGCGGCTGTCCTTCCGTCCTCGTACTGGTATCTTATCGTGAGGGTATGCGGAACTTTGGTATATGTCACGGTTATGGAAACATCCTCTGCCGGCATCGTACCGGTGACGGTGGTTTGGCTGGCTGTGTAACCATTCAGCACTGGGGATGGGACACTGTATGTCTCCCCTTCCTTTACTGTCTCCGTATGCGCTTCCGCTGCCGATGAGCCATCTTCATACTGATATTTTATTGTAAGGGTATGTTCTGAAAAAGGATCCTCACCCACACCATAGAAAACAACATCATCATAATCTATATAGAAAACATTCCCGTCATTTTCACGCAGTGGATATTTTTCAAAAAACGGGCTGGAACTAATAGGCCAAAGTAAATTCAAAGGGGAAGAGGTTTTTTGATTAGAAATTAAGGAAGGATATAAGGTATAATTTGAGCCGCTAAGTTTCTTCATAAGTCGCATTTCTTTATAAGAACAGAAGGGATTAAAATTCAAAGAATATATATAATCTGAAGATGGATAAATAGAATTAACACGGTCGGAATAAACAGAGCCACTATAATCACTGACATCAGATAATATCATTAAATGAAATTCATTAAAAACATAATTTTGAACAGAAGAACGCCCATATAGTTTTATAGTAGCAACAGCGTTTTCACTGTTTTTCCATTCGTCCAAAAAATTCTTCTGTTCATCACTGAATCGAGTATAATCCAAAGGGCCGACATACAATGTTCTGTCCTTGAGCTGTAAAAGCCCATTAACATTTGGAAGATTCTCAAAACTATAATACTTATAATAGTTTTTAGCGAAAGCTGTCAGTGAGAAAAGACAAAAACATGTAATGATCATCAGGAAGGAAAACCATTTCTTCACAGAATCCCGTCCTTTCCGAATAACCAATGAAGAACCATAATGACAGAAGCAATCAGAAGGACGAAAAAGAAGACGGGCAGCGCCGCATTAAAAGCGGATACAAGAAGGCTGCGGACTGTCTTTGCCATCTCGTATACTTCGCCTACGTTCCATACTACCCAATCCACTTTCCGTCCCTCCGATTCTACGTATGCCTGCTTATCAGGTGGACTAAACCTATGACAAGGTAGATGATAAGGATAATTGCCATAGGTTTCCAGGACCACCGGAACAATATTGTCGCGTTATCAACTAACCCCTGCGCGGCAGTCTCCAACGCTTCAATATCAAAATAGATATTCGGATTCATTAACCCCCGTGCGTCGCTTTCTTAAGGAATCGAGGAACGACCCCGATTACAAGGAAGATGCTCAATACGACCAGCATAACCGGCAGAACAACCTTGACATTCGCCTTAATACTGTTAAGCACCGGATCAAGATCGCTCGAAGACAGGACAAAATCTGCAGCAGCGCCGGTGGTGTCCCCTTCGGCAGCGAACGCCGGGAAAGCACAGCACATCATCGCCATCATGGCGATGCCCATCGTGAGCATGCGGCGGCGCAGCTTCTCATTGATTCCCTTGAACAACTTTTTCATACCGTTTCCTCCTTCAAATGACATCCAGCAGTATATGATACAGCCACCGGCAGAACATATAACAGACAACAAACGCTATCCCCATCGGGATAAATCGGCTGTAATCGGTCGGCAGAGCCTTTCCTTCCGTGGAAGAAAGGCCCAACGTAGGATGGCTGCTGCCAATGGTCTCCGCTGGAGTCTTTTCGATGTCCGAAGTTCCTAACGTTATATCATCAGGAGCTTCCAGAACTTCTTCCTGTTCCGGTTCGGTCTCCGGCACAGGAGACAGGGCGGGGCTCTCTTTCTCTGCCTCATCCTCTTCCTCACCCCCTTCCACGTCCGAAACGCCGATGCTGTACTCCGGCGTTATCGTATCATTTTCGCTCGCATGGACTACGGTATGACCACCAAGGAGGAATACGTACAGACAGAAAGAGACGAAGACAAAGAATCCACAGACTGTCTGCCGCGGTTCCATCCCTTCCCCTCCTTACGATGCGGCCGGTTCCCGCTCTACCTTGTCAATGCGGACAAGGCGGGAGCGCGTCGCGCCAAGCGGCGTGTCATACACAAAATCGATGACGTCCCCTATGGCAAGATGATACGTCGGCAGGCGTGTGAACACGGCCGCGCAGCGATGGCCCGTCATAAGGTCGCTGCGCTCGTCCAAATCCTGCATGACGTGCAGTCGTACCCCCTCTACATGCTCCCCCTTCTCTGTGTCGAACGATACCCGCTGGATTCCCATTAAGTGACATACCATTTCTTTTTGCTCCTTCCTTTTTCAGGCTTTTTTACTTCTTCGCCCGCTCTGCAGCGCGGGACTTCCTTTATAGATTCGGTTGCCCGTTCTATACCATGCTCAAACGAATCATACGAATAATCAGAAAAATTACAATAAAAATTGCAAGAACAATGAGAAACACAGGCAAAAGTGCTTTTACGCCTGCCTGAATTGCATCCAATACCGGGCTCATATCAATGATTGCTTCATCATCTCCCTTATACGCCAGTACCGGCAGCGCGCTGCTGGCCATCATACAGGCTGTCATAAACACCAGAAAGTCCTTGCGTGAAAACTTGTTTCTCCCAATTTTTCGTACAAGAATATGACTACCGATTTTTTCCATCCAATTATCCTCCATTCAACTTTTTACATCATTTTACATTTACCCCTAAATGGTACTATAAATTTACAAATTTATTTTACCCCCATTTGGGCCTAAAGTCAATACCCCCATATGGTACTAGGGTAAAATAATAAAAAGGAGGAAAACAATGAAGCAATATCGGCTTAGAATCCGTGACCTTAGAGAGGATTCTGGATTAAATCAAACACAAATTGCCCAAAAATTAAATACTACTCAGAAAGTATACTCAAGATATGAAACTGAAGAAAGATCTTTGCCTATTCAGCACCTAATAAAACTTGCCCTTCTCTATGAAACATCTACCGATTATTTACTAGGATTAACAAATGAAATACGGCCATATCCTAGAATAAAATAATAAAAAATTTAAAAGGAGTAAAAAATCATGGATTTTATGGAGCAGTTTACAAAAGGAGCCTGGATTCTGGCAGGAATATGTTGGTCTGTTGTTTTAGTTCTTATTATACTTATATTTATAAAGGAACGTAAGCTCATAATAAATTATATAAAAAGTGATTATCGAAAAGAAAGTAAAATCAAATATTCTCAATTACATGAAAAAGGAACCTATGGAGAATTTCTGACATTTGTTGAACTTGAAAAATTTCAGCATCATAAAAAAATTGTCGTAAACCCCTATCTGCCCAGAAGAGATAAAACGACAAGTGAAATTGATTTAGTATTTATAAATGCTACTGGGATTTATGTTATAGAAAGCAAAAATTTTTCTGGTTCGATATATGGAAAAGAATCTGATTTCAATTGGACACAGTTTTTAGGAAAATGGAAAAAGCCAACGTTTTATAACCCAATTAAGCAGAACGATACGCATATAAAAGTTTTGCAGAACAATTTAGACTTGCCAAAAAATATCAGCATATTCTCAATTATTATTTTCAGCGACAAATGCAAGCTCAAAGTAGTTAGTTCTACTCCGGTTATACATAGAAAAGATTTAATAAATGAAATAAATGAAGCATATAAAATGAATAAGCACATATTAACTGATTCTCAAATCGATGAAATTTATAAACAATTAAAAAAATATACAAATGCAAGTAAAAAGGTAAAAAAACAGCATATTCAAAATATAAAAGAAAAATATTGAACTACTTGCAATTTCACTATGTTCCCGCTATACTATATCCAAAGGAGGTAGGGCAATGACAGATCAAGAAATGATTGAAGCTATACGTCTAATTGTTAAAGAAGTAGTCAGAGAAGAAATTGAACCTGTAAAGAACTACGAAAGAGGAACGCGCGTTCTCATCGAGAGTAAAATCGAACCCCAGATTCGGGCAGTCGCAGAGCAACATGGAGAGATCATCAAGAAAATAGAAACACTCAGCCAGCGCAGAGAAGCAAGCACCGCATTAAAAGGCAGAGTACAAGTACTGGAAAATGTTGCAAAGAATCACACCGAGCGGATCGAAATGCTGGAAGCCAAAGCGCAGTAAAAATCTCGGAACCCTCTCTGCTGAAAGGGTTCCGTTGTAATTTCCGACGGCCTATCACGGGAGCCGGAAAGAAAAAGCTTAAGCCAAACGCTTCTCTAAAGGGCAGAAAGAGCAAAGGACAGGGCGTTGTAATTTCCGCCCCCGTTTTACTATTCGGGGGCGGGGGGCTACCCTCAAGGCAGCGTTTTTCCGATGCCATACGATAAAAATCTGCTGAAGAATAGCGGAGTAGGTGCTGATGGGCGACGTGCTGGAGGCGATCGCGACAATATTCACGGCTTTATGCTGTGCATTCTCCGCTCCGCTCCGACGCTAAGCGGTATGCCTCCGGCGGATGCGGACAAGCCGCGCCGAGAATTGCCGCGCTCGGCAATTAAGTGCAGCTGGCACGTTGTTGCTTTTAGGGTAAAAAAATACCTCCCCTGACGGAGAGGAGAACCAGATATAGGAAATACGAGGAAACACAAATAGAGGAAAATTGTTAAAATTTTCCTCTCTATCCTCTATCCGTATTATGTGGGAGAAGGAACTAAGTTTCAGCTAAAATTTTTATTTAGCGAAATTAGATAATCAGGATTTTCCTTCTCCCCTACACATTATGTGTGGGTTCAAAGGAAGGGAATTTTTATGAACCAATCCGATCTGAACGACTGTCCGCAGCTTCTGAAGGATTTTTTACTGTATATGCTGACGATCCGTGGGCGTTCGCCCAAAACAGTCATGGCTTATCATATTGATCTTCGGTTATATCTGCGGTATATTAAGTGTGTCAAAGTTCTGCATATGGAACCCGATGATTCACTGAAAACGCTGTCCATCGCCGATCTTTCATCAGATGATATTATTTCTATCACACTATCAGACGTCTACGCTTTTCTGAACTATACACTCGATAACGGCAATAACGCCAGCACGCGTGCACGGAAGGTTTCCGCTCTGCGTTCTTTTTATAAGTACATTTCGACTAAAACGAACTACCTGAAGGGAAAGGAAAGTCCGCTCAAGGATCTGGAGATCCCGTCGCCGAAACGGGCTCTGCCGCGTTATCTGACGCTCGACGAGAGTAAATCGCTGTTGATCCATATTCCGGAAGGACCTTACCATGAGCGTGATTACTGTATCGTTACACTGTTCCTTAACTGTGGGATGCGGCTGTCTGAACTGTGTGGGATCAATATGACGGATATACGGGACAATACGCTGCGTCTCCTGGGAAAAGGCAATAAAGAGCGTATGGTTTATCTCAACGATGCGTGTCTGGACGCGATTGATAATTACCGCAAGGTACGTGCGACGTCACCCAAGGAGACACAGGCGCTGTTTCTTTCCAGACAGGGCCGGCGGATCAATCCCCGCCGTGTGGAACAGATCATTGAAAGCAGTCTGAAACTTTCCCAGCTGGATGGACGCGGCTATTCCCCGCACAAGCTGCGGCATACGGCGGCAACGCTGATGTACCAACACGGCGGTGTGGACATCCGTGCGCTCAAGGAAATTCTCGGTCATGAAAATCTTTCAACGACTGAGATCTATACCCATATCTCCGAAAAACAGCTGGAAAATGCGGCTAAACAATCCCCACTCGCCGATTTCAATACTTCGTCCAAAAAACAGTAGAAAAGGAAGTGCTGCCTCTATGGCGTCCACGGAAATGAGTTTACAGGAAAAAGCCGTCAAAGCTGTTGAACTGCTCGAAGAAGCTTATCCGGATGCCGTCTGTTCGCTGGATCATAATCGAGAAAAGCCATACGAACTGCTGATGTCCACCCGGCTTTCAGCGCAGTGTACAGACGCCCGTGTCAATATTGTCACAAAGGAACTGTTTTCCAGATTCCAGTCAATCGACGATTTCGCTGACGGCGATCTTGCCGAAATTGAGCGTATCGTTCGCCCATGCGGTTTCTACAAGATGAAGGCCCGCGATCTCAAAAACATGGCTGTCATGCTGCGCGATGCTTATCATTATCAGCTTCCGGACACGATTGAAGAATTGACAAAACTCCCCGGAGTAGGCCGCAAAACGGCCAATCTGATTGTAGGAGACATTTTTGGAAAACCATCCGTCGTATGCGATACGCACTGCATCCGGATCACCAATCTTCTTGGGCTTTCTACCGGGAAAGATCCGCTTAAGGTGGAAATGCAGCTGCGCAAAATTTTACCACTCGACCGTTCCGGCGCTTTCTGCCATCGCCTGGTGATGCACGGTCGAGCGGTCTGTATAGCCAATCGCCCTCGATGCGAGGAATGTGTTTTAAACGTCTGCTGCGATCATTATACTGCCAGCCGCTAGTCTCTCCAGCTGTCTTTGCTGCTGGAGGACTGCTTGTTCGGATCGCGTTTTCGGGCTGTCGGTTTAGAGGGCTCTGCGGGCTTGGAAGACTTATAGGGATTCGACGAACTTTCTGACGAAGCGCTTTCCTCCTTCGAGGGGGAAGGCGCTTTGTCGGCTGACGCTGATTTTCGGGTATACAGCATCACCACCAGGGATTTGTCTGTATGGCGGACGTTGGATCCGGCCTCGGGAATCATCATACCGATAACGCCCTCCTGATAGCTGTCATTGTCAACCTCGATGATTTCAAACGGCAGTTCCAGATCGATCAACGTCTGTGTGGCAAGCTCGGTTGTACTCCCTACCAAATTGGGCATGGGAACAGTGTCGCGTCCCTTGCTGACCTGAAGAATTACTGTGCCCCGATTGGGCATGAGTGTTCCGGAGACAGGAAGCTGATAAAATACGACACCGTTCGCATACAGATCACTGTAATCATATTCAGTTTCAAAATCGTATCGGGAGACATAGTCGGAATTGGTCGTGATGCTGTCGACATACTGCCCAACAAACTCGGGAACAGCCGTATCCTCTGTCGGGGATGTCTCTCCCCTGCTCTCTTCTGAGCTTACAGGTAAGGACGAGGAGGTTCCATCCTGAATAGGATATTTTTGTAAAAACACCCATAAAAATGTCCCCAGCAACGCTGAAGTGAACAGCATCGAAAGAAAAATGGAAAGCGCGGTATGCGGTTTTCGGCGAGTCTCCTTTTCCAGGCGGCGCAGCTCTCTCGCCGTTTGTTTGGCAAGACGCCGCTGTTCTTTGGCTGTCAGCTCGACCGGAGGATCGGTACGGTAAACGGTTGTATTTGTCTCCACATTGTCGAGAAGCTGAGCGGAGAGATCATCGGCGCTCTGCGTACGACAGTCGATGGGCAGCAGCATTCCGTTATGTATGGCGTCAGAGACATTCTGCGGGATATTTGCATCTAATCCGGCTGCATCGATCAGATTGTCGTGCAGGTACCGATCCGACGCAGACGGCGGCATTGTGCCGGTAATGGTCCGATATAAAATAGCGGATATGGCATAAATATCTGTCCAATTGCCGTAGCGGCCTCTATTTTCGTACTGCTCGGGGGCGCTGTATCCATCAAACAGCTCGCATTCAAGTTCGGTTTCTCTCGAGCGCAGTGCATTGATGGAAAATCCGGATAAAAACGGATTCCCCTTTTCGTCGATCAAAACAGTCTGAGGGCTGATTCCCGCATGGATCAGCCCTTTCTGGTGAATCTGAGAAAGCGTGTTGAGCAAAGCCAGATATATTTTTTTAAATCGGGACCACTGTATTTCACCGCCGCACTGCGTGATAAAATCTCCCAGCGTCATTACACTTTGATAACGAAAAACAGCATAGGCGGTATTGTTTCCTTCAATAATCTGTAAAATTTGTGAGATACCGCGGATCTCCATCCCCTTCAGAATAGAGCACAGATCTTCGAATTCGGCCAGCAGATTTTTATAAACGGTCTCATATCCGGCAATAGGCTTTAAACTCATGGAAGCATGATTTCGTGTGACAAGTTTGCCGGGCATAAACTCTCGAACAAAGACTTTGACGTCTTCTTCCGCATCATATCCGATATAAACGGCACTCTCTCCATTTGCACTGAGGAGTTTACCGATTAGATAACGTTTGTTCAGGATAACGCCTGGAGCAAGATAATCCGCATTGACGGGTCCGGTTTCCGTATAGCCACATAACCTGCAAGGGCCTTTCCCCTCCAATTCAGCCATA
>CATJVQ010000019.1 GCA_949743955.1 uncultured Oscillospiraceae bacterium | reverse complement strand
TTATGAAATTGTCTGCCTTATCGGCAAGCGTGTCCCGCGCCTCTACCTGCGCGGCGGCCTCCCCTGCGGCGTGGCGCAGTACATAGCTAAGGAATAGGCGGGATCTCCCGCCCGTCCGGCCGATTCCTTATCAGCCACGCACTGAAACGATTCCTCGTAAAAATTCCTATAACAGTAATTGAGAATCTCATCAGACATTATTATAAATTTTCCCCAAACAGTATGCCCTTTGTTCCGCACAGATTCTGATAAAATTATTCGAATTATCAATCGGGCATCGCCTTTCTGAAAAGGGAACACGAGAATATAATCCCGTTTCCAGCCGTAAAGAAAAAAATCACGCCGGATGACGGAAACCGCTGCCGAAGAGATTTTCCCTTTCCGTACTATCCACAACGTTCATATCGTTCACATTTTTCCTTTCTTTACACCGTGAAAAAATCATGCTATGATGAGATCGAATTGGCTGATGACTGATTGATGGGAGGTTTTTTCACGATGGAATTTCATTGGATTAACGAGAGCAGGATTGAAAAATCGGGGGATAAAATCAGCATTTTCGCCCCTGCCCAGACTGATTTTTTCTGCGGCGGCAGTGAGACAAGCGATGAAGGCATTCTCCCCGCTTCTCTGTGCAACGCGCCGTTCTATTACACGGAGATTGCAGGCGATTTTGTCCTGCGGGTAAAGGTGTCCCATGACTTTAAGGATACTTATGATTCCTGTTCCATCATGGTCATGCAGGACATGACCCATTGGGCCAAGGCCTGTTTTGAGCTCACCGATTTTGGCGCCCATGCTGCTGTAAGCGTCGTCACCAAAAATGAGTCTGACGATGCGAACGGCTGCAATATCGAGGGAAACACCGCATGGCTTCAGATGTGCCGGTGCGGCAGCGCTTTCGCTTTCCACTATTCCGTGGACGGCAGCCGTTTTTATATGATGCGCTTTTTCCAGCTCACCGGCGATACCGTTAAAGTCGGCTTGCTTGCGCAGGCGCCCACCGGGAACGGCGGGATGCGGGTTTATGAAAATCTGAGCATCGAAAAGCGGACGGTTAAAAATATCCGCGCGGGAGAGTAGGAACCGCCACAAAATCTAAATTACACCATATAAAGCCGGGCGGCGCATGTGCTGATGCGCCGCCCGGCTTTTATACTCATATTGGAGTTGAAATTGTACAATCTGCGGGACAAAAAATCCTGCATATGATGGATTTTTTTAACTCACGGATTGCCCGCGGTTTATTGAAAAAAATCAGTATTCGTGCGCTTTGCGTCAATCCCCGATAAACGCGTTGTGGACGGCGTTTAAGGCGCGCTCGGAGTCGGCCTCGTCGATGAGGACGGAGATCTTGATTTCGCTGGTGGAAATCATCTGGATGTTGATATTCGCCTCGCTGAGCGCCTCGAACATCTTCGACGCCACGCCCGGATTGGCCACCATCCCCGAGCCGACGATGGACACCTTGGAGATCGTGCTGTCACAGACGAGCTGCTCATACCGCAGTGTCGGGCGGACCTCCTCAATGACGGACACCGCCTGATCGGCGTGCATGCGCGAAACGGTGAACGAGATGTCCTTCGTTCCGTGCCGCCCGATGGACTGGAGGATGATGTCGACGTTGA
Organism: uncultured Oscillospiraceae bacterium; assembly: GCA_949743955.1. Classification (GTDB taxonomy): domain Bacteria; phylum Bacillota; class Clostridia; order Oscillospirales; family Ruminococcaceae; genus Harryflintia. The sequence goes on along the minus strand of CATJVQ010000019.1, from coordinate 8,168 downwards.
TTTTGCGCGCGGCAAGCAGAGAGAAGATCTTGAACGCGATGCCCGGAACGTCCGGCACGCCGATGACCGAAATACGGGCCACGTCGTTGTCTCTGGCAACGCCCCTGATTAACATTTTTTCCACCTTGATGACCTCCTTGACTTCGGTCCCGCTTTTTTTCTCCAGGCTGGAGAGCACCTCCAGCTTGACACTGTACTTCTTCGCCATCTCCACCGACCGGTTGTGCAGCACCTGCGCCCCGAGCGACGCGAGCTCAAGCATCTCGTCGTAAGTAATTTCGTCGAGCTTCTGTGCGTTCTTCACCAGGCGCGGATCCGCCGTGTAGACACCGTCAACGTCAGTGTAGATCTGGCACACGTCCGCATGCAGCACTGCCGCGAGCGCGACGGCGCTCGTGTCGCTCCCGCCGCGGCCGAGGGTGGTGACATCGTCATACCGGTTGATGCCCTGGAAGCCTGCGACGATCACGATATTATGCTTGGCCAGCTCGTTCTCCACCCGCTCCTTGTCGATGCGCCGGATTCTGGCGGCTCCGTGGGTGGAATCCGTGATGAAGCCCGCCTGCCACCCCGTCAGCGAGACAACGGGCAGCCCCAGGCGCTCTATCGCCATCGCCACTAGGGAGGCAGAGATGAGTTCCCCGGAGGAAAGGAGCATATCCATCTCGCGCTTGCTCGCCTTGGGGTTAATCTCCTGCGCTTTTTCAATCAGATCGTCGGTCGTATCACCCTGAGCGGATACGACCACAACAACCTCGTTGCCTGCCCGGTATGTATCCGCGATAATTCCCGCTACATTGTTTACTCTCTTAGCGTTCGCCACCGACGATCCGCCGAACTTTTGCACTATGATTCCCATTTTCTATGACCATACCTTTCTTCGGATCGGTCAAGGCCGGCTGTGCGGCCCGCTGTTTTCCGTCTCCTCCATTGTATGCCCGGGGGCATCCGTGCGCTTCACCGCCGCGCCGCGATTGTCGATAGAGAGCATGCGCAGGCGCCACCCCGTCATGCCGTGCTCATGCAGCCATTCATTGGCACGTCCCTCAAAATCGAACTCCGCCGTATCCACAATGGACATCACCGTCGGTCCCGCGCCGCTGACGAACGACGCATAGGCCCCGAATTCATAGGACATCCGGAAGATGTCCTGTGCCCCCGGGATAAGCGGCAGGCGGTACTGCTGGTGCAGCCGGTCGTCGCACGCGACGCGCAAGTTGCCGTAATTCCCCGTATAAAGCGACACGCTCATCAGAGCGGCGCGGGAGAGGTTGTAGACCGCGTCCCGGTGCGCAATCTCCTGCGGGATGACCCGGCGGGCCTGTGCTGTCTTCAGTTCAAAGTTCGGGATGAACGCCGCAAACATCAGATCGTCCTTGATCGTCTGCTTGACATGATAGACCTTCCCGCCCTCGATGACGGCTGTCACCAACCCGCCGAGCAGGGCGGGGGCGACATTGTCCGGGTGCCCCTCGAGAGTGGAGGCGAAGTTTAAGAGCTCCTCATGCGACATGGGCGCGTGAAGCAGCTCGTTAGCCGCGAGCAGCCCGCCCACAATGCACGCCGACGAGCTGCCCAGCCCGCGCGCGAAGGGGACGTTGTTCGTCTGGCGGATGGCAAGCCCCGGCAGCGGCTTCCCGCAGACATCGTAGAGGTACTTCACTGTCTTGTAGACGAGGTTTTGTTCATCCTTCGGGATGGGGGCCTCGTCCGTGGAGGTGATGACAACACGGTCGCTCTCGCTGACCTCCAGATAGTTGTACATCGTCAGCGACAGGCCTAGCGAATCAAACCCTGAACCGAGATTCGCACTCGTGGCGGGAATCTTTACCTTGATACATGGTTCCAAACCTTTGCTGTCCCCTTTCAGTAATCGAGTACGCACAGTGTGGAGAGGATTTCAAGCCCGTCCTCCTCCAGGCGGGCGCGGCCGTCGTCCACGCGCGACTGCGGCATCTCGCCCGCTACGAAAGCGTATTCATCCCGCGGCGCATCCTTGCGGTGCAGCGCGCGGACAGTGCCGAACACGCTCTCCACAGTCTCGGATGCGTGCACCCCCCGGCAGCGGATGTAGGGCGTCACCGGCGAGCGGCGGTAGTCCTCCACCTCCCCGCCCTCCGACGGGGTCCACGTCAGGGAACGGATGGTCCCCTTCGCCTTCACGCAGTCCACAATGTCCCCTACCACGGCCGACGCTGTGGGCAGCTTGCCCGCGCCCTTGCCGTAGAAGACGACATCCCCCGTCGCGTTGCCGCGCACGAGGATGCCGTTGAAGACGTCGTCCACCGTGCCGAGCTGGCTCTCGTGCGAAATGATGGCCGGGGAAACACGCACCGCCAGCTTCCCGCTTTCCAGCCGCTTCGCCCGCCCGACAAGCTTGATGACGCCGCCCCAGTCCCCGGCGTACGCCACGTCCTCGAGCGTGACGGCACGGATACCCTCCGTGTGCACCTCGCGCGGATAGATATGCCTGCCGTACGCAAGAGAGGCGAGGATGCAGATTTTGCGGCAGGCGTCGAAACCGTCCACATCGGCGGACGGATCTCTCTCCGCATAGCCCAGGCGCTGGGCGAGGGCGAGGGCTTCGCCGAACGGCATCTGCTCACGGATCATCTTCGTGAGGATAAAATTCGTCGTGCCGTTGAGGATGCCGGCGATTTCATCAATCTCATTGGCAGCCAGGCACATGTGCAGCGGGCGGATAATGGGGATTCCGCCGCCCACGCTGGCTTCAAACAGGTAGTTGACGTTATGCTCCTTTGCCAGCGCCAGGAGTTCAGCCCCCTTCTCGGAGACAAGCTCCTTGTTGGACGTGACGACGCTTTTCCCCGCCTGGATAAGCGCCCTGGAATAGGAATAGGCCGGCTCAAGCCCGCCCATCACCTCGGCGACGACAGCGATCTCCGGGTCATGGAGGATGTCTTCAAAATTGTGGGTAACGAGTTCTCGATAGGGACTCTCAGGGAAGTCGCGCAGGTCAAGGATGCGCGAGACGGAGATCTCCTCCCCGGCCCGTTTCTGGATGCTGCTGCCGTTTTTGTCGCAGACCTCCACCACGCCGCTCCCCACGACGCCAAAGCCCATGACTGCAATTTTTATCATGCGTCCCATCCTCCCCTGTTCAGATATTGGTCGCCTTCACCACGCCCGGAAGCGAGGAGAGCATAGCGACAACCCGCTCCGGCGCGATCCCCTCCTCCGGCCGCACCGCGACCGAGACAAGCGCGACCCCGTCCGTCGGAATATTCTGGTTGACTGTAATGATGTTCGCTTTCTCCTGATACAGCCGGGTCAGCACGTTCGAGAGCACACCCGGCTCATCCTCCAGCGTCATATTGAGCGTAATCAGATTGTTCTGCAGGTGCTCATCGTACCGGTAGACAAAATCCTTATATTTATAATAGGCGCTGCGCGATATGCCCGCCATGCGCGCCGCCTGGGACGAACTCTGCGCCTTTCCCTGCGCGATAAGCTGCTTTGCCCGCACCACGCGCACAAACACGTCTGGCGCGACCGATGTATCCACCAGCAGAAACTTCGGAACCTCCGCCATCAATCCACCCCTCACAAACGATTGTCCTGTATGCGAGAACGATTCTACCATTTTTCCCCCGTCATCTCAACAAATGAATCCAGTCGATATGCTTATATATTCCCTTGTTTTTCACGATTTCTCCTGTTTTCTCCTGTTTTCTTCCGTTTTTGCAAACCGCATTCTGCCCGTACACCCCTATCCAGAAGAACATTTTTTAGTGACATTGCCGCAGACCATTCCCCGCGAACATGCGGTGCAGATCACCCGGCAGAGCGGCCCGTTCAAAAAGTTCTGCTGAAAAATGGGCGGCTCTATAAAAAAGGGCTTTTAAATTGCGCACAATTTGTTATAATGAAGGGGAATATTGCATATTCTCCCACCAGGGTGCGAAGCTACGGGCCTGTCCGGCCCGAAAAGGAAGGGAATCTCTATGAAGATCGTGATCGTTGGCGACGGTAAAGTGGGCGTAACGCTTACCGCGCAGCTCTCGCGCGAGGGGCACGACGTGGTGATCATCGACAATAACCCCCAGGTCCTGCGCGAGTCAGTCGATCAGTACGATGTGCTCGGTATCTTAGGCAACGGCGCGAGCTTACAGGCGCAGAAGGAGGCGGGGGTCGAGTCGGCGGATCTGCTCATCGCCGCCACCTCGGCAGACGAGGTCAACCTTTTGTGCTGCATCCTCGCCCGCAAGCTCGGGACACCGCACACCATCGCGCGCGTCCGCAGCCCCGAATACACCGAACAGCTCCGGCTCCTGCGCTCCGAGCTGGGGCTGAGCATGACCATCAATCCCGAACGCACCGCCGCGATGGAGATCCTCAGTCTCCTGCGCTTTCCGGCGGCGCTGCGGCGCGATACGTTTGCCAAGGGGCGGGTGGAAATCATCGTGCTCAAGATCCTGCCCGGGAGCATTCTGGAGGGGATGCTCCTCAACGAGATGGTCCATGTGACAAAGGTGCGTGTGCTGGTCTGCGCGGTCGAGCGCGGGAGCGAAGTCATCATCCCGACCGGCGACTTCCGCCTCAATACGGGGGATAAAATCTACGTCACCGCCGCGACAAGCAGCCTCGTGGAGCTGGTGCGGCGGCTGGGCATTATCGAGCACAAGATCCGCATGGTCGCGCTCATCGGGGGCAGCCGCATCAGCCAGCATCTGGCGCGCGAATTGCTGGCCGACGGGGTGACGGTCAAAATCGTGGAAATCGACAGCGCGCGCTGCAAGATGCTCGCCGACATGCTCCCCCGGGCCCAGATCATCCATGCCGACGGCACCCAGCCCGAGGTCTTCGCCAGCGAAAACCTTGCCCGGGCCGACGCACTGGTCACCCTGACGAATATCGACGAGGAGAACATGGTCCTCTCCATGTATGGTTCCCACCTCGGCATCCCCAAGGTGATCACCAAAATCAACCGCGTGGAATACGACGAGGTCTTCCGCGCGATGGGCATCGACTCCATTGTCAGCCCCAAGAACCTCGTATGCAGCGACATTGTCCGCTACGTGCGCGCGATGCAGAACACGAGCGAGAACGCTGTCGTGACACTGCACCGCATTGTCAACGACAAGGTCGAAGCGCTCGAGTTCCTGGCCGGCGAGGATACGCGCCATCTGGGCGTGCCGCTGCGCGATATCCGCCTTTTCCCCGGCATCCTCATCGCCTGCATCAACCGCGGCGGGCAGGTGATCATCCCCGGCGGCAATGACACCATTAACGCGGGGGATACGGTGATCGTCGTCACCACGGCCGACCGGATGTATCACAACCTCAACGCCATCTTTGCCTGAGCGTTTCTGCCGATTCTGCTGATAAGGAAGCGAAAATCAACTATGAATTACCGGATGATCGCCAGCATCGTGGGGCGGATTCTCTGTGTGGAGGCGCTTTTCCTCGTCCCCGCCGTTCTGGTCAGCATCTATTATGGGGAGAACAGTGCCATGCGCGCCCTCCTCCTCTCCGCCCTTTTCACCTTCGCCGCCGGACTGGGGTGCATGGCGATCCCCCCAAAAACACGCGGGTATTACGCCCGGGAGGGGTTTGTCATCGTGGCTCTGGGGTGGATCATCATCTCCTTCTTCGGCGCGCTGCCGTTTTACCTGAGCGGGGAAATCCCCAGCTTCGTGGACTGCCTGTTCGAGACCGTCTCCGGCTTCACGACAACCGGGGCCAGCATCCTCTCCGACCCGCAGGATCTCTCGAGGGGGCTCCTGTACTGGCGCAGCTTCACTCACTGGCTGGGCGGGATGGGCGTGCTCGTGTTCCTGCTCGCTGTGGACACACTCGGCGCCCGGCGCGGGCAGCGCGGCAGCGGACAGAGCATGCACCTCCTGCGCGCCGAGAGCCCCGGCCCGGACGTGGGCAAGCTCGTGCCCAAAATGCACCGGACGGCCAAGATCCTCTACGGCATCTATATCGGCATGACACTGCTCCAGATGCTGCTTCTGCGCGCGGGCGGAATGGCGGTCTTTGATACCGTGACCACCGCTTTCGGCACGGCCGGAACCGGCGGCTTCGGCCTCTATGCCGACAGTTTCGCCGGGTACAGCCCGTACTTACAGTGGGTCGTCACGATTTTTATGGCGCTCTTCGGCGTCAACTTCGGTATTTATTATCTCCTTCTCACCCGCGACATGCGCTCCGTGCTGCACAATGAGGAGCTGAGGCTGTATCTGGGCATCATGCTTCTCTCCACGTTCGCCATTGCGTGGAACGTGCGGCCGATGTACGCTTCTTTGGGTGAGACGCTGCGGCACTGTGCTTTCCAGGTGTCCTCAGTCATGACAACCACCGGCTTTTCCACTGTCGATTTCGCACTGTGGCCCGAGTTTTCCCGTACCGTCCTTCTCGTGCTGATGGTGCTCGGCGCCTGTGCGGGATCCACGGGCGGCGGCATCAAGATGATCCGCCTCCTCCTGCTGGGGAAGGGGCTTCGCAGTGAGCTGGGGCGCATCATCTCCCCCCGCTTGGTGCGGACCACCCATCTGGGGGGAAAGCCCGTCGGCGAGGACACAATGCGCGGGGTATACGCATTTATGAGCACGTATGTCGCCATCACGGTGGCGTCGCTGCTTCTGGTGTCCCTGAGCGGATACGATACGGAGACCACGCTCTCCGCCGTCTTCGCGTGCTTAAACAACATTGGCCCGGGGCTCGGGCAGGTCGGTCCCGCGAGCAGCTACGCCCTTTTCAGCGCGCCCATCAAGCTCTTACTCTGCCTGGACATGCTCTTCGGCCGGTTGGAAATCTTCCCGCTGCTCATGATTTTCCTCCCCTCCACCTGGCGCCGGAACAGCTGATCCGCTGTTTCTATTTGGCTAAACAGTTTTGGAAAGGCGGGAAAGAGTCTGTCCGGCTGGAATAGTAACAGAGCGGTACAAGTTCCGGCCGCAGGATTGAAAAAACGAATTCTTGTGTTATAATATAGGGAGCGGCTGGATGTCCTGCAAAGCGCCGGCCTGGAGGGACGTGATACGGTATGCTGCAATTTTTTAAAACGATCGACAATCAGTTGACCGCTGCCGCCTCTCCGGAAAATGGCTGCTGGATTTCGGCCATCGCGCCCACAGAGGAAGAAATCGGCGCGCTCATCTCCCTTGGCATTGATTCCGGCTTTGTCCGCGCCGCGCTCGACGAAGAAGAGGCTTCCCGTATCGAACGTGAGGATGGTCAGGTTCTTATCATTGTCGACCTTCCCATTACACAAAAAGAGGAAGAGAAAACGATCATCTATTCCACTGTGCCGATGGGAATAATCATTACGGACAAGAATATAATAACCGTGTGCCTGCACGAAAATGCCGTGGTGAGCGAGCTTGAAAAGGGGCTGGTGCGCGGGGTGCAGACCCATCTGCGCACGCAGTTTGTTCTGCTCATGCTCTTGCGTATTGTCACGCGCTTTTTGCAGTACCTCAAGCAGATTGACAAGATCTCCAGCTACTCGGAAAAACAGCTCCACAAGACCATGCGCAACAAGGAGCTCATCCAGCTTCTGGGTCTGGAAAAATCCCTCGTCTATTTTTCCACTTCGCTCAAGGCCAACGAGGTCACGCTCGAAAAAATTCACCGGGGGCGGATCATCCGCCTCTATGAGGAGGACGAAGACCTTCTCGAGGATGTGCTCGTCGAGGTGCGCCAGGCTATTGAAATGTGCGGCATCTACACCAACATCCTTTCCAACACGATGGACGCTTTCTCCTCCATCATCAACAACAATCTGAACATTGTCATGAAAGCGCTGACCTGCCTGACTGTACTTCTGGCTATCCCGACGCTGATTTCCGGACTGTGGGGGATGAATGTCGTCGATCTGCCCGGCACTCACTTCTGGGTTCCCATCACGCTGGCGCTGTTTCTGACGGGGATCGTCGCGCTGGTATTGTTTAAAAAAGGCATGTTTAAATAACAAAATTTTCTGCCGCAAGGCGTTCATCATAGATTGGAGAGTACCGTTTTGGAAAAGTTTGTAATTACCGGTGGAAATCCTCTGCGGGGCGATGTTACCGTCAGTGGAGCTAAAAATGCCGCCGTTGCTATTATTCCCGCTACCATCCTCGCGGGCGGACGCTGTGTCATTGAAAATATCCCCAATATCAGTGACGTGAGCATTCTTTTCAAAATTTTACAGGAGATGG
>CATJVQ010000018.1 GCA_949743955.1 uncultured Oscillospiraceae bacterium | reverse complement strand
GGACTCTGCCTTCCCGGTTTCCCAGTGACTGACTTTCGTCAACGAGCCTCGGCCTTCGCGCATACAGTGGCGGTACCGTCCGGGATTCGCACCCGGTTCACTATTCTTCCCGCAGCCTTTCGCAGATAGCGGGACACTTGAAGCATCCAGTTATTTGATTCTATAAGGCATTATACCGCTAATTATTTTTTTGTCAATCTCCTTTCCGCCAAAATTCGCGCAAGCTTGCAAATAGTGGTTGCTTTTAATGGATTCAGGGTAAAAAAGTAAATTGGATTTTAAAATGACAGATGAACTTCCTCTTGATATGTTCCTGCGTCAGATTGCTTTGACTGGCGTCATCCCCTTCTCCGTTTCCCTGCCCAAAGCTCCGGCTGCGGTCAATGTGGATGGGATGAGGGCAAAACAGCTGAAAACTGAGCTGCTGGTCGGATACAAGGACATGCAGGCCGGACATGTACAGGATGCTGCCGCTGCTTTCTCTGCCTTTCGGGAAGCGCACTCATGAATGGTTATCTAACGCTTTCCCTAACTCGGCGTATTTCCCCATATCTCGCCGTAAGTTTAGTATCACAATAGTATAAAAATAGAGCAAATAAAATTTTTATAGAAGCGGCCGGTTTGCATCCTCTTTGCGAGCAAACGGTCCTGGCAGAACGGCCGCTCCGCGGTGTTCACCAAAATAATCCCGCTCAAAGGTGATAGACGTCCCATCCGGATTCTCGAAGCGCTCTTCCGGTTCAAAGGCCTCGCCTAAAACATCGCTGTTGATCCGATCCACAGAAAAATCATTCAGAAATTCATATAGATTGGTGGACAGAACCGGGCAGCCATCCTGTACAGTCACTTCTACTTTCACAGCGTTCCTGTCGTCAACCAGATGGTCCGTTTCATGCCGGTAGGCTTTCGCTCCATTCAAATAGACATTCCCCTTGACCCAGACAGGAAGATGCTGGAAGTGTGCCGGTTCCAGCTTTTTCATGTCCGGCGTATCGGTATCCATATCAAATTTTTGGATCCACTCGTCATATGTCGGATATTCGTCCATCACATGTGTGCCGACTTCGCGGTTCTCCATATCGGTCTTATCGTCACTGTCGTGCCGGATCACCAGCGGATCAGCTGGCCATTTCTGAACAAAAATATTGTTGTAAAAACGATCGTCGCCATGCAGTATCGTCATGAACCCCATCACCTCCGTGCGGTGCGGGATATGATAGGGAGTGTAGCGCGCGCGGTTAATCCCTTCAACCGGATGCTCGGTACCGCTGCCCACCGCCGTAAAGGAGCCGCAGATCAGATTGTGCACCATAGCCACGCCCTCTGTGGCCATGCGCAGCGATACGTCTGACAGAAGAAGGTTGTTGTCGATCAGTGTTGGGCCGTGGCTGACCTCTATAAAGATATCCTGGCTCATCATGCCGCCGGGCAGTTGTTTGGCAAATGCGGGGCGCTGGTTATCATGCAGCAGGTTTTGGGTAATCCGGGTTCCCTGCGCTTCCCAATCGCACCAGATACCCATTGTGCAGTGGTGGATATGATTCCGGCGGTAGATAACGTCAATGGCGGCGTGCATTTTAATACCGGCGATCTCGGCTCCGCCCAGCTCCATCATATTGTTGATGTGGTGGATATGGTTGTCTTCAATAACAGAAAAAACACCGCCCATGCGCCCGATGATTCCGCCCTGCTCACAATGATGGATGTTGCAGCGGCGGACGATATGACTTCCCACCGTTTCTTTCAGCCAGCCATGATACTGCCCTTTGCAGACAGCGTCTCGCTCCATCTGCGTGGGACTCTTGACATGCTTATAGGTAAAATAGTGATCATTCTCCGGATCCAGATATTTGCCCAAGCCAATTCCGGCGCACTTGCTGTTGCTGATTTCGCACTCCTCGATGATCCATCCCTTAGACCAGTGGGGGCCTATCATTGCGTCCTGATAAGCGGCCGGTGGGGCCCAGTTGGTGGCCGCCTTATTTATACGGAAGCCGCGGACCGTAATATAGCCTACGCCGGTTTTAGACGGCATGAAGCAGCTGCGCCGCACATTGATTTCCACATTCTCCTGATTGGGATCCTTGCCCTGGAAATTCGCATAGATAACGGTCTCATCCCCGTCCAGCTCTGCATACCACCTGTAAACCGACGCCTCCGGCTCCCAGGAATACGGAGAGACTTCCCCGCGGATACACGCATCCAGGCTTTCCGCCTCATAGAGCATCTTCTCATTCAGATACACAGCCCCGGTATGCTTGCTCCGGCCAGCAAAATACCAGTCGCCATAGACATAGGTCTCATAGGGATTGTAGCCGTCGAACAAACTGTTTCCAACACGGCATACCCAGACATTCCCCTGATAAGGCTTCCAGCTTTTAATCTCCTCCGCCCCGGTAATGACAGCCCCCAGAGGCTCCAGACTGCGGTAGGTGATTCTGGCATCCTCTGTCCCTGCCTGAAGCGGATCCACATATTCCCGATATATACCTGGGGCGACCAGAACCTCGTCGCCGGGCCCGGCAATTTGAGCCGCATCATTGATGCGCTTGAACGGCCTTTCCTTCGTGCCGTCTCCATCGCGGGCAGCATGGATATCAACGTAGATAGTCATAGCATTTTCCTCCCAGATGTTTTCATTTTGTTCTGCTACAGAGAAGCGGCAACATATTATGCCGCCTCAACACAGGAATAGGGGGAGAGGCCCTTTAGGAACAATCTCCCGTCCAGTCTTCTCTTCCAGACAGAAAATTTTGTATTACAGCTTCACCAGTGATTTGATATTTCCCCTCGAAGAACCTATTCTGACATATTCCCCGCATCATTCCGGTATCAAAGATATATATACCTGCAAGATCCGGGTTCTCCTTTATATAATCCTCCAAATTGAGGTAAACGTCAAGTCTTATCGTGATTTTTTCTTATAAAAATTTCCCCTATCCGGATTTCCTTGTCCGGCAAAAGATGGAGCAGTGTAATAGATGATACACTGCTCCACCTATAAGAGCCGGGATATCTCCAATCATATCCATCTGACAGGCAGATTATTGCAAAAGCAGAAAAGATCTATCCCCTGATTTCTGTTCCGGTAAGTTTCTGGTAATATTTAGCGAGCGCACTGTGATCATCCTGACCGCAGCCATCCGACTTCAAGGTCTGCATCATCTCCATTACCGCAGCAGTCAGCGGCAAGGGAGAGCCCACGCCATGGCCGGTTTCCAGGGCATTGTTCAGATCCTTAATATGCAGGTCGATCTTAAAGCCGGGTTTAAAGTTGCCGTCCATCATCATGGGGGCTTTCGCATTCATTACCGTACTTCCAGCCAGACCGCCCTTGATCGCGTCAAACACCAGATGCGGATCTACCCCCGCTTTCTTGGCCAGCATGAACGCTTCAGACACCGCCGCGATGTTCAGCGCTACGATAACCTGATTCGCGAGCTTGGTGGTATTTCCCGCGCCAATATCGCCGCAATGGACCGCACTCGCCCCCATCTTCATCAGCACATCGTAAACCTCATCGAATACGGCCTTCTCGCCGCCCACCATGATGGAGAGGGTACCGTCAATCGCCTTGGGCTCACCGCCGCTCACCGGCGCATCAATCATCTTCACGCCTTTAGCCGCACAGGCTCTCGCAATTTCCTGTGAAGCCAGCGGGGCGATCGAGCTCATATCCACCAGGACAGTGCCCTCCTTCGCGCCCTCCAGAATGCCGCCCTCCCCCATGACGACTGTTTTCACATGCGGGGAATTCGGCAGCATCGTGATAATGAGGCTGCACTGTTCAGCCACCTCTTTGACAGAACCGGCTGCCTTTGCGCCAGCGGCCACCACATCCTCCACATTTTCTTTCACAATATCGTATACGACAAGCTCATGCCCAGCTTTGATAAGGTTTTTCGACATAGGCTTGCCCATAATGCCCAGCCCGATGAATCCAATTTTCATGATAACCATTCCTTTCTTTTTTCCATAAAAAACGATTTTCCTGTATTACAGCAAAGCCTGCACCTTTTTCACAATATCGTCGCGGGTGACACCATAAAATTTCATCAGTTCCTCAGAGGATTGGGCCGATTGACCGAAAGAATCCGGGATTGCGACATAATCCATCGGGGTAGCGCTCTGACGCAGGGCCAGAGCGGCCGCAGAAGCAAGGCCGCCAATGAAGGTGTGATCCTCTGCGGTAACAATCGCCTTTACCTGCCCCGCCAGGGCTTTCACTTCATCATAGGGGAAAGGCTTCATGGTGGCTACGTTCACTACTTTAGCGCTAATCCCCGCCTTTTGCAGAGTTTCAGCAGCCTCCAGCGCCTCATCAACCATCACCCCATGGGCCAGGATGGCGACATCCGTCCCCTCACGCAGTGTCCGCAGCTTGCCAACCTCAAACTTAGAGGAGGGATCGATTAGCTCCGGAACGTCATTCCGCACGACCCGGATATACACCGGTCCCTGTATAGCTGCCGCCGCACGTACCGCCTGGCGCACCTCAACCGGATCGCAGGGGGTGAATACTGTCATGTTCGGGATAGCGGACATAAGCGCCACATCCTCCACCGCCTGATGGGTGCTGCCATCCCCAAAATCTGATAAACCGGAGGACGAACCGCAAAGCTTAACGTTCAGCCTGCCGATGGAGATTGTCTGGCGCATCTGATCGTAAGCCCTGCCCGATGCGAAAACAGCGAAGGTGCTGCAGAAGGCGATCTTCCCGCTCACCGCAAGGCCGGCGGCAGTGGAAAGCATATCCTGCTCGGCAATCCCCATTTCAAAATACCGATCGGGAAAGGCCTCCTGGAACAGGCAGGACATCGTCGATTTGCCGAGATCCGCCTCAAGGGCAACCACGTTCGGATTCTCACGTCCCAGAGCGACCAGCTCTTCGCCGTAAGCACGGCGCTGGTTCGAATATTTTTTCATCATCTTCTCCCCCTCAGTTAAAACTGCGCCAGGCGCTCATCCAATTCGCGGAGCGCGGTTTCATATTGTTCATGCGTCATCGCACCGTTGTGGAAACCGACAACGTTTTCCGCAAACGAAATCCCCTTCCCCTTGACCGTGTGGGCAATGATGATGGTGGGCTGACCCTTCACGGTGTCCGCCTCATCCAGCGCGGCGAGGATCTGCGGGATGTCGTGCCCGTCAATCTCAATCACGTGCCAGCCAAAGGATGCCCATTTTTCCGGCATCGGGTTGGTGTCAAACCGATCCTCCACCGGTCCGGTGGCCTGTAAGCCGTTGAGGTCCAGGATGCCAACGATGTTATCAATCTTAAAATTCTTGGCGGCCATCGCGGCCTCCCAAATCTGGCCCTCCGCCATCTCGCCATCACCCATGATGCAGTAGACCTTATTGGTTTCTGCGCGTCCGTCCAGCCGCATCGCCAGCGCCATGCCGTTGGCAATGGAAAGCCCCTGCCCGAGCGATCCGGTGTTCGCCTCAATGCCAGGGGTTTTATTGATATCCGGATGCCCCTGCAGCATCGAACCAAAGCTCTTGAGCGTGACCAGGTGTTCTTTCGAGAAGTAGCCCAGCTCCGCCAGAGCAGCATATTGCGCAATGCAGGCATGGCCCTTGCTCATCAGCAGTTTATCGCGCCCGGGCCACTTGGGATCGGCGGGGTTGCCCTTCATTTTTGCGGTATACAGCGTGGCAACAATGTCCGCGCAGGAGCAGGAACCGCCCAGATGGCCCACATGTCCCTCTCCGCCGATCATCAGCACTATGTCGCGGCGGATCTGTGCCGCCATTTTTTCGATCTCTCTCTGAGAAACCTTCATTGCTTCATTCCTCCCTAATTGAATCGATTATCTCAACGTCTTCTCAGAACGTGACAACAACCTTAAGATACCTGTCGACCGAGGCGGCCAGCTCGTCAAACACGTCCACCGCTTCCTCCAGTGAGACCTCACGCGAAATCAACGCCTTCAGATCCAAGCCGGATTTGGCCAGGAAATCCAGTGTTTCGCCAAATTCCCGGTGGGTAAAGGTGTATGTACCATAGATGCTCAGCGCACGGGTTACGACTGTCTGCATATTCATCTCAATCATCCTGGCGCTGTTGCCGATCCACACGCATTTCCCCCTGGATTTTAACGCCTCCAGCGCCTGGGCCACCGTGGGCGCAATCCCTACCGCCTCTATCGAAACATCTGCCAGCTCTCCGCCGTTGGCCGCCAGCAGCTGCTCCCGGAAGCGGCCGGATTCGGGCTTAATCACTTCATCCGCCCCCAGCTTTTTCGCAATGGAAAGGCGAAAATCGCTCAGATCCGAAACGATTATTCGCTTTGCGCCCTGCGTTTTCACCACACAAAGAGCCAGAAGTCCTATTGTCCCGCCGCCAGCGATAAGCACCGTTTTTCCCCGCAGATCCCCCGCCTTCTTTACCCCGCAGTAGGAAACAGCCAGCGGCTCGATAAACGAACCCTCAATGAAGCTCAAATTCTCCGGCAGGCAGAAGAGCAGCTTCTCTGGAACACAGAGATATTCCTGAAAAGCGCCGTCACAGTCCAGTACGCCGAAATACCGCCTGTTCTCGCAGGCATTGGTATCCCCATTCTCGCAGTTTACACAATGGCCGCAAAAATCTAGGGGCTGTACCGTTACCCTGTCCCCTACTGAAAAACCGCGGGTGAGGCCGGGGCCAAGCTGCGCGATCTCCCCGGCGAACTCGTGGCCCATCACCATCGGCGCCAGCCGCCGGCCGGTTAAGCCCAGATAACCGTGAACGTCGCTCCCGCAGATGCCGCAAGCCCGTATCCGCACCAGAACCTCGCCCTGACCGGGCTGGGGCCGCTCGCGCTCCAGAATCCGCTGGCGCTTAGGGCCCTCATATACCAAAGCCTTCATTCCTCTTCCCCCTTCCGCCCCGTTTGAGGCGATAACAGTTCGTAGTTATGATCCACATGTTCCTGCATCACCCGGCCGCATTCCTGCCCATCGTGCCGGGAAACCGCATCCAACAGCTTGCGGTGGTAGTAAAGCCCCGCCCTGTTCCCCGCTTTTGTGACAATCTGGTCCATCGTAGCGCTCAGCACATCCCGCACAATGCTGTTCGCCTCCAGGATCAGCGGATTATGGGTAGCGCGGGCCAAATAGAGGTGGAAATCCAAATCCGCCTGTGCAAAGCGGCGGATGTCATCCTTGCTGTCCACCATCTCCTGATAGATCCGCTCGAGCTCGGCCAAATCCTGTTCAGTCGCGCGCTGGGCGGCCAGCTCGGCTGTTTTTACATCCATCACCTGCCGGAACTCCAGCACCTGACTCAACGAATTCTCTCCGAGGTAGGCGGCAGGAATCATCCCATTGACCTGCACCCCCGGGCGCAGCTCACAGACAAAGGAGCCTTCGCCCAGCCGTGTCTCGATTAGCCCCAGGACCGTGAGCTTCTGCAGCGCCTGGCGCACCGTAACCCGGCTGACGCCAAACCCTTGAGCGAGCTCGTTTTCGGAAGGGAGCTTCTGGCCCTGAGTCCATTCCCCCTCAATCAGCATCTGTTTGAGCTGCTCAAAAACCTGCTCGCTGATTTTGACCCGTTTTACCGGCTGAATCCCCACCGTACTCCTCCTCTCCTTCGGGCTCTGCCGCCGCAGAATCGTTAATACTTCGTGTCATAGGGCCATGGTGTCCCGCCTGCAAGGCAGCCGCCGTCCACATGGATCATCATGCCTGACATATAGCTGGAGGCGTCGGACGCCAGCATCACGGCAACGCCCACCAGTTCTTCCGGAGAGCCGGGGCGCTGCATCGCAATCCTCTCCTTCAGATACTGGCTGCGCTGAGGATGCTCCCAGGTCACTGTGGTGAGCGGAGTGAGGATATGCCCCGGAGCCAGAGCGTTCGCCCGGATGCCATACTGCGCCCATTCCACCGCCATCGAGCGGGTCAGCGCGGTAACAGCGCTCTTGGTCGCGCCATATACACTGCATCCGCCGAGCATCCCCACCGAGTTGTGGGAAGCCATGTTGATGATATTGCCGCTGTGCTGCTCCATCATGTGCATCGCCACCTCCTGTGAAAGGAAGTAGAGCCCTTTGAGATTGATGTTCATAATCCTGTCGTAGGTTTCCTCTTCCACATCGAGGATCCCTTCGCGCTTATTGATTCCGGCACAATTGATCAGAACGTCAATCCGACCATAATCGCGGATCACCGTGTCTACACAGGCTTTGATGGATCCCCGGTCCGTCACGTCCAGCTCATACGGCCGGGCAGAATCCCCCGCCGTGCCGATATCCTCTGCCAGCTTTTTCAGCTTTTCCAACGCAATGTCACACAGAGCCAGCTCGCCGCCCGCACCCGCCAAGCCCCTGGCCAACACCTCGCCAATACCGCCTGCCGCGCCGGTCAACAGGATAACCTTACCCTTCAGCGAAAATAATTTCTCCAAGTTCTCTCCGATTGCCACCGTTGTGCCTCCCCTTTCCGCCACCTGAAAAGCAGATAGTGATTAGTTGACTACCTGTATTACAACTTATATTTCTATTATAAGGCTTCTATCTCATTTGTCAAGTCCCAACCGTCTCTATCCAAAAACAGGAACCCCCTGGTTTTTCCAGAGAGTTCCTGTTTTCCAAGCTATATCCTTTTTGCTGACAGTAGACATTACGCCGACAGACCGGCATCCTTCACAATGGCGACCGCAATCCCCTCCACACAGGTATCCCGGGCTAGGATGGGCGCTCCATCCCAGTACCGCGCCAGAGCGGCGGCTGTCACCTCCCCGATGCAGACACATTTAATCCTTTCCGGAATACCGCTGTGCTGCTCCATGAACATGTTCACCCCACCCGCGCTGGTGAACACCAGATAGTCCGCCCGCTCCAGCCATACCGCGTCATCCGCCGCCAGAGGTAAGGAAACGGCGTCATACAGGTGGATATCCCGCACGTTCCGAGCCGCCGCCAGCGTTTGGAACAGTTCTTTAGATCCCTGCCGGGAACGCAGCAGGCAGATTTCTTCCTGGGGCGGAACGGCAGACAGCAGAACCTGAGCCAGATCGGCCGTAGTGTACGTTTCGGGCCGCAGATCAGCCTGAAATCCATAATCCGCCAGAGCCTCTCCGGTAGCCGCGCCGATGACAGCGAACCGGCAGGCCGCCAAGCGGCGCAGATCCACCCGCTCCGCCTTCAGCCGCCGGAAGAATTCCCTTACACCGTTAGCGCTAGTGAACACTAAGTATCGAGGTGTACCATCGCACAGGGAGGCTATCTCCATAGAGAGCGGCAACGCCCGGAGCGCCGACCGCTGGGCCGCAAATGTCCTGGCACCCAGGGGCTCCAATACCCGGCGCAGCTTGTCTGTCATGGCTTCTGAGCCGGAAAGTCCCACCATAATCCCCGCCAGAGGGGCAGGAATGGTGGCAGTGAGCTCCAGTCCCGCTACCGCGCCCACCACAATGACTGCCGGCGGCTGTACCCCCGCCTCGCGGGTCCGGACGGCGATATCCCCCAGTGTCCCCCGAACAGTGGCAGGATATGGCGCATTGCCGCCGGACAAAACGGCGGCCGGCGTATCCCCCGGTTTGCCTGCCGCTATCAGACGGCGTGAAATTTCCTCCAGCTGGGACAGGCCCATAAGGAATACCAGTGTCCCGGGCAGAGAAGCTAGGCTGTCCAGATATTCCGGCAGTCCGTCCGGACTGTCCGCCGTGTGGGCAGTGACAATGTGGACACTCCGGCTCACCCCTCGGTGGGTCACCGGTATGCCCGCCATAGCCGGAATCGCCAGAGCGGAGGTGATGCCGGGGACCTCCTGGCAGGGAACGCCCGCCTCACGGAGGGCTGCCATCTCCTCGCCGCCCCGGCCAAAGAGGAAGGGATCACCGCCCTTAAGCCGCACCACCATCTTTCCCATCCGGGCATACTGGATGAGGCGGGCGCAGATTTCCTCCTGACTGGCGTGGTGTTTCCCCTGCCGCTTGCCCATGTAGACGATTTCCGCATCGCCAGGAACTTCCCTCAGCAGCGCCGGATCGATCAAGTCGTCATAGACCGCCACATCACACCGCCGCAGCAGTTCCAGTCCCCGCACGGTGATGAGTTCTGCTCTTCCGCAGCCCGCGCCTACCAGATAAACCCTGCCCTCACGCTCCACCGTCGTCTCCTCCTTCCCCAAACCGGCGCAGAATTATTTCCGCCTCCTCCGGCGGCAGCGGACCGCCCCGCTCCATACCGGCAGCGAACAGCTCCGCAAACAGCCGGCTCCGGCGCTTCCCATCGGGCAGCTCCGCTTTCACCCGTTCCCGGAGAGCATCCAACTGTTCCAGCAGCGCTCCGAACCCCTCCGGAACCATTGCGTTAATCCGCTCTCTCCAATACGCCGCTCCGGTAGGGCTGGCTCCGCCGGTGGAGATGCCCACGCACAGGCTTCCCCGCTTGACCAGAGCCGGAAACAGGAAGGAACAGTAGTCCCGGTCGTCCACCACATTCACTGGGATCTTCCGCTCCCCGCAAAACCGGGCGACACGGTGGTTCAGGTCCGGATCGTCCGTCGCGGCGATGGCAAAGGCCGTATCCTCCAAAAGCTCCGGGACAAAGGGCTGGCACAGAAGCCGAAGACCGGGAATCTTCCGGATCTCCGGGGAAATGTCCGGCGCGCACACTGTCAGGACAGGGCCAAAGGGCAGCAACTTCTGAATCTTCCGCAGCGCCACCGCCGAACCGCCCACAATCAGCCCCTTCTGTCCCGCCAGCTCCACAAAAAACGGGAAATATGCCATGCCTTTTCCTCCCTATCCATAGTAATATTGCCAGCCGTTCTCCGTCATAACCCGGGCAAGCCGGATACCAAACGCCCGATCCAGTATCCCCGCCTCGAAAGCGTCCTCCGGTGTTCCCCAAAAAGCCATGCTGCCGTCGATCAGGACAGCTGCCTCATCCGCCCAGCGCAGGGCCAGGCACAAATCGTGAAGCACCATCAGCACAGCTCTGCCCTCTTCGGCCAGACGGCGGGCAATGGCCATAACCTCCAGCTGGTGAGCCACATCCAGAAAGGTGGTGGGTTCATCCATGAGGATGGTCTGCGTATCCTGAGCCAGCGCCATGGCCAGATACACCTTCTGGCGCTGGCCGCCGCTCAGTTCCTCCATGAAACGGTGGGCAAAGTTCTCCGCCCCCGCCCACCGCAGGGCTTTTTCCACCATCTCATAGTCCTCCGCCCGATACCGGCGGGGATAGGACAGGTAGGGAAAGCGCCCATGAAGCACCATATGCCGGGCGGTGATGTTGGGGGTGTTTCGGGACTGGGCCAGATAAGTCATCTTTTGGGCCAGCTGCCGGGGAGTCAAGCGCTCCGCGGGCACACCGTCCACCAAAACTTCTCCGCCCAGTCTGGGCTGGAGGGACAGCACTGTCCTGAGCAGGGTACTCTTTCCGCAGCCGTTGGGGCCCAACAGGGCGATCACCTTTCCCGGCTCCAGCATCATTGATACCCCATGCACCACTGCCTGACGGCCATATCCCGCGGACAGATCCCTCAACTCAATCATGGATGCGCCCCCCTCTCTGCCTGAGCAGCAGGAAGATAAAGAAGGGCCCCCCCAGAAAGGACAGCATGATCCCCACCGGCAGCTCATACGGGGCGAACAGTATCCGGCTGAGCAGATCACAGCCGGTGAGCATGACTGCCCCTCCCAGAGCGGATCCCAGGATCAGCCCCCGGCTTTCTGCCCCCACCAGCCGGCGCATGATGTGGGGGACGATCAGCCCCACGAATCCGAGCAGGCCGCAGAAACTCACTGCCGCTCCGGCCAGAGCGGCGGCCAGCGCCAGCAGAAGCAGCCGCATGGGTTTCACCCGCAGGCCCAGACTCTGGGACACATCCCGCCCCAGCATCAGCACATCCATCTCCCCTGCCAGAGACAGTACTAAAACGAATGCGAGCAGGATGATCCCGGCCGCTGGAGCCAGCCTGGCCATCGTGAGGCCCGCCAGACTTCCGATGCGGAAGTCTGAATACCCCAGCAGAGCATCGGGGACAAAGGTCACTACAGCGTCGATCCCGGCCGAAAAGATAGCGGACACAGCCATTCCTGCCAGAATCAGAGTGAGTTTGGAAGCCCCGGTCCGCTCCGCGATGAACAGTACCAGCATGACCCCCGCCAGCGCCCCCAAAAAGGCAGCCAGAGGCGTGACGGCAACCGCCGCGGGAGCAATCACCCCCGACAGAGCCACTATAAGGCCGGCCCCCGCATTGACCCCGATGATATTAGGCGCGGCCATAGGATTGCCCAGCACCCCCTGGATCACCGCTCCCGAGGAAGCCAAAGCCATTCCCGCCAGCAGGCAGCCGCAGGTTCTGGGCAGCCGGGAATAGAGAACGATGTGCGCCTGAGGGCCCTGTATCCGCCCGAGCAAGGCAGCCAGCGTGTCTCCCAGACTGATAGGAACCGCCCCCAGACACAGGCTCAGGGCAGCACTCAGAAGGAGCAGCACGCTCAACGCCGCCCAAATCAGCCGCCTACTCACTCTGCGGGTACAGAATGTCCGCCAGCTTTTCATAGGCTTCTCCCCAGCGAGCGTTCGGTTTCAAATTATAAAGGGCGTGTTCCATCGTGTGGAACCTCCCCTCCTTTACGGCGGTCAACGTCTCCCAGGCGGGGTTGGAGAGTAATCCTGCCTCCAGCGTGGCCATGGCCTTGGCGGGATCCGCACCCTGGAGCGCCACAAAGATATAATCCGGGTCGGCGTCCAGAATCGCTTCCAGGCTCAGATCCTCCAGAAGAGCACCGTTTCTATCGGCAATATTGACACAGCCCAGCGCGGCCAGCATCTCGCCCAGCACCGTTCCCTCGCTGCCCTTGGCTTTGCAGGACGATCCGGTCGCCCGCATGCAGAGCACCCGGGGCGCGCTGCCGTCCTGCCGGGCGATAGCAGCCTTTACCTGCCCGGCTACATTTTCGCCATAGGAGGTGTAATTCTCCGGCTTCCCGGTCAGGCGGGTGCAGATCTCCAGCATCCGCAGGTAGTCCTCAAAGCTGTCCACATCGAAGTAGGCCACCGGAATACCCGCCTGATTCAGGGTGGGTTCCAGCTCCAAATCAGCGGCGGTGGAGATGCTGCCAATCACCAGATCGGGCTGCGCGGCTAACAACACCTCCAGATTGGGTTCCTTGACAGCCCCCAGATCGGCTACAGTATTGTCCAAATCCAGATCAAAGGAGGTCCAGGCGTCCCCAGCGGCGGCCACCAGAGTGTCTTTCCCTCCGGCCAGGCACCACACATCCGCAAAGCTGCCGATCAGGGCGGCCACCCGAGCGGGCGGAGAGAGCTCCAGTTCCCGGCCCAAATCGTCGGTAAACGAGATCTTTTCTTCCTTTGGAGCGGTACTTCCCGAGGTTTTTGGAGCGGCACAGCCGGACATCAAAATCAATACCGCCGCCAAGGCCAGAATCAATCGTTTCATCACGTCCTCCTCCATTCAAAAAACGAGCGCCCCGGCCTTTCCCGGAGCGCCCGTTCCAGTCTAACAGGGAAAATGAATTATGCCTGAGGTCCAGCGGTGTGGTGCATCTCAATGGGCTTGACATTGAAGTTGGAGCGGTACTCGGTCTCGTGCCAGAAGATATCCTCTGCCACCATGCACTCGGGATTCAGCTCCACACCCTCCAGAATGAGCTCCTTGAACTTCTTGTATCCGGCGCGGTCGATCAAATGACCGCCGTGGAGATACTCGGGCTTGTAGTTCATTACCCAGGCGGAGAACTTCTGCCAGTTCTTCAGCACGCCCACGATCACGTCCTCACTCGCCCAGTTTAGGAACATCTTGCCCGTCCGAGGGGTCTGACGGCCGGTACGGCCGCCCAAAATAACCCGGTACAGAGGCTTCTCACCCCGAGTCCATGCGCTGGTGGGGCAGGCTCTTACACACTCGCCGCAGCCGACACAGCAGCAGGGATCCTTATCGATCTTGGCAATACCCTCATTGAGGGACAGCACCCGCGTGGCTCCGTGCTCACAGGCTCTCACACAGGCCCCGCACCCGATGCAGCGCTCGGCGTGATAAGTCATCTTAGACACGCCGATGATGCCAAAGTCGCACAGATGCGCCTTGTTGCAGTCGTTCGGGCAGCCGGAGATATTGATCTTGATGTGGTAGTGGCTGGGGAAGATGATATTTTCCAGCTTCCGGGCCAGCTCAAAGGTATTGATATTGCCGCAGATGCAGTGATAGTTGCCGACACAGCCGCTGATGTTCCGAGCGCCGATGGTGGGATAACCGGATTTGGGATCCCACGGATGGGGCTCATGGGCGACCATGTTCATGTCAACCTCACAAAGCTCCTCGTCCACTTCGCGGATATAGGTTTCCAGATATTCGTTGACGGCGGGGATATTTTCATACTTGATGCCGGTGATATCGAAGGTCTGGCGGGTGCCAAAGTGGAAATTACCGTCGCCCCAGGTTTCAGCGATGTGCTGGATGACAGACAGATACTTGGCGTCCACCATGCCGCCGGGGACACGCATCTGGAGCATGAACTCGCCGGGAACCTTGGACTGGCGGAAACAGTTCAGCCGCATCTTTTTGACATTGATGTCATGATTCATCGTTCATGCGCTCCTTTCTCAGTCCACCAGATCCCGGGCAATGGTATAGGGGAATACCGGCCCGTCCAGGCAGACATAGGTTTCGTCGATACGGCAATGTCCGCACTTCCCTACCGCGCAGGACATTTTCCGCTCGAAGCTCATCCAGATCTTTTCCACGTCTACCCCATTTTTCAGCAGCTCCAGGCCGGTGAATTTCATCATCGGGGGCGGACCTACCACCACGACAGCGTAATCGCCGCCGAAGGAATCCCAAGGGATCTCCTTGACGAAAGCCGTCACCATACCGGTGCGCCAACCGTCCTTGGTGTCGTTGTCCAGGGCGTAGATGGTGGAGAAACGCTCCTTCCAGGCCTCCAGCTCCTTGTGGAAGACGATGCCGTCCTCATTTTTGAAACCGGAAATCAGGTGGACGCTCTTCACCATGTCGGGCTGAGAGGCGAACAGGTTGAGCATGGAACGGACAGGGGCCAGACCGGTCCCACCCGTGATGATCACCACATGCTTACCCTTAAACTGGTCCACAGGCCAGCCCTTGCCGTAAGGGCCGCGGAGGAACATTGTGTCGCCGGCGGTCTTTTCAAAGATGACATTCGTCACCTTACCCACGTTGCGGATAGTGAACTCCAGCCAACCGTCTCCCTGAGCGGAGACAGAGATGGGGCACTCACCGATCTTGGGAATGGAAAGCTGCATAAACTGACCGTGATCCACCTTCATGTCGGTTTCCACCCGGAAGGTCCACTCGTGGGCGCTCTCCTTGTGTACATCTAAAATTGTGCACGGCTTGGGCTGAACAGGATTCATCATATCGCGCGCCTCCTTCCTTACTTTTGGGCCAGGCCGGCCTTGATCTCGTTCACGGCGGCGCTGACCTTGTTGACTGTGGCGGAAATGGAGATGAGCTCCGGGCAGCGGTGCGTGCAGCGGCCGCAGCCGACACACATATGGCTGTCACCGAAACGGGCCTTGTAGTCATGGAACTTATGGAGCACTTTATAGCGCATCCGATCCGCAGCCGTGGAGCGGAACTCCCGCTGGCCCGCCATCTGATCAAAACCGGCGATCTGGCAGGAGGAAGTGACCCGGCGGCGCTCGCCCACTTCGGGATTATCGCCGTAGATCACGTCGCGGGTGGTAAAGCAGGTGCAGGTAGAGCAGGCCACGGTGCATGCGCCGCAGGAAATGCAGCGGGAATTGAATTCCTGCCACATGGGGTGGCTCTTCAGCGCCTTGCGGACCTCTTTATCGCTCAAATCAGGCACTGTAACCTTCAGCTCATTCTCTTCCACAAAGGAGGGTGTATAGTCGGTCTGGGGCAGATCGCCAAAGTAGGAGGCGAAAGCATTGTCCGTCACCTGGACCTGCACGCCGTCGTCAGAGAATTTGAAAGCCAAGGAATAGTCGCTGGTCTTGTTGGTGCCCATGGACACGCAGAAGCAGGTATCGTCCCCGCCGCAGCACTCCATCATGGCGAACTTGACCATCTCACGTACTCTCTCGTAATACAGATCGGTGTAGCCGCCGTTGCCGGCATAAATTTTGGCCTGAATGTGCTGGGCATTGATGTCGCAGGGCCGGGCCAAAATGAGGATTGGCTTCTTCGGGCCCTTGCTCTCGCGGTACTCATCCTCTGTAAAATAGAAAAGCGCCTGCTGGATAGGCGTCAGAACCTCCTTGGCGGGATAGTCCGACTTGGTCTGCCATACGATATCTTCAAACCGCTCCACCTCAGCGTAGCGGATCACATCGGTAGCGGAATAGCGGCCCTGATTCAGGAAACGCTTGGGGGCATAGACTGTGTAGTCCTTGCTCAGCGCGGCTAGCAGGGCATCCGCCTGCTGGCGGTTCAGGGTATAACCCATGTTTATACCTCCTCTTCTTAATAGGGTAACCAGATATTGCTGCCTGAATTACGCCGGCTGCCCTGAAAGAACTGCCGGTCCAGGCGGGCATCCGCCTTGCGGATGTAGCTTCGGATGATCTCCAAAGTGGCTGTCTCCTCCTCCGTCATGGTCCTGGACCGGCGGTATACTAGGTCCACATAGATGAGGGAGGTTTCTTTCAAAGGGACGACCTTGAGTTTGTCGCACTCAAAGTACACATCGTCCAGCGTCATCGACAGGGGCAGCAAAGCGCAGCCCTTTCCGTGGGACACAGCATCCTTGATGCTGACCCGGTTCGAAAATGTATAGGAGGCCCTGATATCATAAGCCTGAGCCTCGCTGGTCTCGTAATCCTCAAAACAGATGATTGGGACATCCCTGAGCTGCTCCAAAGAGACAACGGATTCCCCCGCAAGAGGGTGCTGGGGCGGCAGGAATACCGCAAAAGGCCACCGGACCAAGGACTCCCGATCCAGACCCATCTGGACGATGATTTCAGAAAATTCTTTCCGGCGGGAGGCAGGATAACCGCACAGGGCTATATCCACTGTCCCGCTGGAAAGAGCATCCTGTATCTGCTTGGGGCGCAGCTCCCGCACCGTCAGATCCAGGGAGGGAAAGGCGATTCGAATGGATCCTATCGCCTCGGAAAAGGCATAGCAGCAAACCAAAGGTGCGGCCGCGATGGTGATCTGCTGCGCATGATATCCTTTCGCAGCCAGCCGGTAGATCTGATCTAGATCTCCCTGAATGGACTTAACGATTCGATACAGTTCTTCCCCTTTTTCAGTCAGGGACACGCCCTGCGCGTTCCGATAAAATATCGGAAAGTTCAGTTCCTTTTCCAGATCGCGCAGGGCGTTACTCAGGGCGGGCTGGGTGACATACAGCTTTTTGGCCGCCTTTGAAATGGAGTGGCAGTCTGCGATGGTTACAACATAAGTCAACTGCTCCAAACGCAATCAAAGCACCCCCGCTCCATCCTTGATCTTACAGCTTATCTACGCAGAAATGACCCATGGTGCCGAAGCCCTTGGTGCCGGCCACGGTAACGGCAGTATCGTCGGAAACGGTGGGATCGCTGGCGCCAGGAACCTGGAACTTGGCGTTTTCAATCTGGACCACGGGAACCTCCTCGGGCTTGGACAGCTGCGGCACCCACTCATAGGGGATGCGGTAGGCGCGGTAGAGCAGGGCAGGACCAACATCAGGATAGTTATACTCCCAGACCAGTTCCTTCTCCGCCGTGACCTCGATAATCCGGCCGGTGGTGCCCTCGGTAATCATGGTGTTGCCGTTAGGCAGGCGCTGGGCGGAGGAGGTCAGCGGAGAATAGAAGTAGGTGGAGGTGAAGGGAGTCTTCCAGCCCAGATCAGCGGCGCTGAAGGACCACTCGATCTTCAGGGTCTGGGGATTGATCTCCATCACCCGGGAATAATCGCGGCGCTCGGACTTGACACCCATGCGGGAGGTCTGGGAGGGGGCGTTGTAGCCGGCCCAGCCGCCGTTATCAAATACCATGATATTTCCCGCGCCGGGCAGGCCCTTAGGAATCATGTGAGAGTGATGCATACCGATGATGGGTCCAATAATCCGCAGTTCGCGGCTGACGGTGTAGTCAGGGCCGATGGACCAGACCACTTTACCGGTCTTCTTGGAAATGATAAACATGATGTTCACTTCTCTGGAATCCATGATGATGTTCTCAGGATTGAAGCGCTCATCGCCCTCGTCAAACCACTTGTTGGGGCCCAAGTAGCTGGCGCAGTTGATATGGAAGATATCGCCCTGCCCCTCGGGGCCGGTCTGCTGCGTGTTGGGATCCCGGAAGATGGTGTTTTTCTGGGTCTCGCTCAGATCGAACTCACGGAAATGATCCATCAGGTTCCAGCTCCAGAGAACGTTCCCCTCGCGGTCAATCTCCAGAAGGGTATCCTCCAACAGCAGCTGGGGCGAAACCTTGGGCTTGTTTACATCGTTATGAGCGAGAATAAGCATCTTGCTGAAATCGTCCTTGGGATCCTGGCCGGGGACATAGTAACCCACGGGATTGCCTTCGATCTGGAAGTCATGGTGCTGGCGCGCCACCCAGCGGGGGCCGGTATCCTCATCGTCCACAAACTGGTTGTGGTCAAAGGACCAGAGCACGTTACCATCCCAGTCGATCTCGGTGACATCGTTCTGATCCTGATAGGCCACCTGTGCGTCACGAGAACCTAGGGAACCGAATACCTTTCCGCCCGGGATCATCTTGCAGGGGAAGCCTTGGAAGTCCTTCCACCAGCGCACAACCTTGCCGTTCATGTCGATCAGGGTCACGCCCTTGGTCGGCGCGGTAAAAAGGGTGTAGCCGCTCCAGCACTTGTCCGGAGCATAGATTGTGGTACCGGTGGGGAATACAGTCGGTCTGGCCATAACAGATTTCCTCCTTAAGTATATATTTTACTGACTTACAGCAGTTCCTCGATTTTTTCCGCGTAATCATCCTCGTCGTTATTACCAGTCAGGCGGCCCTGCACCTCGCCGTCCTTGAAAAACAGCACATGGGGGACACCCTTCAGGCTGAACTTGGACTGGAGCTCGGGATCGGTCTCCACATCCACCTCATAGAACGGGACGTCGGGATACTCTCCTTCCAAGTTGTCCAGCTTGCCGTGAACCGCTTGGCACACATGACAACTCTTCCGGGAAAAGATGACTAGGCAGGGCTCGCCGTCTTCTTCCACGATCTCTTGGAAAGCCACTCGGTTTAAGGTTTCCATACGCATCCTCCTTTTTTATTCGGTTTTTATGAAATGCTTTAATACATTTTCTTTAATTATAGCGTTGATTCGCCCAAATCCGCCATTTATTTCATGAATGGCCCATAAGCATTTTGTATATATCGCCAAGGGTAATCATATGTTAAAATTATAACATTACATATGGTACATGTCAATTTCACGATTTCTTATTTTTGTTGGGGAGGTTGATTTTATGGCAGAGGCAACGAGGGAGCGCTTCGATCTGGTGATTATCGGCGGCGGGCCCGCTGGGCTGGCTGCTGGAATCTATGGCGGAAGAGCGCGGCTGAAGACACTGGTGCTGGAAAAGGACAATGTAGGTGGCCGGGCCTTTACCACCCGGGAAATCGTTAACTACCCCTCGGTAGCGGAGACCACAGGTCCCGCCCTGATGGAGCAGATGAGAATCCATGCGGAAAAATTCGGCGTGGAAATCCGCAGAGAGGCGGCCAAATCCCTTGACATATCCGGCGAGGTTAAGCTTGTTAAAACCCGACGCCACGTGTATGAGGCCCAGGCTGTCATCATTGCTACCGGTACCTCTGCCCGTAAGCTGAATATTCCCGGTGAGGAAGAGTTTACCGGCATGGGCGTGGCTTACTGCGCCACCTGTGACGCTGAATTTTTCCAGGATCAGGAGGTCGTCGTGGTGGGCAGCGGCGATCAGGGCATTGAGGAAGGGTTGTATATATGTAAGTTTGCTTCCAAAGTCACTGTGGTAGTCGTTCATGACGAAGGAATTCTGGACTGCAATAAGGTCGCTCAGGAGCGGGCCTTCGCCGAACCAAAAATGCACTTCCTCTGGAACAGCTCGCTGGTGGACATCTACGGCAGCGACAATGTGGAGGGTGTCCATGTGAAAAACTCCAAAACCGGAGAAGTCACTGATTTCCCCTGCCAGGGCGTGTTCTTCTTCTGTGGGATGGTTCCTGAAACCGGTTTCCTGAGTACAGAGGTCCCCATGGATGAGCGGGGCTGGCTCCACACGGGAGACGACATGGACCTAGGGTTAGGCGGCGTGTTCGCCGCCGGCGATGTGCGGCAGAAGTACCTGCGCCAGGTGGCCACCGCAGTGGGCGACGGCGCAGCCGCCGCTACCGCCGCTGAACGGTATATCAGCGAAATGAATGATTTTCGGACAGGCGTGCTGGAATCAGATATCCCCACTCTGCTGGGCTTCTGGTCTCCTGAGATCCCCGGCAGCCTGGAGAAACTCAACCGGCTCCGTGAGGAAAACGAGTGCTCTCCTGCGCCGTGCCGCTTTATGGAGCTGGATGTCACGCGCAAAAAGAATCTGGCAGTCAAATACAAGGTAAATCTGACTGCCGATCAGCCGGCCGTGACAGTTTCAGTGGGAGGGGTGTGATCGATTAAAGAATATGATCCCGCAGAAACCAAATATGAAGAAGAGAAGGAGTCAAAACGTATGGCTGACAAAATGAAGTCCAGCTCAATGGCAATGATTCATTCTGCGATCGGCATCGCTATCATGCTGCTGTTCCGTTTTCTTCCCCTTTCCCTGCCCGAGGTGACGCCTACCGGTATGGAAATCCTAGGGATCTTTATCGGAACTCTCTACCTGTGGACGACGGTGGATCCCCTGTGGTCGAGCGTTCTGTGCATCGTCGCCATCGGTCTAAGCAGCTACGCCCCCATGCCCGCGGTGCTTTCGAGCGCTTTCGGAGCGCCTGTAGTCGTGCAGATGCTGTTCATGATGCTCTTTACCGGCGCGCTGGTGGAGGAGAAGATCACCCTCTACATCGGCCGCTGGTTCCTGACCCGCAAGATTGTGGAGGGCCGCCCGTGGGTGTTCACCTTCGTTATTTGCGTGGGCTGCTATGTGATGTCCTTCGTCATGGCCGCGCCCTTCGCCCCCATTTTCCTGTTCTGGCCCATTATGTACGGCGTGTTCCAGCAGCTGGGTATTACCCGGAATGAGAAATACGCCAAGCTGGCAGTCATTCTGGTGGTATTTTCCGCGCTGTTCGGCTTCCCGGTGCCGCCCTATGCAGGCAACGGCTTGGCGCTGCTCAGCAACTATCGCGGGATCGCGGCAGCATCCGACAGCAATGTGGTCATCAATGATGCCATGTACTTCATTTGCACAATAATCCTTGGTTTCATCCTGATTGCGGCCACCATCCTTTTCTGCAAATATGTATTCCATCCCGACGTGTCCAAGCTCAAGGAAATTAAGGTCGCGGATCTCAATAAGAATCCTCTGCCGCCTATGAGCCTCCGCCAGAAGGTGCTCGCCCTTTCCTTCTGCGTGTATGTCGTGCTGATGCTGCTGCCCAGCTGGTTGCCCACTGTCCCCGGTATGGCGTTCCTCAACGCGAATTCTTTGGGCCTGTGCTTGGTGTTTGTAGCGATTCTCGCCGCAGTACATATCTCCGGTGAACCGGTCATGAGAATTAACCGGCTGATGCAGACACAGGTTGCCTGGCCCACTTTCTTCTTGGTCACGGCGGCTATCCTCATCGGCAACGTGCTGACTGCGGAGAATACCGGTATTTCCGCTTTCCTGAACGTCATTCTGACCCCCATTTTCTCCGGCATGAGCACAGTGACCTTTGTCATCGTACTGATGATTCTGCTGATGATCCTCACAAATCTGTGCAATTCACTGGTTGTGGGCATGATTCTGCAGCCCGTTATCCTCAGCTTCTGCATGATGAACAATGTCAATGCCTCTCCGATCGTTACGCTGTCCATTTTCTTCGTGCTCAGCTGCGCGATGGTAACTCCCGCCGCTTCCCCGTTTGCCGCTATGCTCTTCAGCAATAAGGAGTGGCTGGATGCTAAGGATATGTATAAATACGGCACCGCGCTGGTCCTGATGGAGCTGGTCGGCATTTTGGTCATCGGCATTCCCCTGACTAATATCTTTATGGGTTAAGATCCCTGAAATCCAGCAGGAATCCCCGCCCGTGTTGAGCAGAATCAGCTTTTGGGAAAATTAGAGAAATCCCCCTGCACAGACAGAAGATTTGTGCAGGGGGATTTCTCTAATTTATATGCCGAAGGCTTTATAAAAATATTAACCGGCGAAAAGAAAAAAGGAAATCTGATCAAAATTAGACTTCCCACTCATCAAAATAAATCCGAAGCAGAAACAGAGGATTCGGCAAAGTTAAAAATAACAAAATCCGAACCCAACGGATTCGGATTTTGTATTCTGGTGACCCGTGCGGGAATCGAACCCGCGATACCGCCGTGAAAGGGCGGTGTCTTAACCTCTTGACCAACGGGCCAAAAAAAAGCCGAAAACGGCTTTTTTAAGGTAATGGTAGCGGTAGGTGGACTTGAACCGCCGACACTTCGGGTATGAACCGAATGCTCTAGCCAACTGAGCTATACCGCCATAGATAACTCTTTGTCACAACAAAATGTATTATACCTGATGAAAACGGAAATGTCAACCTGTTTTCTCAAATCCTCGAAAATTTTTTGTAGAATTATCGGTGTTCATCGAATTGAGCAAAGATAAATCTTTTTGGAGAAGAAAGTCGGAAAAGAATCCGCGGATCCCGGTTGCACGGGCAGACGGCGTGTGCTACAATAAAAACAGATCATGCGGGAGAGAAAGGCGGGAGACGATGAATGTACAGACACTTGGCACTATATACCTTTGCTGTATCGCTGCTGGTTTTGCCGTGCCGCTGTTTCAGATTGCGGCAGGTGCACTGGGCGGCTTCTTCGATCTCGACGCTGATTTCGATACGGACGGCCCCTTTCCCCTGAACCTGATGAGCCTCGCCCTGTTTTCTGGTGTGTTCGGCGCACTCGGGCGGCTCAGTCTGGTCTTCCTGCCGGAAGAACTCGTCTGGCTGAGCCTCCTCATCGGTACACTGTGCGGTATCGCGGGGGCAGCGGCGTTCGGGCGTTTTGTGCTTCGCCCTCTTCGGCAGAACCGCGCCGAGGCGCTGCAGATGAAGGATCTGCGCTGGCAGGTCGGCACTGTCCGGCTGGAAATCCGCGAGGATTTTTATGGCTCTGTCAGTCTTTTGAGTAGCGTCGGCAGCGTTATCACATACAGCGCCAGGCCCATTCCCGGCGTGGAGCGTATTGAGGTCGGCTCTCAGGTGATGGTTGTCGAGGTCGATGAGAAAAAACGCCTGTGTACAGTCTCCCCTATGAAAAGCAGAAAGGGGGAGTAATCTTGACCGAAAGAGTAAACTTGATTGGAGGAACAATTATGATTCCGGAAATCGTCTTCACCGTGGTAGTGGTGATCGGCATTTTGTTCGCCATCTGCATCGCGGTGCTCTCGACATGGAAAAAAGTCCCCGCCGATAAGGCCGCCATCGTCACCGGCCTTGGGAAGGCAAAAGTCGTCACCGGGGGCGGCACGGTTGTCATCCCGATTTTACAGCGCATCGACTATATCACACTCGAAAATATCAGCTTCGACGTCAACATGCAGGGGACCCTCACGGCGGACGCTGTCCCCATTGAGGCGAGCGGGACAGTCGTCGTCAAGATTAAAAACGACGAGGTGATGATTCGCTCCGCTGTCGAGCAGTTCAACTGCGGCAAAGAGGACGAGACAAAACGCCACATCATGGAGACTGCGCGCGACGTGTGCGAGGGTCGTCTGCGCGAGATCATCGCCGACATGACCGCCGAGCAGCTCTATCGCGACCGCAAGACCTTCTCGGAACGTGTCAAGGAGGTGGCGGAGGATCAGCTTTCCGATCTAGGACTGGAGCTGAAATCCTTCACCATTAAGGGGATCGGCGACCAGAACGGATACTTTGACGCACTCTCCAAGCCGCAGATAGCCGCTGTCAAGCGCGATGCGGAGATCGCTGAGGCAGAGGCTGTCAAGGAGAGCATGGTGCGTACCTCAGAGGCCAAGCGCGCGGGTGAACAGGCGCGTCTGGAGGCCGAGGCCCGGGTGGCCGAAGCCAAAAAAGACGCCGACATCAAAAAGCTCAATTTTGAAAAGGAGCGCCAAACGACACAGGCCATTGCCGACGCGGCATACAGCATTCAGAAAAATGTCACGCTCAAGGACGTCACCAACGCGGAAATGGATGCAAGCGTCCTCAAAGAGCAGCGCGCCCGCGAGGTCCGCGAGGCCGAGATCCAAATCCAGATAGCGGCCGAGCAAAAAAATATCGAGCTGGCCCAGAAAAAGGTGGCCCGCAAGGAGGCGGAGCTGCTTGAAACCGTCATCAAGCCCTCTGAGGCAGAGCGCCGCCGCCGCGAGCTGGAGGCCGAAGCCGCCAAAACCGCCGACATCCTGCGCGCAGAGGCGGAGGCTGAAGCGAACAAGCTCGATGCCGCCGCACAGGCCGAGCGCATCCGGCAGGAAGGTCTCGCGCACGCGAAGGTCATCGAACAGCAGGGCCTGGCCGAGGCGGAATCTATCCGCCAGCGCGGTCTAGCCGAAGCCGAGGCACTCGAGAAACGCGCCGAAGCGCTCGCCAAAATGGACGATGCCGGTAAGCTCCAGATGGTCATCGATCGCCTGCCCGATCTGGCCCGTTCAGTTGCGGAACCAATGGCCCGTATCGGCAATATCAGCATTATCGACGGCGGCGGGAACGAGTCCGGCGGGGCGGCGAACGTCGCGCGCTATACTGTCAGCGCGCTCAAGGCTGTCAACGAGGCGCTCAGAGATACCATCGGCTTTGATCTGACCGAGGTTATGCGCGCGAATACCTTCGAGGGCCGCACGACACAGAATGTCCGCATGGATGTCAGCGGCCTGCCCTCCCCCGCCGTATCCGCAGATCCAAAACCGGCGGATACTGTGGACATGGAGTAAAACTGTATGGAAAAAGGCGGTTTATATGTTCTTTTTAACCGTCATAAATGGACTAAGGAACAAACGCCATGCGGTAAGAATACCGCATGGCGTTTGTTTTTCAGCCGGCAGCTTCCTTTCGGATACCCTGCCTCAAAAAACGGCAAACAAAAAGGGAGACCCTTCGAGGATTCCCCCTTTGAATCAGTCGTCTGATGAATCAAAAACCCGTATCAGGCCACGGTACAGGGCATGAATCTGCAAGCAGAACCCGAATAGGCGAAAATTTATCGCAGGCCATATCCACGGGACGGGAAGCACTGAGAGACGGTATCTCCGGCGCGGACGTAAGCGGCAGGGAGACGGCGGCCGTTGTCCCTTCGCCGGGAATGGAGGTCAGTGTAATCGTACCGCCATGCGCCTGTACGCAGAACTTGGCTACTGTCAGCCCCAATCCGCCGCCCGGCATCTGGGACGGGCTCTCATCGTGGCTGAAAAACGGATGAAACACCTGCGGCATATACTCCGGCGCAATACCGATGCCTTTATCCGTTACTGTGATCATCGCGTTCTTCCGCTGCCTCTCCAATGTGAGCCGGACAACGTTTCCCCGTCCGGCATAGTGGCAGGCGTTGGAGAGAATGTTCAGCAGCGCAAATTCCAATTTATTCCAGTCATACCGGCAGTAAACAGGTTTCTTCGAAATGGAGAACTCAAATGCCGTGCCCGTCTCCTGCATCATGGCGTGCAGAGAGAGGCACAGATCATACAGAGCCCCCCCCAGATCCGCCCGCTGCATCCGGAGCGGATTGGCCGCGCAGATATACCGGAAATATTCAGTGAGGTTGGCGCAGTAGCGCAGCAGACGGTAACTGTTCTGCCTGACACTGCGCAACGGTTTTCGCAATGTTTCTGCCTCGAGAATATAGCGGTTGCGCGCGAGCAAATCGAGGGAAGTAAAGATATTCGTGAGTGGGGAACGGATTTGCCCAGAGAAGACAGAGACAAGAGTGTCCACGTCCATCTCCGGAAAGGGAGATGCTGGGCTCTCAAAAAGTACCAGTGCAAATCCCTTTTCCAGCGGAGAAAAGAACAGCGCACTCCCGAACAGCGGCGCCGATCCACTGTATACCCGGCAGGAAGCGCCTTCCCTGATTTTTTCCGCTGCTCTGCACACCACCTCTTCCCGCAGCATGGTATGGATTCCGTCCGGTGTACACAGGAACGGATAGTATTCCCGCGCCTGCGGGTTGGACCAGACCAGGTTCACCTGTTCGTCAACGACCGCCGCCGGCTGATCTGAATCCTGATATAGCCCGCTGACGAAACGGGAAGCGTCAAGTTCATCCCAAGGCTGCATGAATGGAGCCGTCCTTTCCCGGAATGTAATTTAGTATGGCCGAAATTATTGAAGCTATGGCAGAGAAGGGGGTGAGAACTATTTCCACCTCTTATTATACCTCAATTCGACACTTTTCGTCACCATGTCTTTCGACGAAAAACGACATTTTTTCTCCTGCATCTGTATCTTGAGGAGCTCCCCCTCCTCCTCCTTGTGCAGGACACCGAAAAAAACCGGAAAATTGTACATGAAATGAAAAAAAGCAGTAAAAGCCTCTTGTAGTTTTTCCTCTTTTGGTATAGAATAGAATTAGTTAAAAATATGGGAGGTCGATTCCAATGGCAATTAAAATTGGCATCAATGGTTTTGGTCGTATCGGTCGTCTTGTTTTCCGCGCTGCGATGGCTCAATCCGACGTATTTGAGGTTGTGGGTATCAATGATCCCTTTATCTCCACGGATTACATGGTCTATATGACCACCTATGATACCATCCATGGCAAGTTTGACGGCACCGCTGAAGTCAAAGATGGTAAGTTCACTGTCAACGGCAAGGCCATCGAGGTTTTCGACAAAATGAATCCCGAGGAGATTCCGTGGGGCCAGGTCGGCGCTGAGTACGTTGTTGAATCGACCGGCGTCTTCACCACCATGGATAAGGCACAGGCGCACATCAAGGCCGGTGCGAAGAAGGTTGTCATCTCTGCCCCGAGCAAGGATGCGCCGATGTTTGTTATGGGCGTCAACAACGATAAGTACACCTCTGATATGAACATCGTTTCCAACGCTTCCCGCACCACCAACTGCCTTGCCCCTCCTGCCAAAGTCAACAATGAAAATTTCGGCATTAAAGACGGCCTGATGACCACCGTTCACTCCACCACCGCTACTCAGAAGACGGTTGACGGTCCCTCCAAGAAGGACTGGAGAGGCGGACGTGCTGCAGCCGGCAACATCATCCCCTCCTCTACTGGCGCTGCGAAGGCTGTGGGCAAAGTTATCCCCGAGCTCAACGGCAAGCTGACCGGTATGGCGTTCCGTGTCCCGACACTGGACGTTTCTGTCGTCGATCTGACGGTCAATCTTGAGAAAGCCGCTTCTTATGATGAGATCTGCGCCGCCGTTAAGAAGGCCAGTGAGAATGAGCTCAAAGGTATCCTGGGCTACACGGAGGATATGGTCGTTTCTTCCGACTTTATCACCGATCCCCGGACCTCCATCTTTGACGCGAAAGCCGGTATCGCTCTGACCGACACTTTCGTCAAGCTGGTTTCTTGGTACGACAATGAATGGGGTTATTCCAACAAGGTTCTCATGCTCATTGAGCACATGAGCAAGGTTGACAACAAGTAAGAAACCGTTTCCTTGTGGTGAAAAGAGGGACTGCATAAGCAGTCCCTCTTTTTGTGTGCGATCGCGGTTTCCTGTTCTTTTCAGGATACCTTTCCGGCATTCTTCATCATATTCACCGTGCGCCGTAAATATGACCGTCATCCCCCTGCCCGGCGAATCAAATCATAAACAGCCCCGATACTGTACTCAGCCGGGCTCTCCCCGCTGCCTCATCGCTTCATACAGGAATACTGTCGCGGCACAGCCGACATTCAGCGAGGATGCGCCGGCATGCGCGCTCATGGGAATAGTCGCCAGAATATCACTGTACTCCTTGAACGACCGGCTGAGACCATCGGTCTCATTGCCGATGAGAAGGAGGGTCGGCCGCGTGAAATCGACACGGGTGAGCGGCGTTTCCCGATGCGCCGTCGTGCCCACCACTTGAAGCCCCGGATACGAGGCCCGGAGAGAATCCACATATGCAAAAGCCGCATCGTTGCTGGAGACACGCCGTGCCTGCACGCCAAAAAATGATCCCATCGACGCACCAATCACCTCCGGATCGTACAGATCGACGGCATGTCCTGTTATCAGCAGACCGTCTACACCAAACGAATCGCACGAACGGAGGATGGTGCCGAGATTTCCCCGATTGGAAGGTCTGTCGGATAGGACAACGAACGGATTATCCGAGAGTGGAAGGCCACCCAGATCCTCCTCCCGCATCTGAACGACCGCTACCATTTCCGACGCATTCTCTTTCCCGCTGATCTGTGCCATTAAATCGGTATCGAGCGCATAGTTGACGTCTGTTTCAACCGTTTTTAACAGTTCCTCCGCCCATCCGGAAAGAGGCCTCTCCGCATCAAAGAGGAAGGAACTGAAACGCCATCCATGCCGGTGGGCCTCGTTGATGTTCCGCACCCCTTCAACAAAAAATTCACCGTATTTATACCGCTTGTTCCGGTTGGTTTTCAGCACCTCAAATTTCTGGTAAACCGCATCCCTGCTGTGAATCGCCTTTATTTTCATGTCCACCTCTCCTGTTCAGATCATCATACTTATCATCAGTTAAAATTGTATCTGTAATTTATTGATTAACAGTATAACATATCTTCCCTTCCATTTCCACTTCATAAAAAAACCGGGCCTGCCGCAGTCCGCAGCCGGTCCGGTTTCTCTCAGCTTTTTTTACGCTTTTCTGGAATAAATCCGCACTTCAAAGGGCTTCATTATGCTTCCCTCTTCCGCAAGAACGGGATCCCATCCGGAGGGGATAGAAACCTCCGCGGGCGCCTCATTATGGTTGATGACGAAGATGATGTCCTCATTCGATGCTTCCACATGGCGGTGTGTGATTTCAACACCCTCCGGTGTCTCGCCCAGGGACGCCACGCCGGATCCCTCCACGAACAGCCCGCACAGGCGGTCCATCAGTTCATCCGACGGCTCGCTACCCACATAGTACGCACGTCCGCTGCCGAACGCGTTGCAGGTGACGGCGGGTGTCCCGGCATAGAATTCCTTGGCATAATCGGCGATGGACTGCGCGCCATGCAGCTCGATCATGTCGCTCCACTTCTCCACGTCGTATTCGCCGCCGTCCTCAAAACGGACACGCCCGTTGAGTCCTTGCAGGCAGTCGTATTCGGGGATTTCGATGCCCAGCACATCGCTTAAGAGGCCGGGCAGCTCGCTCTCGGTCATGCAGAGATTGGTTGCGTCCTTAACGCCGGTGCGCATGGTCATTACCAGATGGCCGCCGTTCTTTACATACGCACGGTACTTCTCAGCCTGCTCCGGCGTGAGAATGTACTGCAAGGGAGCGATAATCAGCTTATAGGGCGAGAAGTCCTCTTCCCCGCTTAAGAAGTCTACAGGGATATTGCAGTCATACAGTGCGCGGTAGTACTTGACCACCTGCCCTATGTAGTGCAGATCCGGATGATGCGGCTGAATCGTCATCGCCCACTCCTGATCATAGGAGTAAACGATGCCCACCTCGCACTTGGGCACGCTGCCCTGAATCTTTTCCATCACGGGCTGCATCGCGGAAATCATTGCACGCAGCTCGTTATAGCGGCGTCCCGGGCGGCCGCTGTGCGGCAGGATGCCGTGCCAGTACTGCTCCGTACCAACAGCACAGGTCCGCCAGCGGAAGAAGACAATGCAGTCCGCCCCGTGAGCGATGGACTGCTGCGCCCACATGGCGAGCTGCCCCGGCTGCGGCGCACGCCCCATGACCTGCCAGCCTGTGATCCCGGCCTGCTGCTCCATGATCCAGTATGTCCGATGCTTCACACTGCGCATAAGATCCAGTGTCGCGGCAAGCTGGGCGTTCGGCTGATGCGGCATCTGCGCAAAGAACCCACCCGGGTACTGATCATGGCAGACGAAGTTGAGGCTCTTAGCGAGATCATAATAGCTGACATTGTCGGCAAAGCCCATGAAATTGTGCGTGATGAACTGGTTCGGGCAGATAGAACGGATAATATCGATCTGGAACTGCTGGAATTCAACCACCAGATCAGAGGTGAAACGTCTCCAGTCGAGCATAGCGGAGGGGTTTTCTCCGGTAAATGTGATTTTCGGGGTGTAGATCTGGGAAAAGCTGTTGTAGTCCTGGCTCCAAAAGCAGGTCCCCCACGCACGGTTGAGCTCCTCAATGGTGCCGTACTTCTTCTCCAGCCATTCCTGGAAGCGCTTCCGGCAGCTGTCGCACATGCACGTGTCCTGATGGCCGGTGCCCAGCTCGTTGTCGATCTGCCATCCGATGACGTTCGGGTTATCCTTAAAATGCTCGGCCATCGCGGTGACAAAGCGGCGGATATGCGCGCGGTACACCGGGTTCGACTGGCAGTCGTGATGCCGCCCGCCGAAGCCGCGGACCCGGCCGTCCTTATCAATGGGGAAGATTTCCGGCGTCTGCTCGACAATCCATGCCGGCGGCGTCGGCGTCGGCGTGCCCAGAACCGCACGAACACCATGCTCACCCAGGATATCCAGCGCCCTGTCCAGCCACTCAAAGTTGAATTCGCCCAGACGCGGCTCCATTTTGGCCCACGAGAACTCGGCCATACGCACAACATTAAGACCTATCTCTTCCATCAGCTGGGCATCCTTCTCCCAGCGTTCCTCCGGCCAGTGCTCGGGGTAGTAGTCCGCTCCAAAATAGATACTCATGAAACTGCTCCTTCTTGTGTTTTGACTCTTGTGTTTATTCTTTCACCGCACCCGCGGTCAGGCCCGACATGAAGAACTTCGATGCGCACAGAAAAACGATCAGCAGCGGCAGCACAGCGCAGGTGCTTGCGAGCATCATGGCGCCGTAATCTGTGCCGCGGTCGGAGACCATCGTCTTGAGCACGAGAGGCAGTGTCTGCATCGAGGCGCGGCGCAGGATTAAGAGCGGCTGCATGAAGTCGTTCCAAGTGTTGACAAACTGCATGATGCCCAGCGCCGAATACGCCGGAATCAGGATCGGCGCGATGACGCGGAAGAAGATCGTCCACTCGCTGCACCCGTCGATCTTCGCTGCCTCGCGCAGCGACACCGGTACATTGTTCTGGCAGTACTGCCGCATCCAAAAGATGCCGAACGCATTCGCGCACCCCGGAATGATCAACGCCCAGTATGTATTGATCCACCCCATGCGGGACATCATCATGAACCAAGGGATAATACCGGCGGTAAAGGGGATCATCATCGTGGCCAGAAGGAGGCCGAAGAGCTTGTTCCGCCCCGGGAAATCATAAGTGGCGAAAGCGTAGCCGCCCATGGAGCAGAACAGGAGGCAGAGCACTGTATAGCTGATAGTGACCATGCAGCTGTTGCCGAACGCACGGAGGATGTCAATCTGTGCGTTCATGGCGGTGAAATTCCTGATAAGGCTGCCGCCGAACCACAGGCGGGGCGGGAAGGTATAGATCTCGTTCGTGGTGAGGGTGGACATAACGAACATCATGTAAAACGGGATAATCATGACGAGCGCGATAATACATAAAACGATATACAGGATCACTTTCCCGACTGTCAGCTTATGCACTTAACGTCCCCTCCTTCTCGGCGTATCACTTTCCTGCGACCATTTGTTGAACAGAATGGACAGAACCACAATAAAGATCGTGATCACATAGGCCACGGCGGAGGCGTAACCGTACAGGGTACCGCCCTGCGGGGCCTTGTTGAGCAGGTACATCATCAGGGTCAGACCGCCGTTGTTGACACCGCCCGTCCAGCTGGAATTGGTGAGGATGAAGGGCTCGGTAAAGAGGTTAAACATACCGATGGTGGACTGAATCAGTGTAAAGACCACGATGGGCTTCAGAAGCGGGATCGTAATCTTGAAGACAGTCTGCACATGATTGGCTCCGTCGATCATGGCCGCCTCATACACATCCTGACTGATGCCCTGCATGCCGGCCAGATAGATGACCATGTTCCAGCCGATCCACTTCCAGGAGAACATAACAATAACTGCAACCTTGATGAGCGAGCCGTCACCGGCCAGCCAGTTGATGTTCGGAATGCCGAAAAGGCTGAGGAAGAAGTTGATAAGGCCATAGTTATAGCTGAAAAGCTGCTGAAAGATGATCGAAATCGCCACGGAACTTGTGACCATCGGCATAAAGTAGATGGTCTTAAATATATTTTCTCCCTTGACCAGCTTGGAATTGAGGATGTAAGCCAGAACTAGGCCGCCCAGAAGGATAGGAATATGCGCGATAATACCAATGATCAGCGTGTTCTGGAAGCCCTTCCAGAAGAGCTCGTCCCCGAGCAGATTGATATAGTTTTCAATACCGATAAAGTGCATGGCGGACGTACCGTCCCACCTGAAGAAGCTCAGCCCGAAGCCGGCCACAATTGGGAAGAGACTGAATACGATAAACAGAATAAAAAACGGAGCGATATAGGCATAGGCCACCCGGTTTTGGACGATCTCATGCCAAAGCCCTTTGGAATAGGCGCTGTTCTTTTTCATGAATGCCAAGACCTCCCTTTATAACAGGGAGGGCCGATTGTTTCCAACCGGCCCTCCCCCCGCTCTCTCTGCGTCCACACGAATCAAGGGATCCGCATCAGCCGTTTTTATTACCAGCCCTCAAGTCCGGCGTCCTTATAGACCTGAATCTGCTGGTTCTTCAGTTCCGCTGTCGCAGTCTCAATATCCTTGGCGAGCTGATCCTTGATGCCCTGCGCATCCAGGCCCTGATCCAGCGCGGCGTTAACGGTGCCATAGAAGCAGCCCTCAGCCGTGACATCCATGAGGGTGTTGAACACGGGCTTAATGTCCTTCGCGATCTCCGCCCAGAACTCCTTGGTCTTTTGGCCGGCAAAGTAGGGATCCTCCTCCCCGTAGATAGCCGTATCCTCATAGGCGGGCAGATAGGCCGGGAAGTAGTCGACCGCGGCGAGCATCTCATTCTGCGCCTTCGCGGTGGCGAGCATGTACTCAGTGAACGCCCAGGCCGCCATCTTGTTCTTGCTCTGCTCGGGGATGACGAGGAACGATCCGCCCCAGTTGCAGCGCTTGATGCCGCCCGGCATATCCGCAACACCCCAGTGGCCCGCGCCGTCCGGATCGATGTCCTTCTTGAGGAATCCGCCGTACCAGCCGCCCGTCGTCACAGTGGCGCACGCGCCGGACTGGAAGGCCGCGTTGGCTTCCGGCGTCCACATATCCGCGTTCATGTCCCAGCCGTTCTTGCGCATCTCGATCATCATGTTCAGGCAGTCGATATCGCCGTCGCGGTCGAGGCGCAGCGTCAGATCCTCGTTGTAATAGTCACGGTCCATAAACATGAGCTGATAATAGTACACAACGCTCGGGCAGAACCAGCGCTCGCCGGGCTTATAGATCTTTTCGGCGGCTTCCATGATGCCGTCCCAGGTGCTGATCTGCTTTGACACGCTCTCCGGATCGCTCGGCAGGCCGACCTCGTCGAATACGTCGCGGCGGTAGAAGGTCGTGGTCGGGCCCACGTCCCACGGAAGGGCTACCATGCGGCTGCCGTCGGCGGAATAGCACTGCTCCCATTTGAGGCCTACAAAATCATCCTTATACTTTTCCACATTGTAGGGCTCGCTTTTGAGATTGACCAGCGCCTTGGAGTCCCGGTACTGCGCGATATACGCGCCCTCGACCATCGCCACGTCCGGCGCGTCGCTTCCGGCGGCGAGAGCCGTCGCCAGCGCCTGATGGTGGGAGGTTGTGTCGGTGAAATCCAACTCAACGCTGATATTCGGATACTTCTCATTGAAGCCGGGGATAGCGGCTTTGAAGCCATCGTCACCGGAGGGCCAGCCGCCTACAACGATGGTTGCCTTGAGATCGGCCGGGTTTTCCGGCATTTTCTCGTCGCCGCCGGAACCGCCACCACACGCCGCAAGAGACAAAGCCATGGCTCCTGTCAGAACTGCTGCTAGGACACGTTTCTGCTTACTGTTGTTCATGAACATCCTCCTTGTCTGATTCTTTAAACCTATACTTTAAAATCGGAGAGGACAACACCTTATTCTCTCCGGTTTTGTCTGGGAAAAAGACAGATTAACACACGAAATTTCTTTAAAAATATTCTCCTTGCACAATATCTAGAAACTATTTTAAAGTATACTTTTATTTCAGTTTCAAATCCCGAACACTTTCCCCTTCAATGAGCCCTATCGGGACACTGGTGACGCTACGCACATGGCCTCCCTCAATCATATCGAGAAGCACGCGCACGCATTCGGCCCCCTGGCGGGACGTGGACAGATCGACGCTCGTAAGAGCGGGTGTAACATAACGTCGGATATTGGTTCCGTCAATCCCCACGATAGAGACAGCCTCCGGGACACACACACCCATATCCTGAAACTGCTTGAGCATCCCAAGGGCGAGATTATCGTTAAAGCAGACGATGGCCGTCGCATCCAGCCCTCGGCGGATAAAGTCAGACGCGGCGTGCTTTCCCTCGGTGAAAAAATCCTCCTGCTGGAATGCGTCCCCACCTTTAAAGTATCCGTCCAAAATATATTTCTCCAAATCCTTCCCGAAAATAGGACGCATCCGGTTAAGATAAGCGATATGCCGCCCGCCGCCGACGGGATCGAATATGGTATACGGCGTAGCGAAAGCGATACGCTCGTGTCCCTTCCGGTTGAGGTAGTCGAGCGCGTTTTCCATCGCGACATAAACGTCGCAGTCGATATACGGAATGTCACGCTGGCTTACAAGCGCCACCCCATAGCTAGCAGCGACGACAGGCAGACCGCTCCGCTGCTTCCCCAGCTTTTCATACCGGTTCGCTATCTCTTGATTGGGCAGAATCACCCCATCGATCATCATAGTGTTGATCTGCTCAAAATCAAAGGTACCGCTCATGACAATCATATATCCCACGCGGCGCGCATATTCCATCATGCCGCTGTACAGCTCGATATTGAAAAAATTTCCAAGATCTCTACAGTAAAAGAGAATTTGCCCGGTGCGCTGGCGGCGTAAAGACATCGCAATCGGGTTGGGGCGGTAGCCCAGATCCTCCGCCGCCTTGAGAACAGCCTCTTTCTTCTCTTTGGCAACGTAACCGCTGTTGTTCAGCACACGGGAAACCGCAGTCACGGAAACATGCGCTCTGTCCGCAACATCTTTGCGCGTCACCATCTTTCATTCCCCCGCGAATAATGGATTAACTGCACAAAAGAAATAATACATCAGCGTAACTGTTATGCAAATATTCCTGTGAACTCATGTCCATATTATAGGGCAGTCCTCTTTTATTGTCAATTATATTAAATATGCACAATGTTCACATTTTCTTCAGTTTTGAGCATTCTTTTCTTTTTTTGTAGACATTTATGAACATGTTTGGTCTTCATGTTTGTACTTTATATACAATTTATCCTGTTTATTATTGGTGAGATCTTCTCTATTCTTTTTGCAAAAAGAAAAAGTCCACCTGTACGATAAACACATACAAGCGGACAAAGTAAGGTGAATATGGATATGAATCGCTATGCACATCTGTGCGTATAGGCACAGATATACTGCTTACATCTGCACCGATGTGCGGAAGGTGTATGTTCCCGGGTGCAGCGTACGCTGTGCCTCCCCGGGCAGGACGAGCAGCGCCGCTGTATTAAAGGGGACAGTGAAGGTATAGACAATTTCGTCCCCCTGATACTCCCATTCGCTGACAATGGTTCCCGACGCGGAATGGTACACGGCCTTCGCACGCCCGAGACGCCGATCCGGCAGCGGGGCGAGGCGAATCTTCCGGAAGCCGGGCTCCTCCGGGTTTATCCCGCAGACATAGCGGAAGACCCACTCGAGGATGGCGCCATAAGCATAATGGTTGAGGCTGTTCATGCCCGTGTCGCTGATGCTCCCATCCGGCAGGACAGAGTTCCACCGTTCCCAGACAGTTGTCGCCCCCATGTTGACTTCATACAGCCAGCTTGGGTAATCCTCGTTGAGTAAGAGCGTGTAGGCGTAATCATTTAAACCGTTTCTGCTCAGCGTCTCGCAAAGGTACGCTGTACCGACGAAGCCGGTGCGCAGATGACCGTCCGCCGCATCCAGCTTCGCGCGCAGATCACGGACAGTGCGTTCACGGTGCTCCGGAGGAACAAGGTCGAAAG
This sequence comes from uncultured Oscillospiraceae bacterium, assembly GCA_949743955.1. GTDB lineage: Bacteria > Bacillota > Clostridia > Oscillospirales > Ruminococcaceae > Harryflintia. The sequence continues at coordinate 12,218 of CATJVQ010000018.1, read as the reverse complement.
CCAGCGCAAACACATGGCCGGTCTGCGTATCCGCCGCCAGGCGGCCGGTGGATGTAAAGTATTCCCTGCGGATGGCGTCCCGCACTTCCCCGGCCAGGGTTTCATAGTATTCGGCGTCCTCAGTCTCTCCGAGCACGCGGGCCGCTTTGGCTGTCAGGCTCGCGGAATAGTAGTAGTAGGCGGACGCAATAAAATATGGATCCGTGCCGCCGAATGAGGAACCCTTCTCCGGATTATCCAGCGAGAGCCAGTCGGCAAAATGGAAGCCGCACGTCCACAGCCTCGACGATCCGCACTCGGCGTCGTCCTGTCCACGGATATAGTCCGTCCATGCTTTCATGTTCGGATAGTGCCTGCGCAGCAATGTCCGGTCGCCGAAGAAACGGTAGATGTTCCAGGGAATGACCGTGGCCGCATCACCCCACGCGCAGGATCCGTGCGCACTGGAGAAGACATAATCGTCCGGATGCTTTTGGGCCACGATACGGATCATATCCGGCACCACATGCGGCACACTCCCGCCCCGTTCCTGCTGTTCAAGAAGCATGTCATGCAGATACTTATGGAAGAAGGCGGGCGTCTCCATGAAGAAACTCGCTGTCGCGGAGAAGACCTGCGCATCCCCGGTCCAGCCCATGCGCTCATCCCGCTGCGGGCAGTCGGTGGGCACATCCACAAAATTGCCGCGCTGTCCCCAAAGGGCATTGAGCGCCAAGCGGTTGACTTTCTCATTCCCCGTCTCCACCTCTGCGGTAAAGAGCAGGTCGCTGTGAATGACACAGGCGGTAAAATCCTCGGGATGAACGGTATCCAGTCCGGTGACTTTGACATAGCGGAAGCCATAGAACGTAAAATGCGGGCGGACATGACGGGGCTCGCCGTCGGAGATAAACGTGTATTCCTGCTTCGCGGTACGCAGGTTTTCCTGATAGAAGTTTCCTCCCTGTAAGATCTCGCCGTACTGTAAAAGGATGCGGTGTCCGGCGGGGAGGTGGCACTCAAACTCGACCCATCCGGTCACCTCCTGCCCGAAATCCAATACATCCTCGCCCGCAGGCGTCCTGATGAGTACAGGATCCCCGATTTTCTCGATAACGCGCAGCGGCGGGCTCAGCCGATCGCACAGCGGCGCGGCGGGCGCGGCGGCGGCACGGACGGGCTCCCACCCGGCAGGCATATGGCGCCGGTCGAAGATCTCTCCGTCATAGATGCTGCTTTCCAGCACCGGGGACGGCGCACAGAGCCAATCCTCCCCCGTGCCGATGACGGTCTCGGATCCGTCGCTGTGGGTGAGGACAATTTCACACAGGAACAGGAATTTGTCTCCGTACAACTCCCGTCCGCCCTTGATAAAGCCGAAACGCCCCTTATACCAGCCGTTGCCGAGCATCGCTGCAAAGGTATTCTCTCCCTCCGCGAGCAGAGGGGTCAGATCCCAGGTCTGGAGCTGAATCCAGTTGCTGTAGTCGTTATAATAGGGAGCGAGCACCTCGTCGCCAACCTTCCGGTCATTGAGGTAGAGTTCATACAGGCCCAGCCCGCAGGCATAGGCCCTGGCGCGCACAACATCCTTCGCCGCAAAGTCCCGGCGCAGAACAGGATGTGTCTCCTTATCGAAGGACGGCGTTATCCACGACGCCCGCCACGCCTCGTCCCGTTTCCCTGTCTCAAAAAATGCGCACGCGCTGCCGGTATCCCCATCGTCGGCCCAGACAGTGACACGCCAGAAATAGCGCGTCCGCGGCCGAAGCTCCACCGGAGCCCGGCATTCCAGCGAAGAGAGATCCTCCCTTTTACCGCTGTCATAGACCGGGGCGGAAAAGTCCTCCCTCTCCGAAACCTCAATGCGCGCAGCCTGCTGCACGGTCCCCGTCGATTCCTCGACAACCCATGAAAATACGACCTTGTCCAGCAAGAAGCCCACCGGGTTCTCCAGATGATTCGTCCGCAGCCTTCCCAACTGCATGCTGTCTTCCCCCTTTTCCGTATTATCTTGTCTCTATCCTACTAGGCCGCCCATCTGCTCGGCCAAAAGGATCGCCGCCGCTACATCCATATGTGTCCGCTTGAGATGCGCCGCACGCAGGTCCACCCCTTTGAGCTCCGCATCCCGCAGGTCCGCGCCCGTCAGGTTCGCTCCTCCCAGAAGCGCATGCGCTAGGCGCGCCCCGCGCAGATCCGCCTTATCCAGCCGGCAGTCCCGCAGATCCGCGCCCTCCAAGAGCACGCCGCTCAAGTCCATCGCCCTGAGCGAACAGCCCAGAAAGACCGTATAGTCATACTGCCCGCCGCGGATATTGAATCCCGCCAGATTCGCTCCTGAAAAGCTGCTGCCCGTGCATTTGCAGTCCTCCAGCAGAGCGCCGAAGAGATCCGCGTCCGTGAGCGTACAGCTCAAAAAGGCTGTCCGGCGGTGCTCTGTCCCGTTTAAACGCGCTAGGCGGAAGGTGCAGTTTTCAAACAGGCATCCACGGGTCTGCGCGTCTGTAAAGTCGGCTCCGTCCAAGCGGCAGGAGCGAAAGACACAGCGGATCAGCGTGTCCTCCGCGAACGATCTGCCGCACAGATCCTCTCCCTCATACTGCTCCTCCACTCGCTCGCGCATCCGTTTTCCTCTCTTCTTTATTATTGTTGTGTTGTCAGTATAACGCCGGGAAAAGGGAAAGTCAATGGACTGTCCGGCAAAGAATAAAAATCCGTTTCGGGGGGATACTCTCCTTTTTAAACCTTTTGAGGAGGCCTAAGCCTGATGAATGGAACGCCGCTCGTCTCTGTCATTATGCCCAACCACAATGGGGCGCGGTTTATCGAAAAGAGCATCGACAGTGCACTCCGGCAGAGCATGCCGGATCTGGAGCTTCTCATCGTGGACGACGCCTCCACCGACGAAAGCCCCTCCCTTCTCGAAGCCGCCCTCCGCCGGGACTCGCGTGCCGCCCTTCTCCGGTGCGGACAATGCGTAGGGGCGGCGCAGGCGCGGAATCTGGCGATCGAACGCGCGCGCGGAGAATTTCTGGCTTTTCTGGACAGCGACGATCTGTGGCACCGGGAGAAGCTGGCCCGCCAGCTTAGCGCCATCCGGGAAGACGATTTCTGCTACACCTCCTATTTCCTGCTCCGCCGGGACGGCATATCCAGAGGCATATACCGTGTCCCGCCCCGGGCGGATTACCGTTCGCTGCTCCGGGAAAACGTGATCGGCTGCTCGAGCGTTCTCCTGCGGCGCACAGCCCTCGGACATCACCGGATGGACAGCCGCTTTTTTCACGAGGACTATGTCCTGTGGCTCACACTGCTGCGGGAGGGAAAAACGGCTGTGGGAATTCCAGAGCCGCTCATGGGTTACCGCGCAGGCGGACGCTCACAGGATAAGCTGTCCGCAGCGGCGGAGCGCTGGCGCATCTACCGCGAGAGCGAGGGGATGTCCGTCCCCGCCGCACTCGGCTGCCTGAGCGCCTACGCCTGCCGGGGAATCCGGAAATATTGGACGCGCAGGGAACCGTGACAGATTCCGTTCCAGATATGATTCATACGGCAGATCCTGTCCTAGTGTGAGGAATGCCCGCCATAATAGAATTTAATTATCCAATTTCCGGTAATATTTTCTGCCTGTAATCCGTTCCATCCAGTCAGGATGATTTAAATACCAGAGAACGGTCTCCCTGATGCCATTCTCAAAGGCATAAACCGGCATCCAGCCCAGTTCCGCGGTAATTTTGGTGTTGTCAATGGCGTATCTGCGGTCATGCCCAGGGCGATCCTGGACATAGGTGATGAGACTTTCCGGTTTATTCAGGAGCTTCAGGATCAGCCGGACAATCTCGATATTGGCCTTTTCATGATTTCCGCCTATGTTATAGATCTCTCCCTCCCTGCCCTTTTCCAGTACAGTGGCGATAGCGGAACAGTGGTCCTTCACATGAAGCCAGTCCCGAATCTGCATTCCGTCGCCATAGACTGGGAGAGGTCTGTTCTGCCGGGCGTTATGGATCATCAGAGGGATGAGCTTCTCCGGGAACTGATAGGGACCGTAATTATTGGAACAGCGGGTGATGTTTACCGGCACCCCATAGGTCTGGTAATAGGCGCGGACGATGAGATCCGCGCTGGCCTTTGAGGCGGAATAAGGGCTGTTCGGAGCCAGCGGCGCTGTCTCGGTGAACATCCCGGTTTTACCTAGGGAGCCATAGACCTCATCTGTAGAAACCTGGAGGAAACGAACGCCGGGTCGGTACTCCCTTGAATATTTGTTGCCGGGGTCCAGATTCCAGTGGCGTTTGGCAGAATCCAAAAGGATCTGGGTTCCAATAATATTCGTGGTAAGAAAAACTTCCGGCTCTGTAATGCTGCGGTCTACATGGCTTTCCGCCGCGAAGTGGACCACGGTATCGAAATCGCATTCGGCAAACAGCTTTTCTATCAGGGCTCGGTCTCGAATATCCCCCTTCACAAAACGGTAACGGGGATCATCACTGACCGGTTCCAGATTCTCCAGATTTCCCGCATAGGTTAACAAATCGAGATTAACTAAGAAGAGAAGATCCTTTTGATTATCCAGTATAAACTGGATAAAATTCGAGCCGATAAATCCAGCGCCTCCGGTAACCAATAGCTTTTTCATCCGTTTTCCCCCGCAATCGTTTGCAGATACTTTCCATATGCCGGCCTTCATCCGGGACTGGGCCGGATGCGGCATCCGATTCTAGTCAGTGAGCTTCCGGTGGTATGCAATCTTTTCCATGCACGGCCATAAGGCTCCCGCCATTTTGATGTGCTTACAAGCCGAGATGCTTTTGACAACAGAGGGAATAATCTGTCCCAAACATTTGCCGGCATCATAGTAGGCAAAGGATAGTATATCACAGGTTTATTATAACTGACCAGATAGTTCATGACAGGTTCCGGCCGAAAAAATTTTCCCTTCCCTTTCTCTGCAATATGACGCCGAAAGCGGAAGTGTCCGGCACAAAGGGGAATAAACCGGGTAATCCGGACATTCACAGCGTTTCACCCTCTCCTACAGGGGGTCATAGACTGAGACTGAGCGGCAATCAAACTGCCGCAAACGGAAAGGGGAAAACCCGTAACGTCTCTGTGAGAGGAGAAGCTGAAGTGGACGAAAAGATTTTCGCAAACGATAATATTCCGCTGGCGATAGCATATGTGCCCATGCAGCGCTGGCAGCTGCTTTATGAAGAGAATATTGCTCTGGATCGCGGCACCATTTTCCGCGATCTGGATAAGCCCTTTATTGGGGAGGAGGCGGTAAAGTGAACAGAAAAATGATGCTCCGGCGCGTGCAGCTCGAGGATTTCGCTCTGTTTGAAGCGCGCCTCTTCCTCGACACGCATCCCACCGACGCTGACGCGCAGGCCTACTACCGCAAGCATCTGGAACAGGCAAAAGCCGCCCGGGAAGCGTACGAGGCCAAATATGGTCCGCTTGAGGCGACCAGCTATCCAGGCGGGAACTGGAAATGGATCGACGATCCCTGGCCGTGGGAAAACATGGAGGAGGAATAAGCCATGTGGTGTTATGAAAAGAAATTACAGCATCCGGTAAATATCAAGAATACAAGCCCCGCTCTCGCCAAGGTCATCATCACACAGTTAGGCGGTCCTTTTCGCAAAAGCAGATGATTTCCCTCCCTCGACAAGTTCTCCCCCCTGGCGTATAATGGAAACAGAATGGATATTTAAGGAGGAGAACGCGTGAAAGTTGGGATTTTATGCGCCCTCGAGCAGGAACTGGCGCCCTTTTTAGAGCGGATGGGAGAGAGCCGTGCCACTGAAAAGGCCATGCTGCGTTTCTTCACGGGGAATATCGGACAGGCTGCCGCTGCCGCCGTATGCTGCGGTGTGGGCAAGGTCAACGCCGCTGTCGCCGCGCAGCTTCTCATCGACTTCTGCGGGGTGGATATCATCATAAACGCCGGGACATCGGGCGGCATGGATGAGAGCGTCCGCCTATTCGACACGGTGATTTCCGCGCGAATCACCTATCACGACATAGAAGACGGCATCCTAATAGAGAATCACCCCTACATGAAATCCGCCTATTTCGAGCCGGGACGGGGTCTGCTCGAGGCCGCGAGGCGGTACAGCGAGGGCAGCCCGTTCCCCATTCGGTTCGGGACGATGGTCACGGGCGATCAGTTCATCGCGGACGAGGGGCGGGAGAGGATTAACCGTGCGTTTGCGCCCCTGTGTGTCGATATGGAGACAGGCGCCGCCGCGCATGTCTGCTACGTGAATCGGATCCCGTTTCTGGCTGTAAGGACTGTAACGGACACCGCCGAACATGCGGGGATCGAAAACTTTGAAAAGAACGGCGAGACAGCGTCCGAACGCGCCGCGGAGATCGTTTCGGGGATATTGAGGTTAATGGCCGGATAGGATAAAGGAAACCCATGCTTCATATGTGAAGCCGGACGCGAACGATGTCTTTTCTTCGCGTCCGGCTTATATATTGTGAATATATGCGTGGTGTTATCATATTAAAAATCTAAAGAGAAATTCCATAAGAATTTTATAAATTCTCAATTTTTGTAATTTATTGATAGTATTTGTAATTTTATTTGTATATATATATACTTGATTTCTTCCTGTATCAGGACTAATATATTGGTAGGATATGGACAGGCAATATTCTCACTATGATGTGACAGGAGGTAGTACTCATGAAGGCAAATTTCAAAAAATGTGTTACCCTTTTGATGAGCATCGTTATGGTGTTCACACTCTTTGTGGGAACTGCGACAGCAGCTCAGCCGCTAGAAGATGAGGCAATGCCGTTGGCTGGATATGATAACCCGAGATTCACTAGCGCCACTATATACTTAAAATATCGATCTAACCGACTTCAACGAGTGGCACATGTTGACTGGTATGAGGGAATTACTCAACCGGGGTTTATTACTGTAGAGTCTCAGATGCTTAATAAATATAGAAAAGCAGATGATCCTTATGCGGGATGGTATGTAGAATATTATGTTAATGCAAAAGACGCGACTATGATCCAGATGAAAGACAGCAGTAAAAATGTTTTACGTAGGAGAACGCCTTCTCAAAACCAGACTGTTCTTTTGGATGGTTTCATTCAAGGAACTGCATGGAGAGAAGAATTATATTACGATCGCACTGTTGGTGGATATACCGTATATAATATTGAAATGGGTGGTATTCGAGTACAATAAATTTATTTTTTGTAAAAAATCAGTTTAGTTTATTTCGTGCCTGTCCAAATCTGTATGATTTTGTAATCATATAGGTTGTCACCACATAGATAATAATTTATGTGGTGACAATTTTATATTTCATAATAAGGAAGTGATTTTATGAATGTTCAATCCGTTCAAAACCATCCTGCAAATTACAGGACTTCATCCGTGCAAAGTATATCCGCATCGTTTGCGGACACACTTTCAGCAACCGCCCAGACAAAATCAGAAAATTCTCTAGCCACCCATCCAAGCAGTCTTGCCGAGGCGCTCAGGAGGAAAGCTCCTGAGGCCAACAGCTGTTTTTGGTCGACGCTCTCAATGTGGAATGACACAACGGTTCATGAGGACCTTTCTTCCCTGACAGATAAAACATTTAATGTCGTTGCAACCGGGGATCACCAACTCACACAGGATGAAATCGATGATCTCAGAAACCGGTATGATGTTACTAATCTCTCCCGTCTGGATTACTACAACCTGATGGCAGATATGACCAATCTGAACGCGATTGCAATCGGTGAAATTTTTCACGGCTATCTCAAGCTGCCCCCGTCATGTGTTTTCGACCACGAGGATCCCTACGCTTTCACTCTGGGTTCGACTGAGACCGGATATAAACGGTATTGGGCAGCCCCGAATATGATTGAACGGCTAGTCGAAGCCCGAAAGCATCAGCAGGCACAGCTTGATTATGTTACCAGTGGGGATTTTGTTAAGGAAAACAGTTGGATGTTCGGGCTGCTCCCGCCGGGCAGCGATGCGGTCTATACCGCTTCTTTTACGGAAAGATTCATCGAAGAATACGAGGAAAATGAGCGGATGATCGCCATCTTTCGCCAGCTTCTCCCCGAGGGGAGCGAATGGGCCAAAGAGACCGAACCTGTTCCGGTGCGGCTGACGCCGAAATCATCGGAGGAGGATGCACCTGACATCGGCGGCATCAGCGGAGAAGAAGCGATGAACCGTGATTTTTCCGTTCCCTCGAAGGAGCTGCTTCTCGGGTTGATTGGAAAGTATTCACTCCTGCCCGGTCAGTGGAATTCACCGGTAAGCGAACTGCTCGAATTCCTAGAGGAAGAGAATTCTCGGAAAAAAGACCATCCTCTGGCCGTATGATCCAGATCCAAACCGACTGCAAGCATATAAGAAAACGCGCCGCAGAAATTCTGCGGCACGTTTTTCGTTTAAGACTGAAGCGTGATGTAATCCCCGCTGGCGTACCCCACGTTCGGGCCGTAACCGGTGACGAACCAGTAGCTGGGCGTGATGCCGTAAACGACGACCGACGCGCCGTTGGGGATGCGGGCCAGGATGGGCGCGCCCGTGTTCGGGCGGCTGCGCAGCATCAGGTTTCCCCCGCCGGTATGGACACGCCCGACCCTCTCCGGCTGCGGCTCCAGGAACGGGACGCCGAAATATTCCGTCAGCGAACGGACGATGGCGCGCGCGATAGAGTCTATGTTCTCGTGAATCCACCTGGCATCCTCGGGGTTATCGTGATAAGCCACCTCGATGAGCACGGCAGGCGCAACCGTGCGGCGCACCTCGGCGAGAGAAGTGGAGGAGAGTGCATCGACCATCCACGGGTAGGGGTAAATCTGCTGAAAGTGCTCTACCAGCAGATTCGCCAGCCGGCGCGATGCTGTACTGTGCGGCTGGTAATAAATATCCGTCCCCTGAAGCTGGCCGCTCATGTTCTCTGGGGACGCATTCGAATGCAGCGCGACATGTAAATCAAACCGCCCGCTGTTCGACTGCTCTATGGAGAGGTTCACATTCCCCTCCGGTGAGTTGCGCGTAAACTGGATGCCGCTCGCACGCAAATAGGGCTCCATCGCGTCGGCGAGCTGATTCATGACTTCCCTTTCGTTTCCAGTATCAATATACTGGTTATATTCCTGTGTTGATGGACTCAAGAAAATACTGGGCATGACGGACCCTCTTTCCGTTTTTTGCTTATCTTTGATCTAAAAACTAAAATAAGCCGAACCGGGAAAACTGTCCTTCACAGGCTCCCAGGCCCGGTCCTGCGGTATCAGAATATCAAAGATTCATATGATAAAGGTTCCGTTCATTCTATGCCGTAGGGGATTCACCGGTTCCTTCACGTGATTCGAGCCGGCAAGCTCTGTCGAAACGAAGGCCGTCATGATAGCCGATGTTAAAAATGGCGCGGATCACTTCCCTCTCAGGAACGATCTGCTCCACCCGCATATTTTCCACCGCTCTGTCCGCTTCACCGAAGGATCGGGGAACCAGCGCCTGCTCCTTCTCCCCTGTCCGGCAGTGGGTACCCGCATAAATCCCGGCGATGTAGCCCCTGGCATAGCTGTCTGTAATTTGACTGAATTCCTGCCTTGTATACAGCTCCCCATTCCGGCGCGCGGCGTTATACATCCAAAGCTGTATTTCCTTCAGCGCGCGTTTAAGCCTGTGTTCACAGAGATCCACGTCCCCGAGAAAACCGACTAGGCAGACCGTACGCGTCTGCTGGCGCCCCCTCCGGCGGGAAAAGGCGCGGCACCGGCAGTTTTCCGCAAAAACGTTGGCAAGCTGGAGGGTCCAAGGTACGCGGCGTTTAGAAAAGGTCACGTCCGTTTCCCGGCACATGATCCCCGCCTCCGCTGTAAAGGATCCTGTCTCCATGAGCAGATCTGTTTCGCTGATCCGGTGCTGACACATGAGTTCCCTCGCCTTACAGAGGGCCAAGCGCGCCTCGTTTTCATTCGGACTGCCTGAAAGGGCAAGCAGTTTCCTGATTTTCGCCTTGATCTGTTGATCCTGTTCCATATCTGTGACTTCGTCCTTTTCCCCACCCCTGCGGCCTGCCAGCTAATGCCACAGGGATTTTTATTTTTTGACGTTTATGCCCGCATGGCATGGCAATCCAACAAACCGGGCCAGATTGTCTAGGGGGGTATTGTACCACAGATCTCCGCCGGATTCAATTTGTCCGCAGCACAATTTTTCAAGGGGGTTTTTCACTCCAGTCCCCCATTTCTGCAAGCTGACGGCTGATATTCCAGAGGATACGTCCGCGCAGCCGCTCCCACTGTGCCAAAGGCAGGCTGTCCACCGGCACCGCCTCCCCTTTTTCCCTGTCCAGAAGCATAAACGAAACTTCCTCCGGCGTAGGGAAAACGCCTTTCGCCATATATCATCACCTCGAAATCCAGTGTATGAAGGTCGAGATTTGTCCTATACCGCATACGCGTTTCATACTCTGTGTCAGGAGGGATACCGGATGCAGACAATTCATACCGCAGCGGCCTATATCCGTGTTTCAACACTCGATCAGACAGAGTATTCTCCGGAGAGCCAGCTTAAGGCTATCCGGGACTACGCGCTCCATCACTGCCTGCGCCTGCCGGAAGATCTGGTTTTTATTGACGAAGGCCTCAGCGGACGCAGTGCGCAGAGGCGTCCGGAATTTCTTAGGATGATTGCTATGGCCAAAACATGTCCGAGGCCGTTTGATGTCATTCTTCTCTGGAAATACAGTCGGTTTGCCCGCAGCCGGGAGGACTCCGTGGTATATAAAGCGCTTTTACGCCGGGAATGCGGAATTCAGGTCGTGTCAGTCAGTGAGCCGGTGGGGCAGGATAAGCTGTCCATCCTCATTGAGGCCATGATTGAGGCGATGGATGAGTATTACAGCCTGAACCTCGCCGAAGAAGTCCGGCGGGGAATGGCAGAAAAACGCTCCAGAGGGGAGCCCGTGAGTGCGCCGCCGCTCGGATACCGCATGCGGCAGGGACACTTTGTCCCCGACCCGGAGCATGCCAAAACTGTCCGCATGATTTTCCGGATGTTCCTTGACGGGGAGAGTGCCTCCGGCATTGCCCGGCGTCTGGACGCCATTGGATTGCGGACCAAGCGGGGCAATCCATTTGAAACACGTTCCGTACTCTATCTGCTGCGCAATCCGGTCTATATGGGGTATATCGGGGATACCAAGGCCCATGAAGCTCTGGTAGCGCCCGAGGATTTCCGGCGCGTTCAGGAGCGGTTCGCGCGTGTATCACGGCGTGGACGGCATGAAGCGCCGTCCCGGGAAGGATATATGCTGCGCGGACTGGTGCGCTGCTCCGCCTGTGGTGGGATGATAGTGCGTACCGGCGAGCGAATGCAGTGTGCCGCCTACGCCAAAGGACGCTGTGCCGTCTCACACAGCATCACGTATGCAGCCTTGGAGGCGCGTATCCTCAGCCGTATTGAGCGGGATTTTGGGGAGGAGCGTATCCCCTTCTGCGAGGCGCCAAGAGAAGTGCGTGAAAAAAATGAACGTGCACAGATCCAAAAGAGGATGGATCGTCTGCGCCTGGCCTACGAGGACGGCATCATCGGGCTCAACGAGTTTTCTGTCCGGCGGAATGAGCTGGAACAGGCACTGATGCTGCCACGTCCGGTCCAGGCATGCGGCGGAGCGGTCAGGACACTGCCCGTACTCCTTGGCTCCGCGCAGGATGGCGTATGGAAAAATGCTGTCCTTTTGGCTTTCGTAAAGGAGATCATTTTCGATCGTACGGCGAACCGTATCAGTGTCTATTATTTTGACGTGTAATGATCACCTTTTACCAAAAGGAGGTCCTGATGGGGAGATGGGCGCCGCCACCCGCTACCTCAGCCAACGTTACAGCGCCCCCTATGCACAGGTAAAAGGCGTGCTGACTGATGTAGGTACCGAAGAATTAGGGCATGCAGAGATGATCTGCGCCATCGTTTACCAGCTTACGCGCAACCTCACGCCGGAAGAAATACAAAAGGGCGGATTTGCATCTTACTACGTGGATCACACAACCGGCCTCTACCCTGTCGATGCGAACGGCGTGCCGTTCAGCGTTGCGACCCTTCAGTCAACAGGTGATGTCATTACCGATCTGCATGAGGATCTTGCAGCAGATGGGGCGACCATACAAGAACAACATGGCTGGAAACCGTTGAAAACACTGGATTGTTAGTAGGACAAGCCTTTTCCGGCGGCGATGGTGTAAAG
>CATJVQ010000017.1 GCA_949743955.1 uncultured Oscillospiraceae bacterium | reverse complement strand
GGCTGACACAGGTTTCGTCGGTAAGCATTGTTGAGGGCGGCGCGCACGACGTTGTCCTCAAGGAGAAGAGTGTTTCGGCTGTTCAGTAAAGGGGGGGATTGTGGAAGTTTGATTTCGCAGCCCCGGAATAAAACTGCAAAAAGCGGCGTCTGGATGATCTCCGGGCGCCGCTCTTTGGTTATATGATGGAATATGCCGCGCAGGCAGGATTATTCAAAAACCCACTGTTTTTTGAAGGACGCTTCTGCTATAATAGACGGGATGGCGCGTAAAGCGTCGTATGCTGTGAAAAACCAGGAGGAGGAAGCCTTTTTGAAAGAAATCATGTTGGGCAACAAGGCCGTTGCCAGAGGACTTTATGAGGCCGGCTGTACCTTCGCTTCGAGCTATCCCGGTACACCGAGCACTGAAATCACCGAGGAAGCCGCTTTGTACGATGAAATATACTGCGAATGGGCGCCCAACGAGAAGGTCGCCATGGAGGCCGCGCTCGGGGCGAGCATCGGGGGAGCGCGCAGCTTCTGTGCGATGAAGCATGTGGGGCTCAATGTGGCCGCCGATCCGCTCTTTACCGCCTCCTATACGGGTGTAAACGCCGGGATGGTGATCGCCGTGGCCGACGATCCGGGCATGCACTCCTCGCAGAATGAGCAGGATTCGCGGCACTACGCCGAGGCCGCCAAGCTCCTGATGCTCGAGCCGTCCGACTCGAAAGAGTGCCTGCGGATGGCCAAGGATGCCTTCGCCCTTTCCGAGCAGTTTGACCTGCCCGTACTCCTGCGCCTGTCCACACGGGTTTCGCATTCGCAGAGCGTCGTGGAAACGTCGCCGCGCGAGGACATCCCCCTGCGCGAATATCAGAAGAGTCCCCGCAAGTTTGTCATGATGCCCGGCAACGCGAAGCCGCGCCATGCCGACGTGGAGAAGCGCCAGCGGGCGCTGGCCGAGTGGAGCGAGAGCTGCCCGTATAACACCGTCGAGCGCGGAAGCGGGAAAATCGGCGTCATCACGGCGGGCATCTCCTACCAGTATGCCTGCGAGGCCTTCCCCGAGGCGAGCTTCTTAAAGCTGGGGACCGTGTACCCGCTGCCGGAAAAACTCATCCGGGAATTTGCAGCGAGCGTGGAGACGCTCTACGTCATTGAAGAACTCGACCCGTTTATCGAGACATTCTGCCGCTCGCTGGGCCTCTCCCCCACGGGCAAGGCCGCCCTGACCCCGCTCTATGAGTACTCCCAGACGTATCTGCGCCGCCAGCTTCTGGGCGAAGCGCCGAAATCGCTCTATCTGGACGAGACCATTCCGGTCCGCCCGCCCGTGATGTGTCCGGGATGCCCGCACCGCGGTGTCTTCTACACGCTGCATAAGCTCGGGCTGACCGTGTTCGGCGACATCGGCTGCTATACGCTCGGCGCGACTCCGCCCTTAAACGCACTGGACACCACCATCTGTATGGGCGCGTCCATCAGCGGGCTGCACGGCTTTAACCATGCCCGCGGGGAGGAGAGCGCGAAAAACGCCGTGGCCGTCATCGGCGACTCGACGTTTATGCACTCAGGCATCACAGGGCTTATCAACATTACTTATAATATGGGGACATCCACCGTCATCATCCTCGACAACTCCATCACCGGCATGACGGGCCACCAGCAGAACCCCACCACCGGCCTGACACTCAAAAATCAGCCGACATACGCGGTCAGCCTCGAGAAGATCTGCGAGGGCGCGGGGGTGAAGCGTATCCGGGTGGTGGACCCGAACCGGATGGACGAGTTTGAGAGCGCTGTCCGCGAGGAGACAGCCGCGGCAGAGCCGTCGGTCATTATCGCGCGCCGCCCGTGTGCGCTGCTCAAGACGGTGAAGCGGCATCCGCCGTTCTCCATCGACGCGGCTGTCTGTGTCGGGTGTAAACAGTGCCTGGGGATCGGCTGCCCGGCCATCAGCATCGGCGCGGACAAAAAGGCCCGTATCGACGCGACGCTCTGTGTAGGATGCGACCTGTGCCGGCAGCTCTGCCGTCCGGGCGCTATCCGGAAGTCCGGGGAAGAGGAGGAGAGCAAATGAACACCAATATTATGATTTCCGGTGTCGGCGGGCAGGGGACACTGCTGGCCAGCCGCATTCTCGGCCGCGTCCTGCTCGGGCAGGGCTACGATGTCAAGCTCAGCGAGGTGCACGGCATGTCTCAGCGCGGCGGTTCGGTCGTCACCTACGTCAAATTTGGGGAGAAGATCTACTCCCCCATCGTCGATGAGGGGGAGGCGGACTTCATCCTCGCCTTCGAGCTGCTTGAGGCGGCGCGGTACCTCTCCCATCTGCGTCCAGGGGGGAAAATCATCGTCAATACCCAACAGATTGACCCGATGCCCGTCATCACCGGCGCGGCCAAATATCCGGAGAACCTCGTGCAGAAGCTCCGGGACGCCGGCGCGGATGTCGTCGCGCTCGACGCGCTGTCCCTGGCGCTCGAGGCCGGGAATGCCAAGGCAGTCAACGTCGTGCTCATCGGCGTACTCTCGACGATCCTGCCCATCGAGGAGGCGGCGTGGCGCGGGGCGATTGAAGCGCTCGTCCCCGCGAAGCTGCTGGATCTGAATCTGCGCGCATTTGATTTAGGCGTCGCGGCGGCAAAACAGTAAACGTTACGGCGAAAAATCGCCTGTATCTCCTGGCTGTATAGGGGGATACAGGCGATTTTTGTTGAATCATTTCCGAAGATAACGTGTGTGTATGGTAAAGCAATACACCGGAATTTGATAGACAGCCGTCTGCCATTCCGTAAAAATAATTTATGCGCTGTTATAAAATGGCTTGACTTTCATCATTGGATGTGGTATATTTATATCATAAAGAGCGAAAAATATCACATTTAAGGAGGATACGTTTATGAAATCAAAACGCTGTTTGTATGGACTGATGGGCTTGCTTTCACTATTAGGGTTTATTGGCATTTTCACAGAAGAGAAAACTTTTCTTGCCTTCTTTGCCTTTGCAGTTAATTTTGAATATTTCTTCATCAAATCGGATGAAATGTTGGAGGAATACTTGAATCAGTCGGCTTCGCGTGCATTTTATTGCGGTATGATTTCCGTAGCGCTTGTTTCTTTTGTCTGTTCCTTTGCGGGATTAAAAGAAGCAAAGGAAGCACTGATAACAGGTTTTGCATCTGGCTGGGCGGTATCCGTTGTAATCTATGCTTTATCTACGGTTTACTACGGCTTCAGAGAAACATGGGGGCTGGAAAATGATAAAGAATAGAATCAAGGAATACCGAGCCAAGTACGACATGAAACAGGAAGATTTGGCAAAATTAGTAGGCGTCCGCAGAGAAACCATAGGGAATTTAGAAAAAGGCAAATATAATCCATCGCTGGTATTGGCATGGAATATAGCAAAAGTATTCAATGTTTCCATCGAGGATATTTTTTCTGTTGAGAATTAAGACAACAAAGTCAGCCGAGCCAGTTGGCGGTCAGGATGAGCGGCGCATTTGCGCTACCTCAATCTCCATCCGCCTTTGCCGGAGGACAATCAAGGGGCGACAGCAAAAAGTGCTGCCGCCCCTTATCATCATAAAAAACAATTACAAACCAACCGTAATCCTATGCGGGAAAAAGAGGGAATCGTTTATACCCTGTACAGAAACAGATGGCGGTAGAAAGCTCAGGGTTTTAAATGGTTAATCATACTGGCGAGGTACCCCGCGCCGAAGCCGTTATCGATATTGACGACGCTGATCCCGCTCGCGCAGGAATTGAGCATGGAGAGCAGTGCGGAGAGCCCGCCGAAGTTCGCTCCATACCCAACGCTGGTCGGCACAGCGATGACGGGGCAGTCGGCCAGTCCCCCGATGACGCTCGCGAGCGCTCCCTCCATCCCCGCGATGGCGACGATGACGCGCGCACGCATGATGTCATCGGCATGGGCGAGCAGGCGGTGCAGTCCGGCCACGCCCACGTCGTACAGGCGGGTGACGCGGTTGCCGAGGACCTCAGCCGTCCGGGCGGCCTCCTCGGCGACGGGCATGTCGCTTGTCCCCCCCGTGGCGACAACGATAGTCCCCACCCCGTCCGGCTCCGGATTCTCGCCGATGATGCCGATGCGGCTGAGCCTATCATACTGAAGCGGCAGCGTTTTCTCCACGAAGCGGGCGGCCTCCTCGTTCATGCGGGTGATCAGCACGACACGCTGCCGTTCGGCCAGCCGGGCGGCGATAGCGGTTATCTGCTCCGGTGTCTTGCCTGCGCCGTAGATCACCTCCGCCACACCCTGGCGCAGGCTGCGGTGATGGTCGAGCTTAGCGAAGCCCATGTCCTCGAAGGGGGCGCTCTTGAGGCGGAGGAGCGCCTCGTCCACGGACGCGATCCCCGCGGCGACCTCCTCGAGCAGGCGGCGGATTTCCTTCTGTTCCATACGTGCTATCTTCCCCTTTCTGTGTCCTGCTGCTCCATGTCCGCGATGAGGCGCACGGCGGATTCCACAAGCCGCCCGGCGGGCTGTTCCTCCACCCCCGCGATGAGATTGTCGCAGTGGCTGACAGGGAGGAAAACCCGCCTCGCCCGGCTCTGCCCGACGGCGGCGGCCATCACGGGTGTGATTTCGCCGAGGAGCGCGTCGGCAATGACGATGCCGATGGGCCCGACAATAACGTCCGCCCGCCGGCAGCCAACGACGACAGCGTTCTCCCCCGTCGCGGCATGGTCGGCGCCGGCGCGGAGCATGGCCGACGCGGCGGTACTGTTCGTGCCCACAGCCGTGAGGACGGCGTGCGGACAGGCTTCCCGCAGCGCGGTTACAAGCTGCCGCCCAATGCCGCCGCCCTGTCCGTCGATGATCAGAATGTTCACCGTTTTCCCCCTCTGCCATTTTTCCTCATTGTAACACTTCGAGCGCACTCGAGGTCAAGCGGAACAAATTCTTCTTGACAAAACGGAACTATAAGCATATACTGTATATATACTTCATATACAGTAGTCACAGATAACGCAGCACACTTTCCTCCGTGTCCAGCATAGCCGGACGCCCGATGGGAAAAATCGCGTGGCTGACACCGTGGCCGAAGTCGTCGCAGTAAACGGCTGGGATGCCGTGCTCCTCCCCGAAGCGCCGGATCCGCCCCAGAAGCTCCGGATAGGGCTTCTCGGAATAGTGCCCGAAGAGGAGGCCTGTCACACAGCGGATGAAATCCGTCTGCTCGATATAGGAGAGCAGCGCGCTCACATGGGCCACATCCCCGAAGTGTTCGTGATCCTCTAAGAACAGCAGGTACTTTTGGGAAAGATCGATGGGGAAATACCGGCTCCCGAGGAGCAGCGCGAAATTGCAGAGATACCCGCCGATGAGCGTCCCGGAGGCTGTGCCCTTTGCCTGTACCCGCCACGGGCTGTTGGCGAAGTGCTCGGATACGTCCCCCAGCACCAGATGGTGGAGGAAGTGATCGTAGTCATAGCAGCGCAGATCCAGGAAGATGTGCGGCATCTGGCCGTAATAGGTCTCCAGCCCCGTCTGCGCCCAGATGGCGTCGAGGATGGTGGTGCCGTCGCTGTAGCTGCACACGCGCTTCGGGTGCTTCCGGACATTTTCAAAGTCGATGTAGGGGAGCAGCTCATCGCTTCCCTCCCCGCCGCCGAAGAGGACAAGCTCTACCTCCGGATCCGCGATGAGCTGGTTCAGGTCATCCGCCCGCTCCCGGGGGGAGGCGAGATAGACATCTGTGGCTCGGTAGAGGTTGTCCGCCTCCCGGACACGATACCCCTTGCGGCGGATGGCCGCGATGACGGACTGGTAATCGTCGTACTGCGCGACATGGCTGGGTGAACAGATCCCGATGGTTCCTCCCGGCGTTAAACAGGGCGCTCTCATGGATGAAACCTCCTTATGATGAGTACAGGATTATAATGATAGGACGAGTGTCCCGGCGGCGATGAGCAGGCAGCCGGTCAGGGATTTAAGCGTAAACTGCTCATGCAGAAGGACCGCCGCGAGGACGAGCGTGATCACCACGCTCAGCTTGTCGATGGGGACAACCTTAGACGCATCCCCGAGCTGGAGGGCGCGGTAGTAGCACAGCCAGGATGCGCCGGTCGCCAGTCCGGAGAGGATGAGAAACACCCAGCTTTTCCGGCTGACAGCGGGCAGCCCGCTCTGCGCGTGGACGAGGAAGACCATCCCCCACGCCATCCCGGCAGCGACAACGCTCCGGACAGCGGTCGCGAGGTGAGAGTTGACCCCCTCAATGCCGATTTTGGCCAGTATCGAGGTCAGCGCCGCGAATACAGCCGAGAGCAGGGCAAAGACCAGCCACATAAAAAGCGCCTCCGTTCTTTCATTTAATAGTATACCAGCGGGGGCGGGTCCATTCAAGAGCATAGAGGAAAGGAGCGGGATATGGACATCATCATCAGCAACGCGAGCGGGAAGCCCATCTATGAGCAAATCGTGACGCAGATTAAGGGGATGATCGTCTCCGGCACGCTCGTGCAGGGGGAGGCGCTCCCGTCCATGCGGCTGCTGGCAAGGGATCTGCGCATCAGCCTCATCACAACCAAACGCGCCTACGAGGAGCTTGAGCGCGACGGATTCATCGAAACCGTGCCGGGGAAGGGGAGCTTTGTCGCGCGGAGGAATATGGAGATCATCCGGGAGGAGCAGCTGCGCCGGGTGGAAGAGCTGATCCGGGAAGCCGCCGGGGAAGCGAGGGGCAGCGGCATCGCGCTGGAGGAGCTGGTGGAAATCCTGCGCATCTACTATCAGGAGGGATAAAGAAATGAAGGAACTGCTGAAAGTGAGCCATGTCAGTAAGGCGTATGAGGGGTTCAGCCTGTCGGACATATCGTTTACACTGCCGGGTGGCAGCATCATGGGCTTTGTGGGGGAGAACGGCGCGGGAAAGACCACGACGCTGCGCCTGATCCTGAACCTGATTGTCCCCGACGAAGGGGAGATATCCGTCTTCGGCCTGGATAGCCGGAGGGACGAGCGGCAGGTGAAGGAGGATCTCGGCGTCGTGTTTGACGAATGCAGCTTCCACCCCGGCCTGACGCCGGTGGAGGTCGGCGGCATCCTGCGCGGGCTTTACCGCCGGTGGGACACGCCGCTTTACCGGAAAATGCTCCGGGACTGGAGCATCCCGGAAAAAAAGAAGGTGAAGGATCTTTCGCGGGGGATGAAAGCGAAGCTGTCCATCGCGGCGGCGCTCGCGCACCATCCGCGCCTGCTGCTGCTCGACGAAGCCACCGGCGGGCTCGACCCCGTCATGCGCGGGGAGGTGCTCGACACACTCCAAGCCTTCGTTGAGGACGAGGACCACGGCGTGCTCCTCTCCTCGCACATCACCAGCGATCTGGACCGGATAGCGGATTATGTCACGTTCCTGCACGAGGGGAAGGTCATCTTCTGCGAGGAGAAGGACCGCCTGCTCGAGACATACGGCGTTGTCCGGTGCGGCGCGGCAGAGGCGGACGGTGTCCCGGCGGAATGGGTGCTGGGCGCGCGGCACGGGCGGTTCGGGAGCGAGGTACTCGTCAGCGACCGGGAAGCCGTGCGGCGCATGCAGCCGGATCTGACGATAGACAGGGCCACGCTTGAGGAAATCATGATGCTGATGAGCGGGAGGAACGAACAGTGAATACGATATGGGCTCTTGTGAAAAAGGATCTGTTTTTAATCTGGAAATACTCTGCGAAGATAATCCTTCTGCTGTTTGTCTTCTATATTGTGCTCCCGCTGATTTCCGGCGCGGACGAGAGCACCCTGACCTTTGGATCGATGCTCTGCATCCTCTGCACGGCGATGCAGGTATCTTCCTTCACTCTGGACGAAGCGGCGCACTGGAACCGTTACGTTCTCTCGGCTCCCGTGACAAGAAAACAGCTTGTGTGGAGCAAATACGCTTCGGCGTTTGCTCTCTCCTGCATCGGGGAAGCGCTGCTGGCGGTGTATATGCTGCTGGTCTATCTGATGGGGGCGGAGGAACTGCTTCCAATGCTGCCTGAAATGCTTCTGACCGGGATGTTGATTTCGCTCTTGTTTTTCTCCCTCTTGCTGCCAATCATTTTTCGGCTCGGCGTGGAACGGGCGCGGATTATTTTCATCGCTGTCTGCGCAGTCGTTGGCGCGGGGATAGCGGTGATGCAGATCACCATGCTGCCGGGCACGGGCACGGATATCGTGGTACCGGCATGGGGCGCGGCAGCGTCCGCCGCGGCTGTGCTGGCGCTGGCAGCGCTGTCCGTTTGGATTTCCCTCACCGTTTTCGGCAAAAGGGAAATCGAATAGCTACTTTAACAGCTCCTTTAAACAGTCGCACGCCTCGCCGTCGGGCCGGTAGCCCTTGTCTTCGCACTGGCGGCAGTGGTAGGGGATGTCGAGATAATCCTCCGGATATCCCGCTCCCGCGAGCAGCTCCGTCCGCTCTTTCTGGAGCGACAGGTTCTTCTCCCGCAGCGACTGGAGCAGCGTACTGGCATTCCCGCCCTTGAGGACGGCGCGCGAGACCTCGAAGCCCGTCTTCGCCAGCGCCGCCTCGATTTCCCGCAGACGCGGGATGCGGGTATAGGTCTCCTCCCGGCGGCGGCTGTGCTCCTCGCGCGCCGCCGTCCGGCGGCTCTGCAGCTCGGCATGGGCGCGGTCGTAACGCTCTTGGGCGCCGCGGTTAGAGGCATATGTACCGCTCGTGTCCGTACCGCGCCCGGATCCGGCGGCGGCCGGGGCGGACAGCCTCTCCGGAGGGGAGTTTATCTCGTCGACAGCCTGCTTCGGGGTGGAGATGCCCTTCTCATGCCAGCGGGTGAGGATACCGTCGCAGTACGGGAAGGAGAGGCGGCCCTTACTGTCGATGGTGCGCTCGTAGGCCAGGCGGAGCATGGCTTCGTCGAAGTGATAAACGCCTGTCCATTTGGCGGCGTAGTCGGATTCCTTTGCGGTCAGGTCCCGGTCGCGGATGCCAAACGCGGACCGGACCTTTTTTTCGTTTTCATCCGCCTGTGTCTTCTCTAGGATGTAGCGCTCGGCCTTGTCGAGCGTGTCGATGCCCTTGTCCATCCAGCCGTAGGCCGTGGCTTCAATATAGCGGATGCTGTCCTTCTGGATGGAGACGCAGTACTGGATGACTGTGAGAATGACCTCCACGGACATCCCGCCGTAGCTGTAGAGCGAGACGAGGGATTCCGTTGCCGAGGGGGAGAGGGGTTTGCCTAAGAGCACCTGCGCCTCCTGGATGAGCGAACGGATTTCCCCGTTCTCCTCCGCCATCCCGGCGATGACGTCGGGCGTCAGGCGCGGGCGGCTGGAGAGGCGTACCACACGCTGCGCCTCCGCATCGGGCGTACCGGAGGCTGCAGGCGTCTCCGGCACGGGTTCCGGAGGCGCCTCCGGGGCGGGGGAGATTGCAGGCTCGGGCAGCGTCGGGGACGCGGGCGCGTCCCCAGGGGTGACGAGGATGTCACCCCCGGAGGGTGTACAGCGGATGACGCCGGAGGCTGTCCAGTAGTTGAGAGCGTCCTGCGTGTCCGCCTCGGAGAGGCCCACAAGCTCCGCGATTCTGGAGAGAGTGACATCCTCCTGCGAGTGGCGCAGCAGGACGAGTAAAACCTTTAAGGAAGCGGATCCGCACAGGCGGATGTGTTTATCGACAATCGCCGCCGGTACAGCGAAGATCTGCCCCCAGATTCCGAAATCAAGCTGAAATGCCATATGAAACCTCCGGATATTAATTTGTGGAATAAATTATGTTACATTGTATATACTCAGTATGAAAGGAGTGGGACAATATGGCACAGACAACACTGAGCGTTCGTATGGATGAGGATGTAAAAAAGCAGTTCGACGCTTTCTGTACCGCCGTGGGCATGAATACATCGGTAGCGGTCAACCTGTTTGCGAAAGCAGTTTTACGGGAGAAGCGCATCCCCTTTGAAATTTCCACGGAGCCGGATCCGTTTTACAGTGAAAGCAATATGCGGCGTTTTCGCCGAAGCATGGAACAGCTTGAAAAAGGGGAAGTGGTTATAAAAACGATGGAAGAACTGGAGAGAATGGCGGATGAGTAGGGTAGGGTTCACTTCTCTCGGGTGGGAAGATTATCTCTACTGGAAAACACAGGATAAAAGGTACTAAAGAGAATCATCAGCTTTTAAAGGATATAGAGTGAAACGGATATGGCGGAATCGGCAAACCGGAACCGCCCAGAAGGGAGTTAAGCAGCCTTTGGAGCCGCCGGATAGACGAGGCCAATCGCTTTGTCTATCGTATTTCCGGCGAAGAAGAGCGCAGGATCGAGATCCTCCAGTGCCGGGGTCATTATATATGAAAGATGAGGGCCTGCCTTTAATGAGGCGGGTTTTTTTATTATACCTCATTTCGCTTTTTCTGTCCATCCGCTCAAGGCTTTACAAGGGGGGGCGGATAAGCTATAATAGGGATAAAAAATTTTTAAAGAAAAGGGGATGCAGCGATGGAACTGTTGCGCTTACTTGAAGAGAACGCCCGGCTGTCACTCGAGCAGCTCGCCGCCATGACGGGGGAAACGAAGGAGGCCGTAGCCGCACAGCTTGACCAGTATGAGCGCGACGGCGTCATCCGTTCCTATACGGCGCTCATCGACTGGGAAAAGACCGGACGCAACTATGTCAGCGCTCTGATTGAACTCAAGGTCACGCCCAAGCGTGATTACGGCTTTGAGGAGATCGCCCGCACGGTGATGGACTTCCCTGAGGTGGAGACTGTCTACCTCATGAGCGGCGGCTACGACCTGATGCTCATCGTATCCGGGGAGACGTTCCGGGATATAGCGCTGTTCGTGGCGCACCGGCTTTCGCCGCTTGAGTCCGTGCTTTCAACCGCCACGCACTTTGTCCTGCGCCGGTATAAGGAGAGAGGGGTCGTGATCTGCGGCGACGGGGAGGACGACGAGAGAGAGGAGCTGCTGTGATGGATTACGACAGACTGCTTTCACAGCAGGTTCGGGCGCTGCAGCCCTCGGGCATCCGCCGCTTTTTCGACATC
Organism: uncultured Oscillospiraceae bacterium; assembly: GCA_949743955.1. Taxonomy (GTDB): domain Bacteria; phylum Bacillota; class Clostridia; order Oscillospirales; family Ruminococcaceae; genus Harryflintia. The sequence goes on along the minus strand of CATJVQ010000017.1, from coordinate 9,034 downwards.
GCCGCGGAGATGGAGCACGTGATCTCCCTCGGTGTGGGCGAGCCGGATTTCAAAACGCCCTTCACCATCCGTCAGGCGGGCATCCATTCGCTCGAGCGCGGGAAGACCTGGTATACGGCCAACGCGGGCCTGCCCGAGCTGAAAACGGAAATCACAAACTATCTCCGGCGGCGCTTCACGCTGGAATATGATCCTAAAAAAGAGGTTGTTGTCACGGTCGGAGGGAGCGAGGCCATTGATCTGTGTATCCGGGCGCTTATCGACCCGGGGGATGAGGTGCTCGTCCCCGAGCCGTGCTTCGTGGCGTATGCGCCCATCGCCCAGCTCACGCACGCACGCGTCGTCCCGATTGCGACAAAGGAGGAGGACGAGTTCCGCCTCACGGCCAAAGCGCTCCGGGAGCACATCACCCCGCGCACGAAGCTCCTCATCTTCCCGTATCCGAATAACCCGACAGGGGCTGTCATGGGTAGGAAGGATCTCGAGGAAATCGCCGCTGTCCTGCGGGAGACAAATGTGTGCGTCCTCTCGGACGAAATCTATGCGGAGCTTACTTACGGCGGGGAGAAGCATGTCTCTATCGCGTCCATCGACGGGATGCACGAGCGCACTGTCCTGGTGGGCGGATTCTCGAAGGCGTACGCCATGACCGGGTGGCGGCTGGGGTACGTCTGCGCCCCCGCTCCCATTACAAAGCAGATGCTCAAAATCCATCAGTACGCCATCATGTGCTCGCCCACCACGAGCCAGTATGCCGGCATCGTTGCCCTGCGTGAGTGCGACGAGGAGATCGAGAAGATGGCGAAGGAATACGATATGCGCCGCCGCCTGTGTATCGACGGGTTTAACCGCATCGGCCTCCACTGCTTCCCGGCGAGGGGGACGTTCTACGTCTTCCCGAGCATCCGCAGCACGGGGATGAGCAGCGAGGAGTTCTGCCAGAAGCTGCTCTACGCGAAACAGGTCGCCGTGGTGCCGGGATCGGCCTTCGGCGCGGCGGGGGAGGGGTACATCCGGGTGTCCTACTCCTACTCGGTCAACCATTTGGTGACAGCGCTCGCCCGAATTGAGGAATTTTTGAACGAGCTGCGGGCAGGAAAACATGAATAAAGCGGCAGCGGCGTTCACCGCCGCTTCGGATTACGGAGAAGCGGAACGGGCCATGGAGCGGCAGTTCGAGCTGCTCGCGCTCGACGAGGTGTTCCGCCCCGGCATGCGAGTGGCGCTCAAGCCGAATCTGGTGATGAAGCGTGCGCCGGAGCGGGCGACCACCACGCATCCGGCTGTCGTGACGGCGGCGGTCCGGGCGCTGCGCCGGCGCGGGGTACGGGACATTGTGCTCGCGGAGAGCCCGGGCGGGCCGTATACACGTGCGGCGCTCGAAGGGATTTACGCGGCCTGCGGCATGGCCGACGCGGCGCGTGAAGCGGACTTCCGGCTGAATACGGATATGTCCTCTGATACGCTCACCTGTGAGACATTTCTGCGCTGTGCGTCATTCCCGGTGATCCGGCCTATTCTGGAGGCGGACGCTGTCTTAAACCTGCCGAAACTCAAGACGCACGGCATGACAACGATGTCCGCAGCGGTGAAGAACCTGTTCGGGTGCGTGCCGGGCTTACAGAAGCCGGAGCTGCACTACCGTTACCGGCAGGAGGACGCGTTCTGTGAGATGCTGCTGGATCTGGCGCAGGCGGTGGGGCCGGCGGCGTCGATTGTGGACGCGGTGGTCTCCATGGAGAGAGACGGCCCCTCCGGCGGTACCCCGAAACGGACGGGCTTTCTGGCGGGATCGCGAAACCCCTTCGCGCTCGACGCTGTGCTCGCAGACTTTGCGCGCCTCTCTCCGGTGGAGACAGTGCGCCTTTCCCTCGCGCACGGCCTGACACCGCCGCTGGAGGAGATCGAACGCCTGGGAGATGAAGCGGTGGGAGTGGCGTTCGTCCCTCCGCGCACGAAGTCGCTGGACTTTCTGGACAGGCTCCCGCGTCCGCTGCGTCCGGCGGCGAGGAGTGCGGTAAAGCGTCTGGCTGAGGCGAGGCCGGAGGTGACGCGGCGCTGTGTCGGCTGCGGAAAGTGCGCGGAGAGCTGCCCGGCGCACATTATCCGGATTGAACGGGGCCGCGCTGTCATTGACAGAATGAATTGCATCCGCTGCTTCTGCTGCCATGAGATGTGCCCGGCAGGGGCCATCCGGATCCGGCGGCTGCGGATCTTCAGCCTTTGAGACAGGAGGGAAAACATGCGAAGCGTCCTCGCGGCAGCGCCCTGCAAGGTGAATCTGGGGCTGGACATTACCGGCCGGCGCCAAAACGGTTACCACGAGCTGGCCTCGATCATGCAGACAGTGGATCTGTTCGATTATCTGCTCATCACCCCGGGCGAATACAGCGGCATCTTTGTGCGGTGCAATCGGGAACAGCTCATCTGTGATACGACGAATACCGTCTATCGTGCGGCGGAACGTTTTTTTAAGGCGGCAGGCATCGCGCGCCCGGCAGTGCAGATTGAAATCATCAAGAATATTCCCATGCAGGCGGGGCTCGGCGGCGGCAGCGCCGACGCGGCCGCCGCATTGGTGGGGCTGGAGCACATGTTCCGCACAGGTTTTTCGCCCGAGCGGCTGCGTGAGCTGGGTGTGTCGATCGGTGCGGACGTGCCGTTCTGCCTGCATGGGGGGACAGTGCTGTGCGAGGGGATCGGCGATCGCTTCACGGTGCTGCCTCCGCTGCCGGACTGCTTTATCCTGATATCGAAGCCGGCACAGGGCCTCTCGACACAGCGCAGCTTCGAGGCATATGACCGCCGCGGCAGCGGTACACATCCGGACACCGCGCGGCTGGTACAGGCTGTACAGGAGGGGGATCTGCGGGAGCTGGCTTCCCGGATGGAAAACGTTTTGGAGCCGGTCAGCGGGCTCCCTGAAATCGCGCTGTACCGGCGGATTATGCAGGAGAACGGCGCGCTGGGGACAGCTATGACCGGGAGCGGCAGCGCCGTCATTGGAATATTTACGGAAAAGCGCGCTGTACGCCACGCCCAACGCAAGCTCTTTTCCCGTGCCGACGCTGTCTTCATCACACGGCCTGTCCGATTTGGCGCGTGCGTTACGGAGGGAAAGCGCTGAGACTGGGAGAAAAACGGGAAAATATAACAGAAAAACGAACAGAACATCCGTAAGGAAAAAACTTGACAAATCCAGGGACATGGCTTAAGATAATATTAAGTATCATCACCTGGCAAAAAGCCTGTCGCCGCGGAGGGCCCAAGTGTCGGGGGAATATTGAAGAGGTGTTTCGGTGTGAAAAATTTGAAGATCTCATGGAAGCTGCTGACCACCTTCGGCATTATCATTGTGCTTTTTTGTGCCGTTGTCGTTTTGTCCGTTATAGGACTGAGGAACTCAGAGGCGGAATTTACGGACTTCTTTGAGAACGAGCATGAGGTGACGAATCAGTCTTCTGAACTGCGCCGTTCCGTTTCGTCGGCAATCAAATGTGTTGGCTTTGCCATCCTGATTGATGATGACGCGAAGATCAATGAGTACAAATCCACGGCAGAGAGCGAGATCGAGACCATTGGCAAGGGCCTTGCATACATGCAGGAGAATTTTGAAGGGGATCAGGCGCTCGTTACACAGGCACAGACGCTTTTGGCCTCCGGGAAGAATTTCCGTGATCAGATTATGGAATTAGCTCTTCAATATAAGAATGAGGAGAGTTCGGCGCTCTTTTTCAACGAATACGAACCTATCATGATGGAGCTGCAGGAAGTGCTTGCTTCGATCGATGATGAGGCCGGTTCCATGGCGGGAAAGAATTATCAGACTTCCAAGCAGATGGTGCAGATGATCACTATCGCGTTGATCATTCTGGCGATTGTCGCACTGATTGTGACACTGATTCTTTCCTCTGCGCTCACCCGCGGCCTCACCGGCCCGATTCAGGAAATCGAGATGGTGGCCAGCAAGATTTGCGACGGCGATCTCGATGTAAAGATTACACACGAGTCCAAGGACGAATTGGGTGTTCTCTCCGAGAAGATGCGTTCTCTGACGGCGACAATGAAGAAGATCATTTCGGACGTGGATTACCTCCTCGGCGAGATGGCGGACGGGAACTTCAATGTGCGTACACGTGCGGAGGAAAGCTATGTGGGCGCCTTCAGTTCCCTTCTTGATGCGGTACGCCGTATCAATCGCGGATTGAGCAGCACGCTCGGGCAGATCAATCAGGCTTCCGACCAGGTGGCCTCCGGCGGTGATCAGGTTTCTTCCGGCGCGCAGGCGCTTTCGCAGGGTGCTACGGAGCAGGCGTCCTCAGTTGAGGAGCTGGCCGCGACGATTACGGAGATTTCCCGCCAGGTCAAAGAGAACTCGGAAAACGCCGCTCAGGCCGGTGCAAAAGCGAACGAAGTTGGCCGTGAGATGATGGAGAGCAACCAGCAGATGAAAGCGATGATCGATGCGATGGGTGAAATCAGCCATGCGTCGAGTGAAATCGGTAAGATTATCAAGACTATTGAGGATATTGCATTCCAGACAAACATCCTCGCGCTGAATGCGGCGGTTGAAGCGGCGAGAGCGGGCGCGGCCGGCAAGGGATTCGCTGTTGTGGCCGATGAGGTGCGCAACCTCGCCAACAAGAGCCAGGAAGCGAGCAAGAATACGTCGGCACTGATTGAGAACTCTATCCGTGCGGTTGAAAACGGCACGCAGATCGCGGATAAGACAGCACAGTCCCTCTTGGCCGCTGTAGAGGGTGCGAAGGACGTTGCCGCTACAGTCGACAAGATCTCCGCCGCGACGACGGAACAGGCTGAAGCCATCGATCAGGTGACACAGGGCATCGATCAAATTTCCGCCGTTGTCCAGACAAATTCTGCGACTTCCGAAGAGTCCGCCGCCGCGAGCGAGGAGCTGTCCTCCCAGGCGCAGATGCTTAAGAATTTGGTGGGCCGCTTCCGCCTGCGGGACGACGATTCCTTTGGTTCTTCCCTTTCCGCCGCCGCCGCGCCTGTGGAGGCCGAGTCGGATTATTCCAGCTTCATGAACGTTTCGAGCAAGTATTGAGTTTAAAACCAAAGAGCACCATGCGAATTCGCATGGTGCTCTTTTTGTGTGGACAGTATGATAATAAGGTGAAAAAATACGCCTCTTCCACCATATGTTATGCGGTTGTACACTTCACTTGCTGGCATGCAACTAGGATTTTTGATAAGCTGAATACACAAACTGAAAGGGAGGAATCCGCATGGAATTCGCAGAAAAGCTCATTGTGCTGAGAAAGAGCAGAGAATGGACACAGGAACAGCTGGCTGAGAGGCTTAACGTTTCAAGACAGTCTGTTTCAAAGTGGGAAAGCGGGCAAGTCTTGCCGGAGACGGAGAAGATGATTGAAGTCAGTAGAATCTTTAATGTCACTGTGGACTACCTGCTGAAACCCTCGGAAATAGATGAATTGTCGCTCAAGACAGAAATATTGGAGCAGCGTCAAAAACAAATGCTGGCGAGAGAACAGAAACGTGCACGTCTCCTTAAGAATGGGCTGTATTCAGCGGCGGCGTATCTCAGCTTTATGGCAGTTTGTTTTGTCCTGCACGCGCTTTACTTTTCCCTTGAATGGACAATATGGCTCCGCCCCCTGATTCTTGCGCTGTTCCTTATTACGACGGCGATCGTCATCCTTATCTGGGCGAAAAAGAGTACGGATACGCGGCCTCAATAAACGAAGCAATCCGGATCACGGATCCTTTCGGATGGATCTGTGATCCGGATTCTCATCTCGAAGTAATGGGACTTATTCCGCCTGCCCGGCGAGGAGTCCATCCACAAACTGCCGGGCGGCCCGGGCGGAGCGTCCGCCGCGGCCGAGGGCGAAGCGTTCCGCGAGCAGATCCAGATCCGCGCAGGACACTCCGCACGCATCCGCGAGGCGGCGGACAATGTGCAGATACGTCGCCTTGTCCGGGCGCTGGAACGTGATGTGGACGCCGAACCGGTCGGACAGGGAAAAGATCTCCTGCATCGTGTCGTTGCGGTGGATGTCGTCCCCATCGCGCTCGGAGAAGTTCTCCTTCACCAGATGCCGGCGGTTGCTCGTCGCGTAGACGGCGACGTTCTGCGATTTGGCCGAGACCGATCCCTCCAGAATCGCCTTGAGGGCGCTGTAATTGTCGTCGTTTTTCTGGAAGGAGAGATCGTCGATAAACAGGATGAAGTGCAGCGGGTTTTGCGTCAATTCGTCGAGGATGGCCGGGATCTCCCGGAGCTGCTCCTTGCGGATCTCCAGGATGCGCAGCCCTTCTGGATAGAGCTCATTGACCACCGCCTTGACGGTAGAGGACTTGCCGGTGCCTGCGTCGCCAGTCAAAAGGACGTTGGCCGCCGGACGCCCCGCTAAGAGCGCCCGCGTATTTTCAAGCAGGATGCCTTTTTCCCGCTCGTAATCCACTAGATCGCTGAGTTTCGTCCTGTCAGGGTGGCGGACCGGGACGATTCGTCCCCCTGCGTCCAGATAAAACATGGAGTGGCGCGCATAAATACCATAGCCGTACCGGCCGATGTTTTCCGTCCGGCGGCGGTAGTCCGCGGCGAGTTCTGTCGGTTCATGCCCGAAGCCGGGAAGAAAGCCGACCCAATCGAGCCCGCGCAGCAGATCCTCCGGCGCCAGTTCGGCGACTGCCTGCAAAAGCGCCAGCTCCTCCTCCACGCATTGTTCCATGAACGGGGGAGGCGTCTCCCCACGCCCGACAAGGCGCATATAGACGTTTTCATCCTCCTCCGCCAGATGCTGGATGTGCCGCCCCAGATCCCCGCCCGCTTCGTAGAGGCGGGCGGCGAACCCGGCATAGGCCGAGGCCGCCCGGCAGGCGTCCCCCGTCCGCCGCGTCTCCAGATAAGCGCACAGCGCCTCCAGGACCGGATCGCGGAGCAGGGAGCGGAAGACCGTCAGCGTGCCTAGGCGCGGGGCTAATTCCAACCCGCTCATCTTAAGAGAGCGTCGCGCCGGACGCACCGCTCGAAACGAGTGCCGCATAGCGCTTGAGGTAGCCGGAGAGCTCCTTCGTTTTGGGGATGAAATGCTTCATGCGCTCCTCGAGCTCCGCTTCATCCACAAGCAGATCCAGCCGGTTCCCCGGGATGTCGATGCGGATGCGATCCCCCTCTTTGACGACGCCGATCCCCCCGCCGCTCGCCGCCTCCGGCGAGACATGGCCGATGCACGCCCCGCGGGTGGCGCCGCTGAAGCGCCCGTCCGTGATGAGGGCGACACTGCTGCCGAGGCCCATCCCCATGATGGCGGAGGTGGGATTCAGCATCTCGCGCATGCCGGGGCCTCCCTTCGGCCCCTCGTAGCGGATGACGACCACGTCCCCGGGCTGAATCTTCCCGGCATTGATGGCTGCCTGCGCGTCCTCCTCGCACTCGAACACGCGGGCTGGCCCCTCATGCACGAGCATCTCCGGCGCGACGGCCGAACGCTTGACGACGCCGCCGTCGGGTGCGAGGTTGCCGCGCAGGACAGCGATGCCGCCTGTCTCGCTGAAGGGATCGTCGATGGGGCGGATGACGGACGGATCCAGATTCACGCATCCTGCGATATTCTCACCGATGGTTTTCCCCGTCACGGTGATGCACGCCGTGTGGAGCAGGTCTTTTTTGCACAGCTCGTTCATCACGGCATAGACACCGCCCGCCTCGTCGAGCTCCTCCATGTACGTGCGCCCGGCGGGGGCCAGGTGGCACAGGTTCGGCGTCTTTTCGCTGATGCTGTTGGCAATGTCCAGATTGATTTCGATCCCGCACTCGTGCGCGATGGCGGGCAGATGCAGCATGCTGTTCGTGGAGCAGCCCAGCGCCATGTCCACGGTCAGCGCGTTGTAGAAGGCGTCCCGGGTCATGATGTCCTGGGGGCGGATATTCTGTTTCACAAGCTCCATCACCGCCATGCCTGCGTGCTTGGCCAGCTCAATCCGGCGCGAATAGACCGCTGGAATCGTGCCGTTGCCCCGGAGCGCCATGCCCAGCGCCTCACACAGGCAGTTCATGGAGTTGGCTGTGTACATCCCCGAGCAGGAACCGCAGGTCGGGCAGGTCTTGCACTCGTATTCCCGCAGCTTCTCTTCGGAAATTTTCCCGGCGTTAAACTGCCCCACCGCCTCGGAGATGGAGGAGAAGCTGGTCTTTCCGCCGTTAACATGTCCGGCGAGCATCGGCCCGCCGCTGACGAAGACAGTCGGGACATTGAGCCGCGCGGCGGCCATCAGGAGGCCCGGCACATTCTTGTCGCAGTTGGGGATCATCACGAGCGCGTCGAACCCGTGGGCGAGGGTCATCGCCTCGGTGGAGTCGGCGATGAGATCCCGTGTCACGAGCGAATACTTCATCCCCTGGTGCCCCATGGCGATCCCGTCGCACACGGCGATGGCCGGGAACACGACCGGAGTCCCCCCTGCCATGGCGACACCCAGCCGCGCCGCCTCGACGATCTTGTCGAGGTTCATGTGCCCGGGGACGATCTCGTTATAGGAGCTGACGATGCCGACCATCGGCCGCCGGATCTCCTCCTCCGTCATGCCCAGGGCGTGATAGAGCGCGCGGTGCGGCGCGTTCTGTGCCCCGAGCTTAATCGAATCGCTTTTCATCGGTTCATCGTTCCTTTCTCTGAAATTTGTGCCCTTCCTGCCGGAGGGCAGAAAAGGCACAAAGAAAAGGGGCTTCTGATTAGTTATTGATGAGCTTGTCCTCGTCGCTCCAGCTGTACAGCTTGCGGATGTCCTCGCCGATGACTTCGGACGGATGCTCGGAGGCCAGCTTGCGCATGGCGTTAAAATGGACCTGGCCGCCCGCATCGGACATATCGAGCAGGAACTCCTTGGCGAAGGTGCCGTCCTGGATATCGCGGAGGATCTTCTTCATCGTCTTCTTGGTCTCCTCTGTGATGATCTTCGGCCCGGTAATGTAGTCGCCGTACTCGGCGGTGTTGGAGATGGAATAGCGCATCCCCTTAAAGCCGCTCTGGTAGATGAGGTC
>CATJVQ010000016.1 GCA_949743955.1 uncultured Oscillospiraceae bacterium | reverse complement strand
GGCCCAGAATAAACAAGCTATTATTGACGCAGTGGTGACCGTCCTCCAGTCTGTTCCTGACAAACACGACTACACCCAGGACAGCCGTCACATTGAGGAAGACCTTTCCGCTATCCAGGCAAAAAAAGACCGCCTGATGGAGATGAGCATTGAGGGCGTCATCTCCACAGCGGAGTTCAAACAGTGCAACGACGGATTCAATGAGCAGGCCAAGGTTCTGGAAGAACGGCTGGCAGCGCTTCAGGCGGAGGCGGAAAAGGGACAGCAGACAGCGGCACAGATGGAGGAAATCCGAGCCGCTCTGGAAGAGGAACTAACCTTCCAAAACGGGATCCATTCCGCCCTAGTCACCACAATTTTAGATAAGATCGTGGTCAAAAGAGGAAGTACGAAAGAGGAACTCCATCTGGACATCCATCTGAAATTCGGCGGCCCTTGGAGGGCCGTTTTTGACCGGTTAAAATCTTCCGTTTGCTTCAACCCTTCTTGATGATGTGCGCCACCAGGCGCAGATTGTGCTCAATGAGCTTGTTTTTGGCCTCCTCGTCTCCCTCCTTCGCGCGCAGGAGGTAGGCACGCTCCTCCGCCGGCGGAAGGGGGTGGGGAAACGAACCGCCGCCCGTGATATGCAGCGCGAAGTAGAGCAGGTTGCACAGGGCGAGCGTAATGAGTGTGGAATACATGGCGAAGTCCCCTTTTCTGGTGATGTTTCATTCTATGACGCATCGGGGACGTCCTAGCCGTCTGTTTTGGAGGGCAGGGTTACGTCCTTGGTCTTCATTCGCCGAATTCTAAATCCAGGCTGTAATCTGCTATACAGAAATTTGTGCACAATATCGAAGTTGCAGGACAGACCCCACCAGCAGAAAAAAGTCTCCTTTGCAGCGCTCAGAATATCCGCTATACTCAAAGCAGCAAAGGAGACCCCTTGATATAAACAATTTATTAAAATAAGCTCGGTGCCATTATATGCCGAATCTTATTGCAAAGCTAAGTACACAGACTTTCTCTCTGAGAATTTAAAAGCTATCCCTCCAAAACGCCGGCCATATGCAGCCGTTCCAAAATCAGCATCCACTTTTCTAAATCCCATGCGGAACGCCCGATGAATAATCCGTTTACTTCAGAGCAGACTGCCAGAGAAACGCAGTTTTCCGGGTTTACGCTGCCGCCGTACAGAATTGGAATCCTCCTTCCGGATTCACCAAACTGTTCCAGCAGCATGCTGCGGATCATCTGGTGTACAGCCTGTACATACGCCGCTTCTGCCGGAATACCGGACGGTCCGATCGCCCAAACAGGCTCATATGCGATCCATAACCGGGAGGACTGTTCCGGATTTACACCGAACAGCCCGATTTTTAGCTGCATTCTGAGCTTTTCCGCTGTAACGCCATATTCTTTGTCCTGTGCGGATTCGCCGACACAGAGGAGAGGGATCATATTATGCCGAAATGCGGCATGTACTTTTCTGTTTAAGTCGACATCATTTTCATTGTAGGCCTGGCGGCGTTCTGAATGCCCCAGTTCCGCCACCGCTACCCCGCATGCCTCCAGCCATGCCGGTGAAATCTCTCCCGTGTAATCGCCCTCCTCCCTCCAGTGCATATTCTGCGCGCCCAGGAGGATTTGACCCCCTTTCAGGCGTTCAGCCAGCTCCCGCAGATACAGGCTGGGGGGGATGATGAAAAATTGACATTGGGGATATTGTTGTACGAGAATTTTCAGCCTCTCTGTATAAGCCACCGCTTCCGGGAAGGTTTTATGCATTTTCCAATTGGTTCCGAGAAGAAAACGCTCCATCCTTACACTCCCATTTCTCAGGCCAGGTAACGTGACTCAAGCTCCTGAACAGCATGGACCTTTGGAGTAGAGGGGCCGTCTGTAAACTCCAGAGAGAGCCATTCTACAGCAAGCTGCTTTGCCAGTTCGGGACCGATCACGCGCGCACCCATGCACAGTATATTCGCGTTATTGCTCAGCTTTGCCCGTTCAGCTGAATAGCTGTCGTGACAAACTGCCGCGCGGATTCCCGGGATCTTGTTTGCGGATATGGCCATTCCCATCCCGGTTCCGCAGAGCAGGATTCCTTCTTTTGTAAACCCGCTGTCTTTGACAGCCTGACAGACCCGCTCGGCAATATACGGATAAAAAGTAACGTCCGTTTCGTCCGCACAGCCGATGTCTTCTACATGATATCCCTTTCCGGTAAGGAAATTTTTAAGTGTCTCCTTTAATCCAACGGCCGCGTTGTCACAGCCGATGATCAGTTCCTTCATGCCTCTTCAGCCTCCTTCTTCAGGCACCAGTCGGCCGCCGCCCGGAAAATAATCCACACGGAGGTAGCCCCCGCATCCTGATAACCGATGGACCGCTCCATTAAGGATTTTGCGCGGCCGAATTTCGCGGCGTACCGTTTGGTTTCCTCCACCCCTTTTTGTGCCGCTTCCGCTGCACGGCAGAATATCTCCCCAAAATCGCCGCCCTGATATTCCGACATCGCGGCGCAGGCCGGCTCGAGAGCGTCGACCATGGTCTTATCGCCCCGGCGGGCGCCGCCGCGTTTTTGTACTGCCTCCAAGCTGCGGGACATCATGTCTGCAAACGCCTGCGTATCGATTTGGGAAGTATCCTGCATTCCTTTGACACCGCCCATGAACATCGTGCTGAAAACCACGCCGGAAGCGCCGCCCATGGAATTAAGCATCGCTATACCGGTTTGCCGGAACAACTGATTGACAGTGTCAAAATCCTCCCCGGACAGAACCTCCTTCACGGCGCGAAAGCCAGTCTCCATACCGATTCCATGGTCGCCGTCCCCGATACGGGAGTCCACTTCTGTCAGCATAGGTTTGCTCTCCATCACCCGATCGGCAATGAACAACAGCATCGCTTTCATTTCTTCTGTGCAGATTGTCTTCATTTCACTTGGCCTTCTTTGCGCGTTTCTGATAATAAGGGCTCCAGCAGGGCATATCGTAATACTTTTGCAGCTCCTCATCCAGGCGCAGCAATGTGATAGAGGCCCCGGCCATTTCCTGGCAGGTGATGTAGGACCCGATCTCCATATCATGTATCCCGATTCCGCGGCTCTCCAGAAGCGGCGCCAGTCTGCGGTTGATGATGCACAGTTCCGACAACGTGGTCGATCCCAGCCCGTTTACCAGTGTACAGACAGAATCCCCCCTATGGATACCAGAATCCTCAAGCAGCTTTTCCAGCAAAAAATCTGTCGTCTGATCCGCGGGGATCAGCTTCATCCTTTTAACGCCCGGTTCTCCATGGACGCCCATGCCGAACTCAATTTCACCGTCCGGCAGGGTAAACGCGGGATGCTCTTCTCCGGGAATTGTCCCGCCGGAGAGCGCCACCCCGAGGCTGAACGTATTGTCGCGCGCCTTGACTGCCACACGATACGCTTCCTCCAAGGAAAGGCCCGCGGCTGTCGCGGCACCGGCAATCTTGAGGACAAACACATCCCCGGCAATCCCTCGGCGATCGGTGATCCGCTCCTTCGGCGCGGAGGCAACATCATCCCACACACGGACCGTTCTGCTCTCGATCTCGAAATCCTCCAGTATCTCCGCCGCCATGTCAAAGTTCAAATTGTCGCCCGCGTAGTTGCCGTAGATCAGCAGAACGCCCTTCCCGCGCTCCACCGATCGAACAGTCTGCACGATGGTATTGGGATCCGGGGAAGCAAAGATATTTCCGTTTGCGCTCGCATCGGCAAGATTTTCCCCAACAAACATCGCAAACATCGGCTCATGGCCGCTTCCTCCCCCGATCACCAGCGCTACCTTATCCTTTGGGGTGCGGACCCGGATGCCCTTCACGCCCTCTACCTTTTCGAAGTCATCTGCATACGCCCGGATAAACCCTTCAATCGTTTCCTCCGGTACGGCCGCAGGCTGATTGATTATCTTTTTCATAAATTCCTCCGCCGCTTCTCTTTCGTGCCTTACATTCTCTCCGCCTGCAGGCCCGGGATATACTTACAGACCTCCTGGAGGATATCGGCCGTCTTCGCATGTATGCCGGCACAGTGGTGGATATATGGGCCCTCCACCAGAGTCCGCTCCCACTTGGGCCAGTTGTCCACCTCCAGCCAGAAATAAGTCCCCTTTGTCCGAGGGCCCTCCGTCCCGCGGCCCTCCCCGATAAACAGACGGTACTCGCCGTGATCGCCGTCAAACCGGCAGACAGTCACTTCACCGCTGCGGATCTTCCACTCTCCTGTACCGCATTTATGGCTGGGAAAGATAAAATGCCGGCCTAAACGCTTCTCCTCACCCTCCGCGGCCAGGGACGGCGAAAAGTTGCCGCAGTGCCACAAAAGCTCCGCGTTATCATTGTCGGGGTGGCGTATCGTCATATCGGAAAAGAAAACGGGGGAGCAGCATCCGGCAGACTCCTGCAGCAATACAGCCGTTATGGCGCCGTGCATATCCGTCTCACAGGCTACCGGAATACCGTCCTCAGTCAGCAGGCCGTTGACCATACAGGGCATGACGCCCAGCCCACTCTCGCTTTGCAGAGCATTCCAGCACTGGATCGCTGCACAGGTACACCCATGCTCCTCGCAGAGGGAACGGATAGCCGTATACATCGCCGCAAGTTTTTCGACATCCTCCGTCTCGCAGGCGGAAAGATCCATTTGTCCGGCAATGCGGTCCATCGCGTCATGGAATTTCTGCGGCTTCCCGCGCAGGAGCTCCTTTACCCGGTCCACCAGATCGACCAATGAAACGGGGAACGTCTGGATTCCAAAGCGTTCCAGCAGTTCGCCTTCGTTGCAGATCACAGACCAGAACCCATCCGGACGCGGCCCGATTTGCAGGATCCGCATCCTGCGGAAAGCCCGTACCGTGCGGCAAACACAGAGGAATTTCTGATAACCCTTCAGAAAGACCGGATCGCTTATCCGGCTGTTTTCAATGTACGTAAAGGGGATATTGAAGCGGCGCAGCACCTTGCCTGTCGCAAAGAGACCGCACTGCGTATCCCGTGTGCGAAGACCATCCGCAAGGGGCGCATCATCGCGCGGGCCCCAGAGCAGCACCGGTTTTCCGAGCTCTTTCGCCGTCTTGGCGACCAGATCCTCTGTGCCGAAGTTGCAGTGGGGGAAGAAAAGGCCGTCCACATGGCTGCGCCGCATCTTCTCCAGAACCGCCGGCAGATCCTGTTCGCTGAAGAACAGTCCCTCGTCATTGATGTCGTCGATATCAATGAGTTTTGCTCCTAGCGCAGAAATCTTTTCCTTTATTATCCCACGGTAACGGCGTGCCTCGGAAGCACTGAATACATCGCGCCGGGTGGGGAGATAACCGATTCGGATCCCTTCCATATGCTCACCTTCTTACTTCTTTTTCAGTTGAACTAGATTTACAGAATGCTTTTTCAGGGTCATTTTCAGACAGGTTCCAGAAATCTCCGGCCGGGCAGCTTCCTGGATGTTCACTTCCTCAGGATGCTCCAGCGTGTTGCTGGCCGCCAAATCCTCGTGATAGATCCGGCTGCACTTAACAGCCTCAATATCACCCCATCCGTTAACCTCGATATCCACCGTGATATCTTCCTCCGGATGTTTGTTTACAAGAGAAAGGTACATCGTGCCGTCCGCACTCACAGTGGCGGCGCAGTCCACCGCCGGGACCTTCACCCATCTCTCCTCTTTTTCTTCCTCCGGATGGGTCAGATCGATACCCAGCTTCGGGCGGTTAAGTTTCTCGCTCTGGGAAACCCGCACATCCAACATTTCCCCTTCTGCATAGGTTTCCACTGCCCGCTCCCCTGTGTTGTTGCTAAGCAGATCAAACACATAGAACTGCGGGCGCCTGACAAGCTGATCCCCATGCGTGGAAACGGCGCCGTTGATGTTTACAAAGGTGGAGTAGTTCGCCATTCCGATTCTGTCGCAGTTCTTGATGAAGAAGTTGAGGATCAATGCGGTGACAAGCGCATTCTGCATCGTGTAGGAACTGTCCTCGTTCACGCCGTCGACAGCCCAGCCAAAAAGGTTCCACTCGTCCCAGGCAACCTGAATATGGTCTGTCACATTGTTTAAACCTGTATTCACAGCTGAAAGCGTCAGATCCGTCAGCAGGTTCATGTATTCGGGAATATACAGATTTCCCATGTAATCGTCTCTCTCGAACGGGCCCCAGCCGACCGAATAATGGTGAGCAGAAATATAATCGATCAGAGAGCCGATTTCTTTCGCCACAGTATAATTCCAGTCGGAGCTCTGTTCATATCCGCACGCAATGAGGGAGATGCCGGGATCCACCCATTTCATCGCTTTGGCAAATTCCAGCGCGGCCTCTGCGTACTGCCGGGCCGATTTGTGGTTCATCTGCCACAGCCCGTACATTTCATTTCCCAGTCCCCAGTATTTCACACCGAAGGGTTCCTCATAGCCGTGAGAACGGCGCAGATTCGCATAATAGGTGTTTCCGGTGCCATTGCAGTACTCCACCCAGTGCATGGCCTCTTCTACAGTGCCAGTGCCCATGTTGACACAAATCAGCGGTTCAGCCCCCACCTTGCGGCAGAGCTCAATAAAATCCGCCGTACCGAACTGATTGCTCTCCTCCGTCAGCCAGGCGTATTCAAAGACACGTTTCCGTTCCGACTTCGGTCCGATGCCGTCTTCCCAATGATAGTTGGAAACAAAGTTTCCTCCCGGATAACGCAGCAAAGGCGTGCGCACCTTTTTGAGCGCATCCAGAACATCCTTCCGGAACCCATGCTCGTCGGCAGTACTGCTTTCCGGCTCATACATCCCGCCGTAGATGTTTCGGAAGGCATGCTCTGTGAAGTGCCCGAAAATTTTGCGGTCGACCGCAGCCTTTGTCCGGTTCGCGTCAATCGTAATATACATCATAAGTATTAAATCCCTCTCATACATCGTAAATTTGAATGATTAAGGTAAATATTTGATTGCGGTTTCTCCACTCAAAAATCACATCCGCACAATGGAAAAAGGGATCCCGGTAAGGATATCTTTCCGGGATCCTTATCCGTTTTGAACGCTCTCTGTCTTTCATTCCAGTCCATCGTTTCCCGCACGGGAATCGTTTACCCAGACTGGCGAATAAGACCTGTTTTAATCAATGTACCCTTCTTCGCGCAGGAACTTCTGGAGGGCGTCATCGACCGCCTTAGCCCCTTCCTCCACCGAAACCTGCCCGGTAATGGCGGCATGCACGTTGTCGCGCAGTTCGGTATCAAAGGTCGTGCCCCACCGGGGCAGAGCCGGGGTCGGGATGCTGATGGCCAGGTTATTGGCCATGACCTCATAGAACGGATCGTCCTTCGCCAGAAGATCGAAATTGGACTGGCGGGCCGGATCGCAGCCGGAGGAAATCTTTAACAGCTCCCCTTCCTGGCTGGTGACGAATTCTACAAACTTATAAGCGGCGGTCTTCTCCTTGGAGAATGCCGAAATATAGGCCCACCAGCCGCCCATCGTGGTCGCGGGCTTGCCGTCTTCCCAGCCGGGAGCGGTGGTCCAACCCACTTTTCCGACAACCTCGGATTTCCCCCAGTCGCCGTCAGGCGTCTCACACATTTTCGAGAGGCCCGGCCATGTAACGGTCTGTGCAATCACTCCGGAAAGGAACGCGGCGTTGGTTTCCGGCCATTCCCAGTTATCAGTCCCGGGAGGAGTCGTGTTTTCAAGCTCCCATTTAAGCTCTTCCAGGCACTTGATAAATTCCGGCGTGTTGCAGTTTGTCGTATAATCCTCGTTGTACCAGGTCAGGCCGGTGCCATAAAATCGGGTTTGCAGAGTTCCTGAAAGCTGGTTGTGGTTCATTCCCATGAAGACAGAACCATAGCGGTCTCCTCTTTGTTGGTGAAGAACTCGGCAATGTCCTGATACTGTTCCCAAGTCTTTGCCGGCGCCAGATCATAGCCGTACTTCTCCTTGAAAGCCGCCTTGTTCGCATCGTCCTCAAGCCAGTCCTTGCGATAGTAGTAAACCATCACGTCCGGTTTCCACGGCAGACCGTAGATCTGATCGCCCATCGTCATCACTTCGATCTGAGACGGGATGAAATCGGCGAGATTGAGGTTCGGATCGGCGATGGAAGAATCGCTGATATAGCTGTTGAGCGGTTCCACCCAGCCGTTCTGAATGAACTCATACTCGCAGGTCATGGCCATGGCGTCGTATTCGCTCGAACCGGCGGAGAGATCGATGGTCAGCTTTTCGCGGAAATTGTTCATTGGGATGGCGACCATTTTGACTTCACAGCCTGTCAGCTCGGTGAACCGGTCCTTCTGCGCGAGTACGCTGTTGCTCAGCTCGCCCTCAGCCGTATAAACGGTGATCGACTTTCCGGAAAGATCGTATGGCGTATAGGGGATGACCCCCTCCGGCAAATCGGCCGCCGGCGCCGGCGCGGATCCGCTGTCAGCTTCACTGGAACCGCTCGCTTCGCTGGATCCGCCCGCGCTGTCCGTGCTGCCTGTACTGCCCGCACTGCTGCTTCCGGTATCCACCGGCGCGACGTTGCAGGCGGTTGTGCTACTCAGCGTAAAGAGCGCCAACAAAAGAGCCAAAAACTTTTTGCTTTTCATTTTTCACTGTCCTCCCAAAAATTATTTATTGTCACGCGGTTTAAAACCACGCGTCAAACCCAATAAACAGACTCCCCCAGCTCAGCCCTTCACAGCGCCCAGCGTCACGCCGGATACAAGGTATTTCTGCGCCGCCAGCGTAAAGATCGTGGCAGGGACGAGCGAAATCACCATCAGCGCAAAACGGGGACCCCAGTACGTATTCCGCCCTGTATCAAAGGCCATCAGGGCCACCGGTATCGTTTTGGCTCTCTCGTCGATCATAAAAATCACGGCGAAAAGGTATTCGTTCCACGCGGTCAGGAAATTGAAAATAGCGGTGGAAGCGAGTCCGGCCCCTATCAGGGGCAGGATCAACAGGGTCAGCACTTTGAACGGACTGCATCCGTCGATAATGCCGGACTCCTCAATTTCATAAGGGATCTGGGAGATGAAGCCCATCATCATATAGATAGCGAAAGGCAAGCTCATCGCCGTATAGGCAACGATCAGCGATGTTTTTGTATTGACCAGATTGAGCTGGCGCATCACCATATAGAGCGGGATAACCAAGGCGACGGCAGGCATCATCCTTCCTGTCAGAATTAAAGAGAGCAATCCGTCCATTAGTTTGCTCTTGGAACGGGCAAACACGTAAGCTGCCAATGTGCCAAAGACAATGGAAATCGCGGTGGATGCCAGCGCTATGGTCAGACTGTTGAGGAAGACCGGGGAGATATCCCGCTTAAAAAACAGATCATAATAGTGCTGGAGTGTGATCGTTTTGGGAAAATAGAAGGGCGGTATTGTCAGAATATCCCCCGCGGGCTTCAGCGACGAACAAACAACCCAGACAATCGGGGTAAAGGAAACAGTCAAACAGATGATCAGGATGAAATACGGCCAAACACGGTAAAAGATCTTTTTTGCGGTTTTTTCCATGCAAATCCTCCTCACATTCTCCATTGCAGAGATCTTTTTCCATCGCCCCGCAAATAATCAGGTGCTTTCCTTGGTAGAAAATACACGGACGACGATCTGGCTCATAACGAGAATAAGAATTGTAATCAGCAGCGCCGCCGTTCCACCCTGACTGGTCTTAAACTGCTCGAAGCCCAGCTTCTGCGTGAATACGCTGATGGCCTCGGTCTTATTGCCGGGACCGCCCTTTGTTGTGGCGATAATCGTATCGTAAATTCTCATAACGTCCATCAGGCGCATTGAGACTGCAACCTTTAACACGGGCTTGAGCATCGGCATGGTGATAGAGCTGAACTTTTGCCAGGAGTTCGCCCCGTCTACCACAGCGGCCTCATAGAGGGAAGCGTCTATCGTTTTCAGTCCGGAGGCGATAATCATCATGACCATCGGCGTACACTGCCAGGTATCCATCGCCACGATGGCCCAGATGGCCGTTTTCTCATTGGAGAACCAGACACGGGTTGGCAGTCCGAACATCTCCAGAATCGGGTTCAGCATGCCATAATTGGAATCGGCAAAGATGAACCAGGTCAGGCCGACCATGATCGGCATAATCATATACGGAATAAAGAGCAGACCCCTGAAAAATCCCATGCCTCCCGGAGCTTTGCCGAAACGGCCTTTCATATCGAGCAGCAGCGCCAGAATCAATCCAAAGAGTAGTTCAAGAACCGTACTGGCAATGCCGATTATCAGGGTTACGACAACAGAATTCCAAAATCCTTTATCTGAAAGGATACTGAAATAATTTTGCAGTCCCACAAATTTTACAGGAAGATTGGGCTTATTGAGCTGAATGTTCAAAAAACTTAATACCAGATTATAGCCCATCGGCATAAACTGAATGAAAATGATCAGCAACAATGCCGGCAGCAGAAAAAACACAAATGATCTTCTTCTTGATCGGAACACAAATATTAACCTCCTTTTATTGAACGTTTTACATCGTTTCGCTTCTCATTATTGTTGTCCGGCTGCATCCAAAATTTCATTCCCCATCCCGTAATTCATAGAGTCCTGAAAAACGCAGCTTCAGGGCGCTTTCAGCAGAAGAAAGAAAATTACGTTAAAGTACAGATAATGATTTATCGTGTGCGCACACGAAATAACGTATTCTTTATTTCTGATTCCCGTTTAACCGGCAGATCCCACCCTTTCCCACAGACAAAAGGAAATCCGCGTTTTAATGTGCTGAACGTATGGCGTTCAATAGGCATTGCAGCTCGACCCGCCAAATTGATGTATTGAGGGCGCCTTCAGGCCTCCTTTCCCTTTTCCCGTTCGAAACGGCTCAATTTTCCCCCTTACAGACAATTCGGCTGAAAAGATATAGATTTTTTTCGCATATAGCGTTTAAACCTGAGAAATTAACAATTTATCAATACAATATGTGTTCGTGTGCGTACACGAAAATTTACACAAAACGGCATCAACATTTCCAACACAAATCAATTATTTTTTCGTGTGCGCACACAATTTTTCATACAATATTCCTGCCTCTGAAAAAAATAAAAACCTCACAGCGATTCCCCATCTGTAAAACAGTAATCCATCATATGATCCGATGAAGGCGCATCCGAACACATTGTTTCCAATAGGACAGTCACCAGCTGTTTCCCCAGAAGATGCACATCATATCCAACCGAGCAAATGCGGGGAGCAATATATTGCAGCATGTCCATATTATCATACCCCATAATCCCCACGTCCCCAGGCACATCCCAATGCTTCTTTTTGCACAGTTCAAGCACCGAAACAGCGTACATATCACTGATGCACAGAATCGCCGTGCGGCGGCCGCTGTTCGCGCAAATTGCAGAAGAGACAGCCTCCTCATCCAGCCCTTCTAAAACGATCGGATCATGCAGCCCAATTTCCCGCAGGCCCTGAAGGTAACCGTCCTGCCTCTCCTGCAGCGTATAAACATTCATCCCCTGCTTCTTTTTTGAAGTAATTTTCGCGTTAAGAAAAAGAATCCTCTCATAACCCTTTCCGGCAATATACTTCACCGCATCCCGCATGGCTTTTTTAGCATCCACACCAATAAAAGTAAAATCTTCAGAAATCCGGTTATAGATTGTCACAATAGGAATTCCCAGGCTTTGGAGATATGTACTGTAATCCGCATCTTTACAAACAGAAAAAAGAACAATCCCATCCACATGGCGCTCTTCCAAATACGCAATCCCTTCCCGCTCTTTTTTAGGATCCCCATGTGTAAGAATCAAATTGATAAAATACCCTTCGTTTTTTGCAATGCCCTCTATCACATCCACGAGGCTGGCAAAATAATTGTTTTCCAGATCGAAACACATAATCCCAATCGTTTTGGTCGATCCAATGGCCAGACTCTGGGCAATTTTATTCGGTTTATAATTCAGTTCACGTGCAACCTTCAAAACGCGTTCCTTCGTCTCCGGCTTAATCCCAAATCGATGATTAACCGCACGATCTACGGTTCCTTCGGAGACATTACAAATCCGTGCAATATCTTTAATTGTAACTGCCAACCTTACCATCCTTTTTGTGTGCGCACACAAAATCTTTAATCACTCTTATTATGGGTTCATTATAGCCTTATGCCACAAATTTGTCAAGTGCATTTGAGAAATTTGTTTTATATTTTTGCCCAATATCAAAAACAATGGGGAATATTGGAGTATAAATCTGGAATTTTATTTCACCACAATAAAATTTTGTGTTGTTCAAATTTTTGATTCAAAGGATCTCCGGGTTTGTTTAAATGCAGGATTTCAAGATTACAGCTTCACTCCCCACCGGCAAACGGACCTTCTCCCCGGCAGGACACAGCCGTCCGGCCCCTTTATTCGTTCAGCGCTCTTACAGATCCCCCCATCAGCAGCCTTGCCTGCAGCTTGATGATCCGGAACGCCTCCTCCTTTCGGGAAAGTCTCGCCAGCATTCGCCGGGCCGCCTGCAGTCCGATTTCGGAGGTTGGCTGTTCCACAATGGTCAGGCGCGGGCGGGCAGCCTGCGCAAAATCGCGGTTGTCGAAACCAATGAACGAGAGCTGCTCCGGTATACGGATGCCCTTTTCATTCAAATACATCAGAGCGCCAGCGGTTGTCTCGTAGTTTAAGGCCAGCAGAGCGGTCATATCCGGCACCCTGGCATAGAAGGCCTCCATTTTCTCCCTGCTGCCGGAAATGGTATAGTCGGTATGTTCTGTCAGCTCCGGCCGAAAGGGGAGGCCGGCCTCCTCCAGCGCGCCCCTATAGCCGAGCAGACGTTCCCTAGCAGTCGCCACGTTTTCCGGACCGCCCAGCAGCCCGATATCTTTATGGCCGTTCTCCAAAAGCAGGCCGATCGCCTTACGTACCGCGCTCTGATTATCTACCAGAATCTGATCGCATTCAATTTCCGGCAGCTCCCGATCGATTACGACGACGGGCCTCTCCGTGTCTGTGAACACCTTCAGATGTCCGCCTGTACCGTCCACGGGCATATTGATAATACCGTCCACCCTCTTCCGCCGCAGAAAATCGACAGCCTCCCGCTCGCGTTCCGGCCGGGTGCGGCAGTCGCACACGATGGTGGCGTACCCATACTGCCTCAGCTCGTCCTCCATGCTGGTGATGATCTGGGCGCAGAACTGGTTATCCAGCTCCGGGATGATAACGCCGACGGTTTTGGTGTGATCCACGCGCAGGCCCCTGGCCACCTCGTTCACCTCAAAATGAAGTTCACGGATCGCCCTCTCGATTTTCTCGCGATTGGCGGGTCTGAGGCGTCCCCCATTAAAGTATGATGATACTGTCGCCACCCCCACGCCGGCATACTTTGCCAGATCCTTCATTGTCACCGCCATGCCGTTTTTCCTCCCGTATATCCCCGTATTCAAAAGCGAAACGTTTCTGAAACCAGATCCATCATAACTCGGAACCGCGAAAAAAGCAACACTTGGGGTAAAAAGTCTCCTTTACCCTCAATCCGTTGACAACCCGGCAGGGATATGTTATAGTACAATTATCCGAAACGTTTCGGTTTTTGGGAGCATCTCAGGAAGCTATGGAGAAAGCGAGGAATTGACATGAAACAGGCCATAAACCCCGCCGATGTGCCTAAACGCAAACTCAGAAGCGGCGAATCCATCCCCTGTATCGGCATGGGGACCTTCGGCTCAGACCGCTTCACCCCCGAGCAGATTTCCGGCGCGGTGGCAGGAGCGATCCGCTGCGGCTACAGACTGTTCGACTGCGCCGCCGTCTATGGGAACGAAACACAGATCGGCGAGGTCTTTGCGCAGGCCTTTTCAGAGGGCGTGGTGAAACGGGACGAACTGTTTATCGCCACAAAATTCTGGAACGATATGCACGGGCAGGGCGACGTGCTGCTGTCCCTCGCGCAGTCTCTCAAGGATTTACAGCTTGATTATGTGGACGCTCTCTATATGCACTGGCCCTTCCCGAATTATCATGCGCCCGGGTGCGACGGCGATTCCCGCAATCCCGATTCCCGTCCGTTCCGGGCGGCAGAGTTCCTCTCTGTCTGGCGGCAGATGGAGCGCCTTGTGGATATGGGCCTGACCCGGTATATCGGCATGTCCAATATGACAGTTCCCAAGCTGGAGGCGGTGCTGCCCCAGTGCCGTATACAGCCCGCTCTCATTGAAATGGAGCTCCACCCCTCCTTCCAGCAGGAAGAATTATACCGCTACTGCACAGAGCGCGGGATCCTGCCGGTTGGCTTCTGCCCCATCGGTTCGCCCACCCGCCCCGACCGTGACAAGACGGAGACGGATGTAACGGATATCGCCATGCCGGAGCTTGTGGAAATCGCGAAGGCGCACAATGTGCACCCGGCCGTAATCTGCCTGAAATGGGCAGTACAGCGCGGGCAGATTCCCATCCCCTTCTCCGTATATGAGAACGAATATGTCAGCAATCTGCGGTGTACCACGGAGGACCCGCTGCTCCCCGAGGAAATGGAGCGCCTGGCCCGGCTGGAGTGCAATAACCGGCTGATCAAGGGGCAGGTCTTCCTGTGGCCCGAAGCGGAGCACTGGGAGGACCTTTGGGATTTGGACGGCGTCATCACGCCCGAAAAGGAGTGAATCGGGCATGCTGAAGGGGATCCCGAAAATTCTGCCGCCCGAGCTCTTAAAGATTCTGGACGAAATGGGACATACGAACGAATTGACCATCGGAGACGGAAATTTTCCCGGGGAGACCTATGGAAAGCGCATCATCCGGATGGACGGGCACAGCATGCCGGACATTCTCGACGCTATCCTCCGCCCTTTTCCGCTGGATACCTATATGGAACACCCCGTTGCACTGATGCAGGTCGTTCCGGACGACCCGGTGAAGACTCCCATATGGGACACGTATAAGGAGATCGTGAGAAAATACGACAGCCGCGGGGATGCCTGCTTTGAAGAAATCGAAAAATGGGAGTTCTATCAGTGCACCCGGGAGAAGAGTTATGTCGTGATCATGTCGTACGCCAATATTATTCTGAAAAAGGGCGTCGTTACAGACGCAGACTGAAGAAAAAGACCTGTGTAGGCGATCGCCTGCGCAGGTCTTTTTCTGTGAACACCGACCCGGTTTTAATGCGCAGGGGGAGCCGGGCCCATTCATTTTTACACGTCCGCCCGCTCCCGGCGCAGGCGGTGCAGGACATGCTGCATCTTTTCCTCGGCAAGGGTGAAGTCCATCGCCTCGATGTAGTAGCTCTCAAGCGTATCGTGCAGTGCTTTAGCCTCGCTGAGGCACCGGGTGGACTCGCGCAGCATTTCGGCGGCACCCCTGCGGTTGAAGGCGAGGCGCTGTTTGCGCAGGCGCATGGCCTCCATATCCGTGAAGCGGCGCGCATGGATGACGCGGAAGGGTTCCACATCCAGCGGGTGGATGCGGTTGCGCGTCATCAGCCCGACAGAGAGGGCAGGGATGAAGAGATGCTCGAGCCGTATATCCGGATCGGTGGGGCAGTAGCAGGAGATGACGTCGAGCCCTCTTTCGAGCGCCAGGCGGCGCACCTGCCCGAGGAGGATGCGCGCGCTGGCTCCCCATGGGTCCTCGACAACGAAAAGGCGATCCGCCAGCATGCGCGCCGTCTCCTCAAAGACGACGACCCCCCGATCGCTGATGGCGCTGAGGAAACGCACGTCCTCATGCGGCTGTGTGTCGCTGCGCTGTTCACGCGGCACGCCGCGCAGCTCCCGGGATGCGAAGTGGCGGGCATATTCGGCCGCCTTATGTACATCTGTCGCCTCAAGGGCGATGCGCGCGTTATCCCCGTTTAAGGCGCCGTAGGCCGCGAGGAAGCGGGTGGACTGCGCGTGCAGCGACGAGATGCGCTTCGAGAGCGATATGATTTCCTCCCGGTTTTGGCAGAGCAGATCCTCGTTCCAGCACTCGGAGAGGTTGAGGGTCGTGTCGTAGGCGCCGTGGTATTTGGGCTCGATCGTGTGCGGAGCGGTGCCGTCCGCGATGGAGGTCTTCACGCTGTGCAGAATGACGCCGTCGAGCGACAAACAGTCCGACGAACAGTAGATCTCCTCCACCCTTCCCTTCTCTCCCGGTACAGCGTCCGCGAGGAATGCGGCCGCGATTTTTTTCATCAGCGAGCTTTTCCCTGTGCCGGGGCCTCCCTTGATGATCACCCTATTCCAACCGTCTTCGCGGCGTTCAAGCTGGTCAAATCTGGATACAAAGCCCCTGGGGGTATTGGCCCCGAGAAAAAACCGCAGAGGCTTTACACCTTCGGTCATGCTGTCTCCTCCTTTGGCGGGTAAATTGATACTCATATTCAATTAAAATTGTCTACAATTTATTGAATATCAGTATGGGTCCGTTTCATCCTATTCCAAGCGCCCTCTTTGTGATACTGGGCGCCGCATGGGGCACAAATCTGCGGCACAGGGGAAAAACGAACTCCCCGGGAGTATCCCGCCCGGAAACCGTATGCAGCAAAAGCGCCGCATGCCTGTAAAAGCCATGCGGCGCGTATTCTATACTCCTGTGTTCGGCCGGGCGGCCGTTTCCTTTAAAATTTTTCCGCGAGGGCCGCGGCCTGCCTGCACCCGTCCGTTTTCTCGATGTCGCCTATGTTCAGCACGCCGGGAACCAGCACTTCGCCCGCCAGCTTCCATTTTAACAGTGCGGCGGAACGTTCCAGAGGCATGCGCACGCCGTCGAAAACGGTCAGATCCTTTTCCTCGCAGCAGAGGATGGTGGCATACTCCTTGCCGGAAATATCCTTCCCGCCCACCACAAAGGAGAACAGCCGGTCGATGACGCCCTTGATCTGCGCGGGGATGGAGTACCAGTAGACAGGCATGGAGAAGACCACGGCGTCGGCCTCCTGAATGGCAGGGGCAATCGTGTTGAAATCATCGTCAAAGGAGCATGGCTTTCCGGTTTTGAAGCAGGTTTCGCAGGCCCGGCATCCCCCTGCGTTTTTTAAAGCGGCGTCAAAACGGGTGACGATATGCCCTTTCGCCTCCGCCGCCCGGATGAACGCCTCTGTCATGGCAAAGCTGTTGCCCTTTTTCCGGGGACTGCCGGTGATAACGACAATTTTTTTGCTCATACAAGTACCTCCTTGAATTGTGGGGTTGACTTTCTCCTCATCTGGCAGTACTATTGTAACAGGAATCAAACAAAAATCAAGTACGCACATTGAGGTGTGGTACTTGCCTGGAGGATAGTAAAAATGACCGAACGCTGTATTTCTCAGGAACGCCTCGGCGATACGGGTTTCAGCTATACCCTGTCTCTCATCAGCGGCAAATACAAGATGACCATCCTGTATGCGCTGATGGAGTTCGGCGTCGTGCGCTTTAATGAGATGAAAAAGTATATCCGGAACATTTCCGACAAAACGATGAGCTCGACTCTCAAGGAGCTGGAGGCCGACGGACTGCTGCACCGGGAGGAATATCCGCAGATCCCGCCCAAGGTGGAGTACAGCCTCACCGAGCGCGGAAAGTCCCTGATCCCGATTCTGGACGGGATGTGCGAGTGGGGGGACACTCACCGCCTGCCGGGTGGGAAGGGACAGCTATGATCCTGGAAACCGAACGGCTGTATCTCCGGGAAATGGAGCAGCCGGACTTTGACTCCCTGTGCAAAATTTTACAGGACGAGGAAGCCATGTATGCCTACGAAGGCGCATTCAGCGGCGAAGAGGTCCAGGAGTGGCTGGACAAGCAGCTTTCCCGTTACCAAAAATGGGGATTCGGCCTGTGGGCGGCTGTACTGAAGGAGACGGGGGAGATGATCGGCCAGTGCGGCCTGACGATGCAGCCGTGGAAGGGGCGGGAGGTTCTCGAAATCGGGTATCTCTTCCGGCGGCAGTACTGGCACCGGGGTTACGCCACAGAGGCTGCGAAGGGGTGCAAGCGGTACGCCTTTGAAGTCCTAGGCGCCGGCGAAGTCCACTCCATCATCCGGGATACGAACACAGCCTCTCAGCGCGTAGCGCTCCGCAACGGCATGACCAGGAGAGAAAGCTGGCTCAAGCACTATAGGGGCGTGGATATGCAGCATTTTATCTACACGGCCACCCGCTGACGCGCTGTTTTTTCCCCGAAGGGAAAGTCCGGCGCTTTTGCCTCTTGCATTCTCCGGCGGAAGGTTTTACAATGGAAGATAGAATGGAGCGCGCTCGAAAACGGAGCGCCTCCAAAAAATCGAGGAGGTAAACTGAAATGGACAATAAGGTTCTTGTTGAAACCTCAGCACGCCATGTACATGTAACCGACGCGGATCTCGAAACGCTCTTCGGCAAGGGGGCCAAGCTGACCCCGAAAAAGGATCTCTCCCAGCCCGGGCAGTTCGCGTGTGTCGAGAGGGTGGACGTCATCGGCCCGAAGAGAGAAATCAAAAATGTCTCCATCCTCGGCCCCACCCGCAGCGCGACGCAGGTCGAACTCTCTCTGACCGACGCGCGCAGCATCGGCGTGAGCGCGCCCGTGCGCGAGTCCGGCGACATCGCGGGCAGCGGCGCGTGCAAGCTCGTCGGCCCGTGCGGCGAGGTGGAGCTTAAGGAGGGCGTCATCGCCGCGAAGCGCCACATCCACGCCACCCCCGCCGACGCGGAGCGTATGGGCCTCGTGGACAAGCAGGTCGTCAGCGTGAAAATCGACTCCGACGGGCGCAGCCTCGTCCTGGGCGACGTGGTCGTGCGCGTGAATAAGTCGTACAGCTGGGCCATGCACATTGATACCGACGAATCCAACGCCGCCGGCTGCTCCGGCGAGGTGTACGGCGAAATCATCAAGTAATCTGACCGGCAGAGCGGCCGCCCTTTATCGGACG
Source organism: uncultured Oscillospiraceae bacterium (assembly GCA_949743955.1). Taxonomy (GTDB): domain Bacteria; phylum Bacillota; class Clostridia; order Oscillospirales; family Ruminococcaceae; genus Harryflintia. The sequence continues at coordinate 33,030 of CATJVQ010000016.1, read as the reverse complement.
GCCCTCTTTTTTTCATCCAGTTAAAGGAGGAAGGATATGGCAGACTTTTCCATTGAACGCGGACGCATAAGCGAATACGATGAGATGATCGACTTTGCAGACACGGTATTCCTCGCGCGCTTTACCGAGACAGTGCCGAGCTTATACGACGGGCACCCCGAGACAGCGGAGCACCACTATCTCCTGCGGGAGAACGGGCGGCTGCGGGCGATGCTCATCTCCTGGCCGGTGACACTGCACCTCGGGCGGGAGACGCTCTCCACCCGCTGCATCGGCACAGTGAGCGTACACCCGAAGGCGCGGGGGAAGGGGTACATGCGGGCCCTGATGGCGCGCGCCATCGCGGACGCCAAAGCGGACGGAACGGATCTCCTCTTCCTCGGCGGCCAACGCCAGCGCTACGGGTACTACGGCTTCGAGGAGTGCGGGATGCGCTTCGAGCTCGGCTTCGGCCCGGGGGAGGCGCGCCGCCTGCCTGAGAGGCGCGGCATTGCGGCTGTCCCGCTGACAGAGGCGCTCATCGCCCCGGCTCAGGCGCTCTATGAGCAGCAACCCATCCATGCCGGACGCACCGACTTCCTCGGGAACCTCCGCAACGAGTTCGGCCGCCCGGGTGCTCTCTTGCGCGGGGATGAGTTCGTCGGCTACTTCTCCGAGGACGGGGTGCGCGTGCGCGAATTCTATGTCCGCAGCCCGGGCGACGCGCTGGCCGCGGCGCTGTGCGTGGTGGACAGTGTGGGGAAAGATCTCCTCTTCCGCCTGCCGCCGGATCAGCGCGATACAGCCCGGATCCTCAGCGCCGCGTGCGACAAAAGCTCCCTGCGCGCACAGGGGATGTATCTTATCCTGCATCACAGCCGGGCGGCGAAGGCGGCGCTCTCGCTCGCGGCGGATCTGGGATATGTGGAGGACGGGCGGATCGTCTGCGCCGTAGAGGGCGGGGAGCGTTTCGCGCTTGAGGTGCGGGGCGGCGCGGTCAGCGTATACCCCACGGAGGACACCCCTCATCTGTCCCTGCCCGGGCGGGAGATGACGCGCGCGCTCTTTTCCCCGCTCGGAAGCCTGCTCGCCGGGGCTCCCATGCCCGGATGGCTCCCGCTGCCGCTGTGCGTGCCGATGCAGGATGAAGTATAGGTTCTTGCATAAAAAACGGATCTGTGGTATAGTAAACGCACAATAAAAACAGGGGACAGGAGGAAACGCCATGATCCAGTGTATTTCGGGCGGCAGCTTCGTGCGGGACGGCCTGCATGTGCTCGACGGCACGCCGGCACATCCGGAGGAAGCGCGCAAAAATACGGTTGCCTATTCGATTTTACAGGCGCACAATACATCCGGGGATCCGCAGAAGCTGCGCATCCGGTTCGATGCTATGGCCAGCCACGACATCACCTATGTCGGCATTATTCAGACCGCGCGGGCGAGCGGCCTTAGAGAGTTCCCGCTCGAATACGTGCTCACCAACTGCCACAACAGCCTGTGCGCGGTGGGGGGCACCATCAATGAGGACGATCACCTCTTCGGCCTCTGTGCCGCGAAGAAATACGGCGGTGTCTATGTCCCGGCGCACCAGGCGGTCATCCACCAGTACATGCGTGAGATGGAGGCCGGCTGCGGGCGCATGATCCTTGGGTCCGACAGCCACACCCGTTACGGGCACCTGGGCACGATGGCTATCGGCGAAGGGGGACCGGAGCTTGTCAAGCAGCTTCTCGGGCGCACCTACGACATCGACCTGCCCGAAGTGGTGGGCGTGATGCTCTCCGGGAAGCCGCGCCCGGGCGTCGGCCCGCAGGACGTGGCGCTGGCCATCATCGGGGCCGTGTTCGGGAATGGATTTGTCAAAAACCGCGTCATGGAGTTTATCGGCGAAGGGGTCGGGAACCTCAGCGCGGAGTTCCGCTCCGGCATCGACGTCATGACAACCGAGACCACCTGCCTCTCCTCTGTCTGGATGACGGATGAAACCATCGCGGACTATCTGCGGGCGCTCGGGCGACCGGAAGCGTATAAGCCGCTGGCCCCCGCGGGGGTCGCGTATTACGACGCGCTCGTTAAGGTGGATCTCTGCTCTGTCGAGCCGATGATTGCCCTGCCGTTCCACCCTTCGAACGTGTACACCATCCGCCAGCTGCGCGAAAACGCGGCGGACATCCTGCGCGGTGTGGAAAAGAAGGCGGAGGAGCAGTTCGGCGGGCGTGTGCGGCTGCCGCTCTTAGATAAGCTCGAAAACGGGCGGCTGCGGGTGGATCAGGGCGTCATTGCGGGCTGCGCGGGCGGCACGTTCGATAACCTGTGCGACGCGGCCGACATCCTCTCGGGCGGCTCCATCGGCGCGGACGCGTTCTCCTTAAGCGTCTACCCCTCCAGCCAGCCGACAATGCTGGCGCTGACGGAGAACGGTGTCCTCTCTGGCCTGATGGCGGCGGGCGCGACGGTGCGCAGCGCGTTCTGTGGGCCGTGCTTCGGTGCGGGGGACGTGCCGGCCAACGGGTGCCTGTCCATCCGGCACTCAACCCGGAACTTCCCGAACCGCGAGGGCTCCAAGCCCGGGGAGGGGCAGCTCTCCTGTGTCGCGCTCATGGATGCACGCTCCATCGCCGCCACGGCGAAAAACGGCGGCCTTCTCACCGGCGCGGACGAACTGGACGTGACGTACACGAAGCCCGCGTTCCGCTTCGACGGCACGGTTTACAAAAACCGCTGTTATTTCGGCTTCGGCCGCCCGCAGCCGGAGACGGAGCTGCGCTTCGGCCCGAACATTGCCGACTGGCCGGCCATGCCGGCCCTGACGCCGCACCTGCTCCTGGAGGTTGCGTCGCTCATCCGTGACCCTGTGACCACTACCGACGAGCTCATCCCCTCGGGGGAGACCTCATCCTACCGCTCGAATCCGGAGCGCTTAAGCTCCTTCGCTCTCTCACGCAAGGATCCGGACTATGTCCCGCGCGCGAAGGCGGTGCGGGAACTGGAGCGCCTGCGCGAGGCGGGCGGAGATCCGTTCGTGTCCGGGGAGCTGCATGACCTTCTCCCGCTGCTGCCGGAGGGCGCCGCGAAGGAGACCGGGCTGGGCACGCTTGTCTACGCCGTGAAGCCCGGCGATGGATCGGCCCGTGAGCAGGCGGCGTCATGCCAGAAGGTGCTCGGGGGCTGGGCGAACATCGCGGGTGAGTACGCGACCAAGCGGTACCGCTCGAACCTCATCAACTGGGGCATGCTGCCGCTCCTTTTGGACGGCGAGCCGCCGTTCGCGGTCGGAGACTGGATTTTCCTGCCGGACGTGCGTGCCGCCGTTGCCGAAGGAAAGAGCGAGCTGTCCGCCCTCGCTTTCACAAAGGGCGGAGCGAAGCCCATCGCCCTGCGCCTGGGCGCGCTGACGGACGATGAGAGGCAGATCATTCTCGACGGATGCCTCATCAATTTCTACCGCGGTCACTGACACGATGTACAGTCATTGACACGGTATTCCCAGCATATCGTTACTGAACGCATCACTTGTAGGCAGAGTAGGCGGTCAAGCGTAAAGTGTCCCGCGGACGGGGAGTTGCCGCGGGGACGAAAAGCAAGGCGTTTCCTGTTTGAAGCGCTCTGCTTGCGGTTTGGCCGCCGCATCCCGCTGTTCGCAGGAGGACCGTATCGGCTCCTTTTACGATTGGGACAAAAACTGCCGCAATGCGCTGCATTGCGGCAGTTTTTGTGAAAGCCTGCTCTAAAAACATCAGATTTGGCAGAATGAAAGGAGCCGTTTTTTATGAATACCCTGATCCGGTCGCTGAGAGACTCCGCCAAAGAAATCTACCGCCCCCGCACGCTGACCACCGTGTCGCTGCTGATAGCGCTCAATATCCTTCTGGGGGCGCTGACCATCGTGCCCATCCCTTCCCTCAAAATCGGGCTGGGCTTCACGGCGACAGCCACAATGGGATACCTTCTCGGCCCGGTGCCCGCCTTCATAGGCGCGGGACTGTGCGATATCATCAAATACCTCCTGCGCCCGGAGGGGCCGTATGCCTTCGGGCTGACACTCTGCTCCGCCACTGGCGGGCTGCTCTACGGCCTGACGCTCTACAGAAGGAAACCGAATTTCTGGCGAATCCTCCTCGCGAAGGGGCTGGTGTCGCTCATCGTCAACGTTATCGGAAACACGCTGTGCCTCAGTATCCTCTACGGCAAGTCGATAGCCGCCCTGCTGCCCGTGCGGCTTGTAAAGAATGCAGTTGCCCTCCCCCTCGAAGCGGCGCTCCTGACAGCGGTGTTCTTCGGCGTGGAGCGGGCATGGCGCAGGATCCGGCGCTGAGGACGATCCTGCCTTTTCCGGCAAAAACAAAAAACAAAGCCCGACTGTAAACAGTCGGGCGAAAGAGTATTAAAAAAAGAGGAAGAAATCAGCCACAAGGTACTCTGTCGTTCCTTGTGATTCTATTATACCGCACGGAGAGGGGGAATTCCTCCTATTCCGGTGAAGAGGCGGTGACAATCCGATGCAGCGGACAGGCCGAAAAATGACAAATTGTCTCTATTCAGCGGGACGCGTTTTCCACTCTGTCATTTTCTCCCCAGGCCCTTCCGCCAAAGGAATTTTCTAGCTGATGTAGTCTTCGATACGGCGCACCAGTGTCTGATAATCCTTCACGCGGATGCCCTCGGCGAGCAGGCGCTGGTCGGCCTCGGGCAGCACGCGCACGGGGACGTCGAACACCATCTGCGGTTCATCTTCGCCGCGCAGGAACACGGCCAAGCGTCCGGCCTCTGTGCCGAGGAGGTAGAGGTAATCCTCCTCCGGCGACGGCGCGGCTGGCTCATCCGAGACAATATGCCCGGCCGGCTGGGGCGCCTGGCGGCTGTTCACCTGATAGCTGTAAACGGCAAGTGTCCCCAGGAGGACAGCCGCGCCTATGCCCCCCGCCGTCCACCGCACAGCCCGCCCCGGAAAAGACAGTCCCATATTACTCCTTCCTCCTTGCTTATACACATGAGTTTCCTTATGGCAGTCCTTAGAAGGTTTACCCAAGTTAATATGGGCCTCCGGCAGAGGATTTATGCCGGATAAGAGGAGAAAATACAAAAATCCCCCGGCCCGGAGGGCCGGAGGAAAGGATATACTAAACGCCGTATTTTTCCAGCAGAGCCTTTTTAATTCGCAGGACATCAGGAAAAATCACCTTATGGCCCTGTCTTTGCAAAGCCGGTACCTTTTTAGCCTTTTCTGTGATTTCATTTTCCAGCGCACCGTTAATCCGCACTGGAAGATCTGTCCTTTTCTCTATGTATAATTTCCGATATAATCCAGCGCGGCAGGGAGCATATTCTGGATCAGGGATGCCTTTTCATGCCCCAGAACCTCCCCAAACATGGTGGTATTACAGATACCATACCGCCGCATCTTGTTTTGATAGACCACCTTGAATTTTTCTATCCGGGAGGAGAATAGAATCATCCAGAACAGATGGGTTTTTGTATCCGGGGAAGCATAAAAACAGGGAGCGGTCGTTGTTCCCCATTAAAAACCGATCCGGATAATCCAAAAATATTGTTGATCCAGAAAAATAAATTTTCCAACATCTATTTCCATTCTCCTGTCATAAAAAAGCCCCATTCATATAGAATGGGGCCCTTACATTTGCGCTCGACCTTTTATGAGCTGCCTATCGAGTAACGACAAACATTTCATACGCTGTCCATTTTTCTTATACGCGATATGAACCGAAAAATCAACAGGCACAAGAAATCCCCATTTATTTCTATAATTTATACAAAAAGGAGTATGGATATCCGTGTAAAAACATCTTTGTCCGGCCAACGTTTCACTTTCCAGCCTTCAAACGCAAGAACATTTAAAGTTCATTCACACAAGGCAATACTTCTGTGGTATAATAACTGCTAGGCAGTTATTACCCTTATTTATTTAGCCGCCCTACGGGCTTGGCCAATTATACCACAATCGCTGCGCTCTTGTGGTATAATAACTGCCAGGCAGTTATTATACTTTCATTCCTTTGGCCGCCCTACGGGCTTGGCCAATTATACCACAATCGCTGCGCTCTTGTGGTATAATAACCTGTGTATCGGCAAAACCGCCGGATTTGGGAGGTTGTTATGCGCAAAACCAAGAAAAGAAAAAAGCGCTCCCCTGCGGCGCGTCGGGTGCTTTGGTTTTTTGGAACGATTTACCGGATCGTTATGTCGTTCATCCTTGTGTGCATCATCACAGGCTGTATCTGCGGATGCGCGCTCGTCGTGTACCTCTTAGACTATATCGGCACCCTTGAGGATATCGACATCACCAATATCGACGCCAACTATACCAGCATCCTCTACGCCAATGACAGGGAGGGGAATCCTTACGAGCTCTCCCGCCTGCACGGGCAGGAGAACCGGATCCTCGTCGATTTTGAGGACATGCCGCAGGAGCTTATCGACGTTGTTGTGGCCGCGGAGGACAAGCGCTTCTGGAAGCACAACGGCGTAGACTGGCAGCGGACAGCGGCCGCCACCATCGGCTTCTTCCTCCCGGGGCTCGACAGCCGCTTCGGCGGCGGCGGATCCTCCATCACGCAGCAGCTCATTAAGAACGCCACCGATCAGTGGGATGTCAGCGTGGAGCGGAAGGTTAAGGAGATCTTCTCCGCCATCAAGCTGCAGAATACCTACACCCGCGAGCAGATCCTCGAGGCGTATCTGAACGTGGCCGCGTTCGGGCACAATACCAACGGCATCGAGGCGGCGGCCAACTACTACTTTAACAAGAGCACAAAGGATCTCAACCTTATCGAGTGCGCAACCATTGTCGCCATCACCAAGGCCCCCACAGCCTATGACCCTATCAAGAACCCGGACCGGAACAAGGAGCGCCGCGAGTATATCTTCGACACCATGCTCGAAATGGGCACCCTGACCCAGGCGGAGCGCGATAAAGCGGTCAAGCAGGACGTGGAAATCCACCTATCCCAGGTGCCCGCCCAGCAGCCCAACTCGTCGAACACGTGGTTTGAGGACTACGTCATCGAGGAGGTCATCGCCGACCTGATGAGCGAAAAGGGTATGACGTATTCCGACGCGCAGGCCCTGCTCTTCCGCGGGGGACTCAAAATCTTCACCACTGTCGATCAGGACATGCAGAGCCGGCTCGAGGAGATGTATATCTACACCGAGAGCGAGGGCTCCATTTTCCCGAAGCTCTCCAACGCCATCTATCCCGAGTCCGCGTTCGTCATCCTCGACCATCACGGGCAGATTAAGGCGCTTGTCGGTTCTGACCGCGCGAAGAAGGGGAACCGTGTCCACAGCTACGCGACCGACGAACCCCGCCAGCCCGGCAGTACGATGAAGCCCATCGCCGCGTATTTGCAGGGGATCGAGAAAAACTTCATCACATGGAGCACTGTCGTGGAGGACAGCCCCATACAGCTCCCCGGCACCTCCTTTGAGAAGGACGGGTATAAACCCTGGCCTGTCAATTACTACGGATCCTACGACGGCAACCAGACCTGCGTTATGGCCCTCCAGCGCTCGGTCAACACCATTCCCGTGAAGATCCTCAACATCATCGGCTGGACAGACGCCATGTACTTTTTGCAGGACAAGCTCGGTATGTCTACCGTCGTCACCCCCGAGGAGGATCCGGAAAACAACGACAACAACCTCGCCCCCATGGCGCTCGGCGCCCTCACCGATGGGGCCACGGTACTCGAACTGGCCGGGGCCTACCAGATCCATGCCAACGGCGGCACCTACACTGAACCGACCAGCTATACGCTTGTACAGGACAGCGAGGGTAATACCCTGCTTGAAGCGGATACCGTGCCCAAACGCGTCATCAGCAAGGAGACGTCGTCCATCATCAACCTCATGATGCAGCAGGTCGTCGTAGGCCCGCGCGGCACGGGTACGGCCGCCCGCTTCACTGGGGATCTGGCCGGGATGCCCGTTGCCGGAAAGACCGGCACCTCGCAGGACAATTTCGACCAGTGGTTTGTCGGCATCACGCCGTATTACATCGGCGTCACGTGGATGGGGTACGCTCCGAAGCGGCAGTCGATCAACTACCCGCCCTACCCCTTCCCGACGCCGATCCTCTGGAAAAACGTCATGGAGCAGTTCCATGAGGGGCTGGAGGTTAAGGATTTCGAATACAGCACCAACATTGTACAGATGCAGTACTGCACCCTGTCGGGGGATCTGGCCGGGGAGGGCTGCCCAAGCACGCTCACCGGCTGGTATAAAAAGGACAATCTGCCCGATGTGTGCATGGAGCACGCAGGCGTTCAGGAGTCCACTGAAACGGAGGACGAGGACGATCTCGACGAGGATGACGAGGACCGCAAACGGCCGACTGCGCGCAGGCGGCCTGCCTCAGATGATGACTGACAGGCGGCGAGATCCATTTTTTACCCTTTAAATCTTGACAAAGGCGGGGAAACCCGTCATAATGAAACGAAGAATCGCGCTGGAAAAGGAGGCGAAGCCTGTGCGAGTCATCACCGGATCAGCCCGTGGGATGCGGCTTCGTTCACCGGAGGGCCGTGATGTACGTCCCACAGGTGAAAAAACAAAGGAGGCTGTTTTCAGCATCCTGCAAAATGAGATCGAGGGGGCAAGCGTCCTCGATCTGTTCGCCGGCAGCGGGCAGCTCGGCATTGAGGCGCTCAGCCGCGGCGCCGCGCACTGTACATTTGTCGAGCGGGATCGGCGTTATGCCGCGCTTGTACGCGAAAACCTCTCCCACACACGCCTGGAGGAGCGGGCCGAGGTGTATCAGGGGGACTGTATGGCGTTTCTCGGCATCCCCTGCGGGCCGTTCGATATAGCGCTGCTCGACCCTCCCTACCGGCAGGGGCTGCTTGAGAGGGCGCTCCCGCTCGCGGCAAAGGTTATGCGTCCTGGCGGCGTCATTGTCTGCGAGACAGCTGTGGACGAGGATCCGCCCGATACGGCCGGGGACTTTCGCAGGGCGCGGGAATACCGGTACGGCAAAACCAAAATCACCCTTTACCGTCAGGACGGGGAGGCTGTCTCATGAGCCTTGCTGTCTGCCCGGGGAGCTTTGACCCCATCACACGCGGACATCTGGACATCGTCCGACGGGCGAGCGTGCTCTTTGAGGAGGTGGTGGTGCTCGTTGTCATCAATCCGGATAAGCACTGCGCTTTCACGATCGACGAGCGCTGCGATATGATCCGCCAGGCAACCGCCGGCATTCCCGGCGTCCGTGTGGATTCCTACTATGGCCTTCTGGCTGACTATGTGCGCGCGGCGGGGGCGGCCGCCATTGTTAAGGGCCTGCGCGCGATGTCCGATTTTGAATACGAATTTCAGATGGCGCTCACCAATAAATCCCTTATCCCCTATGCGGAGACCGTGTTCTTAACCACAAGTGTAGAAAATATGTATGTTTCTTCCAGTCTTGTCCGTCAGGTGGCGGGCTTCGGGGGGAACATCTCTGACTTTGTACCCCGGTGCCTGGTGAAGACGATTATGAAGCGTCTGGCCCCACAGCCGGGAGAGGATGGAAAAACGGAGGCTGTTTCCCATGAACATTGAAGAAATTCTTGACGTCCTTGACGAAATGCTCGACCGTGCCTGGAGCCTGCCCCTGTCCGGCGGGCGCTGTGTCGTCGACGCCGACAAGGTCCGCGATATGATCGATGAAATCCGCCTGAATCTGCCCGGCGAAATCAAGCAGGCGAAGAGCATTGTCGCCGACCGGGGAGAGATCATCGTCGGCGCGCGCCGTGAGGCGGAGACCATCGTGCAGAAAGCAGAGGAGCGCGCGAAGGCGCTTATTGCAAGGGAGGACATTGTCCGCCAGTCCCAGGCGCGCGCAGCGGAAATCATGCAGCAGGCCCAGATGAAGGCCCGTGAAGTACGCTCCGCCGCACAGGAGTATTCCGAGACCATCCTGCGCCAGACGGAGGAGAGCTTAACCCGTTCCCTCGGCGACGTCAAAGGTACTCGCCAGGCTCTCCGCCAGACCGGGCGAAAGTGACAGAGAACAGAACAGGCGCTGAAATTTATATCAGACAGACAAAGGCCGCCGCAGTTTCCTGCGGCGGCCTTTCTATGCTGAAATCAGCATCACACATTGTTTTACCAGCCCATGAGCTCCTCATACATGGAGGTATATTCCTTCGCGGATTTTGCCCAGCTGCAATCGGTCTTCATCGCGTTCTGGATGGCGCGTTCCCAGGCGGGCTTATCGTAGTAATGCGACTGCGCACGCTTGATGGCGCCGAACATATCGTGGGCGTTGTAGGACTGGAAGGTATAACCCGTCCCGCCGGAATCGCCCATATCAACAATGGAGTCCGCGAGCCCGCCCGTCTTGCGCACGACGGGGATGGTCCCGTAACGCAGGGAGACCATCTGCGCGAGACCACACGGCTCGCTCTTCGACGGCATGAGGAACACGTCGCTCCCGGCATAGATCTTGCGGGCAAGATCCGGGATGAAGCCGCAGCGGAACGCGACCTTATCCGGATAGGTAGCGGCCATCTCATTGAAGAAGCTCTCGTAAACGTACTCGCCCGAGCCGAGGATGACGACCTCCATCCCCTCCTCAATGAGCTTGGGGAAGATGAACTTGATGAGGTCGAGCCCCTTGTGCGAGGCTAGGCGTGTCACAATACCGACAAGCATCGCGTCGCCCATCTGGGAGAGGCCCATGTCCTTCTGCAGGCGCTGCTTGTTGACAGCTTTGTCCTGATACGTCGAAACGGAATAGGTCTTGTAGATGCTCTGATCCGTCTCCGGGTTATACGTCACCGTATCAATGCCGTTGAGGATGCCCCGCAGCTTCCACGAGTACTGGCGTAGGAGCGGATCGAGGCCGTGCGCGAACCACGGGTCGAGGATTTCGCGGGCATACGTCGGGCTGACGGTTGTCACCATACCGGACTGGATGATGGCGCCGGCCATGTAGTTGCAGTCGTCGTTATACTCTGCCACGCCGCGCGGCAGGCCGAGCACATCCTCCACCATCTCCCTGCCGTACTGGCCCTGGTACTGGATGTTGTGGATAGTGAAAACAGTCTTGATGTCGCGATAGAGATCGTCGCCGCGATAGTAGCAGTTGAGGTAACACGGCACGAGTGCTGTCTGCCAGTCGTTGCAGTGCAGGATGTCCGGCCGGAAGTCGATGTAGCGGATCATGTCGACAACAGCCTTCGAGAAGAAGGCAAAGCGCTCGCCGTCATCAAAGAAGCCGTAGATCCCCGATCGGCGGAAGTAATACTCGTTGTCAATAAAGTAATACACGACCCCGTCAATCGTCGCCTCAAACACGCCGCAGTACTGATGCCGCCACGCGAGTTCAACTGTAAAGTCGCACAGGAAACGCATTTTTGCGCGCATCTCGGGCTTGATGTCCCCGTAGAGCGGCATCACCACCCGGCAGATATGCTGTCTTCCCTGCAGCGCTTTGGGCAGGCTGCCCGCAACGTCCGCGAGTCCACCGGAAGCGATGAACGGCAGCGCCTCGCTTGCTACGTAAAGAATTCTCATTCCGATCCCCTTTGCTCCGCCGGCTGCGGATTTCTGAAGAATGACGGGGCCGCCGGCCGGCGGAACGATGGCCCTCTGCGGGGACTTCCTCCCCGCTCTTTTATTCCCTGCCATGTTTATTACACAATGCTGTTCTTGGCGATGACCAGCGGATATGTCTCATACCCGACCAGTGTCCGGTCGGCGCGGATCACGACATTCTTATCCGTGATAACGTGATCGAGCTTGACATTCTCGCTCACCATCGTCTCCTGCATGAGAATGCAGTTCTTCACCACAGCCCCGCGCCCGACATGGACACCGCGGAACACAATGGAGTTTTCGAGTGTCCCCTCGATGATAGCACCGTCGGCCACCATGCTGCCCGATACATCGGACTTCAGTCCGTACTTAGCCGGTACCTCGTCGCGCACCTTGGTGTAGATGGGGCGCTCGCGGGGGAAGAGTTCGCTGCGCACCTTCATGTCCAGAAGCTGCATATTCGCCCGGTAGTAGCTGCGGATGCAGTTGATCTTCGCCGAGAAGCCCTTGTACTGCCACCCGAGGATGCGCAGCTTGTTGCATTTGGCCTGGAGCACGCCCTGCTTGAAGCTGTAAATGCTGCGGGAAATCCCCTCATTGATGAGCTTCTCCATCATCTCCTTAGACATGATGCAGAAGTTGAGATAGACGTTATCCTCCTCGTGGATATTCGGGTGGATGAGCACCTCGTTGACAAAAGAATTTTCGTCCAGGCGCAGGACAGTGGTGTCCATCGTCTGATCGCCGCTGATCATCTCGCGCTTATAGACGACAGTCAGGTCGGCGTTATTTTCGATATGAGTGCGCAGCACGTCGGTAAAATCGATATTGACCACCACATCGCAGTCGCCGATGAGGACATACTTTGCGTCGGAATGGCGGATGTAGTCAATGACGCCCGCGAGCGCCTCGAGCCGGCCGCGATAGATGCCGGCGGCGGCATGGCCGAACGGCGGCAGGATGCACAGCCCCCCGCGCTTGCGGGAGAGATCCCATTCACGCCCAGTGCCGAGGTGATCCATTAAGGACTGGTAGTTGCTCTTGGTGACAACGCCCACATCCGAGATGCCGGAGTTGACCATATTCGAGAGGATGAAATCAATCAGACGGTAACGCCCTCCAAAGGGGACACTTCCCATCGTGCGCGGTTCAGTGATCTCCGAGAGCATATGATCGTGCATATCGGAAAACACGATTCCTAAAGTCTTTTCGGCTAGCATTTGCTGTCCTCCTTCGGGGTGTATTCGAGCATGGCCTTCGGCGGAACGATCTGTCCCGGTTCGATCTGGACCGACTCGCCGAGAACGGTAACGCCCCAAGCGTCCTTATCCGGGGTGTCCTCAGGCCTCGCGCCCACACGCGCGCCCTCGCCGACGACACAGTTCTCCGCCACAATCGAATATTCCACCACGGCGCCCGCCTTGATGACCGAGCCCGGCATCACGATACTGTCGCGCACGACGGCGCCCTTCTCGACTGTCACGCCCGCGAACAGGATAGAGAAGTCGATGAGCCCTTCCACGACACAGCCCTCGGTGATCATCGCGTTCTGCACGCTCGCGCCCGACGCGACATAATGCGGCGCCATAACGGGGTTGCGCGCGTAGATCTTCCAGAGCGGATCGTAGAGCGAAAGCGGGACGCGCGGATCAAGTAAGTCCATATTCGCTTCCCACAGGCTGTCGATGGTGCCCACGTCTTTCCAATACCCCTCAAACGGGTAGGCAACGAGCGATTCCCCAGCGCTGAGCATAGCGGGGATGATATTCTTGCCGAAGTCCTTCTGCGAGATGGGATCCTGCTCATCGTCCTCAAGATATTTGCGCAGCTTACTCCAGGTGAAGATGTAAATGCCCATGCTCGCTAGGTTGCTCTTCGGGTTCTTCGGCTTCTCCTCGAACTCGTAGATCTTCCCGTCCGGATAGGCGTTCATGATACCGAAGCGGGAGGCCTCCTCCATCGGGACCTGGAGAACGGCGATGGTGGCGGTTGCTTCCTTCTCCTTGTGATAAGCAAGCATTTTGGAGTAGTCCATCTTATAGATGTGATCCCCCGAGAGGATGACGACATACTCCGGATCGTACCGCTCAATGAACGAAATATTCTGGTAGATGGCGTTGGCGGTGCCGGTATACCAGTCGGATCCGGAGCTCTTCTGATAGGGCGGCAGGACAAAGACACCGCCGTTGATGCGGTCAAGATCCCACGGCTGGCCGTTGCCGATATATTCGTTGAGGATGAGCGGCTGATACTGGGTGAGCACACCCACCGTATCAATGCCGGAATTGACGCAGTTGGAGAGCGGGAAATCAATGATGCGGTACTTGCCGCCGAACGGAACCGCAGGCTTGGCGAGGCGGCGCGTCAGGGAGTACAGGCGGCTGCCCTGTCCGCCCGCGAGCAGCATGGCGATCCATTCCTTCTTTACATTCATGTTGATCAATCATTCCTTTCTTCGGAATTGTGCGGTGGAACTGTGGTGCGGTAGAGCAGTGGTGCAGAAAGGGGCAGGGCCCAAAGGCCCTTACTCCCCAGAGCTTACATTCTCCTGTTCGCCGGCCTTAGCAGAGGGATCCGCGACAGTATCCTCCTTCGCCTCACCGGCCGAAGCCTTTGCCTTTGAGCGGGTCGGCAGGCGCTTAAGGGGCTTAAAGTAGATGGTGGAAAGTCCGGGCAGTGTCAGTTCGATGGAGGTCTCCTGCCCGTGCATGGGGATGGCCTCCACGAGCACCGGCCCGGTATTGCCCGACGATCCGCCGAAGAGAGGATCGTCTGAGGAGAGTGCCACACTGTATGCCTTCACCTTCGACCCCGGTACCCCGATGCGGTAATGCTCGCGCTGGACAGGCGTGAAATTGCAGACGACAAGGATCTCGTTCCCCTCTTCATCAATACGCCGGTAGCTGATGACGGAATTGGTCGAATCGTCCGCCACCGTCCACTGGAAGCCTTCCCAGCCGCCCTCCACCTGCCAGAAGGCCTTGGTCTTGCGGTAGAATTTGTTTGCCGCGGCCACATAGTCGCGCAGCTTACGGTGACTGTCGTACCCGAGGAGCATCCAGTCGAGCTCCTGGCTGTAATTCCACTCGTTAAACTGGCCGAACTCCTGCCCCATGAACATCAGCTTCTTGCCCGGGAAGGAGAGCATGTAACCGAAGAATGCGCGCAGGGCGGCAAACTTCGCCGAGTACTCGCCGGGCATTTTATTGATCATCGAGCACTTGCCGTGAACGACCTCATCGTGCGAGATGGGCAGGACAAAGTTCTCGCTGAAGGCATAGAACATCGGGAAGGTCAGCTTATCGTGGTTATACTTGCGCGCGAGCGGATCCATGGAGAAATATTGGAGGATGTCGTTCATCCAGCCCATGTTCCACTTGAAATTAAAGCCGAGCCCGCCCACCTTCGGCGGACGTGTCACGAGCGGCCAGGCGGTGGATTCCTCGGCGATCATCAGCGTGCCGGGGTGCTCAGTCAGGACAGCGGTGTTGAGGCTCTGCAAAAACGCGATGGCCTCAAGGTTCTCCTTCCCGCCGTTCTTGTTCGGGCGCCACTGCCCGCCCTGCCGGTCGTAATCGAGATAGAGCATGGAGGCCACGGCGTCCACGCGGATACCGTCGACATGATATTCTCTGAGCCAGTATCCGGCGTTGGAGATAAGGAAGCTGAGCACCTCGCACCGGCCGTAGTCGAAGACCATCGTCCCCCAGGTCTTGTGCTCGTTTTTGAGTTCGTCCTGATACTCGTAACAGTAGCCGCCATCGAAACGATAGAGGCCGCACGCGTCCTTCGGGAAGTGCGAGGGCACCCAGTCCATGATAACGCCGATGTCGTGCCGGTGGCAGTAATCAATAAAGTACATGAAGTCCTGCGGCTCACCGTAGCGCGCGGTGGGGGCGAAATAGCCCGTAACCTGATACCCCCACGAGCCCTCATACGGGAACTCGGTGACAGGCAGCAGTTCAATATGCGTATACCCCATTTCGGAGACGTACTTCACAATACGATGCGCCATCTCGCGGTAGTTTAAAGGCCCTTCGGACGAACGCATGAACGATCCGAGATGCAGTTCATAGATGTTGATGGGCAGCCTGTTGGTATCTCCCTGGGTACGGCGCTTCTGCATCCATTTTGCGTCTCCCCAAGTATAACCGCCGATGTCCCACAGCCGGGAGGAACGGTTGACGGCCTCCTCAAAATAGAAGCCGTACGGGTCCGAGCGGTAAACCTGTTCACCAGTTGAAGTCGTGATGCAGAATTTATAGTTCTGTCCCTGCCGGGCGTTTTTGACGAAAGCCTCATAGACGCCGCTGTCGCTGATTTTCTCCATCGGCGCGCTTTCAGGGTCCCAGCCGTTGAAGTCGCCGGTTACGGATACCGCCACAGCGTTCGGAGCCCACACACGGAAGCGCCAGCCATCCACTCCGCGGCAGCGGATCTGATGCGCCCCCATGAACTCCTGCGCGTTATAATAGGTACCCTGATGGAATAAATAGAGCAGTTCCTCCTCTTTTTTTCCCAGTTTGCCCATTGTTTTCACATCTCCTTCTGTTCCACTAAGAATATCATACCATTTTCTTCTTACCATTTCAACTGGATTTCGTCATTATCGTGGGAATATTTCTGATTTTATACAAGAGCTTTATGCACATGCACCAGCTTTTTCGGAGCAATCTGGTGTAGTTTGCTGCCTCTTTCCATGATATGTATTATCCTCCAATCAAAAAA
The DNA here is from genome assembly GCA_949743955.1 of uncultured Oscillospiraceae bacterium. Lineage (GTDB taxonomy): Bacteria > Bacillota > Clostridia > Oscillospirales > Ruminococcaceae > Harryflintia. The sequence continues at coordinate 16,782 of CATJVQ010000016.1, read as the reverse complement.
CCGCAGAGACAATCAGTTTTATTGTAGATCGCCTGTTCCATGGAGAAGGTCGAACCCCGCCCAGCAGGCGGATTTCTTTCCCCGGCCGTATGAATTGCTAAAAATGAGCGCGCGGCGATGAAAAAATCGGTGGTCTCCGTCAAAATTTCCGGCGGACGGTTGACAGCCGGCAAAATCGGATTATAATAGCTAACATGCAGCGTTGATAACGTTTGATTGATGAAATCGTGAAAACGGCTGTGAAGGGAAGAGTATCCCGAGTTCCGCGTCGCAGAGAGCCGGAGGCTGCTGAAAATCCGGCACAAGGGACTGGGGGGAAGAACATCCCGGAGCCGCCGGCCCGAAAGCGGAAACGCGACTAGGTCCGGACGCGCGCGGCGCGTTACAGCCGCAGACCATAGGTTGTGAGTGGGCCGCAAGGGCGCGGTCTATTTGGGTGGTACCGCGGAAGCAGGCGTCTTTCGTCCCATGTTTGGGGGACGAGACGCCTTTTTTGCATCCTCCGGATATCTGTACAGAGAGGGGAATGCCAGATGAAGCGCACGAACTACTGCGGCGCTTTCCGAGAAAGCGACATCGGGACAAAGGCCGCCGCCATGGGGTGGGTCCAGTCCAAGCGGGACATGGGGGGTGTCATCTTCGTGGACCTGCGCGACCGGGAGGGCACGCTCCAGGTCGTGTTCGACGGGAGCGCCCTCACTCCGGCGGAGTTTTCCGCCGCGGAGGGGCTGCATAACGAGGCGGTCATCGCCGTGGAGGGCCTTATCCGCCGCCGGGATGAGGAGACCGTCAACCCCCGCCTCGCCACCGGGACAGTGGAGCTGCGCGCGGGGGCGCTTACCGTTCTCTCCGACGCGGCCCCCCTCCCGTTCCAGCTCGACGAGGCGGAGAGTGTCCGGGAGAGTGTCCGCCTCCAGTACCGGTTCCTGGATCTGCGGCGGCCGGTGATGCTTGAGCGTCTCCGGCTGCGGCACCGGATTGTGCGCGCGGCGGAGGACTATCTGGACGCGCACGGCTTCCTTACTGTCGAGACCCCGATGCTCACGAAATCCACCCCCGAGGGGGCCAGGGACTATCTGGTTCCGAGCCGGGTCCGCCAGGGCAGCTTCTATGCGCTGCCGCAGTCCCCGCAGATCTTCAAGCAGCTCCTCATGGTGGGCGGCGTCGACCGCTACTACCAGCTTGCGCGCTGCTTCCGCGACGAGGACCTGCGCGCCGACCGCCAGCCTGAGTTCACCCAGCTCGATATGGAGATGTCCTTCGTCACGCAGGAGGACATCCTCGAGCACCTCGAGGATCTGTTCGCCTATCTTTTCAAGGAGGTCGCGGACATCACGCTTCCGCGCCCGTTCGAGCGCATGACCTGGCAGACAGCCATGGACCGCTACGGCAGCGACAAGCCGGACATCCGCTTCGATCTGCCCATCGTGGACGTGACGCCGCTCGCGGGGGCGTGCTCGTTCTCCGTCTTCCGCCGGGCGGTGGAAGCAGGGGGCGTTGTACGGGCCATCAACGTGAAGGGGCAGGCGTCCTTCACGCGGACGCAGATCGAGGATCTCACCGCCCGCGCCGTCCGGTACGGAGCGAAGGGCATGGCGTGGATAGCCTTACACGAGGACGGGGAAATCTATTCCGTCCTCACCAAATATTTTACAAAGGAGGAGATGGCGTCCCTCCTCCGCTCGCTGGACGCCGAGACCGGGGACTTCATCCTCTTCTGCGCGGATAAGCTGGCGCTGGTGCGGCGTGTGCTCGGCGCGCTGCGGCTGGACATCGGCGGGATGCTGAACCTTCGGAAGGGGGATCACCGCATCCTGTTTGTAACGGACTTCCCCCAGTTCGAGTACTCCGAGGAGGAGAAGCGTTTTGTCGCCACGCACCACCCGTTCACGATGCCGTACCCGGAGGATCTGCCGTACCTCCTGAGCGATCCGGGCCGGGTGCGGGCGCAGGCATACGACGTGGTTCTCGACGGAGTGGAGCTCGGCAGCGGGAGCATGCGCATCCATCAGCGGGACGTGCAGCAGCGGATGTTCGAGGCGCTGGGCTTCTCGCCCGAGGAAATCGAGGACCGCTTCGGCTTCCTTGTGCGGGCCTTCTCGTTCGGCACGCCGCCGCACGGGGGCTTCGCCTTCGGTCTCGACCGGCTGGTGATGCTCCTGTGCGGGGCGAACTCTCTGCGGGACGTCATCGCGTTCCCGAAGCTCGGGGACGGATCCTGCCCCCTCACCGGCGCGCCCGACGCTGTGGACGACGCCCAGCTTTCGGCGCTCGGCCTGCTCGCGGGGGAGAGCACTGTCCAGGCCCGGGAGAGCCGGAGCCGCCCGATGGAAATCGACGTGGAGCACGTGGCACGCCTAGCCCGGCTGACGCTGGACGGCGAGGAAAAGCAGCGCATGCAGCGGGAGATGAGGGATCTGGTCGCCATGGCCTCGCGCCTTAGCCGCTTGGACACAAAGGACGTTCCCGAGACGGCGCATATGGCGCAGGCGGGTGCACTGCGGAAGGATATCCCCGCCCCATGCCTTACGCGGGACGCGCTGGAGGCCGGCGCGCCCGGCTGGCGGGACGGCTGCTTCTTTGTGCCGCGGGTGGTCGGAGCGGCCGGAAATGAGAAAACGGAAGGGGGGCGCCGGGCATGAAAAAGCTGACGCTGTGGAGCGCGTGCGCACTCTCCGAGGCGCTTGGAAAGAGGGAGGTGTCCGCCGTGGAGGCGGCGCGGGCGTACCTCGATGAAATCGCCCGGCGCGACGGCGAGATCCACGCCTATCTCACTGTCACCGAAGAGGAGGCGCTTGCTGCCGCGCAGGCGGCGGACAAGGCGCGCGGCTGTGGGGAGGCGCTCTCCCCGCTCGCGGGCGTGCCTGTCGCGCTCAAGGATAACCTGTGCACGAAGGGCATCCGCACGACGTGCGCCTCCAGGATGCTCGAGAACTTCATCCCGCCCTACGACTCCGCAGTGGTCGAGCAGCTTTACGCCGCCCGCGCTGTCCCGCTCGGGAAGGTGAATATGGATGAGTTCGCCATGGGATCCTCCACGGAGAATTCCGCCTTCTTCCCCACCCGGAACCCAGCGGATCCGTCGCGCGTGCCGGGCGGGAGCTCCGGCGGGTCGGCGGCGGCTGTCGCGGCGGGGGAGGCCGCGCTCGCCATCGGGAGCGACACGGGCGGATCCATCCGCCAGCCGGCCGCGTTCTGCGGCGTTGTCGGGATGAAGCCCACCTACGGCCTTGTCTCGCGGTACGGGCTCGTCGCGTTCGCGTCGTCGCTCGACCAGATAGGCCCGCTCGCCCGCACCGCCGCCGACTGCGCGCTGGCGATGAACGTCCTCGCCGGACACGACCGGCGCGACGCGACAAGCCTCTGTGCCCCGAAGGAGGACTATCTCGCGGGGCTGGACGCCGGTGTCGGGGGGCTGCGCATCGCGCTGCCGAAGGAATATTTCGGCGAAGGCATCCAGCCCGCGGTGAAAGATGCCGTCCTCGCCGCGGCAAGGCGGTTTGAGGCGATGGGGGCGAAGGTCGGGGAGGTCTCCTTCCCCACCCTGGACGACGCTCTGCCCGCCTACTACGTCCTCTCGAGTGCGGAAGCGTCCTCGAACCTCGCCCGGTTCGACGGCGTGCGCTACGGCCGCAGAAGCGCGGAGGCGCGGGACATCGCGGAGCTGTACCGCCGTTCCCGTTCAGAGGGGTTCGGCGCGGAGGTCAAGCGGCGCATCCTGCTCGGGACGTTCGTCCTCAGCGCAGGCTATGCCGACGCTTACTACAAGCAGGCCCTGCGGGCGAGGACACTCATCGCCCGGGACTTTGCGGATATCTTTCAGAATTACGATATCATCCTCTCCCCGGTCGCGCCCACGACGGCATACCGCCTCGGGGAGAAGACGGCGGACCCGATGCAGATGTATCTCGGGGATGTGTACACGGTGCCGGTGAACATTGCGGGGCTGCCGGCGGTGTCGCTGCCATGCGGGAAAGACGAAGAGGGCCTGCCCGTCGGGATGCAGCTCATCGGGCCGGCGCTGGGTGAAAAGCGCCTCCTGCAAGCGGCGCACGCATTTCAGACAGAAAGGGGTGTCGAGCAGTGAAGGAGACAGCGTATGAAATGGTGATCGGGCTGGAGGTTCACATCGAGCTGAAGACCGCGACGAAAATTTTCTGTTCATGCCCGACAGCGTTCGGTGCCGAACCGAACACGCAGTGCTGCCCCGTCTGTACGGGGATGCCCGGCACGCTGCCGGTCTTAAACGGGCAGGTCGTGCGCTACGCCGTACGCATGGGGCTGGCGACCGGGTGCGCCATAGCGCATCGCTCGAAGCTGGACCGAAAGAACTACTTCTATCCGGACCTGCCCAAGGCGTACCAGATTTCGCAGTACGATCTGCCCCTGTGCCGGGACGGGCACCTGGATATAACCGACGAGAGCGGCGAGACGAAACGCATCGGCATCACGCGCATCCACATTGAGGAGGACGCCGGGAAGCTCGTCCACACGGATGAGGGGACACTCATCGACTGCAACCGGTGCGGGGTGCCGCTCATTGAAGTCGTCTCCGAGCCGGACATCCGCTCGGCCCGGGAGGCGAAAGCGTACCTGCAGAAGCTCCGCGCAGCCGCGCTCTATACCGGCATCTCCGACTGCCGGATGAACGAGGGCTCCATGCGGTGCGACGTGAACCTCTCTGTCCGCCGCCGGGGCGAGACGGCTTTGGGTGTGCGCACAGAGATGAAGAACCTCGCCGGGTTCCAGTATGTGGTCAAAGCGATTGAATACGAGTTCGCGCGCCAAGTGAAGGCAATCGAGGCGGGGGAAGCTATCGTACAGGAGACACGGCGGTTCGACCCGTCGAGCGGGAAGACGTACTCCATGCGCGGGAAGGAGGACGCCGAGGACTACCGCTATTTCCCCGACCCGGATCTGGTGCCTGTCGAGGTGAGCGAGGCTCTCATTGAGGAGATCCGCGCCGAAATCCCCCCGCTCCCCGATGAGCGGAAGGCGGCGTATACGGAAAAATACGGCCTCTCCCCCTATGCGGCGGAGCAGATCTGCATGACAAGGGAGCTGGCCGACTGCTTCGAGGCCGCGGCGGTCTGTACGGATTACCCTGTCCTCGCGGCAAACCTCCTCCTCGGGGACGTGCTGCGCCTCGCAGGGGCGGAGGAGACGCCCATCCCGATAGCGCCGAAGCGGCTGGGAGAAGTCGCGCAGATGCTCGGCGAGGGGAAGCTCAACAGCGGCGGCGGGCGCCGCCTCATCGAGGCGCTCTGGGAAAGGGATCTCGACCCAGCGGCGTACGCACAGGCAGAAGGCATCGGGCAGATAAGCGACGAAAAGGCGCTGTCCGCGTGGGCGGCGGAGGCGCTCGCGGAATGTCCGGGCGCGGCGGCGGACTACCGCCGCGGCAAGACAGCGGCGTGTCAGGCGCTCATTGGCCGGGCGATGAAGAAGAGCGGCGGCCGCGCAAACCCAGTGCGTCTGGGGGAACTAATCGAAGCGGCGCTTCAGGAAGAGTAAAACATAGCGGGCCTTCCCTTTCTTGGGAGGCCCGCTGCATGCTATGGCGGTGAAGGAACCGTCATTTCAGGCTGTCGGACAACTGGCGGATAAAATGACACAGGATCTCCTGTTGATCAGGAGGGAGGGCGAGGAGGGAATCATCCAGATGATCCTTCTCTTCCTGTTTGACGTATTTTACATACAGGCTGTCCTGTAAAAGATAATCGCTGGATACCCCAGCTGAATTGGCAATCCGAACCAGCGTATCAAGTTTGGGCGCTTTATGTCCGCGCTCGATATCAGCAAGATAGCGTTCGGATATCCCGCACCGCTCAGAAAATTCCTTCATGGTCATATGCAGAGCATTACGGCAGGCCCGAAGGCGTTCACCCATTAAGAGAAGGTTCAGGCTAGAAGCCACCGCAGGTCCCCCTTTTCCAGACAGAACTTAATACATGAACTAAAGGTTCATATTAAGTATAGACGAGAAAAAGGGGACATCCCATGATTTAGCTGGAGCAATTATCCCGGCAAATAGGATTTGATAAATCATAAAATGCGAAAAATATGTTGCAATTACACGATAATAAATGTAAAATGAGATTTAATAAATCATACGAGGAGATAAAAATGCGGGAAATTTACCGGAAAATAGCAAAGAAATACGGAGTCAGCATGAAAGAAGTCAAACGGGATATGCAGGAAGCACTGATCATTGCATATAAAGATTCACCGGAAAGCAGGAACCAGGCCCAGGTGCCAAAGGCGGGCGACATTCCGACACCGGAGGAATTTATTCGGTATGCTGTGGAAAAGATAGAGAAAGAAAAAAGTAAAGAGAACGGATAGCTGCGGCGGGCCCCCTAAAAGAGGAGAGGCCCGCCGTTCTTATTATTTATGCGGCCCGCTCTGCGCAAACACAGTGTTGCGGATCAGATGCGTCAGGGTGCCGACACCGGTGTCAACCCGCTGCATCATGACAAGCAGGGTCAGGTTTTCGGCGGGAGCGTTGCAGAAGTAGCAGCCGAGCCAGCCGTCCCAGCCGTATTCGCCCGAGGACGTGAGCGTATCGGCCCGCCCCCCTTCGCGCAGTACGCGCATGAAGTTGCCGTAGCTGTACCCCGGTAAGCTCCAATTTGCCTCCATCGCCCTCTGCTGGCGTTCGTCCAGATAAGCGGAGGTGAAGTACCGCACAGTTCCCGGGGCAAGGATTTGGCGTCCGCCAAAGGATCCGCCGCCCATAAGCATCCGGGCAAAGCGCGCGTAATCGTCGAGGGTGGACACAAGCCCCGCCCCTCCCGACTCAAACGCCGGCTCGAGATCCATCCGGTTGAGGACAGCCAGGTGATCCCCCTCGAACAGCCGGAGCCCATCCTTCGTCTCGATATAGGTTTTCGCCAGACGCGGCCGCTTCTCCTCCGGGACGAAAAAGCCGGTGTCGTTCATCTCGAGCGGATCGAACAGCTCCCGGCGCAGGAACTCGCCGAAGCGAATCCCGGCCGCCGCCTCAATGACAGCCCCCATCACATCGGCCGACGAACCGTAGCACCAGCTTGTGCCCGGCTCGAACGCCGGAGCGCACCGCCCGAGGCGGTTGGCCATCTCGAGCGTGCCTATGGGCGCGTCCGAGCGCAGGCGGCGGATCATCTCGTCAAAGACGGCGGCGGTCTGGTGCCCGGCCAGGCTGTTGTGGTCGCCGTACACCAGCCCCGACGTCATGGAAAGGAGCTGGCGGACAATCGTCCCCTGCCCCTTGAAGCCCGGCAGGTACTTGGAGACCGGATCGGTCAGATCCAGCACTCCCCGCTCAATGAGTAGCATGGCCGCCGCCGCGGTGACGGGTTTTGTCATGGAATACAGCCGGCAGATGGCATCCCGCCGCATCGGGACATCGTTTTCCAGATCGGCGAAGCCTTCCGCGCAGAAGTATTCCTCCTGCCCCTGCAACACCAGCGCGCTGATGCCCGCGACATGTTTTTCCTCCACCGCGCGCCGCAGTACGCCGCGAAGATTTTCGAGACCTGCCCTGTTCATCTCGATGACCTCCTTTATCGTCTGTCAGCCTTGGCGGAGATAGGGGGTGTAGGACTGCGTTTCCCCATTATAGACAACGGCGATGTTCTCCCCCTCGTCGACACAGCGGAAAACCTTTGTCCCCGTTTTGAGGATGGTCGCGTCCCCGTTTTTCAGCTGCCCGCTCCGGATGCCGCCGCGGCCGATTGCTCCAAGAAACGAACCCCTGTCCAGGAAGCGCGCGCCGACCCACGCGATATCCGCCGCATTATAGTAGAGGTCCCCGCCAAGGATGAAGCTGTCGGTATGATCCCCCTGTGCGGGGGCGCTGTCGTCCCACTCGAGGCGCGGGGGCGGGGCAGTGAAGAAATCGTCCGCGGACGTGGTGATGATTTCGCTGTGCGAGGAGCGGTACGGCACATCCCACCCCTGCGGCACGAGCATATACACGCTCCCCTGGCGGCTGCCGTAGGCGTCAAAAGCATTCCTCACCGCGCAGGTGAAGCGGAACGTATTCTTCGACATGTACGCCCGATAGTACTCCATCGAAAACGGCAGGCCGTTGTAGCCTGCATCCGGGTTGGCGACGAGCGCCTCCCCGTTCGCGAGCGCGTCCCGCAGGCGGCGCAGATCCACATATTTCCCGTTCTGGGTCCGGAGCATCAGGTGGTAGGTGGGGTCGAGCATCACCCAGCGACCGAGATCATAGGAGTACGCCTGCACGAGCACATGGCAGTCCTCGCTCGGCTCGATAGCGGGCTGGCACGTGACCACCTTGGCCGGGATGTCGCACAGCCGGAGCATCTCGGCGAGGATACCCGCGAGCCCCCGGCACTCGATGCCGCCGTTTTGGAGGCAGAAATCCGCCGCCTCCTTCGGGGAGAGCCCGCCCTCGGGCAGGGCGGCGGCGCCATCGTGCGGGAAGTGGTAGCAGACAACGTCCAGCACCGCTTTCATGCGGTCCACGTCCTTATATCCTTCGGTTGTGCGCATGAGCTCGTCCAGCCCATACTGCATGTAGAGATCGCTGGTCGACGTATTCTGCAAATCGTATTCATACCGGATGGGAGCGGCAGCGCTCACGGTGTAGCTGCCATACTCCCGCAGGAGCGACGCCCACTCGCCGCCGGTGCGCCCCTCAAACGCGAAAGCGGACGGCAGCTCCCCTTCGGGGGCCTCCATGCGCGTAAAACGAACCTCGCGCTCCCGCCCGTACTGCGTGTAGGTGCCGACAAGCTCATCCCCCTCCAAGTGCAGACGCGCCGTGCCTGGGCGGTCGGCATCGCGGTGGGTGAAGACAAGGTCGCTCTGCTCGATTTTCCATTCGCTCGCGGGCTGATACACGAAGTCCACCGACTGCACAGCGACAGTTACCGGCTGCCCGGCCCCGCTGTCGATATGCAGAACCGCCTCGTCGAGGACATAGCGCACCACGTTCCCGGTCCGCCCGGCCGGGATGGGGAGCGCCCCGCTCCAGAAGCCGTCGAGATCCCGCAGCCGCAGCGCCCCCGCAGCCGATACCGGGCACGCCAGCAGAATGGTCATCGCCGCCAGCAGGACAAGGCGCATCGCCCGCAGAGAACCCCGGAGTTTACCGAGACATTTCAAATTTTATCCACTCCCTTACCCCTATTCTTTACAGCCGGTAGAGATAATTTTCGTTCTCCCCGGCCCACTCCACGCGCAGGTATTCGTCTCCATAGCGCGCGACATTATAGACATCGCCGCTCTCAAAAGTGAGGATATAGCTTTCAGACGGCGCGCGGTCCGCGATCTCCTCCGGCTGTTTGCCCGAGCGGAGGGGGACAGCGTCGTAGACGCGAATATCCTTGAGCTCCTTGGCGATCCTCGCCACCCGGTTTTCGTTGCGGCCGGCGGTATACGTCACTGTATCCGTGCCGGTGAGGCAGGTGATGCTCTCGATCTTGTAGGGGTTCATGTAGCCGAGCCACGCGGCGCGCGTGGGATAACGGTAGTATGTATCGGCCAGAACCGCGCCGAAGATGTGCACGACATCCCAGTCGCTGTACAGTTTTCCGTCGACAACGAGATTATCGGAATTATCCGCGAGCTGGTATTCGTGCTTTCTGCCGTCGAAGAAGCGCAGCTCGAGGCGCAGGGTGTCGTCGTCCTCCCGGTTGGAGAGCTCCTTTTCAAGCTGCTTGGCAGGCTGGACGGCGTTGACAAGGTTGCACAACCTTTTTCGATCCTTCTCTCCGGTGACAGCCACATAGTAACGCCCGCCGTCATAAATCTGGATGGTATTCACCGCCCGGTAGTCCACGCGCAGCGCGGCGGGGTTCGTCTTCTCCGGGACAAGGAGCTCGCTCCCGTCCCCGACGATGTCCTTCGCACTGTCCAGCGCCCGGAAGCGGTTGGACGCTGTGGCGCTCTGCGAGTAGGAGCGCAGCGCCTCGTGCCGCGCCTTGGCCACGCCCGGCAGCGCGTCCACGGCGTCCGCGAGCGCGCGGGAGGCCGCCTTATCCACACTGAATGTCCCCTCCCCCAGCGAGCCGCGGACATAGAGCCTGTCCCCGTCGCCGCAGAAGAAGACGGTATCGTCGTCCATCGTGACACCCAGATAGGTGCGCTCCCCGCTCTTCCCGGACGAGGCGCCGTCCGCGGGTTTCAGAGCCTTTACAAGTCCGGCAAGCCGCTGATAGTGCGCATTGTCGATAAGCGTGTTCGGGATGGCGGGAAAGCTTTCCGACGGAGTGTTGGAAAAAACGCCCGCCAGCTCATATCGCACCTGCATGTTGACGACATGCTCCCCATTCAGTTTATCAAGGAACGCCTGCACTGCCCCGGCCTTTGCCGCTTCCTTTTTGAGGGCGTGCATCTCCCAGCCGCTCACAGCTCCCGCCGGCAGGCACAGTGCCAGCGTCAGGGCCAGCGCAGCCAGGCATGTCCGCATCACTCGTTTCATCGGTCTCCCTCCAGACTTTTTCTTTCATTATACTCTGTGTAACGGAAAAATCAATCGGACTGCGTCGCCGGGATATACGCGGTCTCTATCTGCGGAACATCGTAGATATATCCGATGCTCCGGTAGAGGTGGTTGGAAATGGGGTTCGCCTTATCCACGAAGAGATAGGGCAGCTTCCCGTCCGCGAGGATCTGTTTCGTCAGGCAGGTGACAGTCTGCCTCGCCAGCCCCTGCCCGCGGTATTCCTCTCTGGTATACACGCCGGAGATGGCGCAGGTCTCGTCCGACTCCCGGACCCGCCACGCGATGGACACGATTTTCCCCTCCCGCCGGACGAGGGCGAATCTCCCCGCTTCCCCCCGGATTTCCTCCAGAAGGGAGGAGGCTTCCCGGTGCTCCCCCAGTGCTTCCCGGTAGAATGGGACAAGGAGCCCGGCCAGCTCCTCCGTGTCCCCGGGGGCGGAGAGCTCCACAGCGGCGGTATCCGTATCGTTTAAACGTTCGCATTTCATGATGTCCATGGCTTCCTTCAGCCGGTGGCTCCCGCCCGCAAGGGCCTCGTAGCAGGGGAAGAAAGCATCTGTCAGCATCGGGTTTGCCAGCACGGCGCCGAAATGGAGGTCATTTTCCACAAGGCCCGCCGCCAGCTCCGCGCAGAGAGCTTCGTCCCCATACAACACCATCGGAAAATCCCTGAACCGGATGGCCAGCAGGACACGCTCCCCATCCGACACCTTCACCGCGAAGCCCTGGGACATATCCGGCATCCCCTTCGCATTGCCGGCAAAAAAGCACGCCTCCAGCGGACGCTCGCCGAGAATTTTTTCATTCTCCTCCAAAAATTCCTGCCCGGTCCGATAACTTCGGAACATGGTGAACAACCTCCTCCTTTATAAACAGTGCGGATATTTCCGCAAAATACTGCGGTCCGTTCAGATTTTTTTGAGTCTGGCGTAATTGGCCATCACCTTTTTGGTGCCGACAGAATCAAACGCGATCTCCAAGAGCCGGTCGGACGCCATCGGTTTAATCGAGAGCACGGTGCCCGGGCCGTAGACGGGGTGCTCCACGCGCTCCCCTTCGCCAAGCGGCAGAGCAGCTCCGCCCTTCGCAGGCGCAGAGACCGTCTTCGAGACCGCCCTGTCCGCGGCGCGTGCGGCGGACGCGGAGGGGACATGCCGCCGGGCCGCGGAGGAGAGGACAGGCGCGGTCGCATCCTCGAACGAATAGAGCTCCTGCGGGATCTCGCGTACAAAGCGGGAACGGTCGTTTCGCATGGTCTGCCCGTAACGCAGGCGCTGGGCGCAGCAGGTGAGGCAGAGTGTCTTCCTCGCACGCGTCAGGGCCACGTACGCCAGACGCCGCTCCTCCTCCATCTCGCCCGGATCATAGAGCGACTGCATCCCCGGGAAGACGCCCTCCTCCATCCCGGCGAGGAAGACATGGTCGAATTCCAGCCCCTTTGCGGAGTGGATGGTCATGAGCACGACACGGTCGTCGCTCTCATTGTAGCTGTCGATGTCCGTATAGAGCGCTATCTCCTCGAGGAAGCCGGAGAGGGAAGCGTCCCCGCCGTTTTCGTCCATGTACCGCCGGATGTTCGAGCGCAGCTCCGCCAGGTTCTCCTGCCGGGCCTCGTCCTCCTTCTGCGCACCGAGGGAGGCGAGATACCCCGTCTTCTGAAGGACGCTGTCGAAGAATTCGTCGAGGGGGACGCTGTCCTCGAGATCCGAAATGAGGGAGTCGATGAGGGAGGTGAAGGCCATGAGCGGCGCGGCCCGCCGGGTGAGCTCCGGGAACTCCGCCGCCCGGCGCAGTGTCTCAAAGAGGGAAACGCCGTTTTCCTCCGCCAGGAGCGACGCTGTCTCCATGGTTGCCGCGCCGATGCCGCGCTTGGGTTCGTTGATGATTCGCCCAAGACGCAGGCTGTCAGCCGGGTTATTGATGACGCTTAAGTAGGCCACCGCGTCCTTAATCTCCTTGCGCTCATAGAAGCGCAGCCCGCCGATGATGCGGTAAGGGATGGTGCGGCGCACCAGCTCGCGCTCGAGAGCGCTTGAGAGCGCGTTCTGGCGGTAGAGGATGGCGTGGGAAGCGAGCTTTTCCCCGGCGCGGGCGTTTTTGGCGATCTCGTCGCAGATATGGGCGGCTTCGGCTGTCTCGTCCGAGGCGCGGTAGACGTCGATCTTCTTTCCCGCGCCGTTCTGGGTCCAGAGATTCTTCCCCTTGCGCTCCGTGTTGTGCTCAATAAGGCGGTTGGCCGCGTCAAGGATGGTCTGGGTCGAGCGGTAGTTCTGCTCGAGCCGGATAACCGCCGCCCCCGGGAACTGCTCCTCAAACGAGAGGATGTTTTCAATCGTCGCGCCCCGGAACTTGTAGATGCTCTGGTCGTCGTCGCCCACCACGCACAGGTTCTGATGTCCCGCCGAAAGCAGCGACACCAGCCGGTATTGGAGCGGGTTCGTGTCCTGATATTCGTCAACCATGATGTAGCGCCAGCGCCGCTGGTAGTAGTCGAGCACGTCCGGGCAGGTCTCTAAGAGACGCACCGTTAAGAGGATGATGTCGTCGAAGTCCAGGGCATTCGCGTTCCTCAGATCCTGCTGATACCCGGCATAGACCTTCGCGGCGAGCTGGGTGAGGAAATCGTCCCCGGCCTCCTTCGCCAAATCCTCCGGAGACATCATCCGATCCTTCGCCCGGCTGATGCACGCCAGAAGCGATCGCGGACGCACGTTTTTATCCGGGATGCGCAGAATGTCCATCTGCCGCCGGATGACGCGCAGGGAATCGTCGGTATCGTAGATGGTGAAGGAGGACGTATACCCGAGGCGATCGATGTCGCGCCGGAGCATGCGCACGCACGCCGCGTGGAACGTCGAAGCGGCTACGTCCCCCGCGGCCTCGCCGATCCGCGCGGCAAGGCGTTCGCGCAGCTCCCCCGCGGCCTTGTTCGTGAACGTGATGGCCAGAATGCTCCACGGCCGCACCGGGCGGAAACTGAGGAGCCTCGCGAGGCGCTCCTCGCTCTCTACCGGACGCCCCGCCTCAAGCAGCGCCGCGCTCTCACTGAGGAAGCCGAGATCGTCTTCACAGAGGCCGTCGGGCAAAAAGGAGGCGCGGTAGCTGTCTCCGAAGCGGATGAGATAGAGGATGCGGTTGATGAGGACAGTCGTCTTGCCGCTGCCTGCACCCGCGAGGATGAGCAGCGGGCCGTTTACCGTGAACACCGCCCTTTGCTGCATCTCGTTCATGCGGGAAAAATAGCTCTCCAGGCACTGTTTCTTGAGCGTCTGGAAGGTCTCGGAAAGATTAGACATTTGACACCTCCGTGGATTTTTTGCCCCGAATGTTGTCTGCAATTTATTGAAGATCAGAATCCGGACCGAAAACCGGGGAAAGGCGCTGCCTTTCCCCGGCGTACTGGTTCTATTGGTTTTGCCGTTACCGCTCCAGGCTCTGGCTGCGCGCCGGGCCGACGCCGACCATCACGATCGGCGCGCCGCAGAGCGCCTCGATCCGCTCGATATACGCCTTCGCGGCGGCGGGCAGCTCGCCCGCCGAGCGGCACGCGCTCAGATCCCCCTCGAAGCCGGGCAGATCCTCATACACGGGTTCGCACTCGGCCAGCTCCTCCAGGGAAGCGGGGAAGTCCTCGAGCAGAGCGCCGTCAGAGCGGCGGTACGCCGTGCAGACCCGGAGCGTCCCGAGCCCGCTGAGGGTGTCGAGCTTGTTGACAGCGAGCCCCGTCAGCCCGTTGACGCGCACGGCGTGGCGCAGGATCACCGCGTCGAACCACCCCACCCGGCGGGGACGGCCGGTGGTTGTACCGAACTCGTGGCCGCGGTCGCGAAGGAGATCGCCCATTTCGCCGTCGAGCTCCGTCGGGAACGGCCCCTCGCCCACGCGCGTGGTGTACGCCTTGGCCACACCGATGACCTTCTCGATGCACGTCGGCCCGATGCCTGTCCCCGTGCAGACGCCGCCCGCGATGGGGTGCGAACTGGTCACGTACGGATAGGTGCCCACGTCCAGATCGAGCAGTGTCCCCTGCGCGCCCTCGAAGAGGACATCCTGCTTTGCCTGCACCGCCTTCCACGCGAGCACGGACACGTCCGCGATCATCGGCGCGAGGCGGCGGCCGTATTCGGTATACTCCTCGAGCACAGCGTCCAGATCAAACGGAGGCTGGCCGTAGAGGCGGGTGATCATCTCGTTCTTGGCCTCGCCCGCTGAGCGGAGCTTCTTTTCCAGCACGTCCGGCCGGGAGAGGTCGCCCATGCGCAGTCCGGTGCGCTCGGCCTTCTCCATATAGCACGGCCCGATGCCGCGCCCGGTGGTGCCGATTTTCCCGCTGCCGAGGCTGCGCTCCTTCATCGCGTCGAGCGTGATATGCCAGGGCATGATGAGCTGCGCGCGCGGATCGATGCGCAGGTTTTCGCACGTCACGCCGCGGGCGCGCAGGCCGTCGATCTCCTCGAGCAGCACCTTCGGGTCGATGACCGTTCCGCACCCGATGAGGCAGAGCGTCTCCGGATAGAGGATCCCGGAGGGGATGAGGTGCAGCTTATACACCTCTCCCCCGCTCTCGACGGTATGCCCCGCGTTATTGCCCCCCTGCGAGCGGACGACTACGTCCGCCCGGGAAGCGAGAATGTCGATAACCTTGCCTTTTCCTTCGTCGCCCCACTGGGCGCCTACGACTACCGTTGCCGGCATAGACCTTTTCCCCCATTCCTGTCCGGCCGCCGGGCCGGGACATCTGCTGGTTTTCCACCTTCTATCTTAACATTGACGCCCCGAATTGTAAAGCGCCGCGGCCTTTGGGGACAGAAAAAATTTCACGCGGAGAAGAGCCCCTCAGGCAGGCGGATATCCTCCCCCGGGATTTTATCCCACCGAAAGAGCGGGATGAGCTCCCGCGGGGCGGCGGGCTCGGGCCTCTCGAGGAGTCCGCAGGCATACGCTAAGCGCCCGATAAGATCCTCTGCACGCATCCGCTCCCGCAGCGCGCCGAGATCCATTGCGCCGTCCCGCTTGGAGAGGCGGGCGCCGTCGTGAGAGAGGAGGAGCGGCAGGTGTGTAAAGGAGGGGGCGGGGAAGCCGAGCGCCTGATAGAGAAATGTCTGGCACGCGCTTGAGGAGAGGAGGTCCCGCCCCCGCACCACCTCGGTGATGCCCATGAGCGCGTCGTCGACTGTGACGGCGAACTGGTAGCTGAAAACACCGTCGCTCCGGCGGACGAGGAAGTCGCCGAACTCCTCGTCGAGCCGGACAGCCTGCGGGCCGCAGTGCCCGTCGGTAAAGCGGATCTCCGTCCCCGGCGGCACAAGGACGCGGCCGGCGGCACGGTGTCCGGAACAGAGGAGGGCGTCCGCCTCCTCGGGTGTATAGGCCCGGCAGCGGCCGGAGTAGACGTAGACCCCGTCGCTCCGGTGCGGCGCCTGGGCGGCGTGGAGCTGGGCCCTAGAGCAGAAGCATGGGTACACCCGGACAGCCTTGCACAGACGCGAGTACCACGCCTGATAGATGTCCGCCCGCTTCCCCTGCTCGTACGGCGCTGCATTTCCGCCCACGTCAGGCCCCTCGTCCCAGTCAAGGCCGAGCCAGCGCAGATCGTCCAAGAGGAGCGGCGTAAACGCGCCGCCGGAACGCAGCGTGTCCAGATCCTCAACGCGCAGGACATACCCCATCCCCGCTGAACGCGCCGAGAGCCACGAGAGCAGCGCGCACAGCGCGTTCCCCAGGTGCATGCGTCCGCTCGGCGTAGGCGCGAAACGCCCCTTCATATGAAATCCCTCCCCGCCCGGAGGCTGTCCGGGACGTGTTTATCTTGCCGAAAAAGGCAGAATCTGCTGTACTGGATATGGCGCTGCGCGGCTCAGCGGTAGGCGGTTCCCCCATTAAGGGGGTGATTACTTTGTACGTTACATATGAAGGACTTTTTGAGTTCTGTCTGCTCATCGTCGGAGTAATCTCTCTTGTTTGCGGATTCTATAATTCCGACAAGAAATAATTTTCTGTGTAAAATACAGAAATAACCGCCCTATCTCCCATGATTGGCGGTTATTTCTGTAATCAGCTAAATCCAGGGGGAACTGCTTACCGGCAGCGCCCTTCTATGTTTATTATAGCGTTTCTTTTTGGGACTGTCAACTATCCGGCGCGGACTTTTCGGGCGGCCGCATCGCCTCAGTAAAAATACAGCGTGCCGGAAAATGGGGCGTTGACAGCCACATCCGCCGCTCGGCGGACACGCTCCCGCAGGAAGTACTCCCGCGCCTCCTCCAGTTCCCCCAGTGTACGCTCATACGCCTCCTCCCCCAGCGCCTTCTCCATCTCCGCTT
>CATJVQ010000015.1 GCA_949743955.1 uncultured Oscillospiraceae bacterium | reverse complement strand
GATGCCCCCGCAAAGCGTGAGACGGACACCATGCCGCAGTGGGCGGGATCCTCGTGGTATTTCTTACGCTACTGTGATCCGCATAACAGCGATGCTGTCGCCTCGAAGGAGGCGCTCGAATACTGGATGCCGGTGGACTGGTACAATGGCGGCATGGAGCATACCACGCTGCATCTCCTGTATTCG
This sequence comes from uncultured Oscillospiraceae bacterium, assembly GCA_949743955.1. Lineage (GTDB taxonomy): Bacteria > Bacillota > Clostridia > Oscillospirales > Ruminococcaceae > Harryflintia. The sequence continues at coordinate 36,400 of CATJVQ010000015.1, read as the reverse complement.
CGCTTCTGGCACAAGTTCCTCTATGACATCGGCGTCGTGCCGACAAAGGAGCCCTATGCCAAGCGGACAAGCCACGGCATGATCCTCGGCGAAAACGGGGAAAAGATGTCTAAGAGCCGCGGCAACGTGGTCAACCCGGATGACATCATCCGTGAATACGGCGCGGACACCATGCGGCTGTATGAGATGTTCATCGGGGATTTCGAAAAGAGCGCGCCGTGGTCGCCGTCCTCCATCAAGGGATGCAAGCGCTTCCTTGAGCGCGTCTGGGCATTGCAGGATACGGTGACGGACGATAATGGCATCCCTGCCGATCTGGAAGGGGCTGTTCACCGCGTCATCCGCAAGGTGACGGAGGACATCGAGTCCATGAAGTTCAACACCGCCATAGCGGCGATGATGGATCTCATCAACCAGTTCGCCGCGCATCCGCCCGTGACAAAGGGTGCGTACCGGATCCTGTTGATGCTCTTAAATCCCTTCGCCCCGCATATCACAGAGGAAATCTGGGAGCAGATGAGTTACGGCGGGCAAATCAGCCAGCAGACGTGGCCGGAGTACGATGAGGAGAAGTGTAAAGAGGACAGCGTAGAGATCGTTGTTCAGCTCAGCGGAAAAATCCGCGCCCGTCTCCAGGTACCGGCGGACATCTCCAGCGAGGAGGCTATCGCCAGAGCGAAGGCTGTTCCGGAAGTGGCGACGTTGCTGACAGATAAAAAAATATATAAGGAAATTTATGTAAAAGAAAAACTTGTGAATATTGTCGCAAAATAGTGGAATATGATCGGATATTCATTGTTAGACCTTCCTGCGATTTGAGGATTTTTTACCGGAAATGACAATAAACTGCCCGCTTTATATGAACTTTGTGCGGGAATAGAGGATTCCTCTTGACAGGATGGCTTTCCATATAGTATAATGAATTCGTTACCCAAAGCTGTTTCTTGTGTGCTTTCTTACGTGCCGTTCTGTTTGATGCCGGCGCGTCGCAGCCAAGGTATCATATCTCCTGCTTTTGGGCGTAGAGGAGGGAAGTTAGAATGGCAGAAATACGTGTAAAGGACAACGAATCTCTCGACAGTGCTCTGCGTAGATTTAAAAGGCAGTGTGCGCGTTCCGGCGTGCTTGCTGAGGTGCGTAAAAGAGAGCATTATGAGAAGCCTTCCGTTAAGCGTAAGAAAAAATCAGAGGCTGCTCGTAAACGGAAATTCAAATAAGGCTTTTACAAAGCGGAGCGGGCGGTTTTTCTGCCCGCTCTCTATTTTGGGAGGGGTGCGGCTTGCTCTATCCGGACGATAGCTTCCATCGTGTAACGGACATCGGCGCCGGGTATCTCCGGGAGAAAGGGATCGCCTATCTGGCGCTGGATGTGGATAATACACTTGCCATCAGCGAGCATCCCGCCCCGGCGGACGGTGTTGAGGACTGGCTTCGTTCGCTTGCGGAGAATGGCATACAGGCTATGATCCTCTCCAACAACCGCCCCGAACGGGTGAAGCCCTTCGCCAAACGATTGGGACTGCCGTATGTCGCCAATGGAATGAAGCCTCTGGGCAGAGGCTTCGAGCGTTGCCGGCGCCTGTTTGGCTGCCAGAAAAGCGAGATGGCCCTCGTGGGGGATCAGCTCCTCACGGACATCTGGGGTGCGCGCTGGTATGGGGTGCGGGCGATTCTGGTAGAACCGATTGAACTGGAGGACGTGTGGTATTTCCGGTGCAAGCGTATCATTGAACGGATACTGATGCGTAGCTGGAAGCAGGAGGGACAGAAACGGTGAAACGGATTCTGATTATACACGGCCCCACCATCGGCCTGTGTACGGAGCGCAAGGGCGGCGTGGGAACGGTGGATTCGATTGAGACACTCAATAAACAGCTCACCGCCTTTGCGGTGCAGAACGGAATGGAATGCACGTTTTTCCACTCGAACCACGAGGGGGATCTGGTCGACGCATTGCAGCGTACGCGCGGCGAGACAGACGGGGTCATCCTGAACGCAGGGGGTTACGCACATTACAGCTATGTTATCCGCGATGCCGCAGCCTTACTGACAGTGCCGTGCGTGGAGGTGCATCCTTCGAATATTTATGCGATGGGGGAGCGCACGTCGATAGTGGCGCCAGTTTGTGCCGGGCAGGTGACGGGGTTCGGGAAGTACAGCTATTTTCTGGCGGTTCTGGCGCTGAAGGAGCTCCTAAGCGAGGGATAGCCTATAAAAACAATTTTAAACAGGGATAAGAGAATAAAGAAAGGATGGTCTGTCATGACAAACCGGCTGGAAAAGCTGGCGGCGGCACTGCCGGAGGATCTGGATGCAGCACTCATCACCAGCGACTGCAACCGCCTGTATTATACGGGGCTCGCCTCCTCCGCGGGGATACTGCTCGTCACACGCAGCGGATCGATCTTCCTCATCGACTCGCGCTATATCGAGATCGCCCGGAAGACGATCCGGAGCTGCGAAGTTGAGCTGCTTGAGAAGCTGGGGGAGCAGCTCCGCGCACTGGTAAAGCGGTATGGCCTGCGCCGTATCGGTATCGAGAGCGGATACTGCACCGTGTCGCAGTTTCTCTCTTGGAAGAAGGAGATATCTGAATGTGAGCTGGTCATGGATGAGCGTGTGAACGATCTCATCTGTGGGCAGCGGATGATAAAGGATGAGGGGGAACTTGCCCTCATCCGGCAGGCGCAGGAGCTGACCGACCGCAGCTTTGATTATATCTGCGGCTTTATCCGGCCGGGGATGAGCGAAAGGGAGATAGCGCTGGAGCTCGAATTTTATTCGCGCCGTATCGGGTCGGAGGGTCCGAGCTTTGATTTCATCGTCGTGTCCGGGCCTAATTCGTCTCTGCCGCACGGTGTTCCGGGGGAGCGGAAAGTGGAGAAGGGCGACTTTATCACAATGGATTTCGGCTGTATCATCGGCGGCTATCACTCAGATATGACGAGGACTATCGCCCTAGGCGAACCGGATGAAGAGATGCGCCGGGTCTATGCCACCGTACTCGAGGCCAACTGCCGTTCGATGGCGGCTGTCGCACCGGAGGTAAAGTGTGCGGATGTGGATAAGGTCGCGCGTGACATCATCTATGGCGCCGGATATGAGGGGTGCTTCGGTCACGGTCTCGGCCATGGCGTGGGTGTGGAGATCCATGAGGCCGACCGATTCGGGACATCCTCAAAGGGCGAATGTATGCCCGGGATGGTAATGACCATCGAGCCCGGCATTTATCTTGAGGGCCGTTTCGGGTGCCGGATAGAGGATATGATTTACATCACGGCGAACGGCTGCATCAATCTGACAGCGTCGAATAAAGAATTGATCATTCTGTAAGTCAGAGAAGATATGATTTCCGGAATAATGGTTTAATGAAAGCCGTTTTGCGGCGGCCGCTGTGAACGCCGGCGGCCGCAAAACATGGTGAATATTACTTCTGGCTCCGAGGTTCAGAAGTAATATTTTAGAAAAGGGCTTGCAAAATGTGTGAATTTACGATAAACTGTTCATATTATAGAAGATGTTTGCAGGACCCGGAAAAGAGTAAAAAAATCGGGAGGTAACTCATTTATGGTAACAGCAGGCGATTTCAGAAACGGCGTCACGTTTGAAATGGATGACAGTGTCTTCCAGATCATCGAGTTCCAGCATGTTAAGCCTGGCAAGGGCGCGGCGTTCGTGCGTACCAAAATTCGCAATGTCCTCACAGGCGCTGTCGTGGAACGCACCTTCAATCCGAGCGACAAGTATCCCACCGCTTACATTGAGCGCAAGGATATGCAGTATCTTTACAGTGATGGTGACCTGTATTATTTTATGGACAACGAGACGTATGAGAATATCCCGATCAATGCGAGCATCCTGGGCGATAATTTCAAGTTTATCAAGGAAAATACAGACGTAAAGGTGCTCTCCTTCAAGGGCAATGTTTTCGGTGTGGAGCCGCCCAACTTTGTCGAGCTCGAGGTCACAAAGACTGAGCCTGGTGTGCGGGGAGATACGGCGCCCAACGTCACCAAGCCCGCCATTCTGGAGACCGGCGCAGAAATTCGCGTGCCGATTTTTATCAATGAAGGGGATCGCATCCGCATTGATACCAGAACCAGCGAGTACATGGAACGTGCATAATGCTTCCTTGTGCAGTGATGTAAGGAGTACCGGGAGATCGGTATTTTCGATTTGAAAATTTGAATGGATAAGGGAGGTAGCACCATGACTGTGACAGAAAAGGTTGCTTATCTGCGGGGACTATGTGAAGGTATGGCGATTGACGATACGACCAATGAAGGAAAACTCCTCCGGGAGATTATCAATGTCCTTGAGGATATGGCGTACAGCATAGCCGATGTGGAGGATGGACTCGACGAGCTGTCCGAAGAAGTGGAAGCGCTTGATGATGGGATGGCATCCATTGAAAGCGACCTCTATGAGGATGAGGAAGACGACGAAGACGACGATGAAGAGATCTATGAAGCCTCCTGCCCGAAGTGCGGCGAAAAAATCTGCTTTGATTATGACATGCTCTGCAACGGCTCCATTGAGTGCCCGAGCTGCGGCGAAGAGCTGGAGTTTGAACTGGATGGATGCGATTGCGGGTGCTGTGATGCGTGTGATGGGGAAGAAGCTGATGAGGTAGAGGACGAAAAAGGAGAGTAATCTTCGGCTTTTAAACAGTGGACTTCCAGTGGGTCCACTGTTTTTTCCTATTGAGCGTCTGGTGGGGGAAGCAGTGTGAGAATCCGAAAAGTGGGAGCCATTTTGTTAACAGCGATGCTGTCTGCCGGGTGTATATGGTTTTTCCTGCGGCAGGAGCCGGTATACCGGACCACCGCTTTCGCCATGGATACATTCATTGAAGTGACTCTGTATGGGCGCCGGGCCCGGGAGGCCGCTGAGGATCTGTTGGGCCGTTTCAGGCGTTTGGAAGAGGCTATTTCCCTGTACCGTCCGGGCAGTGAGGTCGCTTCCCTGAACCGCCGGGCGGGAAGTGGGGAATGGACGCCGCTCTCCCCGGATACATACATGCTTTTGGAGAGGGCAAAAGAGTTTAGCCTCCGCTCAGAAAAGACATTTGATCTGGCGATAGCCCCGCTCTCCACGTTATGGGGCGTGACAGGGGAGAATCCACATATCCCGAGGGGCGAGGAGATTGCCCAGGCATTGGAGCTGGTGGATGCCGGCAGTCTCACGCTTGATGAGGCGGCACAGTCGGCCAGGCTTGAAAAGGCGGGGCAGGGCGTGGATCTCGGCGGTTCTGCGAAGGGATATGCCGCGGGTTTCATATTCGATGTGATGGATGAATATGAAATCCGGAACGGCCTCGTCTCGCTGGGGGGGAATGTCGCTGTGCGCGGCCGTCGCCCGGACACCGGACAGGCTTTCCGTATCGGCATACGTTCGCCGCGAGGGGCGCTGGGGGAGTATTTCGGTGTCATCTCGCTGGACGGGCAGACGATGGCGACCAGCGGGGATTATGAACGGTACTTCGAGCAGGACGGCATACGCTATCACCACCTGATCGATCCCCGGACGGGATTCCCCGCCAGAGGAGGGCTCATCTCCGTCACCGTCGTCAGTGAGGATGGGATGCTTGCCGATCTTCTGTCGACTGCGCTTTTTGTGGCGTGAAAGGATGAGGTACTGGCCCGCCATCTGGACAGACCGGACTATCAGGTGATCGCCGTGGACGAAGAAATGGAAGTCTACTGTTCCGCCGCATTGGAAGGCGTTTTTGAGCCGGAAGCGGACAGTCCGTACCGTTTCCATTTTCTCGGGAGAGAAACGGAGGGGACAGGGTGAAAACCGCGAGGGAGGTCGCTGTGTTGGGGCTATTCCTAGCTGCGGCGTCGGCGCTGAGTTTTTTTGAGTCGGCGCTGTGCGGGATGATGGCGCTACCGCCCGGCGTCCGGCTGGGGCTGTCCAATATCGCGGTGCTGATGGTGATGCTGCTCTTGGGACATGGGCGCGCAGTGACGCTGGCCGTTCTCAAGGCGGGATTTGTGCTCTTGGTCCGCGGTTTTGTGGCGGGGATTCTGAGCCTGGCGGGCGGTATATGCTCCGTTCTGGTGATGCTGGCGCTCTTGAGTGTCCGCCGGACAGAGGTGAGCCGCCGGATGCTCTGCATGGCCGGAGCGGTCAGTCACAACATTGCCCAGATACTGGCCGCTATGACTGTGATGGGAAGCTCTTACCTTTTTTATTATATGCCGGTTCTGCTCGTTTCGGGCGTGGCCGCGGGATGGATGACCGGGAGCATCTATCGGGCGGCTGAGCCGTATTTTATTGCTTCCAAATTAAAGGTTTGGAAGCAATAACCGTTATGTTTTGCCGCCACTGTTTACGGCGATGAGCAAAAAGGCTTGGCATTATCGTAATACACGGATTTCTGGAAAATTGAGGAGGTTTGAGGAGTGACGTTTGGGAAAAAAACGCTAAGCGGCGTGCATGCGCCGCACAATAAGCATGCGACAGAGGATTGCTCTGCCGTGCGCATGCCGGTTCCGGAAAAGGTGTATATCTCCATGCAGCAGCACATGGGAGCGCCCTGTAAGCCGCTGATCGCGAAGGGGGATACCGTATGTGTCGGCCAGCTCATCGGCTCGAGCGATGCGTTCCTCTCTTCGCCCATTCATTCGAGCGTGTCCGGCACAGTGACGGACATGATCGAAATCATCAACGTCAATTCAGTGCGCGCGGTATGCGTCGTCATTGAGACGGACGGAAAGCAGACTGTGGACGAATCCGTGAAGCCTCCCGAGGTGAACGATACCGCCGGCTTTATCGCGGCGATGAAGGCGTCTGGGCTGGTGGGCCTAGGCGGCGCGGGATTCCCATCGTTTATCAAGTTTAACCCGAAGAATCTGCCGGAGGTGGATACGCTTGTTGTCAACGGCGCGGAATGCGAGCCGTATATCACGACGGATTACCGCACCATGATCGACGCCTGGGAGGATGTGATCGACGGCATTGCCATCCTCCAGAAATATCTGGATCTGGAGAAAGCAGTCATCGGTATCGAAAAGAACAAGCCGAAAGCGATTGAGCTCCTGCGGGAGAAGACAAGCGGGATGAAGGGCGTCTCGGTGGTGGAGCTCAACGATCTGTACCCGAAGGGGGCGGAAAAGGTTATCGCCTATGAGACGACGGGCCGTGTCATCCCCGCGGGCAAGCTCCCGAACGAGGTGGGTATCATCGTTTCGAACGTGACGTCGGTCGCGTTTATCTCGCGGTATATGAAGACAGGCATGCCGCTTGTCGAAAAGACGCTGACGGTAGACGGATCTGCCATTGCCAAGCCGCAGAATGTCACCGCTGTCATCGGGACAACGTACCGGGATCTGGCTGAATTCTGCGGCGGCTACAAGGCCGAGCCGCGGCTGATGATTTCCGGCGGCCCCATGATGGGCACAGCGGTGCTCAGCGATACATATCCCGTGATCAAGAGCAACAACGCGCTGCTTGTCTTCGACAGTGTGGACGAGAGCCAGCTCAAGGAGACCGCATGTATCCGGTGCGGGCGCTGTATCCGTACCTGCCCGTATCACCTGATGCCCGCCAACTTTGAGGCGGCGTATCAGGCGAGGGACACAGCCATGCTGCGCAAGCTGAATCTTCCGCTGTGCATGGAGTGCGGCTGCTGCTCCTTCGTCTGCCCGGCACGCCGCCCGCTGGTGCAGACAAACCGGCTGGGCAAGAAGCTGCTCGCCGCAGAAGCGAAGAAAACGGGAGGGAAGTCATAATGTCTGAGCGATTCGTTGTCAAGTCGTCCCCGCATATTCGCACGGATGTGACGACACAGGTCATCATGCGCGATGTGCTCATCGCCCTCGCGCCGACCCTGCTGCTGTCCATCTATGCTTTCGGCTGGCGCGCCCTGCTGGTAACGGCTGTCTGTGTGGCGTCGTGCGTGGTGTTCGAGTACCTCTCCCGTCTTTTGATGAAGCGTGAGAATACCATTAGTGATTTGAGCGCCGCTGTGACCGGCGTACTGCTCGCCTATAACCTGCCGGTGACGATTCCGATTTGGATTGCCGTTGTCGGTTCGTTCTTTGCGGTTGTGGTTGTTAAGCAGCTTTTCGGCGGGATCGGGCACAATTTCATCAATCCGGCCATCGGTGCGCGCGTGTTCCTGCTCGTCGCGTTTGCTACGCCGATGACAAACTGGCTCATCCCGCAGCAGACGGATAACGGTGTCGCCCTCGTTGCGGGCGCGACCCCGCTTGCCCTCCTCGGGCAGGGAAATCTCGCGGACATGCCCTCGAAATGGCAGATGTTTTTCGGACTGCGCGGCGGCTGCCTGGGTGAAGCGGCGGCGCTGACGCTTATCCTCGGCGGGATTTACCTGCTTGTCCGCGGGGTGATCCAGCCGCATGTCCCGCTGATGTTCTTAGGCACCATGTTCGTCCTTGCACTCCTGATGGGGGTGGATCCGCTCTATCACATCCTCTCCGGCGGTGCGCTCATCGGCGCCATCTTCATGGCGACGGATTACACCACCTCCCCCTCCACGACGAAGGGAAAGCTCATCTTTGCCTTTGGATGCGGGCTGATTACGATGCTTATCCGAGTGTTCGGCAATTATCCGGAGGGCGTTTCGTTTGCGATCTTCTTTATGAACATCCTTGTGCCGCACATTAACGCACTGACGCGTACGACGCCGTTCGGCGTCCTGAAACCCGAAAAGAAGCAGGCAAAGGAGGGGCAGGCATGAACGATCTGACAAAGAGCTTTGTCATTCCTACCGCCGTACTGACAATCATCTGCTTGGTCGTATCGGCGGCGCTGAGCCTGACATACAGTGTTGCGAACCCGATCATTGAGGAAAACAACCGCATCACCGAACAGGCCGCCCTCATGGAGGTGCTCCCGAGCGCGGATTCGTTCGGGGATGCCGTAACCGCTGGCCTGCCGGACGGGGTGAACGCCGTATACACGGCCGGGAACGGCGCGGGTGTCGTCTGCCGGGTGACATCCAAGGGGTACGGCGGGAACGTCGTTATCATGGTGGGCGTCGACCCGGAGGGGACCATCTGCGGCGTGAAGGTGCTCGAGCAGAGCGAGACACAGGGCCTCGGGAGCCGTGTCATGGCGGCGGACTACACGTCCCGCTTTACCGGCAAAACCGGCCCGGACGAGGTGGATTCCATCGCCGGATCCACAGTCTCTTCGACGGCGCTCAAAAACGGCATCCGCGCTGCGCTGGATGCGGCAAAGGGGGTATGAGGGATGGCGGAAAAACTGAACCTGAAATATTTAACGGCCGGTCTCATCAAAGAGAATCCGGTGCTGGTTCTCCTGCTGGGCACCTGCCCGACACTGGCTGTCACGACGATGGCGCAGAACGGTATCGGCATGGGGATTGCCGCGACGCTGGTGCTGCTCGGATCGAATGTGGTCATTTCGCTGCTCAGCCGCGTCATTCCGGATAAGGTGCGCATTCCCTGTTATATCGTGGTGATCGCCGGATTTGTCACGATTGTCCAGCTTCTGGTGAAAGCTTATACGCCGGATCTCGACAAGGCACTGGGCATATACCTGCCGCTGATCGTGGTTAACTGCATCATCCTCGGGCGCGCCGAGATGTTTGCGAGCAAGAATTCAGTCGGCAATTCGGCGCTCGATGCGATTGGTATGGGGATTGGCTTTACCATCGCGCTGCTTGTCATCGGCAGTATCCGTGAGATTCTCGGCGCGGGGACATGGTTCGGCCTGCGCCTGCTGCCGGAAGCGATGACCATCTCCGTCTTCAGCCTCCCGCCGGGAGGATTCATGACGTTCGGCTTCGTGGTGGCCATATGCAACTGGATTTCCGGAGGGAAGATTCTCCAGCGCAAATCCAAGTGCGCCGGATGCGCGGGCTGCGCTGAGGGCGCGGAGTGTGCCGAAGGAGGGAAAGCGGAATGAATCAGCTGATTATTATCCTGCTCGGGGCCGTGCTGGTCAACAACGTGGTACTCACTCAGTTTCTGGGGATCTGCCCGTTTTTGGGAGTATCCAAGAAGCTGGATTCGGCGGTCGGCATGAGTCTGGCGGTCACGTTTGTCCTGATTCTTGCGAGTGCCGTGACCTTCCCCATCTATCACGGCCTGCTTGAGTCCAACGGCTTCGGTTATATGCAGACTGTCGTTTTCATTCTCGTCATTGCGGCGCTGGTGCAGCTGGTGGAAATCATCCTCAAGCGGTATGTACCGTCCTTACACAAATCGCTGGGCATCTATCTGCCGCTGATCACGACCAACTGCGCGGTGCTCGGTGTCACCATCCAGAACATCGACAACAGCTACACGTTTGTAGAGTCGCTGTTTTATGCGTTCGGTATCGGCATGGGCTTCCTGCTGGCGATGGTGCTCTTCAGCGGTGTGCGCCAGCGCATTGACAGCGCCCCGATTCCGAAGTTTTTCAAAGGGATGCCCTCGGTCCTGATTGCGGCGTCGCTGGTGTCGCTCTCCTTTATGGGCTTTTCCGGCGTTGTTGAGGGAATCTTCGGCTGAGGCCGGAGGGAAGGGAGGCAGAACATGGATATTCAGGCGATATTGACTCCGGTTTTGATCGTGGCCGTCATCGGACTGCTCGCGGGATTGATGCTGTCCTTCGCGTCGAAATTCTTCGCTGTCCAGGTGGATGAGCGTGTCGGCGCGGTGCGGGAGGTGCTTCCCGGGGCGAACTGCGGCTCTTGCGGCTACGCCGGATGCGACGATTACGCGGCCAAGGTGGTCGCGGGGGAGGCTCCCGGCAATCTGTGCACGCCCGGCGGTCCTGCTGTCGCGGGAAAAATCGGCGGGATTCTCGGTACAGAAGTCGGCGCAGTGGAAGAGAAGAAAGCGCAGGTGCGCTGCCGCGGCCATTTGGCGACGACACGGTATATCATGGACTATATGGGTCCGCAGACGTGTGTGGCCTGCAACTCGCTCTATCAGGGGCGCCGGAGCTGTTCACACGGGTGTCTGGGCTTCGGCGACTGTGTAAAGGTCTGCGCTTACGACGCGATACACATCGTAGACGGTGTGGCGGTTGTAGATCAGGAGAAATGTGTCGGATGCGGGCAGTGTGCCCGTGAGTGTCCGAATGATATTATTCAGATTGCCCCCGCGCATGCGGACGTCTTTGTGGCCTGCCGCAGCACCGATAAGGGTGCGTACACGCGTAAGCTGTGCAGTAATGGCTGTATCGGCTGCATGAAGTGCCAGAAGACCTGTCCGAACGGGGCGATCACTGTCCAGCAGAATCTGGCGTATGTCGATCCGGAGAAGTGCACCTCCTGCGGCGCATGCCGTGAGGTGTGTCCGGTCGGGGCTATCCAGTAGGCGAATTTTTGCGGAATCGGTTCGGATCCATTTCTGAATAAAGCGGCAGCGGCAGGGAGAAAACCCTGCCGCTGCCGCTTTATTCAGCGTTTAAAAAATCTATTCTTCCTTTGGCAAATGCAGATCTCCCCACTTTTTCATGGTGTCCATTACCTCCATGAAGCTCCTGCCCAGATCGGAGAGGCTGTATTCAACCCGCGGAGGGATCTCCTTGAAGTCGTGCCGGATCAGAAACCTGTCGGCCTCCAGCTCTCGGAGCTGCTTTGTCAGAGACGATTCTGTTATCTCGCCGATCTGCCTGTGCAGTTCCCCGAACCGGTGAATATCGCGGAAAGCGATATAATAGAGAATTTCGAGCTTCCATTTGCCGCCCAGAATTTTTTGAAGGGTTGACATCGTCTTACATCGCTGGATCGCCGCTTCCGTTTTCTTCATCCCGCATAACCTCCTGAAAACAGTATATCGCTGCCGCACTTGAAAAGCAAGGTACTGCAAAAAAGTACCGTACTTTTTATTTCCTTTGTACCGTGCTATAATGGCCAAAAAACAGGGAGGTTCTATCATGCATTACACGGGAACCATTTGGAGGCCGCCGTATGAGGCGTCCTCGCTGCTGCTCGAGGTCACGGCGGGGTGTACCCACCACAGATGCAAATTCTGTACGCTTTATCACGATCTGCCGTTTCGGTTCAGGATGTCTCCTCTCGAGGATATTGAGAGCGACCTGCGGGAGGCGCAGCTCTGGAACACGGATCCCATCTCCAGACTGTCCGCCCGCCTGCGGGGGATGCCCGAACCGGAACGCATCCAGCGGGTTTTTCTGACGGGGGCCAATCCGTTTGTGCTGAAAGCTGAACGGCTCTTGTCTATCGCCGGGCTAATCTGGCAGTATGTTCCGTCTGTCAGGACAATCGGCTGCTTTGCGCGGATCACGGATATCACATCGAAGTCGGATGAGGAGCTGGCGTCCCTTCGCGGGGCCGGTTACGACGGCCTGACCATCGGCATTGAAAGCGGCGACGACGAGGCCCTGCGCTTTATGAACAAGGGCTTTACCGCCGCCGACATCCTGAAACAGTGCCGCCGGTTGGACAAGGCCGGCATTCATTACAGCTTTTTCTATCTGGTAAGCGTCTCCGGGGCCGGACGGGGTGAAACCGGCGCGAAAGCGACCGCTGCCGTCTGCAATCAGCTTCATCCGGTGCTGATCGGTGTCAATATGCTGACCATTTATCCCGACTCGGAGCTTTATCAGGAAATACAGCGCGGGAACTGGAAAGAGGAAAGCGAAATCGAGAAATACAGGGAGATTCGCACTCTGCTGGAAAATCTTGAGATTCCCGTGCGGTTTGCCGCGCTGGGCGCGTCGAACGCTTTCCAGTTTCAGGGCACGCTGCCGGAGGATAAGGACACTCTCGCCGCGGCGCTCGATAAAATTATCGAAGCCGGGAAGGAGGATGAGCTGAGAGCATACCGCAGAAATCTTCCCCACCTGTAAAAGAACCGCACGCTTATGCGTGCGGTTCTTTTGCGGGCTCTTATTTGGAATTGTCGCGGTAAATCACGGTATAGCCGTGCGGGTCGTAGAGAGAGGAATCTGTGCGGCCCTTGACAATCGGTATAATCTGGATAATATTATCTTCGCCTATCTGATTGAGGAAGGCTTCCAGAACCTTTTCCGCGTTCATGTAATCAAAATCTTCACTATTATAATTGATATTGTCACCATCAAAACGAACGACTCTAATCATGACAACTGCCTCCTTTTTTTCTATTATAACAGATTTTCACGCGAAAGGGAAGTATTAGGGACTATTATCGTAAGGAATTTTTAAGGTTTTTATCAGGAAAACCTCTGATTTCTTTTTTTAAGCTGTGATAAAATGGGGAACGGAAAACAGCAAGGAACGGAGGAATCCTTCATGGATCGATTTTTAAACCGGATGCTGCCGGCGGCGCTCGCTCTGACAGTGCTGCTCTCGGCCTGTAAGACCGAACAAGCCCAGCCTGTGGCGCAGGACCCTTCCGGCGCGGATCCGTCCAGCGCATCAGGAAGATATGTCGAAACCGCCCTGCCTCTGCCGGACGGGATTCGTGAGGCGGAAAGCCTGCACCTGAAATCAGATGGTACGCTCGAGCTCATCTACTCCGACGTCGGCTCCTATGAGGGGCCGCACTATCTGGCGTCCTCATCGGACGGCGGGAAAACATGGGAAAAGCAGGATGCCCCATGGCTCGACGCACTGAACGGCTCGAACGTCGAAGATATCGTTTATGATGTGGACGGGAACTGTTACTTACTCACCGAAACCTACACCCCGGAGATGCGGGCGGCCATTGAGGAAAAGGAGGCAAACGGAGAAGAGCTGACAGGGCTCGACTTCCCTACGCCCGAGCTCCTGCGCGTGGATCCCGATGGGAATACACAGACGATCCCCATTCAATGGGAGCGCAGCGCGGGTGATTTCGTTCAGGCGGAGATTCTGGCGTATGTGGGTGATGGGAAGCTCGTCACCAGCGGGTATTACTCTGTCACTGTCTATGACACCACAACAGGGGAGAACACTGTGTCCTTTGAGGTCTCCGGCCAAATCAGCCGCTGTGTGGTGCAGGACGGCACCATTTTTGCCTCCGGCTACGGCGGGAACGGGCTGTCCAGGGAAATCAGCCGGTTCGATCTCTCGGCGGGGGAGACACTGGACACGCTTCCCTGCGGCACGGACGCCTCTTACTTCCGCCTGATTTCCTCTCCCGAAGGACTGCTTCGCGCGGATGAGACCGGGCTGTGGAAGCTCGGGGAGTCCGAGAAGTGGGAACAGATAGTGGACGGGAGCATCACCAGCCTCAACATGCCCACCGTCACCTGCACGGACGCCCTGCATTTGCCGGACGGGGACTGGCTGGCGCTCGTTGATACCGGCGGACAATATGTCCAGACCCCGTCGCTCTTACAGTTCCATTTCGACGAAACCCTGTCCAGCCAGCCGGAGGGGACAATAGTCATCAGCACCCTGCGCGACAGTGAGACGCTCAGACAGGCGATCGGCGTCTATCAGAAGAATATCCCGCAGATGAAGGCGGAGCTGAATGTCCTGCTCGACGAGGGATCCTCCATGACCGTCTCCGACGCGGTGCGCTCCCTCAACGTGGAGCTGCTCGCCGGAAAGGGACCGGATCTTCTCCTGCTTGACTCGATGCCCATTGCCTCCTATATCGAAAAGGGCGTGCTCATGGATCTGTCCCCGGCGCTCGACGGACTGCCCCTTCTCGAAAACGTGAAGGGGACCTATCAGACCGGCGGCGAGATCCCGGCCGTACCCTGCCGGTTCGGCGTTCCATTCCTCTGGGCTACGGACGACTGCTCGAAGAGCGCCGGGAGCCTTTCGGAGCTCGCGGCCTACTTTTCTGGCTGGACGGGGGAAATCAATCCTCTGCGGGGCAGAGAACGCACGCCGTTTTTTGACATGTCCTGCGATGCACTGATGAAGCTGTTCTATCCCGTCTGCGCGCCCGCGTGGATCAAGGAGGACGGATCCATTGATACCCAGCCGCTCGCGGAATTCCTAGAGGAGATCCGCACGATCGCCGGGTCGGGGACGTATGAGGACGATGCCGGTGACTATGTCCCCGATCCGTCGATGCTCGGCCTGTACTGGGCGGAAGGGGAGACGGAGGCCTGCGCCTACCTCTCGCAGTCCTTCGGCGAGATGGCCTACGCCGACGCGGGCGCCCAGCTCAACGCCGACGGATCCTTCCAGCTCTTCCGCGGCCAGAGCGCCGGGAACGTCTTCGTCCCGCAGGCGGTGCTCGGCATCCGCAAGGGGACACAGTACCCGGACGAGGTGCTCGAATTTGTCCGCACGGCTCTCTCTGAGGAGGTCCAGCAGACGGATCTTAGCGACGGATATGCCGTCAATACCGATGCGCTCAGTCATACGGCGAAGAACCCGTACTCAAATGAAGAGAGCGTCATGATTTTCAGCTCTACCAACCAGGAGACGGGGGAAGAATTTGAGCTGCATATCTCGTGGCCGTCGGAGGCGGTGATGCAGGAGATTGAACAGCTCATCCGCAGTGTGGACACCCCCTGCACCATCGACGAAACGCTGCTGGAGATGCTTGTCAGTGAGACAGCCGCGTTCTTCTCCGGCAGCAGTACGGCACAGGAGGCCGCACAGTCCGTCGCCGAGCGGGCGCAGGCGTATCTGGCGGAGTGACGGGCAAATCTTAAAAATTTATTTATCAAATTTGGAGATTCTTTAGAGACTCGTTTGATATTCTCTGGTTTAGAACGAAGACTAAACTGGAGGAGATCGATTGAAGAGAGAGAAGAGAACGGGCGGTAAGCGATTGACGGTTTCCGCCATAGCCGGAGCACTGGCGCTTTTGACAGCGTGCGGCGCTCCGGCCGGTGGGAGCTCGGAATCCCCGCCGGAGACGGATGAGGCGATGGGAAGGTATATTGAGACCGAGCTCGCTTTCCCGGAAAAAGCAAAAATCGTGATGGGCGGCATACAGAGCATGGAGGATGGTTCCCTGCGCATGCTGGCCACGGAAAATGAGGACAGGATTGTCGGGCCGTGGAGCCTCTATGTGTCGAACGATGGGGGGAACACCTGGGCGGAGCAGGAATCTCCCTGGCTTGGCGAATTCGCTCAGTCGATGGTGGATGATATTGTATTTGCGCCGGACGGCGGCGTCTATTTTTCCACCGTTACGTATACGGACGAATTTAACGCCATGCTCGAAAAGGCACTGGAAACCGGCGAGATGCCGGATTTCAGCCTCTATCCGCCGACAGTGATCCACTATGTGACACCGCAGGGTGTTCTGGAGGAATGCGCCGTCGTTCCTGAGACGGAAGAGGACGGGCGCATGAATGTGTACGACATGCTCCTGACGCCCTCCGGCCATCTGCTGCTCGAATATGCCGAAGCGGACGGCGCGCGCTTTGTCGAGTATGATCCGGCCACGGGCAGCGCGATAGGTTCATATCTGACTGGCGACGGGCGGGCTGTCATTTACCACGGGGAGCAGGAGCGGGAGATCCTCGGCGTCGTGACGCAGGAGAGCGTGGAGCAGTACGATTTACAGACCGGAGAGACGCTGGAGAGCATCCCGCTTGAGGGTGCTTCCTCCGTGGGGTATATTGTGCCGGGGATAGACGGAAAATCCCTCTTTCGCTGCGACGCCACGGGCATCTACCGCTTTATTCTGGGCGGCAGTGTCTGGGAACGGCTGGTGGATGGGGGGATGACCAGTCTGGGGATGCCGTCGGTATGGCTGGGCGGCTTTGCCGAACAGGCCGATGGCAGCTTTTATGTCCTGACCGGCAGCGGGGACGATTACGCCCCCGTGCGCTTTACCTTCTCGCCGGAGACACCGTCCGTCCCCTCGAGGGAGATGATCCTCTATTCTCTTGAGGATAACGATACGATCCGGCAGGCTATCGGCCTGTTCCAGCTCCGGCAGCCGGATGTCCGTGCCACGCTCCGTGTCGCGCTCGGTACGGAGAGCGCGGCCGAAAAATCGGATGTCCTGCGCACGCTCAATACGGAGCTGCTTGCGGGAAAGGGGCCCGACGTGCTTGTGCTCGACGGCCTGCCCATGGCGTCCTATCAGGAGAAGGGAGTCCTCGCGCCGCTGGATACGCTTCAGCCGCTCTTGGACGGGGGGACGCTTCTCCAGAACATCGCCGGCGCTTTTGAGAAGGACGGTTCTCCCTATGCGGTTCCTCTGCGCTTTGGCGTTCCGCAGCTCTGGGGGGAAAGCGGCTTGACTGCTGCGGCGAAGGATCTCAGCTCACTGGCGGACTGGCTGGAGGCGGATCACGCGCAGCATCCGGAAACGCGCCCGCTCTATCGGATGCGCCCGGAGGAGCTGATCGAGGACTTTTACCCCGTCTGCGCCCCCGCGTGGCGTGATGCGGACGGCGGCATCCGGACCGAGGAATTTGCCCAGTTCCTCACCGACATCCGGCGCATTGCCTCGCTGGCGGTCGAACCGGAATTTGTGGGCATGTTTACACAGGAGCTTTTTGAGGAATACCAGAGTGTGGAATACCAGGGCTATTACTGGGCCAACGGCTTTATCCGCGCGGTGGCCGGGATCTCCAATGATCCGGAGGATCTGGCCGGCCCCGACGCGGCGGCCGCTTATCTGGGCGACGGCGGCTTCGTTATGCTGCCCGGCCAGGCGCAGGGCGTCTTTGTGCCGGAGCTCATCTTAGGCGTCAACAAAAATTCTGCCATGACAGAGGAGGCGTTGCAGTTTACTGAAATTGCTCTTTCCGAACGAGTACAGTCTCAGAAGTTCGGAGACGGATATCCTGTCAATCGGGCAGCGCTGGGGAGCGCGCTGGAAAACCCGTACCCTCCGGGGGACGACGGCAAGCAGGCACCGGTCTACGAGGGGGAGGAGGTGCGCATTCTCCAAATTCTCTGGCCGCAGGAAGATTTCCTGCGCGATTTTCAGACACAGGCGGAGGCGCTCCATACCCCCTGCATCCCCGACGATATCCTCACCGAAATGATTATCGACGAGACAAAGGAGTTCTTTGACGGAAACCAGACAGCGTCGGCCGCGGCGTCCGCTGTGGCGGAACGGACACAGGCCTATCTGGCAGAGTAAATTATACTGATATTCAATAAATTGTAGATAATCTGTGGGCCAAAAAATCCATAGCCACAAGATTTTTCGTCCCGCAGATTGTACAATTTTAATTGAATATGAGTATCAGTAAACAGGAGGCAGAAACATGAATGGTTTGGGTTCGATAAAGAAAAAAGTAAGCGTTCTTCTGCTCGCGGCGCTCCTCGCCGGGATGACCGCCTGTTCGCCGGAGACGCCGGAACCGTCGCCGAGGGGGGAGCCGTCCTCTTCCTCGCAGTCCGAGGTGGTGTCCATGGGGCGGTATATTGAGGAAGAGCTCTCCTGGCCCGCCTCCGGCGTCACGGCGGACGGCGCTCTTCTCCGGCCGGACGGTGTGCTTGAGGTGATCGCCACCGACCGGGAGCTACAGCGCCTGGGCCCGTGGCACGTGTATCAGTCTGCTGACGGGGGAAAATCGTGGAGCGAACGGGAGGCGCCGTGGCTCGCGGAGCTGACGGACAACATCGTAATCATGGACACCGATTATGACAGCGAGGGGAATCTGTACCTGCTCACTACCCTATACACAGAGGAATACGCGAAGCTCGTCGAGGAGGCGCTGGCCATGGGGAATATGCCGCCCCCGGATAAGATCCCGCCGAACCTTCTCTACCGCGTCTCGCCCGATGGGACGCTCACGGAGCTTCCCGTCTCGTGGCGCGCAGGGGAAGACGGGCGGGTCGGCATCCGCCAAATAGCTGTAACGGACGGGGGCGAGGTCATCGCTTCACAGTACGATCAGGGTATCGTCCGCTATTCGCTGTCCACTGGCGAGGAGACGGGGGAGTTCCCGATTCCGTTCTGCGGGGACATCCTGGTCTGCGGCGGAACGCTTATCGTCATCGAGGGAGAAATGATCCGCCAGTTCGATCTCTCCACCGGAGATGAGGGAAATAACATCCCCTTTGACGGATCTGTCGGTCCGGTCACTCTCTCCACCGCGCCGGACGAGAAATCCTTCTTACGCTGTGACAGCAGCGGGATCTACCGCTGGATGCTGGGCGGGAATATCTGGGAGCGTCTGGTCGACGGCAGTCTCACCAGCCTAGGGATGCCCTCCGTGAACGTGGATGGATTCGCCGCACTCGAGGATAACGCCTTTTTCGTCCTGATTGCCGACGACGACCGCTATCAGCCGCTCTACTTCTCGTATTCGGCCGATACGCCCACCGCGCCGAGCCAGGAGCTGAGCATCTATTCCCTGCGCTCGAGCGACACTGTCCGGCAGGCGATCGGCGTCATGCAGGCGAAGAACCCGGATCTGCTTTTACGGTATGAGCCTGTCCTCAGTGGCGACAGTGTGATCACCGTGTCCGACGCTGTCCGCTCCTTAAACACAGAGCTGCTTGCGGGCAAGGGGCCGGACGTGCTGGTGCTGGACTATCTGCCGGTCAGCTCCTATCAGGAGCGGGGCGTGCTCGCGGATCTCTCCAGTGTACTGGATATGGATGCGCTCTGCCCCAATATCGCCCGTACGTACGAAAAGGACGGATCCGTTTTTGCCGTCCCTGCCCGGTTCGCTGTCCCGCAGATGTGGGGGCCGCAGGAAGCCGGAGCGGCGGAGAGCTTCGAGGCGTTTGTGAACTGGGCCGAAAAAGTGCAGAAGGATGATCCGGAAGGAAAGCTGATGCTGGAGAGCGTACCGGTGGATCTCATCGGAGAGTTTTATCTGACCTGTTCGCCCGCGTGGCGCAATGAGGATGGGAGCATCCGCCCGGAGGAATTTGCGGACTTTTTAACCGGGATCCAGCGGCTCGCCAGTCTCCGGGAAGGGATGGAGATTTCAGAGGAACAGCGATCGGCGCTCTCGCCTAACGTCAAGTCGATGATATGGTCCTCGACCGGGACAGGGGAGGATCTGCGTATCGTTACGATGCTCTCTCAGTCGTTCCAGAACATGGCCTTCCCGGACGCGGTGACAGACCTGCGCGAAAATATCGGCTTTTCCCTAATGCAGGGTCAGGCGAAGGACGTCTATGTGCCGGAGTGTGTCCTGGGTGTCAATGCGGCATCTCCGCTGGCGGACAGGGCTTTGGAGTTTGTCAGAACGGCGCTGAGCGAGAAGGTCCAGCGGACCGATTTTTCCGACGGTTATCCCGTGCATCTCAAAGCGCTTGAGGACGGCGCGGCCTATCCCTATAAGGAGGGCGACGACGGCATGCAGATTCAGATTTATGAAGGCGGGGAGGAACGCTGGTTACAGGTGCTCTGGCCGGACGAAGCATTTATGAAAGAGCGTGTGGCGCAGTTTTCGCAGCTGTCCACACCGTCGAGCGCGGACACGGTGCTCTTTGAAATGATCGTGGACGAGACGCGCGGCTTCTTTGAGGGGACCCAGTCCTTGGACGCCGCGGTGGAGGCCGTGGTTCAGCGCACGCAGGCTTATTTGTCTGAATAAAAAGGAGGGAGGATTTCATGCGCGGCGGCAGATGCAGAAAAAACAGATGGTGGCTGTTTGTGCTGCCCAGCTTTTGCGGCGTGCTCATTTTCGTGCTCGTCCCATTCGCTGATGTGATTCGGCGTTCGTTCGCGGAGACCATGAGCGGCGTCTTTGTTGGGCTGCGCAATTACCGGACCGTGTTCCAAAACGGCGCGTTTTTACAGGCGTCCTCCAATACCATACGGTTTGTCTTCATCTGCATGCCGCTGCTGATCTCGATCTCCCTGCTCGTCGCACTGATCCTCCACGGCGCGCCCAAAGAGGCCGGCCCGTTCAAGACCACCTTCCTTATTCCGATGGCAGTGCCCGTTGCCAGCGTCGTGCTGCTCTGGAAGGTGCTCTTCCACCAGAACGGGCTGCTCTCCGCCTTTCTCCTCCGTCTCGGCCTGCCCGCGCAGGACTGGATGAAGACTGGCTGGGCGTTCTGGGTGCTGGTCGTCAGCTACATATGGAAGAACCTGGGGTATGATATGATCCTCTGGCTGGCGGGACTGGCGGGTATCTCCCCGAGTCTCTACGAGGCCGCCGCTGTGGACGGGGCAGGCCGGACGCGCTGCTTTATTTCCATCACGCTCCCGAACCTCCTGCCGACACTTTACACCATCACGGTGCTCTCTTTTCTCAATTCGTTTAAGGTTTTCCGGGAAGCGTATCTCGTGGCGGGCGACTATCCGCACAGCAGCATGTATCTGCTCCAACACCTCTTCAACAACTGGTTCGCCGATTTGGATATGGATAAGCTGTGCGCGGCGGCGGTCGTTGTCGGGATGGTCATCTTTCTGCTGATTCTGCTGCTGCGGCGTGCGTGGGACAGGGAGGGGGACGCGTGATGCGACGGTTTCTTCGCCGGCTGCCTCTGAGTATACCGCTCGTCCTCGCGCTGAGCGTCTGGCTGCCGGTGGCGATGATAGCGGGCGGATCGTTCATGGGGGCGCAGGAGGTAGTGGAAAGCCTGGCTCCCGTCCTCAGCGGGGAGAGCGGGCTGGCGAGCTGGCATCTCCTGCCGGTTTATCCAACCCTGCGCCCCTATGTGGAGCTACTTCTGGATTCCCCGCAGTTTTTCGTCATGTTCTGGAACTCCGTGAAGGTAGTCGTCTTCATTCTGATAGGGCAGATCCTCTTCGGAGCGCCGGCCGCGTGGGGCTTTTCCCGCAGCCGGGGGAAGTTTTCCGGGGCGCTGTTCACTATCTATGTCGTTTTGATGCTGATGCCGTTTCAGGTGACAATGGTCTCGAGCTATCTGGTTCTGGACAAAACCCGGCTTCTCGACACGCACTGGGCGCTTATCCTGCCCGCCATGTTCTCGACATTTCCGGTGTTCATCATGTACCGCTTCTTCTGCGGTATATCCGAGGGGATCCTTGAGGCGGCCATGCTCGACGGCGCGGGGGAGCTGCGGGTGTTCCTGTCCATGGGGATGCCGCTGGGCGCGCCGGGGATTATGTCGGCGGTGGTGCTTGGGTTTCTCGAGTACTGGAACATGATCGAGCAGCCGCTCACCTTTCTGCGCGATAAGACACTGTGGCCGATGTCCATGTTCCTGCCGAACATCGTGGCGGACAAGGTGGGGCTGGCACTGGCCGCCTCGGTGGTAACGCTTCTGCCGGCGATACTGGTGTTCCTCCTAGGGCAAAAATATCTGGAAGCGGGCATAAAGGCCGCGGGACTGAAGGAGTAGTGGTACGATGAAGGGGACAGATTTGATTCATTACCGTGTGGATTGGTCGCAGCTCACGCACCAGCAGCGTCTGGCGCGCCTGATGGCCGGTTTCCTGGCGGTGATGCTGATATTGACCCTGCTCTCCCGCGGACTGGATTCCATGACGGTGGCGCAGGTGAGCGCAGAGGCGCCCAAAAGCGGGACGATTGAGCACACTGTCGAGGCAGAGGGGGTTCTCACCGCAAACAGGGAGGTTGCCGTTCTCGCGCTGAAAAATGTGCTGGTTGAGAGCGTGGAGGTGCACGAAGGATCGGCGGTCAAAGAAGGGGATCTTCTCTTTACGTTGAGCATGGCGGATCTCCGGCGCCAGCTTCAGGAGAAGCAGCTCGAGAGGAGCAAGCTCGCTTTGCAGCTTCAGGAGCTGAACCTGCAAAAGGCGAATGCCGCGAAGCAGGAGGAGCAGGAGAAGGAGAAGGCACTCCAGCGAGCGGGCGAGGACTATTCCATGATCCTTGAGGAACAGGACGATCTCGTGCGCCGGGCGATAAAGGACAGGGAAAACGCCGCGGACGCACTCGACGCCTTCCGCGATAGCGACGATTATGAGGATTGGAAGGATTCCGGCGATCCGGATGACGATGACCTGACAATTGGCGCGAGCTATTCCGGCACGAGCCATACGCAGACTAGAGAGGAGTTTAACCGCCTCAAGCAGGCGCTTACGGACGCCCGTGAGGCGCTCAGGGATGCCGAGCGTACAAGGGAAAAAGCGCTGCTCCAGGCCGAGCGCGCGGTAGAGGACGCGGAAGAGGAATCCCCGGACAGCCCGACCCTGCAGCCGCAGATCCTGTCGCTGAGCATCCAGGAGGCGGATCTGACCATGGAGGAGCTGCAGAAGGCGATCGACACTGAGGGACGCATCCTCGCGCCGGCGGACGGGGTAATAACGTCGCTCAAGGTCGGCATCGGGCAGCGGACGATGGCGGAGGCATCCGCCATACTGGCGCAGTCATCGGAGGGGTACCGGATGAAGGTATCGCTGGACAGCGAGCAGACCAAGCGCGTTGCGCGCGGGGACAAGGTGCGTGTCACGCTTTCGGGGAAGTCGCGCCCGGTGGAGACAGTTATTGAAAGCCTCAGTCCCAGCGAGGAAAAGCCCGGCGGGGTCGATGCCGTGGTCCTCCTTCCGGAGGGCGAGGTCGGGCAGGCCGCGTCCTTCGAACACACCCAGCGCGGGGAGAGCTATGCGCAGTGCGTCCCGCTCAGCGCGGTACACGGCGCATCGGGGGATCAGTATGTGCTCGTCATCGATGAGATGGACTCTGTCCTCGGGCGGCAGCAGGTGGCGCGGAAGGTGCCTGTCATCGTGGCCGATTCCAATGAGACGCGCGCTGCCCTCTCCGGGGGTGCGCTGCAAAGTACCGACAAGGTGATCGTCTCCGGCTCCAAAAACGTGTTCGAGGGAGACAGGGTGCGTCTGGAGGAGGCGGTATCGTGAGCGAGGTTGTCAGGCGCGCTGTGGGGACGCTGCTGCTCCTGATTGGGGGTATCGTTTCCTGGCGGGCAGCGTTTTCCCTCGAAAAGGAGGCCGCGCGGGTTCCGTCCGTGATTTCGATGCGGTATTCCGGTCCGGGCATCCCGCTGGACACGCTGCGCGGGATCTGCCGTTTGCAGGAGCGGCAGGAGAAGGGAACCGCTTTCTCGGCCTGCGCGCAGTTCGATGCTCAGAAGCTCTGCGCGTCGGAGCGGCAGGCCACGGCCAGTGTGCTGACGTTTTACGGGGAGATCGGGCGGATCTGCCATCTTGCCTGCATGCAGGGCGCGCTTCCCTCTGCGTCGGACCTGTCCGGCTGTGCGCTGGACGCGGATACAGCCTATCAGCTATGGGGCAGCCATGAGGTTGTGGGGGAGACGTTTCAGTGGGAGGGGCGGGAGTATATCGTGCGCGCGGTGTTCCGCGCCCCGGCGGGGATGGTGCTGATCCCGGCGCAGAGCGTGCCGGATCGGACGCTATTCGCTGTCTCGCTCGACGCGCGGAAAGGTGCGGACGCGGCGTCGGCAGCGGAGGAGTTCTGCACGCTTTATGGCCTGCCCTCGCCGGACGCGGTGCTGACCCGCAGCTGGGCGGCGCCTGCGGGGCGCTTTTTTGCGCTGCTCCCGCTGCTGGCGTTGGGGGGAATTATCCTGTGGCAGATCCTGCGGGAGCTCTGGGCCGTGCGGGAGATGCCGGTGCTGTTCGGCCTCGCCGTTCTGGGGATGATGCTCACCCTCTGGGGCGCTGTACGGCTCTCAGGCGTGCGGCTGGTTCTGCCGCAGAATCTCATTCCAACACGCTGGTCCGACTTTTCGTTCTGGTCGAGGACCATCGGGAACTGGGCTGAGGGGATCCGTTTCTCCTTTTCGGCGCGGCGCATCCTGCCGGACAGGGCGCTGGCGGAGCTCTTTTCCCAGATGAGCATCTGCAGCGCACTGAGTACGGGGATCCTGCTGTTCCTGCGCCGCCGGTGGAAGGCGTGGTGGGGAACGCTTTGAGTTCCTGCTGGTCGGGATGCACAAACGCATCCCGGCTTTTTTTCTG
Organism: uncultured Oscillospiraceae bacterium; assembly: GCA_949743955.1. Lineage (GTDB taxonomy): Bacteria > Bacillota > Clostridia > Oscillospirales > Ruminococcaceae > Harryflintia. The sequence continues at coordinate 11,771 of CATJVQ010000015.1, read as the reverse complement.
AATTCGTATATGGAATTTCGCTGAAGGTTCTGCTAGAATAGGTAATCGATGCTTTGCATCACCGCGGCTAAAACGATTCGACATTAAACGGGTAAAAATCATGAAACAACAACGAAAACTGAAAACTATGCGCGGCAGAGCGGATGTCATCACCAGCTTTATGCACGGGAATGAGGCGTTCTTCCTGACCGCCACGCTCACCTCCATGCTCGGCACAGTGCTGAACATGGCCACGCCTCAGATCATCAAAGTTGCAGTCGACTCTATTCTCGGGCAGCGTCCGTTTGCTCTGCCGGGGAGCATTGTCGGGTTCCTCCGGCTCGAAGCGATGCGCCAGGCCCCGCTCCGGTCGCTGCTGCTGTGCGCGGCGGCGATTGTGTTTGTAGCGCTACTCTCAGGGGGATGCACCTTTGGAAGCCGCCTCACCCTTGCGCTCGGCTCGGAAAAGATGCTCAAGTCCATGCGCTGCCGGTTATACGAACATATCCAGCGCCTCCCCTTTGCTTGGCATGTGCGCAACCAGACAGGGGAAATCATCCAGCGCTGTACATCCGATGTGGAGGTCATCCGCAATTTCGTGAGTAATCAGCTCATCGAAGCGTTTCGCACTGTCTTTCTGGTCGCCGTCTCTATGGCGGTCATGTTTTCAATGAATGTGCGCATCTCGCTGATTGCTCTCGCGCTGATTCCAATTATCGTGCTCTATACGGCTATTTTTTATTCCCGTATCGCCCGCCGCTTCCGTGAGGCGGACGAGGCCGAGGGCGCGCTCGCTGCCGTCGCGCAGGAGAACCTGACAGGGGTGCGTGTGGTGCGCGCTTTCGGGCGGGAGCAGTTTGAGATCGACCGGTTCGACGAACGCAACAACCGTTTCGCGGATTTCTGGATCCGTCTGGGACGTGTGCAGAGCTACTACTGGGGGATCGGCGATCTTTTCACGGGACTGCAGGTGATGGTGATTATCGTGGCCGGGGCGGTCGAAGCCGTCGCGGGGAATATCACGCTCGGCGAGTTTCTCGCGTTCGTCTCCTATAACGCGACACTGGTCTGGCCCGTGCGCGGACTGGGGCGCATCCTCTCCGAGATGAGCAAGATGAGTGTCTCCGCCGACCGCATCCGCTATATTCTGGACGCGGAGGAGGAGGCGGATCCCGCCGGCGCGCTCACGCCGCCGATGAATGGGGACATCCGCTTTGAAAAAATTCGCTTTCAATATGAGGGACTGCAGCCCGTCCTGCACGATATCGACTTCACCATCCCCGCCGGGAGCACCTTCGCCATCCTAGGCGCGACAGGTTCCGGAAAATCTACGCTGATGCACCTGCTTGACAGGCTCTACGATCTGCCAAAGGGGTGCGGGCGCATCACGGTGGGCGGTGTGGACATCGCCCGGATGGAGCGGGCATGGGTGCGCAAAAACGTGGGGCTCGTTTTGCAGGAGCCGTTCCTCTTCTCGCGCACGATTGCGGAAAACATCGGCGCGGCGCGGCCGGGAGCGGGGCTGGAGGAAATCCGCCATGCTGCGCGAATCGCGTGTGTGGACAGAGCCGTGGAGGAGTTTTCCGAAGGGTATGACACGGTTGTCGGCGAGCGCGGCGTAACGCTCTCGGGCGGGCAGAAGCAGCGTGTGGCCATCGCGCGCATGCTCATGCAGGGGACGCCTATCATGGTCTTTGACGATTCCCTCTCCGCGGTCGATGCGCAGACAGATTCCCAGATCCGGGCCGCCCTGCGCGGGGAGCTCGGGCGGGCGACGGTGATCCTCATCTCCCACCGCATCACTACCCTGATGCAGGCGGACCGCATCCTCGTGCTGGAGGACGGCCGCATCGCTGAGATGGGCACGCATGAGGAGCTCATTCGCCGGGACGGAGTGTATAAACAGATCTACGACGTACAGATGAGCAGCGACGATCGTGCGCTGCTGGCTGGGGAAACACAGGAAGGGGGTGTGTCCCATGCCGGCCTTTGAAGAGAAGGAATATACGCAGTCGTTTGACCCTAAAATATGGAAGTCGCTGTTCCCGTTTCTGAAACCCTATCGGGGGATGCTGCTCTTTATCGTCCTGCTCAACGTGCTTTCTGCCTTTATCGACATCTCGTGGCCGCTGTTCCAGCGCTACGCGATCGACCGCTTTATCGAAGCGGGGACAACGGAGGGCATGGGGGCGTTTATCGCGGCCTATGTGGTGCTCCTCATTGCGCAGACGATGATCGTCATCCTCTTCACGCGCCGTTCCATGACTGTGGAAATGCGCCTAGGGCGGGATCTCAAGCGGGCGTGCTTCGTTCATTTGCAGACACTCTCGTTTTCGTACTACAATGTCACGCCGGTGGGGTATCTGCTCGCGCGCGTGATGAGCGACACGAACCGCATCGCGGGGCTGGTGGCGTGGAGCTTAATCGACGTCATGTGGGCGCTGTGCTATGTGGTGGGTGTGTTCATCGCGATGCTTTCGCTGGAGTGGCGCCTGGCGCTGCTCATTATGCTCATTGTTCCCGCCATCGCGCTGGTCACACTCTATTTCCAGAAGCGGATTCTGCACTGGAACCGCCGGGTACGGCGCATCAATTCGCAGATCACCAGCGCCTATAACGAGGGGATCATGGGGGCAAAAACCTCCAAGACACTGGTGATCGAGGATCAGAATCTGGAGGGCTTCACTGCCGTCACGGAGGACATGCGCCGCAGCTCCGTGCATGCGCAGCGGCTGAGCGCCATCTATATCCCGATTGTGATGCTTCTGAGCTCGCTGGCGACGGCGATCGTCCTGGCGCGGGGCGGGAGCATGGTTCTGGGCAGCGTGCTGATGCTGGGGACACTCTCCGCCTTTACCACCTATGCGGTGGGGATTTTTGAACCCATCCAGCAGCTTGCGCGCATTGCGGCCGAAATTATCTCCGTGCAGGCGAACATCGAGCGTGTGAGCGGGCTGCTCTCTGAACGCCCTGGGATCGTGGACACGCCCGAGGTTATGGAAAAATATGGTGACGCTTTCCATCCCAAGCGCGAAAACTGGGAATCCATCCGCGGGGACATCGAGTTTCGGGATGTCTCCTTCCGTTATCCGGACGGCGACGAGTTTGTTCTGCGCCACTTCAATCTGACGATCCACGCGGGGACCACAGTGGCCATCGTGGGAGAGACGGGGGCCGGCAAGTCGACGCTGGTCAACCTGGCCTGTCGCTTCTTCGAGCCGACGGAGGGAACCATCCTCATCGACGGTGTGGACTATCGGGAGCGTTCGCAGCTCTGGCTGCACCAGAACATCGGGTACGTGCTGCAAAACCCGCACCTCTTTTCCGGCACGGTGATGGAGAACATCCGTTACGGCCGGCTGGACGCTACGGATGAAGAGGTCGTCGCGGCGGCGAAGGCTGTCTCGGCCGACACGGTTGTCGATAAACTGGAAAACGGCTATCAGAGCGACGTGGGCGAGGGAGGCGACCGGCTTTCCACCGGAGAAAAACAGCTCATCTCGTTTGCGCGCGCTGTGCTGGCAGAGCCGCGCATCTTCGTGCTCGACGAAGCCACCTCCTCCATCGACACGCTGACGGAACAGCTCATCCAGTCCGCTATTTCGACACTTCTGGAGGGGCGGACGTCATTCCTTATCGCGCACCGGCTCTCCACGATCCGGCAGGCGGATCTTATCCTTGTTGTGCGGGATGGGAAGATTGTCGAACAGGGGAAGCACCTGGAGCTGCTGCAAAGGCATGGGTATTATCACGACCTCTATACCCGGCAGTTTGAGGAGGAAGCAGCCGCGCGCGTGCTGGAATCCGAATAAAAGACCTGTCCCGGCCGATAGTGGCCGGGACATTATTTCCCCGGGAAATTGTGAACAATCAGTGTGATTTATAAACAATTTGCGAGGCGCCTTGACAAAGAGAAAACAGAGAAACATAATAGAAGTAGAAAATGGTTCAATAATGGAAGGAAAGAGGATATGGAAGAAAAAAAGACCCCCAAAAAACCGATTATTTTCTATTATGTGATTGTACTCATTATACTGTTCCTGCTCAATTCGCTTCTGGTTCCGGCTATGATGCGCGCGCAGATACAGGAGGTCTCCTATAACACATTTGTTGGATGGCTGGAGGAGGGGCGCGTAACGCAGGTGGAGACCAGCGATACGCAGATTACTTTCCTTGCGAAAAACGAGACAGACAGAGAGGGCGTCTACACGACCGGCCGCATGGAAAACGACGATCAGCTCTCCGAGCGTCTGCTCGCTCGGCCGGAGGTCGAGTTCGGCAAGGTCATCCCCAGGCAGAACTCTCCGCTGCTCATGTTTCTGCTCACCTGGATACTGCCGATCGTCCTGTTCCTGCTGCTCGGCCAGATGATGGCCCGCCAGCTGCAAAAACGGATGGGCGGCAATGCCATGCAGTTCGGCAAGGCCAACGCCAAAATTTATGTGCAGGCGCAGACAGGGATGACCTTTGCCGATGTCGCAGGAGAGGATGAGGCAAAGGAGTCTCTTTCCGAGATCGTTGATTTTCTGCATAATCCGCAGAAGTATACGCAGATCGGTGCCAATATGCCCAAGGGCGCTCTGCTTGTCGGCCCGCCCGGAACGGGCAAAACGTTGCTGGCCAAGGCAGTCGCGGGGGAGGCGCAGGTCCCGTTCTTCTCGATTTCCGGCAGCGAATTTGTTGAGATGTTCGTCGGCATGGGCGCGGCCAAGGTGCGCGATCTGTTTAAGCAGGCGCAGGATAAGGCCCCCTGCATCGTGTTTATTGATGAGATCGACACCATCGGCAAGAAGCGGGACGGCGGCGTCATGGGCGGCGGAAACGATGAACGCGAGCAGACGCTCAACCAGCTCCTCACGGAGATGGACGGCTTTGACGGCAGGAAGGGGGTCGTTATTCTGGCCGCGACCAACCGCCCTGATTCGCTCGATCCGGCTCTGCTGCGTCCGGGGCGTTTTGACAGGCGTGTCCCTGTCGAGCTGCCGGATCTCTCCGGGCGGGAGGCTATCCTGCGTGTGCATGCCAGAAATGTCGTGACCGAGGACAATATTGACTATAACGCCATCGCCCGGGCGACTGCGGGCGCTTCCGGCGCTGAGCTGGCCAACATCGTCAATGAGGGGGCGCTGCGGGCCGTGCGCTGCGGACGCGACAGGGTGTCGCAGAGCGATCTGGAGGAGAGCGTCGAGGTGGTTATCGCCGGATACCAGCGCAAAGGCGCGGTGATTTCCCAGAAGGAGAAGGAGATCATCGCCTATCACGAGATCGGTCACGCGCTTGTCGCCGCCCGGCAGACGGAATCGGCCCCGGTGCACAAGATTACGATCATCCCGCGCACGTCCGGCGCGCTGGGGTATACGATGCAGGTCGAGGAGGGGGAGCATGTCCTGCTCAGCCGCGGCGAGGCTTTCAACAAGATCGCCACGCTGACCGGCGGACGTGCGGCGGAGGAGCTCATCTTCGGGTCCGTGACGTCGGGAGCGGCGAACGATATCGAGCAGGCCACGAAGCTGGCCCGCTCCATGGTGACACGGTACGGCATGAGCGAAAACTTCGACATGATGGCGCTGGAGACCGTTTCCAATCAGTATCTGGGCGGAGACACCGCGCTGGCCTGTTCTGCAGAGACAGCCGCGCAGGTTGACAGGGAGGTCCTTTCGGTTATCCGGGAAGCGCATGAAAAGGCCGCCGGAATCCTGCGTGAAAACGAGGCGAAGCTGCACGAGCTGGCCCGATTCCTCTTAAAGAAGGAAACAATCACAGGGGAAGAATTTATGGAGATTTTAGGAAAGAGGGAACCGGAAGCATGACGATGAGGGAATGGTTTCAGAATCTGATGATCGGCCGCTATGGCGGCGATGCTTTGGGCGTCGCGCTGCTTGTCCTTTTCCTCCTTTTGGCGATGACGGGGCAGATCACCAATGTGATGCTGATCCGCTGGCTGTCGCTTGTCCCGGCACTATGGGGGCTGTTCCGGATGCTTTCCCGCAACTCGGTCAAGCGCAGCGCGGAGAACCGAGCGTTCCTGGCGGTGAAGGAATCGGTGATCAGCTGGGGGGATCGGATAAAGCGCCATCGGGAGGAGGGGAGGTATTACCGGTTTTACCGCTGCCCCGGATGCAGGCAGAAGCTGCGTGTCCCGAGAGGGCGGGGAAAAATTGAGATTACGTGCCCCAAATGCGGGCGCAAAATCATAAAGAAGACGTGACTTTTCTGATGAACATGCCTCGACGACAACGAATCGCCTCCCTTATGCTGAAAATTTTTCCGCTGGCGATGCTCTCTCTGATCGCTGTGCTGATCGGGAAGGTTTTCGGCAGAATGACCGTGGAGGAAGTGCTGCACTATACCCCTGAGAATCTGTTTCTCGCCGCTCTGTGCTTTATCGGCGCGTATACGCTCAAATCACTCTCCCTGTTTTTCCCGCTGATTGTGCTTTACATCAGCTCCGGGATCACCTTTCCGTTCCCGCTGTCCATCTTAATCAACTGGGCCGGACTGGTGATCTGTGTGAGTGTCCCCTATGGAGTGGGCCGCTTTGTCGGAACGGAATGGGTGAATCTGCTGCTCTCCAAACACAAAAAGGCGCAGAAGCTTGAGCGCTTCCGCTCGAATAATGAGTGGTTTCTCTCTTACATTCTGCGCGTTGTCAATCTTTTGCCGGGGGATCTTGTCAGCCTGTTTCTCGGCGCGTCCCGGACGAACTACATCAAGTACCTCTCCGGATCGCTTCTGGGCCTGTCCCCGACGATGCTGGCCGTCACCCTGATGGGGGACGCTATCCGTCAGCCGGGTTCGCCGCAGTTCCTCACCTCCCTGTTTTCGACAGTGCTACTCTCCGTTCTTTCCATTGTGATTTACCGCCGGTTCCTGCGTCAAAAGGCGGAGTGAATCCCCGGTACGATTCACAGGAAACAGCCGCCCGGAAATGTTTCCGGACGGACGCTTTTATGTGGACAGTTTTTGCAGAATCCACTTCCGATTTTCCTGAAGCCGCATATCGAGCGGACTGTACTCCAGCGCCCGGTCGATAAGCTCCAGCGCCCGGTCATACTGCCCGAGCCAGTAGGCGGCAACAGCGCCGATATCGTAAGGCTGGCTGCCCCACGCCTGCGCCTCGCTGATATAGCTCATCGGCCGGGATGTAATCCGGCGGGCATGATCCGCGAAATAGGCCGCGCCCTCCCACTCCTTTTTCTGGCAGAGGAGGCCGGCCATCTCCACCCACCCCTCGCGCAGGTGCGGGGCCTCGGCAATGGCGCGGAGCAGCCAGCGCTGTGCTTCCTCCTCGTCATTTTTTCCCTGATAGGCTCGGGCGATATAGCGCATAGAAGCTGCGCGTTCATCGGCCCAGGAGGCGCGCGGCATCTGTAAATGATGATGTAGCGTGCGGATGCAGTCATCGAAGCGCTCGCGGTAGAGGTACTCGCGGCCCAGATAGTGCATATTTCGGTCGTCGTCAGGGTCCTCCTTTACGGACAGCTCCAGCAGCGGCAGATACTGCGCCCGGGATTTGCCGGGATCCGGCAGATGCCTCAGCCGGACGCCTGGGACATTCTTGGCCGCACAGACACCCTCTCCGATATAGGTGAGCACCTCATGGACAGGATGTGTCCAGCAGAAGAGGCGGTTCGCGTGGATTTTATCCGTCCAGAACACGACGCCTTCGCTGCCGTCCTCGTTGACGCTCCAGGCGTACCGGTAGGACAGGCGGTGGACGCCGCCTGTCCAGGCTTCTTCAATGAGAGCGCGCCATCCGGGGTCGAATACCTCGTCCAGATCGGTGCACACACAGATGTCCGCTTCCGGTGGTATCAGCTCCATCGAACGGTTCCGCGCCGTGTCAAACCGCCAGGGGCGGATCTCCTCCTCCGTCACCTGTGCGCCCAGTGCACGCAGCTTTTCGGCTGTGCCGTCCGTGGAGCCGGTGTCCAGCACAACGATGGTGTCCGCCTCCGACATGGACTGAACCCATCGGGAGGCAAACTGCACCTCATTTTTACAAATGGCATAAACACAGACGTGCAAGCCTACCACTCCTTCCTGAAATCCCTTTTTCAGGTATACGCGGAGGTACAGGAAACCATTCCCCTGATCTTTCCAGAAGACAAATTTCCAGTAAATTTTTTTGTGCCGGGAGCTCTCTTGTGATATAATAAATATAAACTTGATAAAGGAGTGATCCGTTTCGTGAACCGCAGACGTCTGCTGGTATTGCTGGCTGTCGCCGTCCTCATCCTCTCCGTCTTTTTCGGGTGCGGCCGGGTAAAGAAACCGCCGCAGGAGGAACCGGAAACGAGTTCGGCGTCGTCCGAGGCAGCGCCGCCCGAGAGGGAAAGGGAGTCCTCGAGCGAAGCGCCCCCGCCGCCGGATCCGGAGAGCGTGGCCGGGCTGGCGTTCGACGCGTTTAAGGCGCTCGACGTGGAAAAGATGGAACAGTATATCGCAGGGATGGACAAGGTCTCCTCCCTGATCACCGACGATACCCGTCAGAGCGCGGCCCTCATCATCCGGGACCTCTCCTGTACCATTGGGGAAGCACGTGTGGAAGGGGACAAAGCGTATGTGAAGGCTCGGATAACAAACCGTGATTTTTCCGGCGTGATCACATCCCTTTTGCCGGAGCTTCTGTTCTGGACCGCGCAGAATCCGCAGGCGACACAAGCGGAAACGGCGGCCTTCTTTTCGGAAAAGCTGGCGGACGCTCTGGAGGGCGCCGGCGGAGATACGGTCACAAAAGAGACCGAGGTCGAGCTCCTGCGGGATGGAGACTCCTGGAAGCTGAATCTGGACGCCCAGACAGCGGACGCCCTTTTCGGCGGGATGCTCGGCGGTATGGGCATGTTGACAGAGCAGTTTGGACTGTCCGGCGTTCCCGCGAAGTAACAGAAAAACAGCGAATATTCCGTCTGTCCAGCTTCTCATGCCGGTCAGACGGAATATTCCTTTTTCACTTTTCATGTTGATAACCATACAGTTCGGGAAATTCACAAGTAGGATGTTGAACGGTAAATTGACTGTGATATAATAAAACTGATAAATTTTAATTTGGGGGGATAGTATGTTATTCTTATGTTATGGGGATAGATAATAAAATTTATACTTTAAAAGACAATGGCTTTATAATTGAACAGTTTGGCGATAATTATGGTGCTGCATTTTCAAAGGAAAAAGTCAGTGAATGGGAACAGTTTATAAGTCAATATTTAAAGTTGGGTTATTGGAATGAATATCTTTCAGATGACGGTGTCGTCTTTTTATTCCATCTTGAGGATGGGTTAAGAAGATATGATGTTAAAAATTATAAAAATAATGAAGTCCTGTCTCTGTGTGAAAAACTTTGTGAATGCAATTTTAAATCAATAAAGGATATGTTAAAGGAAAATCATTATTATAGTGATAAAATGGATTGATAGAAATTCGAGATAGGATGAATATAAAGCCATAGAAACAATCATGAAAATAGTAAAATTCTATTTTTATCTGAGCAGGGAGAGAAAATGATGACAGACGGACATATTCATATTGAACGAGGAGCATACACACTGGATTGGATCAATCAATTTGTGAGTAAAGCAGTTGAAATGGAGATTGATGAAATACGCCTGCTTGAGCATTGTTATAGATTTGAAGAGTTTATTCCAATGTATGATTCTGTGTGCGCATATAGCGAGTATGTGGAAGCGTGGTTTCGCAGAAATGCAGGCGCGCATAAACTTGCAGATTATTTGGAGCTTATCGAACGAGTTAGAAACGAGCAGTTTCCGGTAAAAATCGAGTTTGGCCTTGAAATATGTTATTTCAAAAAATTTGAAGGCTTTATTTCTGAACTTACAAAGAACAAATGTTTTGATTTTTTATTGGGAAGCATTCATTTTGTTGATGATTTTGCTTTCGATCACAAAGTCGAGCATTGGGCGGGGGTTGATGTTGATAAAATATACTGCCAATATTTTGAGGATTCTATTTCATTAGCAAAGAGTAAAATATTTGACGGTATTGGTCATCCGGATGCAATAAAATTATTCGGCCATAAACCAACGTATTCGCTGTCAGACTACTATGAGAATTTAGCTAAGGAGCTCTCAAAAGGGAATATGTATGCAGATCAAAACAGCGGGATCGCCAGAAGATGTCCTGAAACGGCTTCACTTGGCATGGATGAAGAACTGCTGAAAATATTGAAGAGGAATCATGTGAAAATCATTACTTGGTCTGATGCACATTGCCCTGAAGATGTTGGATATAAAATTAAGGAACTCGTCAGTCTTGCAGCGAATGCCTAGAAATAAAAAATGACAATTATCATTAGAGGATTACATAAAGGAAGAGGAATATTTTGCGAAACGCCTTGTCTATCAGAAAAAAGGACGGTATAATAGAGACGGAGGCGAGCAGTATGGATGATTTTTCCCGTTTTCAGGCCATGGTCGACCAGAGCGAGAGGATCGTCTTCTTCGGCGGGGCCGGGATGTCCACAGAGAGCGGGATCCCGGATTTCCGCAGTGAGGACGGGCTCTATCGCCAGGAGTACGATTATCCGCCGGAGACGGTCATTTCCGCAACCTTTTTTCACCGGCATCCGGAGGTGTTCTTCCGCTTTTACCGGGAGCGCATGCTCTGCCTGACGGCCCAGCCGAACGTGGGGCACCTGAAGCTGGCCGAGCTGGAGGAAAAGGGAAAGCTGCAGGCTGTCGTAACACAGAATATCGACGGACTGCATCAGTTCGCGGGGAACAAGAATGTGCTGGAGCTGCATGGGAGCGTCCACCGCAACCACTGTCTTCAGTGCGGAAAATTCTTCTCCGCGCAGTTTATCTTGGAATCAGACGGCATTCCGCTCTGCCCCTGCGGCGGTACTATTAAACCGGATGTGGTCCTGTATGAGGAGTCGCTTGATTCGCAGACAATCACCCGGTCTGTGGATGCTATTTCGACAGCGGATCTGCTGATTGTGGGCGGGACCTCGCTTGCGGTCTATCCGGCGGCGGGGTTAATCGACTATTACCGCGGCAGCCGGCTGGTTCTCATCAACCGCACGCCCACGTCGGCGGACGCACGGGCGGATCTCATCCTGCGGGGAAACATTGGAGAGCTTCTGGGGCGGCTTGTGGTCTTATGAAGGATTTCTGCATCTATCTGCTGCTGGTGAACCTCCTCGCGTTTTTTACAAGCGCTTACGATAAGTTCTGCTCCAAACGCCGCGGGATGCGCCGGGTTCCGGAAAAGCATCTGTTTCTGCTGGCAGTTTTGGGTGGAAGCGTGGGGCTCTATCTGTCCTTCCTGCTTTTCCGGCACAAGACCCGGCACCGCAAGTTTATGGTGGGAGTCCCGCTCATTTTTCTGGCGGAGGTTTCCGCCGCGTTCATCATCGGATATCTTCTGAGAAGATAGGAATGGGGGAGAAATTTGAAGTTCTGGTTTGATCACAATAATTTTAATGTTCTTGATTTGGAGCGCAGTCTTACATTTTATCGGGAGGCCCTGGGGCTTACCGAGGTACGCCGCAAGGAGGCTGCGGACGGCAGCTTCATTCTGGTGTTCCTGGGCGACGGGCAGACTCCGCACAAGATAGAGCTGACCTGGCTGAGAGATCGTAAGGAACCCTATCAGCTTGGGGAAAATGAGTTTCACCTCGCCCTCTCTGTGGACGATTTCTCCGCCGCCCATAGACTGCATCAGCAGATGGGATGTATCTGCTTTGAAAACGAGGCGATGGGGATCTACTTCATCGCGGATCCGGATGGATACTGGATCGAAATTATTCCCGCAAAATAAACAGCCGCCGTACG
>CATJVQ010000014.1 GCA_949743955.1 uncultured Oscillospiraceae bacterium | reverse complement strand
GTGCGAATCCCGGACGGTACCGCCACTGTATGCGCGAAGGCCGAGGCTCGTTGACGAAAGTCAGTCACTGGGAAACCGGGAAGGCAGAGTCCGGCGCGGGAGAGGAACTTCCTGCGGCGCAAGTCAGGAGACCTGCTTGAAGCCCTATCTGCTCCTGCCCACGACTATGGGAGGGGTGGTGGTATGTAATCGCCTGTGGATAGAAGCTTCTGGGCCGTGAGCCGGCAGGTTTTCTAAACAGGACGGAGCCATCCGCTTTATTTTGTTGCGCAAAAACGGGCGCGGCAGCTCTCAGTGAGGGCTGCCGCGCCCGTTTTTACAGTATAGGCAATCCCAAGGCCCGGCCCTCGCCCTAAAGGGGCGGCCGGGGAAGACGGATCAAAAAAACGAAGGAGGGAAAAGCTCATGAAGGCAGCCTATAAAATCGTCATCATTCTGGCGCTTCTCTGTCTCTGCCTGACGGCAACGTTGGCCTGCGTTTCGGTGGGCAGCGTCTCCTATTCGCTTTCCCAGTCGCTTTTGGCGCTTTTTGACCCGCAGGTCGAGGCGCGGCTGATTATCTGGAATGTCCGGCTGCCGCGGATTTTGTGCGGGGGGATGGTGGGTATCTGCCTGTCGCTCTCCGGCTGTATTCTGCAGGGGGTGATGCGCAACCACCTGGCCTCCCCCTCCACCATCGGCGTAACCAGCGGGGCCAGCTTTGTGGGATATTTGACACTTGTCGCTTTCCCACAGTATGCCCGGGCGCTTCCGGCAGCCGCCATCCTCGGATCGTTTGCCACAACGGTAGCCATCTATCTGCTGGCCTATGAAAAGGGAGTCAGTCCGGTGCGGATGATCCTTTCCGGTATGGCGGTATCCGCCATGTTCGGCGCTTTTAACGATATTATCCGCACCTTTTTTTCCGACCACCTGGCGAACTCCGCCGGGTTTATGGTGGGAAGCTTAAACGGCTGCGGGTGGGACAGCTTTGAGATGCTCCTCCCCTATATGGCGGCGGGATTGGTTATCTGCTCCTTCCTGCCCGCCAAAATGAACATTTTGATGCTGGGGGACGAAATGGCAGCTTCCCTGGGGTTGCCGGTCGAGCGCTTCCGGCTACTGCTGATTGCCGCGGCCTCGCTCCTCTCCGGCGCTTCAGTAGCGGCGGCGGGGCTTATCAGCTTTGTCGGCCTGATCGTGCCCCACATTGCCCGACTGCTGGTCGGATCGGATTACCGGTATCTGTTCCCCGCCTCGGTCTTTCTCGGCTATCTGCTGGTGACTGCCTGCGATACGGTGGGGCGCATTATCCTCCCAGTGGGCAACCTCTCGGTGAGCATCGTCCTCTCCTTTATCGGCGCGCCCTTCTTCCTCTTCCTGCTGCGCAGGCAGGAAACAGCCTGAGGGGAGGGCGGCAGCATGTATTTCGGGTTTCAGGATATCAGCATCGCCTACGGGAAACAAAAGATTTTAGAAGATATCCAGATGGATTTTAAAAGAGGGAAGATCACCGCCATCATCGGGCCGAATGGCTGCGGCAAGAGCAGCCTGCTGAAAACGGTTTCCCGCGCGGTAACGCCCATCGCGGGCACAGTGGTTTTGGAAGATAAACCCTTACGGGCATATTCCGGAAAGGAGCTGGCAAAGAGGATAGCCTATCTGCCCCAGCTGCGCGTCTCCCCGCGGGATATTGATGTGCGCACGCTCGTTTCCTATGGGCGCTATCCCTACCGGCGCTTCGGCGGCGGGCTGACAGGGGAGGACAAGCGCATGATCGAGCAGGCGCTTTCACTGACCGGCCTTTTGCCGCTCGCGGGTCGCCCTTTAAGCGGGATTTCCGGTGGCGAGAGGCAGCGGGCCTTTATCGCCATGACCATCTGTCAGCAGCCGGAGGTGCTGCTGCTCGATGAGCCCACCACTTATCTGGATATCGGGTATCAGGTGGAGGTGCTCGAGCTCATCCGGGAGCTGCGGGAAAGGCTGCATATCACTATCATCCTGGTGCTGCACGATATGAATTTCACCGCCCGCTATGCAGATTACCTCTATGTGCTCAAGAACCGCCACGTTTATGGCTATGGCCATCCGCAGGAGATGATTACGCAGGAAAGGATGCGGGAGGTGTTCGGCATTGGTTCCCAGATTCTGCAGGATGAAAAAAACGGCTGCCCCTTCCTGATTCCGGAGAAGCTTTCGGCGGGAGGGTGAGGCTAAGCATATACCGCCTTTTAATACCCGCCTACTTTCAGAAAAGAGGTTGTTTAACATGAAAAAAGTACTGACTGCCCTTTTGGTGCTTTCCATAGCCCTTTCCCTTGCCGCCTGCATCGGGGGAAGCACCGGAGCCCCGATGCCCGCCCCCTCCTCTTCCGAAGCTGTGTCCGTACCACTGGAGGACAATAAAGTGGCCGAAAACTATCTAAGCAAGGCAAACGCCGTGAAGGTTTCCGATACGCAGGTCACCTTTACTGACGACACCGGCCGGGGAGAAATCTCGGTGGATAAAAATCCCCAAAAGGTTGCCGTGCTGTATGGGAGCCTCGCCTGCCTGTGGAATGAGGCGGGCGGAACGGCCGGGGCCGTCATCGGCGGCAAAAGCGCTGTCGCCCTCTATAAAGAGCAGATTGGCCGCGATATCACGCAGGATGAGGGGGTAACGGTCGTCTCCGAAAGTGCCTCCGCCACGAGCTGGGATGTGGAAACCATTCTGGCGGCACAGCCCGACCTTATCATCTGCTCCACCGGTATGAAGGGGTTTGAAACAATCAGCGGCCCCGCCGAAGCTGCCGGTATCCCGGTTATCGGCATCAATTATGACGCGGTGCAGGACTATTTAAAGTGGTTTAAGGTCTTCTGCAACCTGAATGGGCAGCCCGGACTCTGGGATTCGGTCGCCGATAAGACCGCGCAGGGCATCGTCGATATCGTTTCCCGCATACCGGAAAATGCCGAAGCACCCCGCGCCGTTATCCTGGTGATTTCCTCCGATGTGCTCAAAGCCTACACCGGCGCTTCCCAGCCCGGCGTTATCTTAACGGAGCTCGGCGGCGTTAACCTGGTGGATGAAGACAACAGCCAGAGCGCCGCCAGCATTGAGATCAGTCTGGAGGATCTCTATGCGCTTGACCCGGATATTCTTTTTCTTTCCGAGTTCGGCGAGACCAACCTGCAAACGCTCACCGGGCTCTATGGCAGCGACCCTGTCTGGCAGAGCCTGCGCGCCGTTCAGGAAAACCGGCTTTTCGGATTGGAAAAGGCACTCTTTCACAATAAGGCCAACCGCAACTATGACAAGGCCTACCGCGCCATGGCAAAGCTGCTCTATCCGGATGGCGGCTTTTAAAAAGCATCGCTTCCGTTTTCGGGAAATCAGCGCGGACAAGCCGTTTTTGAAGGAGGTGAGAGCATGCGGCAGCCCCTTCCCCGGATTCTGCTGGCCGGCACCGGCAGCGGCTGCGGGAAAACGACGGTGACCTGCGCCGTTCTTTCGGCGCTTGTGCGCCGGGGCCTGCGGGTGGGCGCGGCGAAGTGCGGCCCTGACTACATCGACCCCATGTTTCACAGCCGCATCACCGGCGCGTCCTGCGCCAGCCTTGACCCCTTTTTCTTTGATGAAAACACGATGAACCTGCTGCTCGCCCGCAGCGGGGAGGGGCGGGAACTCTGCGTCATCGAGGGGGTGATGGGATACTATGACGGGCTCTCCCCGGAGAAAACGGCTGCCAGCACCTATGAGGCTGCCTGCATGACCAAAACGCCGGTGGTTCTGGTGCTGAACGCTAAGGGGGCATCCAGCTCGCTGCTGGCAGCCCTGCACGGCTTTCTCACCTTCTGCCCGGACAGCGGTATCGCTGGGGTGATCCTCAACCAATGCAGCGCCATGCTCTATCCGGCGCTACGAAAGGCCATCCTCGAGCGCTTCGACAGCCGGGTACAGCCGCTTGGCTTCCTGCCTCCCATGCCGGACTGTTCGCTCGAAAGCCGCCGCCTCGGGCTGATAACGGCGCAGGAGGATGAAAAACTTTCGGAAAAGCTGCAGCTGCTTGCAACGCAGGCGCAGCGATCAGTCGATTTAGACGGAATCTGCCGGCTGGCACGGCAGGCGCCGCCGGTGAGCTGGGAGCCTGTCCGGCTGCCGCGATACCGGCCGGTGCGCATCGCTGTCGCAAGGGATCGAGCCTTCTGCTTTTATTATGCGGACAACCTGCGGCTGCTGCGGGAGCTGGGCGCGCAGCTTATCCCTTTCAGCCCCCTTGCGGATGCCGGGCTGCCGGAGGATATTGACGGCCTCTATCTCGGCGGCGGCTATCCCGAGCTGTATGCCAAAGAGCTCAGCGAAAACGGGGGGATGCTTCGTTCGGTGTGTTCTGTGCTGCAAGGGGGCATGCCCTGCATTGCCGAGTGCGGCGGGGTTATGTACCTGACCGGGAGCATTGCCGGTTACCCCATGGCGGGCTTTTTGCCCGGGGAATGCTTTGATACGGGCAAGCTGGTGCGCTTCGGATATGTTACGCTCAGAGCCCGCGCCGATAACCTGTTATGCCGGGCCGGAGAGGAAATCCGCGCGCACGAGTTTCACTATTGGGATGCTACCCATCCGGGCTCCGGCTTTTTGGCCGGAAAGCCCTCGGGGAAGCAGTGGGACTGCGCGGTATCCACCGCGCGGCTGTATGCCGGATTTCCCCACCTTCATTTTTTTGCTAATCCCCGCTTTGCCCAAAGCTTTTATAAAGCCTGCCTAAAGGAGCGCGAAACAAGATGATTGAAACGGTAAAGCCGGAGGAAATCGAGCGGCGCAGCTTTGAAATTATCTCCGGGCTGCTGGGCGGCCGTACCTTCCCGCCGGAAGAGGAGGCTGTTGTCAAGCGTGTTATCCACACAACCGCCGACCTGGACTATGCGGATAACCTTGTTTTCTCTCCCGGCGCCGTGGAAAGAGGGATAGCCGCGCTGAGGGGCGGCTGCGATATCGTGACCGATACCAGCATGGCCCTTGCCGGCATCAACAAGGCGGCGCTCGCGAGGCTCGGCGGGCAGGCACACTGCTTCATCGCCGATCCCAGCGTAGCAAAAGAGGCGAAGGCGCGCGGCGTTACCCGCTCGATGGTGAGCATGGAGAAGGCGGCAAGGTTAAAAAAGCCCTGCATCTTCGCCATCGGAAATGCGCCGACGGCGTTGCTGAGCCTGCATGAGCAGATAACGGCAGGGACGCTTTCGCCTGAGCTTGTTGTCGGCGTCCCGGTCGGGTTTGTCAATGTGGTGGAAAGCAAGCAGCAGCTGCTGGCGGACAGTGTCCCTTACATTGTCGCGCGCGGACGCAAGGGCGGCAGCAATGTGGCCGCCGCCATCTGCAATGCGCTGCTCTACCAAATTAGCCGCTAGAGGAGGAAAAATGGAGATTACCATTGAAAAGGGCGGGAGACGCCTGCGCTGCGGCTATACCACCGGCTCCTGCGCCGCGGCGGCGGCCAAAGCGGCGGCCTTCATGCTGCTAAGCGGGAGGCGCATCGAGAGAATTTTCCTGCAAACGCCGAAGAGGGTGCGCCTGACCCTGCCGGTGCGGGAGATTGAGATAAAGGAAGATACCGTCTGCTGCGCCATCGAAAAGGACAGTGGGGATGACCCCGACATCACAAACGGGCTCTATATCCATGCCGCCGTATCCCGCACAAAAGCGCCCGGCATCATTATCGAAGGGGGCGCAGGCATCGGGCGGGTTACCAAAAGAGGGCTCGATCAGCCGGTAGGCGCCGCTGCCATCAACTCGGTACCGCGGCGGATGATTCGGGAAAACCTAGAGGAAATCTGCCGCCTGCTGGATTACCGAGGCGGGCTGCAGGTGCTGATCTTCGCGCCGCAGGGGATAACGCTGGCAGAAAAAACCTTTAACCCCCGCCTAGGGATTAAAGGCGGCCTCTCGATTCTGGGAACGACGGGGATTGTCGAGCCGATGAGCGAGAAGGCACTCACGGATACGATTGCTACCGAGCTTCGCCAGCGCCGGGCGCTGGGGGAAAGCTACGCGCTGCTCACGCCGGGCAACTATGGGTTGGATTTTATCCGAGGCGGCCTTGTTATCGATCCGGACCGCGCGGTGATGGTTTCCAACTTCGTCGGTGATGCGCTCGACTGCTGCCGGGAACAGGGCTTTTCCGGCGCGCTGCTTGTTGGGCACATCGGCAAGCTCGTGAAGCTGGCGGGCGGAATGTTTAACACCCACTCGCAGTATGGCGACTGCCGCATGGACATCCTGACCGCCGAAGCGGCCGCCTGCGGTCTGCCGTCCGCGCGGGCTGCTGAAATGCTCGCCTGCGCCGCCTGCGACGACGCACTGCGCATTTTAACCGAAGAAGGTCTTGTGAAACAGACGATGCAGCGGCTGACCGCGCGCATAGACCGTCTTTTGGCGTTGCGGGCAGGAGAGCGGATGCAGGCGGGCGCGCTGCTTTTTTCTAAAAGCTATGGCGCGCTCGGCAAAACCGCCCATGCGGCAGCGCTGCTGCAAAAAATCAAGGAGGGATAGAAATGGTACATTTTGTGGGCGCAGGCTGCGGCGCGGCGGATCTGATTACCGTGCGCGGGGCGAAGCTTCTGGGCGAGGCGGATGTGATTATTTATGCCGGGTCGCTCGTAAACCCCGACCTGATGCGGTATGCGGGAGCGGGCTGCGCGCTTTATGATAGCGCAAAAATGACGCTTGAAGAGATTCTCGCCGTGATCGAAGCCGCCGAACGGGAGGGTAAAACGACTGTCCGCCTGCACAGCGGCGACCCGAGCCTTTACGGGGCTGTTAACGAGCAATTTGAGCAGCTGAAAAAGCGTGGAATCGCCTATGATATCTGCCCTGGCGTGAGCGCCCTGTGCGGAGCGGCTGCGGCGCTGGGGATAGAGTACACATTGCCGGAGGGCAGCCAGACGGTGATTGTTTCCCGTACAGCCGGGCGCACCGCCGTCCCTGAGCAGGAAAGCATCCCCTCGCTTGCCGCCCACCGAGCGACGATGGTGATCTTTCTCAGCACCGGGCTGAGTGAGAAGCTGCAGCGGGAGCTTTTGGAGGGCGGTTATCCGGAGGATATGCCCGCGGCGGTTGTCTATAAGGCCAGCTGGCCGGATGAACGGGTTTTCCGCTGCACGGTGGGCACTCTGCATCAGACCGTCCGCAAGAGCGGCCTTTGCCGGACAGCGCTCATCGTGGTAGGGGACTGCATGGGAAAAAGCGGGCGGCGTTCCTATCTGTATTCCCCGGAGCGCTGCATAGGATACCGGAGGGAAAAGCCATGAAGGCCGCCCTTTTCGCCTATAGCCGCCAGGGGTGCCGGACCGCCCGGCGGGTCATGGATTATTTCTCTCAGGCCGAAATGCGCGCCTTTACGATGCCGCGATTTTCTGAGCCCGGCTTCCTGCCCCTTCCTCACGCCGGCAGGCCGCTCTATGAGGAGGCTTTCTGCTGGGCAGATACGCTGGTGTTTGTCGGATCTGCCGGGATTGCCATCCGAGAGATTGCCCCGTTTATAAAGGACAAGCGCACCGACCCGGCGGTACTGTGTATTGATGAGCGGGGAAACTTTGTCATCCCGCTGCTCTCCGGACATATCGGCGGCGCGAACACACTGGCGCTGCGGCTGGCGCAGGCGCTGGGGGCAGAGCCGGTTATCACCACCGCTACCGATCTGAACGGCAAATTTTCGGTCGATGCCTGGGCCGCCCGGCAGGGGCTTTTTATCGCGGATATGCAGATTATGAAGGCGGTGTCCGCCGCTATCCTGGAGAACCCCGTGCCGCTGACGAGCGATTTCCCCATCGTGACCGGGCTGCCCTCCGGCGTTACAGAGGGCAAAAGCGGCGAGCTCGGCATCTGCCTCTCCTGTAGGAGAAAGCAGCCGTTTACCCGCACCCTGCTGCTGGTACCGCCGCTTATCTGCCTGGGTGTCGGCTGTCGCCGGGGGATAATCGCCGAGGCGGTGGGCAGCGCTGTGGATGCGGTGCTGAAAGAACATCATATCCATCCAAAGGCTGTCCGGCAGGTGGCCTCGATTGACTTGAAGGCGAATGAGGAGGGGCTTTTGGCGTTCTGCAAAGATCGCGGCCTGCCGCTTACCCTGTACCCGGCGGATGCGCTGCGCGCGCTGCCAGGGGAATTCACCACCTCCGAGCGGGTTTTGCGGGTAACGGGGGTGGACAACGTCTGCGAGCGAGCAGCCATGGCGGAGGCGGATACGCTGCTGGTAAAGAAAACGGTTTTCAGCGGCATGACTGTCGCGGCCGCCATGAAAAACTGGGAGGTGCGCTTTGAATAAGCTGAGCATTGTAGGGATAGGACCTGGAAGCTACGAAAATATGACTATTCGGGCTGACAGGGTGCTGCGGGAGTGCACGCTCATTGTCGGCTATACTGTTTATGTCGGCCTTGTCCGCGCATGTTATCCGGATAAGGAATATGCCGCCACCCCCATGACACACGAAGTGCAGCGCTGCCAGCTGGCGCTAAAGGCGGCGAAAAGCGGCAGGCGCACGGCGCTTATCTGCTCGGGCGATAGCGGGATTTACGGCATGGCCGCCCTCGCCCATGAGCTGCGCGGCGAAAGTGATGACCCTGCCATAGAGATCATCCCGGGGGTAACGGCCGCCTGCAGCGGCGCGGCCCTGCTCGGTGCGCCGCTGGGACAGGATTTTGCCGCAATCAGCCTGAGCGACCGGATGACCAGTTGGGAACAGATCGAGGCGAAGCTGGAGGCCGCGGCGAACGCTGGGTTCTGCATCGCCCTCTATAACCCTGCCAGCCGCCATCGACCCGGACACCTGCGCCGCGCCTGCGGCGTTTTACTGCGCTGCCTGCCGGAAACGACTGTCTGCGGCATTGCAGAAAGCATCGGGCGGGAGGGGGAAGCGGTGCGGCTGCTCTCCCTCGGCAAACTGCAGGAGGACATGCAGGCCGGTATGTTCTCTACCGTTTTCATCGGCAACCGGCAGACCCGGGTGATTGCCGGGGCGATGGTAACGCCTAGGGGGGACCGGGATGTATAAAATCGGCGTATTGGCCGGAACAGCCGAGGGCCGGGAACTTGTTGAATTCCTTACCCTACAGCGGCAGGCGGCCGTTACCGCGCTGGTTGCCACCGAATATGGGGAGCTGCTGCTGCCACAGGCCAAAAATCTGCGTATCCTTCGCGGCAGGCTGAACCGGGAGCAGATGGACAAGCTGCTGTCCGCAGAAAAATTTGATCTGGTAATTGATTCCACTCACCCCTATGCGGACGAAGTGACCGAAAACATTGCCGGGGCCTGTGCCGCCGCCGGAACCGAATACCTGCGCATTCTCCGGGAGGTGGATGCCATCCCGGAGAATGCGGTGCTGGTGCCGGATGCGGACGCTGCCGCGGCCTATCTAGCAAAAACGGAGGGGAACATCCTGCTGACAGTCGGCAGCAAGGAGCTCAGCCGCTTTGCCCAGATCACGGGCTTTCAGGAGCGCGTTTATGCTCGGGTGCTGCCGGCGGAGGAATCGCTGCGGCTCTGTAAGCAGGCCGGGCTGCCCGCTTCGCACATTTTCGCCATGCAGGGCCCCTTTTCGGCGGAGATGAATGCAGTCCTTCTGCGCGCGGTATCCGCCCGGTATCTGATTACCAAGGAGGGCGGCAGCTCCGGGGGATTTTCTGAAAAAATGATTGCCGCAAGGGAGACAGGAGCCGTGCCGGTTGTTATCGGCCGTCCGCCTGAAAGAGAAGGAATGTCGTTTGCCGAAACGGTCGGGCTGCTCTGCCGCCGGTATCCTTTCAGCCGCAGGCCGCAGGTGAGTGTTGCTGGCATCGGGCCGGGCGGGGCCGCCATGATGACGCGGGAGGCGGAGGAGGCTATCCGGCGGGCCGACTGCCTGATTGGTGCCGGGCGGATGCTAAAATCCGCCGTCCGGCCCGGACAGGCCGCCTTTGAGGCCATCTCCCCGGAAAAAATCTGCGAGATTATCACAGGGCATCCGGAATATGGCCGCTTTACCATCCTCCTCTCGGGGGATACTGGTTTTTTCAGCGGGGCCAAAAAACTGCTGCCGCTGCTGTCCAGCTGTGAGGTCAAAACCCTGCCGGGGATAAGCGCGCTCTCCTGCCTCTGCGCACGCCTCGGCTGCTCCTATGAGGATATCGTTTCGGTCAGCCTGCACGGCCGGGAGCGCAATATTGTGTCGGATGTGCGCCGCCATCCCCGCGTGTTCGTCCTGGTGGGCGGCGAAGATGGGATTTCCTCCCTCTGCCGAACACTGACGGAGGCCGGGCTGGGAGATGTCCGCCTGTATGTGGGAGAGCGGCTCAGCTATCCGGATGAGCGGATAACGGAGGGTACGGCAGCGGGGCTTATGCAGGAGCGCTTTCGTCCCCTGAGCTCGGTGCTGATTGAAAACGATGTGGCCCGGATACCGGAGGTATCCTTTGGCCTGCCGGATACCGCCTTTCTGCGCGGCAGTCAAAAAAATCCGGTGCCGATGACAAAAAGCGAGGTGCGCGCCGTCTGCCTCTCCAAGCTGCGGCTGACGATGGACGCGGTCTGCTGGGATATCGGGGCCGGCACCGGCTCGGTCTCCATCGAAATGGCGCTGCAGACGCAGGGGGGAAAGGTATACGCGGTTGAAGAGAAGGAAGATGCCTTTTCGCTGCTTACGGAAAACGGCAGGCGCTTTGGAACAGACAATCTCACCGCTATTTTAGGTCCTGCCCCTGAAGCGCTCAAAGAACTGCCTGCGCCTACGCACGCCTTTATCGGCGGCGGTTCGGGGAAGCTGCGGGAGATTATCGCCCTGCTGCTTGAAAAAAATCCGCAGGTGCGCATTGTGGCAACGGCGATTTCACTCGAAACCATCGGAGAGCTCACCGTTTGCCTGTCGGCCTTTCCCTTTTCGGAAACGGAAGCGGTCTCCCTGAGCGCTGCGCGCAGCCGGAAGGCAGGCAGTCACCGCCTGATGATGGGGCAGAACCCCGTTTATATCTTTACCATGCAGGGAGGGATGGGCGGATGAAGCGTTCGCTCTGCATCATTCTCACCGGCTGTATCCTCGACCTGATAATCGGCGACCCGCACGGCATCCCGCATCCCGTTTGCGCCATTGGGAGGCTAATTTCCTTTTTTGAAAAGCTGCTGCGGCAGGTGTTCCCCAAACCGCCTGCCGGGGAGAGGGCGGCGGGCGGCCTGCTGTGGGTTCTGACAGCGCTTATTTCCACAGCTGTCCCCGCCCTGCTGCTGTGGGGCTGCAAAAGGCTGAGCCCGCTGCTGGCGTTCGCCGCAGAGAGCGTCATATGCGGGCAGATATTGGCCGCCCGCTCGCTGCGGGATGAGAGCATGAAGGTCTATGCGGCGCTGAAGGCGGGCGATACCGAAGGGGCGCGCCAGGCGGTTTCGATGATTGTCGGCCGGGATACCCGGCGGCTGGATAAAGCGGGCATTACCCGCGCGGCGGTGGAAACGGTGGCGGAAAACGCCTCGGACGGGGTAGTCGCCCCTCTGCTCTTTCTTGCCATTGGCGGCGCGCCGCTGGGCTTCTTCTATAAGGCGATCAATACGATGGATTCGATGCTCGGCTACACCGATTCTCCCTATCGGGATATTGGCTTTTTCCCCGCGAAGCTGGATGACATTCTGAACTTTATCCCCGCCAGGCTCTGCGCGCTGCTGATGCTGGCAGCCGGGGCGTTGCTGCGCCTGGACATAAAAAATGGCTGGAAAATCTTTTGCCGGGACCGCCTGCGCCACGCCAGCCCCAATGCGGCGCAGACCGAGTCGGTCTGCGCCGGGCTTCTCGGACTGCAGCTTGCGGGGGATGCCTGGTATCACGGCATCCTGCACAAAAAGCCAACTATCGGCGACCCGCTGCGGGAAATTGAAAAAGAAGATATCCCCCGTGCCTGCCGGCTGATGCTGCTGACATCCCTGCTCGCCCTGCTGCTTTTGCTGACATTTCGGGCGCTGCTGCCCTTTTAAAGGAGGAAGATTTTTGCTCTATCAACAGCCCAACCCACATGGCGGGGATTTTTATACCCACCCACAGGCGCTGGACTTTTCTGCGAACGTGAACCCATTAGGAACGCCTGAGGCTGTCCGGCAGGCGGCGGTCGCTTCGCTGGCCGCTATCGACCGCTACCCCGATCCCTGCTGCCGAGAGCTGATAGTGGCTATCGCCCGGTTTGAGGGAGTGGAGGAGAGCGCGGTTTTGTGCGGCTGCGGCGCGGCGGAGCTGATTTTTTCCTTCTACATGGCGGCAAGGCCGCGGCGCGCGCTGGAGCTTGCCCCCACCTTTTCGGAATATTCCGCGGCGCTGGCGGCCTCCGGCTGCTTGGTGCAGCGCTGGCCTCTGAAAAGGGAAAATAGCTTTCAGCTAACGGAGGATTTCTGCACCCATCTCGCGGCGGGAAACTGGGATGCGCTTTTCCTCTGCAATCCTAATAATCCCACCGGCCGCCTGATACCGCCCCTGCTGCTGGAAAGGACGGCGGACATCTGCCAGCAGAAAGGCATCCGCCTCTTTCTGGATGAGTGCTTTCTCGACCTGACAGACGGCTGGCCGCGTCAAAGCTTAAAGGACAGGCTTTCCCGGCAGCCCGGTCTGCTTATCCTCAAAGCCTTTACAAAAAGCTATGGCATGGCCGGGCTGCGGCTGGGCTACTGCCTGTGCGGGGATAGGGTGCTGCTCTCCTCCATGAGCCGTTTGACGCAGCCCTGGAACATATCCTCCCCCGCGCAGGCGGCTGGGACAGCAGCGCTTTCCGAAACGGATTTTTTACAGCGAACACACACGCTCATCCGGGAGCAGCGCCCGTGGCTTTTTGAGCAGCTAAAGAATCTTGGCTTCGAGGTCTGCCCATCCTCCGCCAATTTCCTGCTGCTGTATAGCCCGCTGCCTCTGGTGGAGCGGCTGGCCGAGCGGCAGATCGCCGTGCGTGACTGCGCGAACTATGAGGGGCTCGGCGAAGGATGGCTGCGGATTGCTGTGCGCGGGCCGGAGGATAACGGGCGGCTGGTGGCCGCAATGCGGGAAATTGTGGAGGGGCGGTAAAATGGCAAAATGTATTATGATTCAGGGAACGATGTCCGGAGCGGGTAAGAGCCTGCTGGCGGCCGGCCTCTGCCGCATCTTCCGGCAGGACGGCTACCGGGTTGCTCCCTTTAAAAGCCAGAACATGTCCCTCAATTCCTTCATTACCGCCTCCGGCGGCGAGATGGGGCGCGCGCAGGTGGTGCAGGCCGAAGCCGCTGGAATCACCCCCGATGTACGGATGAACCCCATCCTCCTAAAGCCCACGACCGATATGGGCAGCCAGGTGATTGTCGGCGGCGTTATGCAGGGCAACATGCGGGCGATGGAATATTTCCGCCGCAAAAAGGAGTACATTCCCGCTATTTTAGAGGCTTACCGGTCGCTTGCCGCGGAATATGATGTCCTCGTCATCGAGGGGGCTGGCAGCCCAGCCGAAATCAATCTCAAGCAGGAGGATATCGTCAACATGGGCTTTGCAGAACTGGTGGACGCCCCCGTTCTGCTGACGGGGGATATCGATCGCGGAGGTGTTTTCGCCCAGCTGTATGGCACGGTATCGCTGCTTTCGCCAAAGGAACGGGCGCGGGTGAAGGGGATGCTTATCAACAAATTCCGGGGGGATATAGCTATCCTCGAGCCGGGGCTGCGAATACTCGAAGAGCTCTGCGGCGTGCCGGTGACGGGCGTCGTCCCCTACCTGCAGGTGGATATCGACGATGAGGACAGCCTTACTGACCGCTTTTCGCGGGGGATGCAGCGAAAGTGCATCGACATAGCGGTTATCCGCCTGCCGCGTATCTCCAACTTTACCGACTTCAGCCCCTTCGAGCGGTATGAAAACGTCTCGCTGCGTTATGTCGGGAGAACGGCCGACCTTTATCAGCCGGATATCCTCCTGCTGCCGGGTACCAAGAGCACCCTTGCGGATCTTTTGTGGCTGCGGCAGAGCGGGCTCGCGGCGGCCATACACAAGCTCGCTGCGGCGGGAACGCTCATTATCGGCATCTGCGGCGGCTACCAGATGCTGGGGAGCCGCATCCGCGACCCGCAGGGGGTGGAGGCCGGCGATATCCGCGAGGTGTGCGGGCTCGGGCTGCTTCCGGTTGAAACGGTGTTTCTCAGTGAAAAAATTCAAAGACAGGTGCGGGGCGCGTTTGGCGTTATAGAAGGGCGGCTCTCCTGCCTCAATGGGTTATCCTATATCGGATATGAGATCCATATGGGGCGCAGCGGGGAGCAGTCCCCGCTCATCGGCAGCGGCAACGTTTACGGCAGCTATATCCACGGCCTTTTTGATACCCCCAATGTTTGCGATGCTATTCTGCGCACGGTCTGCGAAAAAAAGGGTGTCCTCTTTGAAGCGCTCGGAAGCTTTGATGCCGGGCAGTACCGGCAGCGGCAATATGACCTGCTGGCCGACGGAGTGCGCGGCGGAGTGGATATGGAATATATTTATCGCATTTTAAATCGGGAGGTATAAGAGTGAACGGACAGGTTACAGGGCTCATCCACCTTTACTGCGGAGACGGGAAGGGAAAAACCAGCGCTGCCGCGGGTCTTGCCCTTCGCATGGCAGGGGCGGGCAAACCGGTGATCTTTGCCCAGTTTTATAAGGATGGAAGCTCCTCGGAGCTGCGGCCGCTACGGGAAATGGGCGTCAGCGTCATGAACTGCAAAACTGTTCCCGGATTCTTTTTTAAGATGAACGAGGCCGAGCGGGAACAGGTCAGGATTGACTATGGCCGGTTTTTGGAGGAGGTCTTTTCCGCCGCTCAAAATGCCGGGCTGCTGGTGCTGGATGAGGTTGTCTCTGCCTGCCGTAACGGTACGGTCGAAGAAAATCGCCTTCTCCGACTGCTGGAGGAAAGGCCGGTCCTGCTCGAGGTTGTGCTGACCGGGCGCGGCCCATCTCCGCGCCTTCTTGAGACAGCGGACTATATCACTGAGATGAAAAAGCTTCGGCATCCGTATGACCAGGGCATTGCCGCGCGGCGCGGGGTGGAATACTGATGGAAAGTTCCTCTATAAAGCTGCAGGAAATGCTGTCCAAAATAGAACCGGTCAGCCGGAGCGCCTATGCCGCCTGCGCCGCCCGCTGGGACGCGGTAGCAAAGCCCCTCGGAAGCCTGGGCAGGCTTGAGGAGCTGATAAAGCGGATTGCCGCCGTCGCCGGCGGTCCCCATATCGACACCGGCAAAAAATGCGTGCTGGTTTTTTGCGGCGACAACGGCGTCCTATCCCAGGGTGTCGCCCAGAGCGGGAGCGAGGTCACCGCCGTTATTGCCCGATCACTCGCGGCAGGAACGGCCAGCGTCTGCGTAATGGCGCGCGCCTGCGGCGCGGAGGTTTTCCCCATTGATATGGGAATGAAAACGCGTGTCCCCGGCCTTACCGACTGCCGGCTGGGAAGCGGCACCGCCGATATGTCGCAGGGGCCCGCCATGGCCCGCGAAACCGCGGAGCAGGGGCTGCTCGCCGGAATCAGGCTGGTCAGGCAGCGCAGGGAAGAGGGCTTCCGCATTGCCGCCGTCGGCGAAGCGGGTATCGGCAATACGACCACGGCAAGCGCTATGGCCAGCATTCTGCTGGGACGGCCGGCGGAGGAGATGACCGGGCGCGGATCGGGGCTTTCCGATGAGGGATTGGAGCGAAAGCGCCGTGTCATCCGGCAGTCCATTGAGGTCAATCACCCCGACCCCGCCGACCCTGTCGATATCCTCGCGAAACTCGGCGGGTTTGATATTGCCGGAATGGCCGGCGCCTTTATCGGCGGCGCGCTTTACCACATCCCCGTTGTGATTGATGGCCTTATCTCCTCAGCAGCGGCGCTGTGTGCGGTGCGGCTTTGCCCGGCTGTGCGGGACTATCTGCTGCCCTCTCACCTGACGGCGGAGCCTGCCGGAAAATGCCTGATGCAGGAGCTGGGGCTTTTGCCGGTTATCCATGGCGAGCTGCGCCTAGGCGAGGGTACCGGCGCGGTCGCCCTCTTTCCTCTGCTTGATCTGGCCGCCGCCGTCTATCACGAGGCAGCTACCTTTGAGAGCATCCGATTGGAGGCATACCGGCCATGGGAGAGATAGTCCTAGTTTCAGGGGAAAACAGCAGCGGGAAAAGCCGCTTTGCTGAAGGGCTGGCGGCAACGTTTTCAGGGGAGCGCTATTATATCGCCACCATGGTGGCGAAGACGCTGGAAAATGAACGCCGCATCCGGCGGCACCGGCGGCAGCGGGAAGGGCTCGGGTTTATCACGCTGGAAATCCCTTACCGGATAGAGGGGGCCGCAGTCCCCATCGGCGCGTTGGTCCTGCTGGAGGATGTTTCTAACCTGCTCGCCAATACAATATTTGAGCGCGGCAGTGATGAAAACGAGGTTTACCGCGGCATCTGCACACTGGCGGATCGGTGCGGCCTGCTGATAGCAGTGACAATTTCCGGGCTTTGTCCCGATGGCTATACGGGGGAGACCGCCACCTATATCCATTCCTTGAACCTGCTGAACCGGATGCTGTTTAACCGAGCGGAAGCGGTGGTTGAAATGCGGGAAAATATCTCGGAATGGCAGAAAGGAGGGGCTTATGCGCTGGATAAACTCGTTTTGGGTGGCCCTGTCCACCTATAGCGTCATCCCTGTCCCCCAATTTACATGGGATCGGCAGAATATGAAATATGCGATCTGTTTTTTACCCGCGGTAGGTTTTATCTGCGGCGGCGCGCTGCTTTTGTGGATCCGGATTTGCCTGGTGCTGGATATCGGCGGCATCCTGTTTGCTGCGGTTGCCGCCTGCCTGCCGCTGTTTATTACCGGCGGCATTCATATGGATGGGTTTATGGATACGGTGGATGCGCTCTGCTCCCACCAGACCCGGGAGAGAAAGCTTGAAATTTTAAGGGATCCGCACTGCGGGGCCTTTGCCACCCTCTACTGTGGCGCCTATCTGCTGTTGCAGTTTGCCCTGCTTTTTGAGCTCTATATGATGGCACTTATCGAGGTGTGCTGCCCCGTTTTTATTTTTTCCCGTGCCCTTTCCGCCCTCTGTGCGCTGAGCATGAAGAACGCCCGGGGAACTGGGATGCTCAGCGCCTTCACGAAAGACGCGGAAAAAACAGCGGCCGTTTCCGTGCTGGCCACGGTTTCCCTGCTGGCGGGCGGGACAATGCTTTTACTCTCGCCCCTTCCTGGAGCGGGCGGTATCCTTCTGGGGATGGGTGCTTTTGCCTATTACCGGTGGATGGCGAGGAGACAGTTTGGCGGCGCGACCGGGGATACCGCCGGATTTTTTCTGCAGCTCTGCGAGCTGTCGATGCTGGCCGGCATCTGGATAGGGGGGAAAGTCGGATGAACCGCATCCTGTTTATCCGGCACGGGGCTACGGCCGGAAACCTGCAAAAGCGATATATCGGCCGGACGGATGAGCCGCTGTGCGAGGCGGGTATTTTGCAGGTGCAGGCGCTACGAAGGCATGGTCTTGGGGCGGATCATCTGTTTATCAGCCCCATGCTGCGCACCCGGCAGACGGCGCGGCTGCTTTTTCCGAACAGGCAGCCTGTTATCATCGAAAAGCTGACAGAAACCGATTTCGGCATCTTCGAGGGTAAAAACGCGGAGGAGCTTTGCAGCAATCCGGCCTATCGGGCATGGGTTGATTCCGGATGCCGGGCGGCCATACCGGGAGGGGAGAGCGTCTGCGGTTTCAAGACGCGCTGCTGCGAAGCGTTTACCGATGCGGTGGCGCAGCTCCCGGAGAGGGAAAGCGCTGCGTTTGTTATCCACGGCGGGGGTATCATGGCTATTTTGGAGGCCTTTGCGTGTCCACACAGGGATTTTTACGATACGCACATTGCAAATGGGGATTATATAGAATGTGTTTATCAGGAGAGGGTGATAGAGATCGGATGAGATAAGCAGTTTATGTAAAATGGATGCCTCAAATTCAGACTGCACCCATTCAGTAGGATTATTTTTATTGGAAATTATTTCTATCGTTCTCTGCCTTTTTGGGTTTTGTATGAAAATTCCAATAGCATAGTAGGCAAGCAATGATTCGGGATATCCTTTTGGATATTCCGAATCGCTTTTGAGGGTTTCTCGTCTGTCTGCTCGGTTAGCGCCCCAATCCCTAGACTGTCTGCTTTCGCATCCAGTCGAACGCGCCTTTCGGCGGGGCTTTGCTCCCATCCGATCGCTGATTCCTGTAACCTTCGCATAGGAAAAACTTGATAAAACAGGCGCAGTGCAGAATTTCATTTTGCACCGCGCCCGTCAATTTCGGCAGGGTATTCTAGGGAGAGGTATCCTTCCATACTCCTGCCGTAGGGCAACGTGATTTATTCTGTAAGGGGCAAAGTCGTTTATCCACCCGGCCCTTGGGCCGGAAGCCCCTACTCCATGGTGATACAGCGCAGAATGTTCTAAAATCCTTGTATTAGGCAGGGAAAGGATAGTCCGAAGGACAAAAAAGTGACCCCGCATCGTGAGATGCAAGGTCACTTTTTTCTATGGCGTAGGCTGAGTGTTATTGCCCTGAACAGGATAAATCACATTGCCCTACGACATGTTTACTATTCCCACTCTATTGTTGCCGGAGGTTTAGAAGTGATGTCATAAACGATGCGGTTGATATGTCCGACCTCGTTGACGATGCGAGTGGAGACGGTTTCGAGGACAGAATAGGGGATATGGGCCCAATCGGCGGTCATGAAATCGGTCGTTGTGACGCCGCGCAGGGCAAGCGTATAATCATAGGTACGGCCATCGCCCATGACACCGACACTGCGCATACCGGTCAGCACGGCGAAATACTGACTGATCGAACGTTCGAGCCCGGCGCGGGCAATTTCCTCCCGGAAGATGGCGTCCGCTTCGCGCAGGATGGCGAGCTTCTCGGGTGTAATCTCTCCGAGAATACGCACAGCGAGACCCGGGCCGGGGAAGGGCTGCCTCCACACCAGATACTCGGGAAGTCCCAGATCCAGTCCCAGCTGGCGGACTTCATCCTTGAACAGGAGGCGCAGCGGTTCGATGATCTCGCGGAAATCGACAAAATCAGGCAGTCCACCAACATTGTGGTGGCTTTTAATGACAGCCGCGTTTCCGGTGCCGGACTCAATAATGTCGGGATAGATCGTCCCCTGTGCGAGAAAATCGACACGGCCTATCTTTTTGGCTTCCACCTCAAATACGCGGATAAACTCCTCGCCGATAATCTTGCGCTTCCGCTCCGGATCGGTGACGTCCTTCAGGCGGGAGAGGAAGCGTTCAGCTGCATCAACGCGTATAAACTGAATATTCTTTTTGGCAAAAGCCTGTTCGACCTCGTCGCCCTCGTTTTTGCGCATCAAACCCGTATCGACAAAGATGCAGGTGAGCCGGCTGCCGACCGCTTCACTCAGCAGTGCCGCGCATACGGAGGAATCCACACCGCCGGACAGCGCCAGCAGGACCCTCCCGTCACCGACCTGCTCACGGATACGCTGAATTGTGCTGCGGGAATAACTTCCCATTGTCCAGTCGCCCTTTGCTTCACAGACATCGTAAAGGAAGCGGCGGAGCATCTCCACCCCATTCTGTGTATGGTTGACCTCCGGATGGAACTGCATCCCATAAAGCCGGCGCTCCGGATTGGCCATGGCGGCTACCGGGCAGTCCTCCGTCTGTGCGACGCTGGCGAAGCCCGGCGGCATTGTCTGAACAAAATCATTATGGCTCATCCAGACGATGCTCTCCTCAGGCAGTCCGCAAAACAGCGCGCACGCTGTATCGAATGACGCCGGTGTTTTCCCGAACTCTCTTGTCGGGGCGGGGGACACCGCCCCGCCGAGGGTCTGCGCCATCAGGTGGCATCCGTAGCATAACCCCAGCACGGGGATGCCCATCTCAAATAGGGAGGGGTCTACCTTGGGGGCGTCTTCGGAAAAGACACTGTTGGGGCCGCCGGTAAAGATAATGCCAATGGGGTTTTTGGCACGGATTTCCGCAAGGGGAGTGGTGTACGGAAGTACTTCACAATAGACAGAACATTCACGAACCCGGCGTGCGATGAGTTGATTATATTGTCCGCCAAAATCGAGGACAATAACAAGCTGATTTTGCATAGGGGTCCTCCGTTTCACTTTGGGATGCTTTCATTTTGCCATCCTTCGCCCTAAAAAGCAAGCCCTATTGTCTGTAAAAGAGAAAATTTGTGTATGGGGTTGGTATTTGGTTCCGATTTGTGTATAATGAAAATGAGCGAATCATTTGTAAATCTGAAAGGCGGAGACTGAATATGTTTCAAGATTTGATG
This sequence comes from uncultured Oscillospiraceae bacterium, assembly GCA_949743955.1. Taxonomy (GTDB): domain Bacteria; phylum Bacillota; class Clostridia; order Oscillospirales; family Ruminococcaceae; genus Harryflintia. The sequence continues at coordinate 23,036 of CATJVQ010000014.1, read as the reverse complement.
GATACCATCGGATTTGTCGGCCGTACTGACGCGGAAGTGGCCGACGCAATGGGCCTTGAATTGGCCCGCCAGCGCCGCAATATCGAGCTGATTGCCTCGGAGAACATCGTTTCCCCTGCGGTGATGGCGGCAATGGGATCCGTTCTCACCAATAAATATGCGGAGGGTTATCCTTCCAAGCGGTATTACGGCGGCTGTGAGGACGTCGATATCGTAGAAAATATTGCCCGTGATCGGGCGAAAAAGCTCTTTGGCGCTGATCACGCGAACGTCCAGCCGCATTCCGGGGCGCAGGCCAACTTGGCGGTCTATTTTTCTCTCCTGAACCCGGGGGATACCGTATTGGGGATGAGCCTCGCCGAGGGCGGACATCTTTCCCACGGTTCGCCGGTTAATTTATCAGGGAAATACTACCATTTCGTCTCCTATGGTGTGGACAGTGTTACGCACCGCATTGATTTCGATCAGGTCCGTTCTCTGGCGAAGGAACATCATCCCAAGCTTATCGTTGCTGGTGCGAGCGCCTATCCGCGTACCATCGACTTTGCGGCGTTCGCTGAGGTTGCCAAAGAGGTTGGTGCGTACTTCATGGTGGATATGGCCCATATCGCTGGTCTTGTCGCGGCCGGACTGCATCCGAACCCGATGCCCTATGCGGACGTTGTCACCACAACGACGCACAAGACCCTGCGTGGTCCCCGCGGTGGAATGATCCTTTGCCGCGAGGAACTGGCGAAGGGGATTGACAAGGCGATCTTCCCGGGTACGCAGGGCGGCCCGCTCATGCACATTATCGCCGCGAAGGCGGTCTGCTTCGGCGAGGCCCTCAAGCCCGAGTTTAAGGACTATCAGCAGCAGATTATCTGTAATGCCAAGGCGCTGGAAAACGCTCTGCGGGCGCGCGGCTTCCAGATGGTCTCCGGCGGGACGGACAACCACCTGATTCTTCTGGATCTGAGAAACTTCGATATCACCGGGAAGGAGCTGGAAAAGCGCCTGGATGCGGTGTACATCACAGCCAACAAAAACGCTATCCCGGCCGATCCGCAGTCGCCATTCATCACCAGCGGCGTGCGCCTAGGGACACCTGCTGTCACAACGCGCGGCATGAAAGAGGCGGACATGGAGAAGATTGCCGAGTACATCTATCTTGCCGTGACCGATTTTGAGGGAAGCGCCGAAAAGATTCGGGAAGGCGTCGCCGAACTCTGTGATCGGTATCCGCTGTATCAGTAAGCGGGAGCAGGGGAATGACAGCGCCTCTTGCGGATAGAATGCGCCCTGAAACGCTGGACGACGTCGTCGGCCAGCGGCATATTCTGGGAAAGGACCGCGTTCTGCGAAAAATCGTAGAGCGCGGGACCATCCCGAACCTGATTTTTTATGGTCCGCCCGGTGTGGGAAAAACCACTGTGGCGCGAATCATTTCTGAGCACGCGGGGAAAAAGCTGTACCATCTGAACGGAACCAGCGCATCTACGGCTGATCTGCGCAGCATTGTCGACGGTCTAGGCGGTCTGGACAGTCTGGGCGGCGTGCTGCTCTATCTCGACGAGATCCAGTATCTGAACAAGAAGCAGCAGCAGTCCCTGCTGGAGTTTATTGAGGATGGATCGATTACACTGATCGCCTCGACAACGGAAAACCCCTATTTCTATATCTATAAGGCGGTCCTAAGCCGCTGCACAGTCTTTGAGTTTCGCTCTGTGGAGGCGGCGGAGATCGAAAGAGCGCTTGAACGCGCACGGCAGCTTCTGGACAAAGAGCTGGGCGGGCTGGAAGCGGAACCGGGAGTACTCGGCGAGATAGCGTCCCTCTCCGGGGGAGACGTCCGCCGGGCGCTGGGGAATCTGGAAATGCTTGCGCTTGCCGCATCCGGCGGAGTGATCACGAGAGAGAGCGTGGGAGAGGTAGCGGCTAAAAATGTCCTGCACCATGACCGGGACTCGGACGATCACTATGACCTGCTTTCCGCCTTTCACAAATCCATGCGCGGATCGGATGAAAACGCCGCCCTCCACTATCTGGCGCGTCTGCTTGAGGCGGGGGAGATGCTCGCGGTGATCCGGCGGCTTCTGGCGTGCGCGTGCGAGGATATAGGACTGGCATATCCTCAGGCGATCCCCATTGTCAAGGCGTGCACGGATATTGCGCTTCAGCTCGGGATGCCGGAGGCGCAGCTTCCGCTTTCGGACGCGGCTGTGCTGCTCTGCACGTCGCCCAAATCGAATTCAGCGTGTGAAGCGATGGCCGCCGCCATGGCGGACGTCCAGGCCGGATGCACGGGTCCCGTGCCGCGCCATTTGCAGAACGTGCATATGGACGGCGCCGAAGTGAAGGTGAAGGGGCAGTCTTATCTGTACCCGCACAATTTCCCCAACCACTATGTCAAGCAGCAGTACTTGCCGGACAATATCCGCAGCCGTGTGTATTATCAGTTCGGCGAGAACAAAACTGAACAGGCGGCGCGGCAGTACAGAGAGAAAATCAGAGGGGAATAATCCTGTAAAGAAAAATTACTTTACAGGATTATTCCCCTAAAAAATCGTCCGATAAAATTACTTTTTTCCCACAATAATGACATGGTTGCTCGCGCCGAGCAGGGACCTTTCCCGGCATACGCTGTAATGATAATCGCACCAGATTTTAAATTCCTCCGCGCTCCACTGGTTAACCTTTTCCGCGAATGCGGCCGTTACGCCGTCCTGCGCGAAATGGTCCACGATGGTGGCGCCGTGACGTTGGTACAGCGCTTCCATTTCCGCACAGGTCGAATAATAGGTGTCCGTCCAGAAACACTTTGGATCGTCGTGGCGGAGTTCACCTGTCTCGATCAACTGCTTCGCGAGGCCGGCGTCCAGAAAACCGCTGTTTTGCATGGCGACATACTGAAAAACGAAGTACCGAGAAATATAAGCGGTGACAAGCAGGCCTCCCTTTTTTAAGACTCTCAGGGATTCCTGCATGCACCTTTCCCGGTCGCGTTGGTTCACCAGATGATAAAACGGCCCCATATTGAGGACGACGTCGAAACGCTCATCCTCAAACAGATCCATATGGACAGCGTCCAGAACCGCGGTCTCCATTGGATACGGCTTCTTTTTCAGAGTATTGCGAATGATTTCAATATGTCTCGGCGTAAGATCCGTCGCCGTCACCGCATGGCCTTTATCCGCGAAATGGAAGGCGTATATTCCTGTCCCCGCCGCGCAGTCGAGGATCTTTTTATTTCCGCCTATCAGTTCGTCAAGGATTCTGACAGTCGTCAGGAATTCGATCCTCCGTGCGTTGTCGGTAGACAATCTGTCTTCTTCGCGGTAGTTTTCATAGCTCTCAATCACATAGTTTTTCATGCTGTCACCTCGAGTGCGTTTATATATCACCCTTTATTATATCGCTCCATGCCCCGAAATGCAATGAACGCGGCGGAAATGGGTAAACTCAGTCTTGACAGAGGGAAAAGTCTCTGGTATGATAAGAGAAGACAAAAAAGCAGAGCGGCATCCGTTCTCACCGGCGCGCGGGAGTGTGTCTGGTCAATATTCAGGCGGTGGGTCTGGAATTGGCGTTATGAGCGTGAGCGGAGAAAGTCTGTTCGCGTTTTTTGTGTTAATGCAACGGCTTCAATTGGGGTGTGGAGGTGCTTTACCATTAGCAAAAAGGAAATGCAGCTGAACGAGGAGATTAGGGAGAAGGAGGTTCGCCTGCTCGGCCCGGAGAACGAGGCGCTTGGATTTATGTCCTCTAAGGAGGCGCTGGAGCTGGCCGTCCAGAAGAATCTGGATCTTGTCATGATCGCCCCGACGGCTACGCCGCCTGTGTGCCGGATTATGGATTACGGCAAGTACCGGTTTGAACAGGCCAAGCGCGACAAGGAGGCCCGTAAAAAGCAGAAGGTGATTGAAATCAAGGAAGTGCGGATGTCTTTAAATATCGACGTCCACGATTTCAACACGAAAGCGAATCAGGCGATCCGTTTTCTGAGCGGCGGAGATCGTGTTAAGGTGTCCATTCGCTTTCGCGGACGCGAGCTGGCGCACACAAACCTCGGCAACGGCGTGATGGAGCGTTTTGCTCAGGCGTGCAGCGAGACGGGCAATGTGGAAAAGCCGCCCAAAATGGAGGGGAGAAGCATGGTGATGTTCCTCTCTCCGAAGCCGAACAAGTAATCCCGGCTCTTCACGCAGAAACAACGAAATGGAGGAAACAGGTTATGCCCAAACTTAAAACGCACACCGGTGCGAAAAAACGCTTTAATCTCACCAAGAATGGCAAGGTCAAGCGCGCTCATGCCTTTAAATCGCATATTCTCAATAAGAAGACCACCAAGCGTAAGAGAAGTCTGCGCAAGGGGGCTTATGCGGATAAGACCAACGTCGCCGCGATTAAGAAGCTCATTCCTTACAAATAAGAAGCATAAAACAGACTGATACCAGAAATCGGAGGTAGTCGATATGGCACGTGTCAAGGGCGCGATGATGACCCGCAAAAGAAGAAAAAAAGTTCTGAAACTTGCCAAAGGGTATTTTGGAGGAAAGTCCAGACTGTTCCGCACGGCGAAGGAAGCCGTCATGAAGTCCGGCCAGTACGCGTATGTCGGCCGTAAGCAGAAGAAACGTGATTTCCGCCGCCTGTGGATCACGCGCATCTCCGCGGGCTGCAAGCAGAACGGAATGAATTATTCTACCTTTATGAACGGGCTGAAAAAGGCCGGAATCACTCTCAACCGCAAGATGCTCTCCGAGCTGGCCATTCACGATCCGGCGGCTTTTACTGCACTCGTCGAAAAAGCGAAGGCGGCTCTTTGAATAAAACGTGGCGCCCGTGTCTGTGACATCGGGCGCTTTTTCTTAGGATTGGGGGGCTCTTTGTGCCTGTAACGCGCATTACGTCCGCACAGAACGCGCTATATAAGCAGGTGAAGCGCCTCATTGCCGACCGCGGCTTCCGCCGGGAACGGGGGGAGTTCGCCGCCGAGGGGAAGCGCCTGTTTGCCGACGCTCTCGCCAGCGGACTGGCGCCGAGAGCTGTTCTGCTTGACGAGAGACTGGATCCGGTGGAATATGAGCCTTTGGGTGCGCCGGTGTACGTGTTGCCGCAGGCGATGATGACCGCCCTCTCCGATACGAAAACGCCGCAGGGCGTGGCGGGCGTGTTTCCGATTCCGCACCCTTTATGCGGAACAGGCGGAGACAGGCTCCTCCTGCTCTGCTCCCTCCAGGATCCCGGCAATGTGGGCACCATTCTGCGTACAGCGGAGGCGTTTGGGATTTCGCGGGTGCTGCTGAGCGAAGACTGCCCGGATCTTTATTCCCCCAAGGTGCTGCGTGCGTCGATGGGCGGCGTGTTCCGGATGGCGTGCGAGACAGTGCGGGATGTGCCCGATACAGTTCGCACTCTGCGGGAAGCGGGGGTTCGTGTCTACGCGGCGGCGCTTGAGGACGGTGCGCGCCCTGTGGGGGAAGCGGATCTTCGCGGGAAGGTCTGTATTGTGATCGGCAACGAAGGAAACGGGCTTCCGGAAGAGGTTATTGCATCCTGCGGCGGAGCGCTCCTTCTCCCCATGCGCGGGCGGGCGCAGTCCTTAAACGCCGCGATGGCGGCGGGGATCTTCATCTGGGAAATGACAAAAGCAGGGGGGATGGACGATGGCGGCATTTGAAAGCGGCGTTTACTGGATCTGGCTGCAGATTGTGTTCGGATGGGGAAGCCACCGCATCAATGCGCTGGTCTCCCGTTTCGATACGGCGCGTGAAATATACGAGATGTCTCCGCAGGATCGGGAAGCGTGCCGCTCTTTTACCCAGAGTGAACTGGATATGATGAAGCAGACGCCGGTTGAAAAGGCGCTGGCGGTTTACGAGCGCTGCAAAGTCATCGGCTGCCGGGTGATTACCCCGGAGGACGCTGAGTATCCGGAGAGGCTGCGCAATATCTACGCTATGCCCGCGGTGCTCTATGTGAAGGGAAGCCTTGCGGGACTGGATAAACAGCTCATTTTTTCGATGGTCGGCACACGTAAATGCAGTGAATACGGTATCCGTGTGGCGGCTCTGCTGTCCCGCCAGCTGGCGCGGTATGGGGCGGTGATCGCCAGCGGCTGCGCGAGCGGTATCGACACAGCGTGCCTCAACGGCGCGGCGCATGAGTGTGGCGGACACATCGGCGTGCTCGGTTGCGGGATCGATGTGGTGTACCCGAAGGAGAACGCAAACCTCTACTACTGGCTCTCTAATTACGGTGTCCTGATCACGGAGTTCCCGCCGGGGACGAGGCCGTACGGAAAGAACTTTCCCATCCGAAACCGCATTCTCTCGGGCATTTCTGTCGGGACTGTGGTGGTTGAAGCACCCGAACACAGCGGCGCGCTGATTACAGCGAACCATGCGCTCGAACAGGGCAGGGATGTCTTTGCTGTGCCGGGGCGCATCGACGATGAGAAATCGGTGGGCGCGCTCAACCTCATCCGCGGCGGGACAGCGAAAATGATCTGCTGCGGCGAGGATATCCTGATGGAATATGAGCAGCTCTATCCGGAAAAGGTACAGGCTATGCGGAAGGTCCATCTCACCAAGGAGCGGCCGGGCAAGGCGGATAGGCCGGAGAAAAAGGATAAGGTGGAACCCGTGCCCGAGGCGGAAAAGCGGGAGACGCTGTCGTTCGACTGGGTGGAGGACATTGTGGAGCGGCAGATCTGTGCGTGTATCGCAGAGGGGGAGGAGTACATCCAAAGCCTAGTGACACGGACAGGACTGAGCGTGCAGGTTCTGCTTCCCGCGCTCACGGAGCTGGAGATTGAGGGACTGGTGGCTTCTGTCGGACTGGGGCAGTACCGGCTGACGGATCGTGCTTATGATGAATGCAGCAAAGAGAGAAAGCACTGAAAAAATATTGAAAAAACTGTAAAGTTTTCCGTTTTCTCTTGCATAAATGTCTGTAAGGACATAGAATAATGGAGATTCCATTCCGCAGGGAAGAAGCGGCGCGGAATGAGAGAGGAAAATGTAGGTGATATTTTGTCCAAACTTGTGATCGTGGAGTCGCCCGCTAAGGCGAAAACTATACAGAAATATCTGGGGAAGGATTTTCAGGTCATTGCCTCGGTGGGACATGTTCGCGATTTGCCGAAGAGTACCCTTGGCGTCGATGTTGAGAATCACTTCAAGCCCAAGTATATCAATATCCGCGGGAAGGAAGCGCTGATCCGGGAGCTTAAAAGCGCCGCGAAGGAGAGCGACATCATCTACCTCGCAACCGACCCGGACCGCGAGGGCGAAGCGATCTCGTGGCATCTGGCAAATTTGCTTTCCCTCGATATGGAGGAGTCCAACCGCGTTACGTTCAATGAGATCACCAAAAGCGGTGTCAAAAGCGGGATGGAGCATCCGCGCCGGATCGATCAGAGCCTTGTCGACGCGCAGCAGGCCCGCCGGATTCTGGACCGGATTGTGGGATATAAGCTGAGCCCCTTCCTCTGGAAAAAGGTGAAGTCCGGCCTCTCCGCGGGGCGGGTGCAGTCTGTGGCGGTGCGGCTCATTGTGGACAGGGAGAACGAGATCCGCGCTTTCCAGGTAGAGGAGTACTGGACGATTGATGCGAGCCTCTTTGCAGAAAGCGGAAAGAAGCCCTTCAGCGCGAAGCTGCAGTTCAGAGCGGGGGAGAAGGTAGACATTCACACCGCAGCGGAGGCGGACGCTATCGCCGGAGAGCTTCAGGGGAAGGCGTTTGCGGTCAAATCCGTTAAAAACGGTGTGCGCAAGAAGTCCCCCGCGCCGCCCTTTACAACCTCCACCCTCCAGCAGGATGCTTCCCGCAAACTGGGCTTCCAGGCGAGGAGGACGATGAAGGCTGCGCAGGAGCTCTATGAGGGTGTCGACGTGCAGGGGCAGGGCGCAATCGGTCTGATTACCTATATGCGTACCGATTCGCAGCGCATTTCGGAGGAGGCTATGTCGGCGGCGGAGGCATTCATCCGCGGCCGCTATGGCGACGAGTACCTGCCCGGTTCGCGCCGGATCTACAAGTCCAAGAAGGGTGCACAGGACGGGCATGAGGCGATCCGCCCGTCGGTACCGGCGATTACGCCGGAGGAGGTGCGCTCCTCACTGACGAGCGATCAGTATAAGCTGTATAAGCTCATCTGGGAGCGCTTTATCGCCAGTCAGATGGCCAACTGCCTCTTAGATACCGTCTCGGTCGATATTGAGGCGGGGGAATATCTGTTTAAGGCTTCGGGGTATACAGTCCGTTTCGCTGGATATACCGTGCTCTATGAGCAGGGGACCGACGAAGAGGAGGAGAAGAGCGAGATGCTCCCGCCCCTCGCCGCGGGGGATCCGCTCCGGGTGGACGCTCTCGCGCCGAATCAGCACTTCACGCAGCCTCCCGCACGGTATACGGAGGCGTCGCTTATCAAGACGCTGGAGGAGAACGGCATCGGGCGCCCGAGTACGTATGCGCCCACCATCAGCACTATCCTCGCGCGCAACTATGTCGAGCGCGAGGGGCGGAGCATCAAGCCCACGGTGCTTGGCGAAATCATCACGGGGCTCATGTGCGAGCAGTTCCCGTCGATTGTGGACGCGGACTTCACGGCCAAAATGGAATCCCAGCTTGACGATGTGGAAGACGGGAAGATCGACTGGGTCTCTACACTCGACAATTTTTACGGCGATTTCAGCAAGGCGCTGGAAAACGCAGAAAAGAATATGGACGGTACCCGCATCAAGATTCCCGATGAGGAGACAGATGTGGTGTGTGAAAAATGCGGGCGCAACATGGTTGTCAAAACCGGGCGCTTTGGGAAGTTCTTGGCATGCCCGGGATATCCGGAGTGCAAGAACACGAAGAAAATTGTCAAGGAGACAGGCGGTGTCTGCCCGCTGTGCGGAGGGCGGGTCCTCGAAAAGAAGAGCAAGAGCGGGAAGGTTTTCTTCGGGTGTGAGAAATACCCCGAATGTACCTTTACAACCTGGGACGCGCCTGTGACGGACCAGTGCCCGGACTGCGGCTCCACGCTGTTCCGTAAGAAAGGGCGCGGCGGGAAGATCCACTGCCTGAAGCCGGGATGCGGCTATGAGGAAGGACTTGCCGCGCCTGAGAAGGAAGAGGCCGCCGCAGTGGAGACCGACGATATGCCGCCCGTGGAGAAGAAAACGCCCGCGAAGAAGACAGCGTCGAAGAAGGCGCCCGCCAAAAAAGCTCCGGCGAAGAAACCGGCCGCGAAAAAGACGGCAGGGAAAAGTGCCGGCGGAGAGAGCCGTGAAAGTTAGCATCATCGGAGCCGGGCTGGCCGGATGCGAGGCGGCGTGGCAGCTTGCACAGAAAGGCGTTCGGGTGGCGCTGTATGAGATGAAGCCGCAGAAGTATACGCCGGCCCACTCCTATGCGGGCTTTGCCGAGCTGGTCTGCTCCAACTCCTTAAAGGCGATGCGCACAGCGAGCGCGGCGGGGCTTCTCAAGGAGGAGATGCGCCGTTTCGGAAGCCTGACGCTCGCGGCGGCGGATGCGTCCGCCGTGGGCGCAGGCGGAGCGCTCGCTGTGGATCGTGAGCGTTTTTCCGATTTTGTGACTGGGCAAATCCGGGCGCATGAAAATATCACAGTCCATGATGGGCAGGAAGTGACCCGCCTGCCCGAGGGGGAAGTGATTGTGGCGACCGGTCCGCTCACTTCGGACATGCTCTCCGCGGCAATCAGCGACCTGTGCGGGGAGCCGCTCTCGTTCTATGACGCCGCCGCGCCGATTGTCGAGGCGGATTCGATTGATCTGGATCGTGCCTTTTTTGCCGCGCGCTACGATAGGGGCGATGCGGACTACATCAACTGCCCAATGAACCGCGAGGAGTATGAAGCGTTTTACGAAGCGCTCATCCACGCCCAGACGGCGAAGCTCCACGCGTTTGATAAGCCCAATGTCTATGAAGGGTGTATGCCTGTCGAGGTGCTCGCCCGCCGCGGGACGGACAGTATCCGTTACGGCCCCATGAAGCCGGTAGGGCTCCGGGATCCGCGCACGGGGCACCGCCCTTGGGCGGTGGTCCAGCTCCGCCGGGATAACGCGGCGGGGACGCTGTATAATCTTGTCGGGTTCCAAACAAATCTGCTGTTTTCCGAGCAGAAGCGCGTGTTTTCCATGATTCCGGGGCTTGAACACGCGCGTTTCATGCGTTACGGCGTCATGCACCGGAACACGTTTCTAAATTCTCCCCGCCTGCTGTCCGAGACACTCTGCCTGCGGAAAGACGAGCGCATCCGCTTCGCCGGGCAGATGACCGGTGTGGAGGGATACATGGAGTCCGCCATGACGGGGATTCTTGCGGGGTGGAATCTGGCACGCCGCCTTCACGGACAGGCGGAGAAGGCGCCGCCGGAGGACACCATGTGCGGCGCCCTTTGCCGGTATGTCGCATCCCCAAACAAAGACTTTCAGCCCATGGGGGCCAATATGGGTCTGCTGCCGCCGGCAGCGGTGCGGGGAAAGCAGGAGCGGTATGCGTTTCTCGCATGCCGCGCGCTCGAGAGCATGGAGCGTTTTTTGGCGGATGATTAAGAGCGCCTCCTTTCCGGCAATACTATTCCTGCATGAAGCAGGTTCCGCCCAAAGGCCGCTTTTGCCCATCCGGAGCATGGCGGAAATACTTGGGGCGGAGAGAATTTTTTCGGGCCCGTTTCCCGGCTTTGGGAGGCCATTTGAGGAGGTAGCAGAATGAAAATCATCGTTGATGCCTTTGGCGGGGACAACGCCCCATCCGAAGTGCTGCGCGGATGCGCCATGGCGGTGAAGGAATACGGCGTGGACATCCTTCTGACTGGGGATGAAGCGAGCATCCGCGCCTGCGCGCAGAAGGAAGGGATTTCTCTCCGGGGGATGGAGATTCTCCATGCCCCGTCGGTAATCCCGGTCGAGGCGGAACCGACGCTTATCCGCACTCAGTATGCGGACTGCTCCATGGCGGCCGGGCTCCGCCTGCTCAGCGAGGGTGTGGGGGATGCGTTCGTCAGCGCGGGGAGCACGGGCGCGCTGGTGATGGGCGCGTCCCTGATTGTGCGGCGGATCAAGGGAATTAAGAGGGCAGCTATCGCGACGGTGGTGCCCACAATGAACGGGCGCTATCTCCTTCTGGACGCCGGCGCGAATGCGGAGTGCCGCCCGGAAATGCTGCTCCAGTTCGGTCTCATGGGCAGCATCTATATGGAGGCGGTGCTGGGGGCGAAGTGTCCCACTGTGGGGTTGGTGAACATCGGCAGCGAGGAGAGCAAGGGGACACCGCTGCAGACAGAGGCGTTCGCCCTGCTGCAAAACGCGCCCGTCCGCTTCATTGGCAACGTGGAGCCGCGCGATGTGCCCGCGGGCGCGTGCGATGTAGCGGTGGCGGACGGATTTACCGGCAACGTGATCCTCAAGCTGACCGAGGGCGTGGCACTGGCGTTTGCGGGAGAACTGAAGAGCATGTTTAAGGCCAATGTTCTCACAATGTTCGCGGCACTGCTGATGAAGGGAAAAATCCAGCAGTTCAAAAAGAAGATGGATTACACCGAGTACGGCGGAGCGATGCTGGTCGGCATCCGCCACCCAGTGATCAAGGCGCACGGATCATCGAACGCCAAGGCGTTTAAGAATGCCATCCGCCAGGCGCGGGACTGTGCGGAAGGCGGCGTAACCAAAAAAATCGAGCATGCGCTCGCGGATCTTGCGCGAAAGGAAACCTCTCAGGCGGCGCAGGCCCGATGAGAGCATGGAAAGGGGATGAACGGTATGGCACAGATTGAAGCGCTGGAGGAACGGATAAGCTACTCCTTTCGGAACCGATCCCTGATTGAGACCGCTCTGACCCATTCCTCGTTCGCCAATGAAGTCAAGCAGCACACGAAGTATAACGAGCGGCTTGAGTTTCTGGGGGACGCGGTGCTCTCGGTCATCGTATCGGACTATTTGTTTCACAAGTTCCATCTTCCGGAGGGGGAACTGACTAAGCTGCGCGCGTCGCTCGTGTGCGAAAAGACGCTGGCGCTTTTTGCCGGGCGCATCGGGCTCGGGCAGTTTCTGCGCTTGGGGCGCGGCGAGGAGATGACCGGCGGACGCGAGCGCCCCTCCATCTGCTCGGACGCGTTTGAGGCGCTCATCGCGGCTGTCTATCTGGACGGAGGGATGGATGCCGCACGCGGCTTTGTGCTGCCGTTCGTGACCGGAATGCTCGAGGAGCACGCGACACCCTTTAAGGACTATAAAACGCTTTTGCAGGAGATCATCCAGCAGAACCCGGAGGAGAAGCTGCAGTATGTGCTTGCCGAGGAGTCCGGCCCGGACCACGATAAGCATTTCGTCGTGCAGGTGCACTTAAACTCCAACGTCATCGGGGAGGGAGAGGGACGCAGTAAAAAGCAGGCGGAGCAGCAGGCGGCTCGTAAGGCGCTCGAGCTCATGGGGGAATAAGGGCGCAGTACATAGCGCGGGAGGAAATGGATGAAGCTGAAATCGCTCGAAATCTGCGGCTTCAAGTCGTTCCCGGACAGGATTTCACTCCAGTTCGACGAGGGAATCACTGCCGTCGTCGGGCCCAATGGAAGCGGAAAAAGCAATATTGCCGACGCTGTGCGCTGGGTGCTCGGCGAGCAGTCCGGCAAGACGCTGCGTTCGGGAAAGATGGAGGATGTGATCTTCACCGGCACGCATCAGCGCCGGGCGATGGGGTACGCCTGTGTCACGCTGTACGTGGACAACTCGGACCGTACGCTCGGCATCGAGAGCGACGAGGTTGCCGTCACCCGCAGGATTGACCGTTCGGGCGAGAGCGAATACCGCATCAACGGGGCGGCTGTCCGCCTGCGCGACGTGAACGAGCTCTTTATGGACACCGGCCTCGGGCGCGACGGATACTCCATCATCGGCCAGGGGCGGATCGCGGAGATTGTCGGGGCGAAGAGCGTTCAGCGGCGCGAGATCTTCGAGGAGGCAGCCGGTATCAGCAAATACCGGTACCGTAGGGAGCAGGCGGAGCGCCAGCTCGCGCAGGCCCAGGAAAACCTAGTGCGCCTGCGGGATATTCTGCAGGAGCTGGAGGACCGTGTGGAGCCGCTCCGGGAGCAGGCGGCGAAGGCGAAGGAGTACCTCCAGTACGCCGAACGCCGCCGGGCGCTGGAGGTTTCACTCTGGATGCTCTCCACCGAAAAGGCCCGGGAGCAGATCCGCACACAGGAGGACCGGCTCATCCTCGCACAGAACGAGCGGGAGGAGCTGCAAAGGGCGCTGGCCGAGGCGGAACGGGAGATCCAGAGCGCCTACGACCGGACAGCGGCATGCAATATCGAAACCGAGCGGCTGCGCGGCGAGATGGAGCGCCTGGCGTCCGAGGCGGCGGCGCTCAGAGAGGAGCGGGCTGTCCTGCAAAACGACATCACCCACAACGAGGAGCAGATCCGCCGCAGCGAGGAGGACGCTGTCTCCCAGCAGGCGGGGCGTGAATGTCTGGAAGCGCAGATGCACGAATACGCCCTGCGGATGGAAGAACAGGAGGCGGCTCTAGGGGAGCTCTCCGTACGGGAAGCGGCGCTGACGGCGCAGGTGGCGGAGCTTTTTGGGGAGCGGGACGTGCTGGCGGCGGAGCGGGACATCCGGGAGAAGGAGCGCACCGCCATCGAAAAGAGCCTGACAGAGGAGCGCATGCGCGGCGCATCCTCCTCCGCGATGATCGAACAAATGCGCCTCCACGCGGACAGTCTGGACGAGGAGGCGCGCCGGCAGGCAGACGCCGCCGCTGGGCTGCTCCGGCAAATAAAGGAGGTCGATGAGCAGTTCCGCTCGCTGGAGGAACAAATCGTCTCGCAGAAAAACATGCTGGCGGGATATGCGCTCAAGGTACGCGCCGCGGCAGAGGAGGTTCGGGAGAAGGAGAAGGAGCTGGAAGGGATCCGCTCCCGGCAGAAGGAGCACCGGCAGAAGGCGGGGCTCCTCCGGGAGATGGAAAAGAATCTGGACGGCTTCCAGCAGAGCGTCCGCTTCATCCTTGCCGGACAGCGCAGCGGAAATCTGCGCGGCATCGAGGGGCCCGTCTCACGCCTGATTGAGGTGGACGCGCCTTATGCGGCGGCGGTGGAGACGGCGCTGGGCGGAGCACTGCAGAACATCGTCGTCACGACTGACACCGCCGCGAAGCTCGCCATTGAGGCGCTGGGGCGGCAGAAGGCGGGGCGGGCGACATTTCTGCCCATCTCCGTCATCCACGGCCGGACGCTTGAGGAAAAGAATCTGAAAAAATGTGAAGGATTTGTCGCCATCGCGAGCGATTTAGTGCGCACGCAGGAGAAATACGGCGACATTGTGCGGAATCTTTTGGGCCGCATCGTCGTTGCGCGCGATATGGACAGTGCGCTCCAAATCGCGCGTGAGTACCGGCACCGGTTTAAAATTGTGACACTGGACGGACAGGTTATCCATCCCGGCGGATCCATGACAGGCGGTTCCCTCGCGAAGGGGACGGGACTTCTCAGCCGCGCGGGGGAGATTGCGCGATTGGAGCGTCTGGCCGGGGAGCTGGAGTGTCAGGCGGAAGAAAAGAAGGGGGCGCTGCGGCAGGCAGAGGCCGGACAGGCCGCCCTCCAGGCGCAGATGGCGGGCCTTGAGGCGGAAGTCAGAACGATGAGTGAGGAGCGGATCCGCTGCGAGGGCGAGCGGAAGCGCCTGCATATGGCGCGGGAGGAGGTGGAAGCGCGCCGGAAAGCGGATGAAGACCGGATGCTGGAAACCAAAGTGTCCCTCCAGAAGCTCCAGGAACAGAGCGGATCGAGCGAGGAAGCGATCCGGGAACTGAGTGATCGGGAGAGTGCGGCGGCCGGAGCGCTTGCCGCCATAAAGGATAAGCTCGAAGCGCTGGCGGCGCGGATCTCCGAGCAGAGGGAAGCGGCCTCCGCGCTCGAAATGGAGCGGCTTGGGCTGGAGAAAGACGAGCAGTCCATCCGCCAGAGCGCCGAACAGCTTCGGGAGCAGATGGAGAGCCAGAATCGGCAGGCAGATGAAATCCGGGCGCAGACAGCGGCGCTGCGGCAGGCGAATGAGGAGATCCGGGAAAAGATTCTGGACAGGGAACAGCGCCTGGAGGAAGGGGATCGGCAGCGCGGTGGATACGTGGCCGAGGTGGAGCGTCTGGCGCAGGAGAAGACCGCGCTGGAGAGACAGTCGTCCGAGGCGCGCGGCCGGGAGCGCGAGCTGCACGGCCGGGCCGAGACGCTCGCCCGGGAAATCACACGCCTGGAGGAGCGCAGGACAGCCGTCCAAGCGGAGTATGACGCGGTGATCGCCCGGCTGTATGACGAGTATGAACTAACCCTGACACAGGCCGCCGCATGCCGCATGGAAATTGCCGATGTGCGCGAGGCAGAGCGCGAACTCGCCGGAATTAAGGGAAAGATAAAGGCGCTGGGGAACGTGAACCTCTCCGCAGTGGATGAGTTCCGGCAGGTCAACGAGCGCTATCAGTTCATGCGCACGCAGACGGAGGACGCGGAGCATTCTAGGGAGGAACTATACCGCCTGATTGACGAGCTGACGACTGAAATGCGCACGCTCTTCCTCACAAATTTTCAGCAGATTGACACGCATTTCGGGCGCATTTTCGCGGAGCTGTTCGGTGGCGGAAGCGCCCGGCTTCTCCTAGACAATCCGGACGATCCGCTCGAGTCAGGGATTGAAATCGACGTACAGCCGCCGGGGAAAATCATCCGGAATCTGGCGGCGCTCTCGGGCGGGGAACAGGCGTTTGTAGCCATCGCCATCTACTTTGCCATTCTCAAGGTGCACCCCTCGCCGTTCTGCCTGCTCGATGAGATTGAGGCCGCGCTCGACGATGTCAATGTGCTCAAATATGCGCAGTATCTGCGCAGGCTGACCCGCCATACGCAGTTTATCGCCATCACGCACCGGCGCGGGACGATGGAGGAGGCGGACGTTCTGTACGGCGTGACCATGCAGGAGGAGGGGGTCTCCAAGCTGCTGCGCATGGGGGTCAGCGAACTGGAGAACGGGGTGGGCATCCAGCCTGCCATGAGAAAGGAATGAATTATGGGCTTTTTCAAACGAATCAGCGAGGGACTGCGCCGCACGCGTGAAAATATGATGAACGCGATTGAGGAAATCGCCAACTCCTTTACAGCGATTGATGAGGATTTCATCGAGGAGCTGGAGGAGAGCCTCATCATGGCGGATGTCGGCGCGGCGACAGCCTCTGAAATCTGCGGGAGGCTGCGCGCGCGCATCAAGCAGACCGGCGCGAGCGATCCGGCGCGTGTCAAGGGGCTTCTGCGCGAGATTATGGAGGAGATGCTCGAGGGGGACTGCGCGCTGGACATCAGCCGGACACCGGCGGTGGTGCTGGTGATCGGCGTCAACGGTGTGGGGAAGACGACCACCATCGGCAAGCTGGCAGCCGAGCTGCGCCGGGAGGGAAAACGCGTGCTCATCGCGGCGGCGGATACGTTCCGCGCGGCGGCCATTGATCAGCTCGAGGTCTGGGCCCAGCGCGCGCAGGCGGAGATCGTCAAGCACACCGAAGGCGCGGATCCCGCCGCCGTCATCTATGACGCCATCTGCGCTGGGCGGGCGCGCGGCGTTGACGTCATCCTCTGCGACACGGCCGGACGGCTGCACAACAAGAAGCACCTGATGGAGGAGCTGCGCAAAATCGCGCGCGTCATCGACCGCGAGCTGCCCGACGCTTCGAAGGAGACGCTGCTTGTACTGGACGCGACCACCGGGCAGAACGCTATCAGCCAGGCGCGCAATTTTAAAGAGGTGACGAAGCTGACCGGCATCGTGCTCACCAAGCTCGACGGCACGGCCAAGGGTGGCGTTGTCATCGGTATCCGGCAGGAATTGGGGATTCCGGTGAAATATATCGGCATCGGGGAACAGGTCGACGATCTGCGGCCGTTTGACGCGCATCAGTTCACTGGCGCGCTTTTCGGCGAGGAGGAAATCGCATGATAAAACTGGTGGCGGCGACAAACAATAAGAAGAAGCTGGCGGAGCTGCGGCGGATCCTCTCGCCGATGGGCTTTACAGTGCTCTCCCTCGCGGATGCAGGGATCGACATTGACGTGGAGGAGAATGCGGACACCTTTTCGGGCAACGCGCGCCTGAAGGCGCAAGCGGTGTTCGATCGCTGCGGAATGGCAACCCTTTCCGATGACAGCGGCCTGTGTGTGGACGCGCTGAACGGCGCGCCGGGCGTTTATTCGGCGCGGTACGGGGGACTTGAGACGGACGAGGAACGCAATCAGAAGATCCTAGAGGAGATGAAGGATATCCCGCCCGAGAAGCGGGGGGCAAAATTTGTCTGCGCGCTTTGCTGTATCCTCAGTGCGGACACGATGCTGGAGTGTGCGGGAGAATGCCGGGGAAGCATCGGAACAGCGCCGGCCGGAGACGGAGGCTTTGGATACGATCCGCTCTTTGTTGTGGATTCGCGCAGCTACTCCGAGCTGACCGACGATGAGAAGGACCGCATCAGCCACCGGGGAATGGCGCTGGAAAACCTGTGCGCCATGCTCCGGCAGGTGCTCCCGGGACTGACATAAGGGGGAAGAATTATGCTGACATCCAAACAGAGAGCGGCTCTGCGCTCGATGGCGACGAGTCAGGACACGATCCTGCGCATCGGCAAGGGCGGTGTGACACAGACTGTCCTGCGCCAGGCCGACGCGGCTCTGACAGCGAGAGAGCTCATCAAATTCAGTGTACTGGAGAACGCGCCGGTATCCATCCGCGAGGCGGCCGATGAGGTGGCCGAACGTGTAAGGGCGGACGTTGTACAGGTGATCGGGTCCAAGGCGGTGCTGTACCGGCGCAATCCGAAAGAACCGAAAATTGAGATCTGACCTTCCGGCGGTAGAGCAGAGCTGGAAGGAGGAAGGCTTTTGAAGCGGGTAGCATTTTTCGGCGGTGCGTTTAACCCTATCCATAACGGGCACCTGCACCTAGTGGAGTTTTTCTGTGATCGCCTCCAGTTTGACAGGGTCCTGCTCATCCCGAGCCGGATTTCCCCGCACAAGGACTCCGGAGCGCTCATTGGCGGCGAACACCGGCTGGCGATGTGCCGTATCGCGGTGCGCGGCACGCCGCTGTGTGTCAGCGCCATGGAGCTCTGTCGGGAGGGCAAGAGCTTTACAGTGGATACCGTCCGCCAGCTTCAGAGGGCGTTCCCGGAGAACGAGCTGTACATGATCGTTGGCAGCGACATGTTCCTCACGCTGGATACTTGGCGCCGGGCGGAGGAAATCATCCGTTCGGTGACAGCCTGCGCCGCGGCGCGCGAGGCGGGGGAATATGAGCGGCTTCTGCAAAAGCAGGAGGAATTAAAGAGGAAAGGCGGCCGTTCGATTGTCTGCCCGATGGAGGCGGTGCCGGTTTCGTCCCCCCTTATCCGTGAACGGATAAAGGAAGGGCTTTCGGTGGAGGAATATCTGCCGGCCGGTGTTGAACACTATATCCGGGAGCATCATCTTTATCAAACGTAATGAGAGGAGGAGGCTATGCAGCCGCTTACAAGGGAGGAAATCCGGCAGCTGGTGCGCAGCCGGCTGAGCGATGCAAGATACCATCACACGATGTGCGTTGTCGAGAGGGCCAGGGAGCTCGCGCGGCGCTTCGGGGCGGATGAGGAGAAGGCGGCATTCGCCGGACTGGTGCACGACATTTGTAAAAATATGCCGCATGAGGAGCAGCTCTCGTATCTGCGTGAATGCGGGATGGAGCCGTCCAGGGAGGAGCTGCTTTCGCCGCAGGTTTTCCACGCGATGGCGGGGTATTGTTATCTGAAGCGTGAGGTTGGGGTCGAGGATGAGGACATTTTAAACGCGGTGCGCTACCATACTACGGGCCGCGCCGGGATGAGCCTACTGGAGAAGGTTGTGTATCTGGCCGATCTTACCAGCGAGGAACGTGATTTCCCGGATATCGCAGAAACACGGCGCATTGTGGACAGATCTCTGGAGGAGGGGATGATATACTCATTACAGTATATCATTACAGATCTGGTCCGCGCAGGACGGCCCGTGTGTCGTGACAGCTTTGAGGCGTATAACGATTTCACTAATCAAAGTGCGGCGCAGGGAGGCCCAAACGCTTGAAAAAAATAGTTTTAGCAGTTATAATAGCGATAATCGCATGTATAGCCGTTGCGGCGGCAATGAACCAGACCGGGGATGCCTCCGATATAAAGGAGGAGGAGGAATTTACCCCGGATCCCGCTCAGGAGCTCGAGGAAAGGGATATGAAAAAAATTCAGCCTCAGTCGGATGTTATCCGTGTTCTCGCGTGCGGCGTGGACTATTCGCACGAGCTGACCGACGTTATCATGTATGTGCAGTACGATCCGAAGGCGATGCGGGTTGATTTACTTTCCATCCCGCGGGATTCCTATCTGGGCGAGGAGTATGTGACAGGAAAAATCAATCAGGTCTACCGGCAGACCGGCAGTATGGATGAACTCGTGCGTGAAGTAGAGGAGCGCTTCTGCCTCGACATCGACTATTATGCGACCATCACACTGGAGGCGCTGGGGAGCATTGTGGATGAGGTTGGTGGGATCGAGGTAACGATTGACGATGATCTCTATGATTACGGACATCTGGTCTTTTCCAAAGGGACACAGATTCTGGATGGGGAAAAGACACAGCTGTTTGTCCGCCTCCGCCACGCCTATGTCAACGCGGATCTCGGGCGCATCGGCGCGCAGCAGAAATTTTTGATAGCGGCGCTGGATAAGGCACAGTCCATGGGGAAGCTGTCGGCGCTCCGGCTGCTCATGAAAAATTTTTCCGCTCTGAAAACGGATATGCCGCTTAGCAAGATGATTTCCGTCGCCTCGACGGCGTTTAATATTAAAAAGGAAAATATCCACATGTATACCGCGCCCGGGATCGGCAAAATGAACGGCGAATACGCTGTATACGAGGTGGACAAGGAGGGACTCGCCGAGATTCTTAACGAAAACTTCCTCTCCGCACCGATAACGGCGGACGATCTGGACTTCCCGGTGCTGGACGCTCCCCCCTATATGGCGGAGCCCGCCCCTTCCGAAGAGGAAGAGCCTGAGGAGACCGAGGTTCCAAAAGAGCCTGAGGAGGAACCGGAGGACAGCAAAGAGGAAGACGATGGCCGCCCCCATGCCCGCAAGCTGACGCCGGAAGAGGTGGAAGCTAGGCGGAAGGCAAGGGAAGAGAAGAAACAGGGTGAACAGGAAAACTGACAATAAAGGTGGTTGAAACGATGGAAGCACTGGAACTTGCAAGAGAGGCGGCAAAACTGCTCGACGGGAAAAAGGCGGCGAAAATCAAAGTGCTGCAGATCCGGGAGCTCTCGACACTGGGAGATTATTTTCTGGTGGCGTCGGGCACCTCGACAACGCAGGTGCGCGCGATGGCGGATGAGGTGGAATTCCAGCTCAAGGAGAAGGGTGTCATGCCCAAGAGGGTGGAAGGCTATCAGTCCGGGGCGTGGATTGTGCTGGATTATTACGATGTGATTATCCACCTGTTCTGCGAGGAGACACGCCAGTTCTATTCGCTGGAGCGGCTCTGGAGCGATGCACCCGAGATTGATTTGTCAGATATTGTGGAGGAAGGGTAAATTCAGTGAAGTATCAGTTTGCAGAAATCGAAAAGAAGTGGCAGGACGTCTGGGAGAAGGAAAACACCTTCGCGGCCCCGAACGACTACACCAAACCGAAGTTTTTCGCCCTCGTGGAGTTCCCGTATCCGTCGGGACAGGGGCTGCACGTGGGGCATCCGAGACCCTATACGGCGCTGGATATCGTGGCGCGCAAACGCCGCATGCAGGGTTACAACGTGCTCTTCCCCATGGGGTGGGACGCGTTCGGACTGCCGACGGAAAACTATGCTATCAAAAATCATATCCACCCCAAGATCGTGACAGAAAACAACGTGAAGCGCTTTAAGGCGCAGATCAAGGCGCTGGGGCTTTCGTTCGACTGGTCGCGTGAAATCAACACCACCGATCCGGATTATTACCGCTGGACGCAGTGGATCTTTCTCCAGCTCTTTAAACACGGGCTGGCGTATAAGAAAGAGATGAGCGTCAACTGGTGCACGGGCTGCAAGGTTGTGCTGGCGAATGAAGAGGTTGTCGGCGGCGTGTGCGAGCGCTGCGGCAGCGAAGTGGTGCACAAGGTCAAGAGCCAGTGGATGTTGGGCATCACGAAATATGCCCAGCGCCTCATCGACGATCTGGACGATTTGGATTACATTGAGCGTGTAAAGGTGTCGCAGAAGAATTGGATCGGCCGTTCGACCGGCGCGCAGGTCCGCTTCGATACCACCGCCGGAGATGAGCTCCTCATCTATACCACGCGCCCCGATACGCTTTTCGGCGCTACTTACATGGTCATTTCTCCGGAGCATCCGTATCTGGAAAAGTGGAAGGATCGCATCCGCAACTGGGAGGAGGTCCGGCAGTACGCTGAGACAGCGGCGCGCAAGTCTGACTTTGAGCGGACAGAGATCGTCAAGGACAAGACCGGCGTCCGGCTCGACGGTGTGGACAGTATCAATCCTGTCAACGGGAAGGAGATCCCGATCTTTGTCTCGGATTACGTGCTCATGTCCTATGGAACGGGCGCGATTATGGCTGTTCCGGCGCACGACGAGCGCGACTGGGATTTCGCCAAAAAGTTTGACCTGCCCATCATCGAAGTGGTCAAGGGCGGGGATGTACAGCAGGCTGCCTTTACAGACTGCGAGACCGGTGTGATGGTCAATTCCGGTATGCTCGACGGTCTGAGTGTGGAAGAGGCGAAGAAAAAGATTGTCAATTGGTTGGAGCAGGAGGGGCGCGGGGAACCCAAGGTCAACTATAAGCTGCGTGACTGGGTCTTTTCGCGCCAGCGTTACTGGGGAGAGCCGATCCCGATTGTCCACTGCGAGAAGTGCGGCTATGTTCCGGTACCGGAGTCCGAGCTGCCGCTGCGCCTGCCCGACGTGGAGAGCTACGAGCCCACCGACGACGGCGAGAGCCCCCTCAGCAAGATGACCGATTGGGTCGCCACCACTTGCCCCTGCTGTGGCGGCCCCGCCCGCCGGGAGACCGACACCATGCCCCAGTGGGCCGGGTCCAGCTGGTACTACCTCCGCTACATGGACCCCCACAACGACAAGGCCCTGGCCTCCAGGGAGGCCCTGGACTACTGGTCCCCCGTGGACTGGTACAACGGCGGCATGGAGCACACCACCCTCCACCTCCTCTACTCCCGCTTCTGGCACAAGTTCCTCTATGACATCGGCGTGGTGCCCACCAGGGAGCCCTACCGGAAGCGCACCAGCCACGGCATGATCCTGGGCGAGGGCGGCGAGAAGATGTCCAAGAGCCGCGGCAACGTGGTCAACCCTGACGACATCGTCAAAGCCTACGGCGCGGACACCCTGCGCATGTATATCATGTTCATCGGCGACTTTGAGAAGGCCGCTACCTGGTCCGACAACGCCGTCAAGGGGTGCAAGCGCTTCCTGGACCGGGTCTGGAACATGGCCGAGAGCTGTTCCCCCGAGGAAGCCTATACCAGCGCCAATGAGCCCTCCATCCACAAGACCATCAAGAAGGTGGCTGACGACATCGAGGCCATGAAGTTCAACACCGCCATCGCCGCCATGATGGCCCTGGTCAACGAATTCGCCGCCAACGGCTGCTCCAAAGGCGACATGGCCACCCTCGTGACCCTCCTCAACCCCTTCGCCCCCCACATCTGCGAGGAGCTCTGGGAGATGCTGGGCATGGCAAAGAAGACCGGCAGGATGGTCTGTCAGATGCCCTGGCCCGCCTACGACGAGAGCAAGACCGCCGCCTCCACTGTGGAGATGGCTGTCCAGGTCCAGGGCAAGCTGCGCGGCACGGTGATCATGCCCGTGGACAGCGAAGAGTCCGCCGTGGTGGAGGCCGCCAAGGCCGTAGAGAAAGTCGCCCGTGCCATCGAGGGCATGGACATCGTCAAAGTCATCCATGTGAAAAACAAGCTCATCAACCTCATCGTC
>CATJVQ010000013.1 GCA_949743955.1 uncultured Oscillospiraceae bacterium | reverse complement strand
TCCAGATTGGCGACACCGCTGACGAGTTCAACAAGCTGCGTGTCTCCATCGAGGATATGAGCGCTAAGGGCCTGAAGATCAAGGATCTGTCTGTCAAGAGCGAGCCTGAGGCCAGCAACGCCATCTCTCGGATCAAGGCCGCTATCAATACAGTTTCGTCTCAGCGTGCTTCTCTGGGCGCTTTCCAGAACCGCCTCGAGCACACGATCAACAACCTCGACGTCGCCGCCGAGAACATGAGCGCTGCGAACAGCCGTATCCGCGACACTGATATGGCCAAAGAGATGATGAACTACACGAAGATGAACGTCCTCGTGCAGTCCGCTCAGGCTATGCTCGCGCAGGCCAACCAGCAGCCGCAGAGCGTTCTCCAGCTTTTACAGTGATTCATTTCGCTTTACAAAAAAACCTCCCCTTCGCGGGGAGGTTTTTTTAATTTTAATCACCTGTGGTTTCCATATCTTTTAGAATATACCATGGCTTTTTTACTAAGTTCACGAACACTAAGCTCCTCATCTAGGGATTGTTCCCGCCATTTTGTATAATCAAACAATTTTCCAAAAAGCAAAATATTTTCATTTTTTTGATCAATAAGGACTTCTGTTTTCATTCTTTTCCTTAAATCCGATGGATCAAATCAATATAATCCGGTATGGGGTAAAAGCTCTTATCCGACATGCTTTCGAATGTGTCGCAACAGGTGCGCAGGCGCGCCATATCGGGGCGCAGGGCGTCGCGGATGTGGCGGGCACGCGCCGCCGCGCCGTCCAGCGCCGCGAGACGCGCCTTATCCGCCTGCAAAGCGGAGAGCGCTTCGGCCATATCGTCAAGCGTGCGGGCAAGAGCCTCCGTATGCGCGCGGGCGGAAAGGGACGAGAGCCCCGCCCCGTCCAGCGCCGTGAGACTGCCCGCCGCGCTCCCCGCATACCGCAGGGCCGACGGGTACAGAAGCCGCGAGACCATGGTGTTCATTGTCGCCGCCTCAATGGAGAGAACGCTCACGTAGTTTTCCAGCATGACCTCTTCTCTCGCCCGGCACTCGGCGGAGGTGAACACCCCGTATCGCTCGAAGAGGCGGACGTTCTTCTCCTCGCTCATGGCCCGCACGGCGTCGAGCGAGGAGGCGACATTGGGCAGCCCTCTCCGTTCAGCCTCGCGGATCCACTCGGGGGCGTAGTTGTTGCCGTCGTAGAGGATGCGGCGGTGGTCGTGGAGCGTGTCGCGGACGATTTCAGCGATTTCCCTTTTCCGGTCGGAGGCCATCGCCAGGCGGTTGGCGAACGCGTCCATCGAATCGGCGAGGATGGTGCAAAGCACCGTGTTCGGCAGCGCGGCGGACTGGGAAGAGCCGAGCATCCGCAGCTCGAACTTGCCCCCCGTAAAGGCCAGCGGGGACGTGCGGTTGCGGTCGGCATCGTCCCGCATAACGATGGGCAGCGCGTTGACGCCTGTCCGCAAAGCCTCGGGGGGCGCGCCATGGCCCCCCTCGGCGATGTGCTCGAGCAAATCGTGCAGCGCCTCGCCCAGATAGATGGACACAATCGCGGGCGGTGCTTCAAACCCGCCCAGGCGGTGATCGTTGCCCGGGCAGGCGGCGGAGAGGCGGACGAGGTCGGCATACTTATCCACCGCGCGGACAAACGCGGCGAGCATCAGCAGAAAAACGTCGTTTTCCGCCGGATCGCCGCCAGGGGATAAGAGGTTCTGTCCCTCGTCGGTGGAGAGGGAGAAGTTGTTGTGCTTGCCCGAGCCGTTGACTCCGGCGAAGGGCTTTTCGTGCAGGAGGCAGGCGAGCCCGTGCTTCTTGGCGATGCTGCGCGCCAGCTCCATGGCGAGCTGGTTGTGATCGCAGGCGATGTTGGCGGTATCGTACATGCAGGCGAACTCGTGCTGGGCGGGGGCCGCCTCGTTGTGGCGGGTCTTCGAGAGGATGCCGTAGCGCCAGAGCTCCTCGTCGAGCTCCTTCATAAACGCCGCCACCCGCAGGCGGATACGCCCGCAGTAGTGGTCGTCGAGCTCCTGCCCCTTCGGGGGGAGTGCGCCCATGAGCGTCCGCCCGCAGATTTTCAGATCCACCCGCTTCTCATACATCCCCCGGTCGACAAGGAAATACTCCTGCTCGAGCCCCACCGTCGGCACGACGGCGCGCGCCGATGTCACCCCGCACAGGTGGAGAAGCCGCAGCCCCTCCTTCGAGAGCGCCTGCATCGCACGCAGGAGCGGCGTCTTCTGGTCGAGAGCCTCGCCCGTATAGGCGCAGAACGCAGTCGGGATGTGGAGGACACCATCCTTGACAAAGGCAGGGGACGTGGGATCCCAGGTGGTGTAGCCGCGGGCCTCGAACGTCGCGCGCAGCCCACCCGACGGGAACGACGACGCGTCCGGCTCGCCGCGGATGAGCGCCGACTCCGAAAACGTGCTCAGCACGCCGCCGCTTCCGCCGTACTCGGCGAAAGCGTCCTGCTTGCCGGCGGTGACGCCCGTCATAGGCTGGAACCAGTGTGTGTAGTGCGTGGCGCCGAGCTCGATGGCCCAGTCCATCATCGCCCCCGCGACCTGGGACGCGACGGACGGATCGAGCCCCTGCCCCTGGCTGCGCGTGCGGCGCAGGCTCTCATAGACATCCGGGGACAGCCGCTTTTTCTGCTGGCTGTCGCCGAACACGCGCTCGCCGAAAATCTTACTGACCTCCACTTTGACGCCCCCTTCCCTACTACAGCAGATGGATGCCGCGCGCCTCGCAGGCCTCGTTCATCCACTCGGGCCACACGGACGCCTGCACCTCGCCGATATGCGCTTTCTGAAGGAGCAGCATGCAGAGCCTCGACTGCCCGATTCCCCCGCCGATGGAGGCCGGTAAACGCCCCTCCAGCAGCATCCGGTGGAAGGGAAGGGACGCTCTCTCCGGGCATCCGGCGGCGTCGATCTGGCGGCGGAGGGCTTCAGCGTCCACGCGCACACCCATCGACGTTATCTCTATCGCCCTTTCCAGCACTGGCGACCAGACGAGCAGGTCGCCGTTTAAGGACCAGTCATCGTAATCCGGGGCACGCGAATCATGGGGAACGCCGCTCAAAAGCGGCGCGCCGATCTGGGAGATGAACACCGCGCCGTGCTCTCTGGTCACGGCATTCTCCCTCTCCCGGGGGCTGTAAAACGGATAGGCGTCCTCAAGCTCCTGAGAGGTGATGGCATAGAGCTCATCCGGCAGGAACGGAACGAGGGACGCGTACTTTAAACCGAGCTCCCGCTCGGTGGCGCGCAGGGCGATGAGCACCTGATGGGCGGCGGCGTAGAGCGTGTCGAGCGTGCGCTCGGCGGGCGTGATGGTCTTCTCCCAGTCCCACTGATCGACATAGACGGAGTGGATATTGTCGAGCACCTCGTCGCGCCGGATGGCGTTCATGTCGGTGTAGAGTCCTGTCCCGGGGCCGAAGCCGTAGCGCCGCAGGGCCAGGCGCTTCCACTTCGCCAGCGACTGCACGATCTGTACGTTCGCGTGCAGATCGAGGATGTCGAACTCCACCGGCCGCTCGACACCGTTGAGATCGTCGTTAAGCCCCGTCTCCGGGCGGACAAACAGCGGCGCGGAGACACGGATCAGGTTAAGCTGCTGCGCGAGCTGGCGTTCAAAGGTATCCTTGACAAATTTAATCGCGGTCTCTGTCTGCATGACATCCAGCCGCGGGATATAGCTCTCGGGAATATTGAGATTTCCCTGCTTTGACATTGGCCCTTCCTCCTCTTCACCTTATATGGAATTAAAATGGTAAGACGAACGGTAAACCCTATCCGTTTATCATATCATGGGAATCTTCATTTGTCCATGCTCTTTGCGTATCCCGGGCAGGAATGCTGCGCATCTGGCGGACATAGTCGAACACCAGCGGCAGAAGTGCCCCTATCCACGCGAGCGGCGAGGCCAGGCAGACCCCGATATACCCCATCCGCTGCGGAAGCAGCAGGCAGACCACCGTGCGCATGACGAGCTCGGCCACGCCCGCGAGCATCGGGAAAAAGGCGCTGCCCATCCCCTGCAGGGCGTTGCGCAGCATGCAGAGCATCGCGAGCGCGATGAAAAAGACAGCGATCAAGTTTAAATACGTCTGGGCATAGGAGAGAATCTCTTCTGTAGGCTCGTCGATAAAAAGGCGGACGAAAAAGCGGCCGAGCAGTGTGACAGCCGTGCCGGAAAAGAGAGCGATGCACACCGCCAGGAGCGCGCTCCTGTGCAGTCCCTCCCGGATACGGGCATACTTCTGGGCGCCGAGGTTCTGAGCTGTATACGTTGCTGCTGTGACACCGAGCGTGAGCATCGGCTGAGTGAAGATCATCTCCACCCTCGAGGCAGCGGTATAGGCGGCCACAACCGTGGATCCGAAGCGGTTGAGGGCCCCCTGAAGCACCATGACCCCGATGGCGGTGATCGAAAACTGGAACGCCATCGGCAGGCCCATGCGCAGGTGCTCCCGCACGAACGCGCGATCCATGCGCCAGTCCTCCCGGTGCATGCGCAGCACGGGGAAGCGCTTAATCATGTAGATAAGGCACAGCACGCCGGAGATGAGCTGCGCCGTCACGGTGGCGTAGGCGGCGCCGGCCACGCCCTGATGCAGCCACAGGATGCACACAAAGTCCAATACGATATTGAGCAGCGACGCGAGGACAAGGAAGTACAGCGGGGTTTTGCTGTCCCCGAGCGCACGCAGGATGCTGCCGAGGACGTTATAGAAGAACGACGCGCCGACCCCGGCAAAAATGATGAGAAGATAGCTGTACGCATCGTTGAAGATGTCCGCGGGGGTATTCATCAGGCGGAGCATCGGGCGGGCGGCGAGCATGCTCAGCGCCGTGAGCAGGGCGGTGAACCCCACACTGAGGATAACGCTGATGCCGACACTCCGGCGCATGCCGCTCAAGTCGCCCGCGCCGAAGCGCTGCGCCGTGATGACGGCGAAGCCGGAGGTCAGCCCCATGACGAAGCCGAAGATGAGAAACGAGACCGCGCCCGTGCTCCCCACCGCCGCGAGCGCCTGCACGCCGATGGTCCGGCCGACGATGATGGTATCGGCCATATTATAAAACTGCTGGAACACGTTCCCGATAAGCAGGGGAATCGAGAACCAAATCATCAGCTTAATCGGTTCCCCTTTTGTCATGTCCTTGACCATGATTGCCTCCAAAACGAGAAAATCAGCGGAACTTTCTTCCGCCGATGTTTAATGTATCATGTTTGCCGCCCGCCCGCAAGACAGCAGATGCAAGAAAGTTGACCTCTCCGGGGCGCAAAAACTGTGCTATCCGATTAAGCGTATTTTCCGTTCCTCGAAAAAGATTGTCCCGGCGCGGCGGGATTTCACTTGCAATTCGGGTAAGCGTCGGCTATAATAGAGCTGGAAGACGGGGAGGGCCGCTAACCGCTTTCTGCGTCTTCCTGAATCATGGAAACCCCAAAAGGACGGACGGCGCCGCCGTCCGTCCTTTCTCTTTGGAAAGGAGGTCTCTTCCCGTGTACGATTTTTCCATCGGTGTCCTGCTCGACTCCTTTCGCACGGACGTGAAAACCGCTATGGCCGAGGCCAGCGCCCTGGGGGTATCGGGATTACAGGTCTACGCCACAAGGGGGGAAATGTCCCCCGAGGCTCTCACGCCCGAAAAACGGCGCGCGTTCGTGGAGATGGCGGCCGGATACGGGCTGACCGTGTCCGCCCTGTGCGGCGATCTTGGGCACGGCTTCGGCGACACTGCACAGAACCCTGCGCTCATCGAGCGTTCGAAGCGTATCCTCGAGCTGGCGCTGGATTTGGGGACGAATATTGTCACCACCCACATCGGCGTGGTGCCGGCGGACGTATCCCACCCGCGCTACGCCGTGATGCAGGACGCATGCGGGCAGCTCGCCGAAGCGGCCGACCGGCTGGGCGCGCATTTCGCCATCGAGACCGGGCCGGAGACAGCCGAAACGCTCCGGCGTTTTCTGGACTCGCTCCATTCCACGGGCGTGGCTGTCAATCTGGATCCGGCCAATTTCGTCATGGTCACGGGCGACGATCCGGCCAAGGCGGTGTATACACTGCGGGACTATATCGTCCACACCCACGCGAAGGATGGGGTGAAGCTCCTTGAGCGGGACCCGGAGATCCTCTATGGCGTGCGGCCGATTGAGGAGGCGATAGAGGCCGGGGACGCGTTCCGCGAGGTGCCCTTGGGGGAAGGGAGTGTCGACTGGGGCGCCTACCTCGCCGCGCTGGACGGTATCGGATATCACGGATTCCTCACCATTGAGCGCGAGGTCGGCAACAATCCGAAAGCAGATATCGATCTGGCGGTGCGCTTCCTGCGCCGCTATGTGAAGGGGGCGTAAGCGTGGAAAAGCTGAAGATCGGCGTCATCGGGGTCGGGAATATCGCCCAAGAGCACATCGGCGCCTACTTAAAGAATCCGGCGGCGGAGCTCTATGCCTTCTGCGACATCAACGCCGCGCGCCTTAAGGAAATGTCCGAGCGGTACGGTGTCACCCGCTGCTACGTGGATGTAAACGAGATGCTCCGGGCCTGCCCCGAATTGGACGCTGTGAGCATCTGCACCTGGAACAGTGCGCACGCGCCTTGTGCGATTGCCGCGCTCGAGGCGGGCAAGCATGTCCTGTGCGAAAAGCCGATGGCCACGAGCGCCGAAGAGGCCCGCCGGATGCAGGAGGCCGCCCGCCGCAGCGGGAAGCTCCTGATGATCGGCTTTGTCCGCCGCTACGGCAACGACTGCCGGATCCTTGAGGATCTCATCCGGCACGACACGCTCGGGGACATCTATTACGCAAAAGCGACCTATCTGCGCCGCAACGGCAATCCGGGCGGCTGGTTCGGCGATAAGTCCCGCTCAGGAGGAGGCCCGCTCATCGATCTGGGGGTGCACGTCATCGACCTGACACGGTATCTGATGGGCAATCCGAAGCCTGTCTCCGTCTATGGGGCCACATTCCAAAAGCTCTTTAACCGCCCGCACATCAAGTGCGCAGAGGGTTACCGGTCTGTCAGCGCCGGGGAGGGCGATATCTGCGATGTGGAGGATCTGGCCTCCGCGCTCATCCGTTACGAGAACGGCGCGGTGCTCCAGATTGAGGCGTCCTTTTCGCTGAACATCCAGAAGGATGAGGGGATTATTCAGCTCTTCGGCACGAAGGGCGGCGCGAAGCTGGATCCGGAGCTGGAGCTCTATACGGAAACGGGCGGTTATCTCTCTGACATCCGCCTCGCCGCACCGACGGCTCTCTCCTTCGACGGGCTCTTTGCCCGGGAAATCGATCACTTCGTCGAATGCGTTCTCTCCGGCACCCCCTGCCGCGCGCCCGCAGAGGATGGTGTCGAACTCATGCGCATCCTCGACGCGGTCTACCGCTCCGCCGCCGCGGGGCACGAGGTCGTGCTCATCTGAAACCTGCGGACTTTCAGGTCCGTTAAAAATAAGGAGGATTTCTATGGCAACTTTACACATTAACACAGCCGCGCCGAAATGCCGCATCAACCGCAACATTTACGGCCACTTTTCCGAGCACCTCGGGCGGTGCATCTATGAAGGCGTCTTCGTAGGGGAAAATTCGCCCATCCCCAACGTCGCGGGCATGCGTTCGGACGTGGTTGAGGCGCTACGGCGCATCCGGGTGCCTGTGCTGCGCTGGCCCGGCGGCTGCTTCGCCGACGAATACCACTGGATGGACGGCATCGGCCCGAAGGAGTCGCGCAAAAAGATGATCAACACCCATTGGGGCGGCGTCGTGGAGGACAACAGCTTCGGCACGCATGAGTTCATGGAGCTGTGCCGCCAGATCGGGTGCGAGCCGTACATCAACGGGAACGTGGGCAGCGGTACTATCCGCGAGATGAGCGAGTGGGTGGAGTACATGACCTTCGACGGGGTCTCCCCCATGGCGGCTCTGCGCACGGAAAACGGGCATCCCGAGGCGTGGAAGGTGAAGTATTTCGGTGTCGGGAACGAGAACTGGGGATGCGGGGGAAATATGCGCCCGGAGTACTACGCCGACGAATACCGCCGCTATCAGACCTACGTGCGCAATTACGGCGACAACAAAATTTTCCGCATCGCCTGCGGCCCGAGTGTGGACGACTACGCCTGGACCGACGGGGTCATGCGTGTCGCCGGCAAATATGCCGACGCCATCACCCTGCACTACTACACTGTGCCGGGCAGCGAGTGGGAGCACAAGGGCAGCGCCACCAACTTCACGCGCGAGGAGTACTACCGCACGCTGCGTAAGGCGCTGCGGATGGAAGAACTGGTGCAGAACCATCTGGAAATCATGAACCGGTATGATCCGGATCACCGCGTGGGCCTCATTGTCGACGAATGGGGCACGTGGTTCGATGTGGAGCCGGGCACGAATCCGGTCTTCCTCTACTAGCAGAACACCATGCGCGACGCGCTCGTGGCCGGCGCGACACTCAACATATTCAACAGCCACGCAGACCGTATTGTCATGGCGAACATCGCACAGCTTGTGAATGTATTGCAGTCGGTCATCCTGACCGAGGGCGAAAAGATGCTCCTGACCCCCACCTATCACGTGTTCGACCTCTATTCCCGCCATCAGGACGCCGAGCTGCTCGACTGCTGGCTCACGACACCGCAGGTCGGGTGCGGGGAGGAAGAGGTCCCGCAGGTGAGCGTATCGGCTTCCAAGGGAGCGGACGGCGGCGTCACCGTGACGCTCTGTAACCTCTCCGACGATGCGGCCTGCACCGTCAAATGCGTCCCCGAGGGGATGAACGCAGCTAACGCACAGGGGCGCATCCTCACCGGCGCCGCGGCCGCTTACAACACGTTCGAGGCGCCCGAGGCTGTCCGCCCCGCCGCGTTCGATGGCTTCACCCTCCGGGACGGCCGCTGCACTGTCGAGCTCCCGGCGTGCAGCGTGCTCGAGCTGGTCCTCCGCTGATGGAGGTACGCGCCTGCCGGCAGTGCTTCCTGCGGGAAGTAAGCGAGGACGCGTTCCAAAATGTCTACGAGTACATCGCCTCGCTCGACGAGGCGGTGCGTACCCCGGAGGAAGAGTATGCGCGCCGTCTCGATACGTGCCGGGCGTGCGGGGAGCTTCTTTCCGGCATGTGCCGCCTGTGCGGGTGCTTTGTTGAGGTCCGCGCCGCCAAGCGCGCCCTCTCCTGCCCCGCCTCTCCTCCCAAATGGTGAACACCGAATCCATTCCGGGCCCGCCAAAAATATGGCGGGCCCGAATTCGATGCTTGTTTGAAGTTTTGTTATGATTTTCCTGCAAATATTCCTGCATATTTATCCTTTATCACGTTTTAATTCATTCATTTTGGAAAAAAATTAAAAAAGATGCAGTTTTTCTCTTGCATTTATTCAAACAATTGCTTATAATGAAAACGTCAAAGAGAAAATCAGACTGTTAAAAATTTACAAACAACAATAAGGAGCGTGGTCACTGTGTCGTTTCATAATTCCTATCTGCAAAAGGTATATGATGACGTCGAGGCTCGCAACCGCGGCGAAGCCGAGTTCCTCCAGGCTGTCCGCGAGGTCCTCGAATCCCTTGAGCCCGTCGTCGAGAAGGAGCCCGAGCTGATTGAGACGGGCGTCATCGACCGCATTGTCGAGCCCGAACGCTTCATCCAGTTCCGCGTTCCCTGGGTGGACGACGCCGGAAAGGTCCGCGTCAACCGCGGCTTCCGTGTCCAGTTCAACTCCGCCATCGGCCCCTATAAGGGCGGGCTGCGGCTGCATCCGTCCGTCAACGGTTCCGTAATCAAGTTTCTCGGCTTCGAGCAGACCTTCAAGAACAGCCTCACCGGCCTGCCCATGGGCGGCGGCAAGGGCGGCTCCGACTTCGACCCGAAGGGCAAGAGCGACGCTGAGGTCATGCGCTTCTGCCAGAGCTTCATGACAGAGCTCTCCCGCCACATCGGCCCGGATACCGATGTCCCCGCCGGCGATATCGGTGTGGGCGCGCGCGAAATCGGCTACCTGTTCGGCCAGTATAAGCGCCTGCGCAATGAGTTTACCGGTGTCCTGACCGGGAAGGGTCTCTCCTACGGCGGCTCCCTCGCCCGCACGCAGGCCACTGGGTACGGCCTCCTTTACTTCACGCAGGAGATGCTCAAGGAGATGAAGAATGAGACCCTCGAGGGCAAGCGTGTCGTCATCTCCGGTTCGGGCAACGTGGCGATCTATGCCGTGGAAAAGGCACAGCAGCTCGGTGCGAAGGTGGTCGCCCTCTCCGACTCGAACGGCTACATCCTCGATGAGGACGGCATCAAGCTCGACGTTGTGAAGGAGCTCAAGGAGAAGAGCCGCAAGCGCATTAAGGAATATGTCTCCGCTGTCCCGACAGCGAAGTACTTCGAGGGCTGCCGCGAAATCTGGACCATCCCCTGCGACATCGCGCTCCCCTGCGCCACCCAGAACGAGCTCGACGGCGATGCGGCCGCGACGCTCATTAAGAACGGTGTCGTCGCCGTGGCTGAGGGCGCGAATATGCCGTCTACACTCGAGGCAACAGAAGCTTTCTTAAAGGCGGGAGTCCTCTTTGGGCCGGCTAAGGCGGCCAACGCGGGCGGTGTCGCGACAAGCGGGCTCGAGATGTGCCAGAACTCCATGCGTTACTCCTGGACCTTCGAGGAGGTCGACGAGAAGCTGCACCGGATCATGGTGGACATCTTCCACAACGCCTACAACGCTTCCGAGAAGTACGGCAGCGCCGGAAACCTTGTCATGGGCGCAAACATCGCCGGTTTCCAGAAGGTAGCCGACGCGATGATCGCTCAAGGCATTTGAGCATGACTGCCTTTGGCAGTCATGCTCGGAAAAGTTATTTTTGACTTCGAGGGAAATCAAATTTTGGCCGCAGAGCGGCCAAAACCATAACTTTTTCTGCGAGTGGATGACGTTGCTTTATCAAAGGGCATTCGCTCAAAGGGGAACCGCTGCCATCCGGCAGCGGTTCCCCTCTTCATTTTGCCAAGCGGTACTGAAAATACTTTCCGTCCTCCCCCATCACCCACTGGACCTGGCCCGTATCGGTATCCGCGCTGCGGCCGCGAAGCGTCCGGTACTGCCTAGGGCGCATGTGGAAGTACTTTTCAAATGTATACCCGAAGTGCTGGCGGCTGGAAAACCCCACCTGAAAGGCGATGTCCGTCACCTTCATGTTGCTGTTGACGAGCAGGAACGCCGCATGCTCCATTCGCAGACGGTTGACATACGCCATCACACCGCACTTCTCGCTGCGGGAGAAGAGTGTCTGCAAATATGAATGGTTGACTCCCGCCGCCGCCGCAACGGATGCGACGTCGATTTCCTCGAACAAGTGCTCCTCAATGTACGCTTTCGCTCTGCGGACATACCC
This sequence comes from uncultured Oscillospiraceae bacterium, assembly GCA_949743955.1. Lineage (GTDB taxonomy): Bacteria > Bacillota > Clostridia > Oscillospirales > Ruminococcaceae > Harryflintia. The sequence continues at coordinate 7,043 of CATJVQ010000013.1, read as the reverse complement.
CATCCCGGCGCCGCGCGCATCCCGCGCGGGACAGCGGGAGATCTCGATCATCGCCCGCTCAAAGAGCAGCTCCACCAGATACGGATCCCGCTGCTCCCGGTGCTCCAGCTCCGCGATGAGATCCTGGAGCGCCCGGCCGACACGCCCCTCCCCGTCGCCGCTCTCGTCCACCAGCACGAGGCAGGGGCCGCCCCCGGTTTCGTAGAGTGTACGGAACGCATGGCTCCGCTGCGCCAGCCCCGTCAGCGATGCGCCCGGCCCATCACCCTCGAAGGCGTACTCCAGGTTGAGGATGCCGCAGGCACCGTCCTCACCGATGCGCAGCCGGTGCGGCACATCCGGACCCAGCAGCACGAACTGCCCCCCGCGGAGGCGGTGCTCCTCTCCGGAGACTGTCACCCGGCAGCAGCCCGACACTGTGTACATGATTTCCCCCCGCGGATGGCGGTGTATCTGCATATCGAATTCCCGCAGGTGCAGCGCGTAATAGGCGATGGGGACCGCCCGCACATCCGCCGGGCCGAACAGCCCGCTCATCTGAAATCTCTCCTCCCCAAACAGAAAACAGGGAGGCGTAAAGCCTCCCCGTCGTCATACAAAATTCGTCCAGTTCAAAAGCCTAGCTTATTTCATACCGGTCTGCGCAATACCCTCAATGAACTGCTTCTGGCAGATCGCATAAAGGATGAGCATCGGGAACGTGGCGATAACCGAGGAAGCCATCAGCGCGCCCTGATTCGAGGACAGGCTCACCTTAAGCGTCGCAAGGCCAGCGGAAAGGGTCAGCTTGCTCATGTCCATGTTGACGATGATCGGCCACATCAGGTCTTTCCAGGCAAAGAGGGCCGTGAACACCGCGAGAGAAACCATCGCGCTCTTGGTCAGCGGGAGCATGATGCGCGAATAGATTTGCCAGCGGTTGCAGCCGTCGAGAATGGCCGCCTCCTCCAGTTCGTAGGGCAGAGACATGAACTGCTGCCGCATGAAGAACGCGCCGAACGCACTGACAAGACCCGGGAAGATCAGAGCGAAGACGGAGTTGAGGAGGTTGAGCTTCGACACCATCTGATACTGCGGGATCATGAAGATCTCGGCCGGAACCATCATCTGAATAATAACGATGGAGAAAAGCAGGTTGTTTCCGGGGAAACTGATGCGCGCGAAGCCATAGGCCGACATACTCGAGAAGAGCAGCGCGCAGATGATACGCCCGATGATCATCAAAATGGTGTTTTTATACAGCAGAAGATAAGGGGCACTGTCGAGCGCCTTCTGATAATTTTCCCACCGGAACGCGCTGGGAAGGACTACAATCGGAACAGCCGAAATCTCACCCTGTGTTTTCAGCGAAGTCAAAAGCATCCACAAAAACGGGAAAGCCATGACGATAGCGCCGATGATCAGGGCAATATGAATCACAATAGAACCTCTGGCTTTGGTATTTTCCACAGTGATACCTCCCTTTCTCGCTTAATCGTCATAATAGACCCATTTTTTCTGGCCGATGAACTGGATCACCGTAAAGACCAGAATGATGAGGAACGCCACCATTACAAGTGCCGACGCATAGGTCTTATCGAGCACATCGAACGCCTCGACATAGTACTTATGAATCAGCGTGCGGGTATCGCCCAGACCCGGCGCGGTACGCTTGCCATAGAACATGTAGACGATATCAAACTGCTTGAGCGCACCAATAAGGCCGGTGATGAGCAGGAAGAAAATGCTCGGGGAGACAAGCGGCACGGTAATGGACCAGAGCTTGCGCGCGGAGCTGGCTCCATCAATATCCGCCGCTTCGTAGTAGCTGTGGGATACATTCGTGATAGCGCCGATAAGGATAATGATCTGCTGGCCGAGGCCACCCCAGATCGCTGTAATCACCACGGACATCATGGCGTATCGTGAATCACTTAGCCAAGAAATGCCCTGGAAGCCCATGGCACGCAGTACCTGATTGAGAACGCCGTAATCCGTGTTGTACATTAAGCGCCAGACCATGGCTACCGCCGCGGGAGCCGCGATGACCGGCATAAAATAAATAACGCGGTATGTACCCACGCCACGAATCTTCTGGCACATGAGCGCGGCAAGCACAAGGCTGATAACGATCCCTACCGGAACGGATGTAAGGGTAAAGACCAGCGTGTTCCGGATAGCCGCCCCGACCTCCGGGTCAGAAAGGAGCTTGATATAGTTTTCCGGGCCGGAGACCTTGAACTTACCAAACTGTGCCGATTTGGAAAAGCTCATGATCAAAGTGATAAAAATCGGATAGATATTCAGTATAATCAGGCCGATGACCGTCGGTGCGACAAAGAAATAACCCCAGGCCCAATCTGCGTATTTTTTATTTGCTGCTGAAGGGCGTCCCGCGCTCATGATTCCTCCTCCAATTCTGCTGGAATAATGGAAATCCCCCGCCCGGACAGGACGCCACGGGCGGCGCCCTGTCCGGGCGAAGAGGGGATAAAGGTCTTACTTCTTGTTGGCCTGCTCCTCGGCGAGGATCTCGTTGACCTGCGCGGCAGCGTCGGTCAGAGCCGCAGTGATATCCTTGCCTTCGTTGTAGATCTTGGTGATTTCGGTGTTCATGGCCGCATCCCACTGGGTCTTGGCCTCGGTGCCGACCCACTGCACGCCGTACTGCATCTGGGAAAGGACCGCGTTGGTGTTGAACTTGTCGCCGTTGAGTTCAGCCCACTTATCAGAAACGCCGGTGTAGCACGGAATGGAGGGGCCCATGGCCGCGTCCATCTGGCCCTGCTCGGTGCCGAAATAAGCCGCAAACTGCTTGGCAGCGTCAATGTTCTTGGAGCTGGCCGCAACGGAGAGCGCGAGGCCGTTCATGATGGTGGCCTTCGTGCCGTTGGCCGGATGCGGAAGAGCACAGATATCCCAGGTACCAGCAAGCGCTTCGTTATCGGTGTAGAAGTTCATGTCCCAGTTACCGATGGTCTGCATCGCAACGGTGCCGGCCGCAAAAACGGTCTGCGGATCGCTCTCAGAGTAGGTGGACATCGGCGGACAGTAGTTCTCATACATCTTCATCCACCACTGCATGGCTTCGATGGTCTTCGGATCATCAAGCAGCGCCTTGGTGCCGTCCTCGTTGAGGATGCCGCCGCCGTTTTGATAGAAGAAAGAAGCCCAGCCGGCCTGCTCGTCGTTACGGGCGCCGAAACCGTACTTATTGTTGGCCTTGTCGGTCAGAGCCGCCGCGGCCTCTTCCAGCTGATCCCAAGTCCAGTCATCGGTCGGGTACTCGAGGCCCTTCTCGTCGAACATCGTCTTATTATAGATGAGCACGATGCAGTCGAAGTCCTTCGGCACGCCCCACATCTTGTCCTTGAAGCGGTACAGCTTCTTAACGTCCTCGGGATGATTGTCATAGCTAAAGTTCGGATCGATCTTGTCCAGATCGGTCAGGTCAGCCATGAAGTCGTTGTTGACGTACATCTCGATGGTGTTGGTGTGCATCGTGACGAGGTCAGCCAACTGGTTGGAGCTGGCGCTCGCTTCGAGCTTGTTCCAGTACTCATCCCATGTAGAATAGGACAGGTTGATCTTGACGTTCGGATAGATCTTGTTGAAAGCATCGATCGTAGCACGGTTCTGCTCCTCCTGGTTCGAGTTCCAGGATACGTAGGTCAGTTCGCAGCTCGTGTCAGTCGGCAGAGCACCGGCAGCGGCCGCGCCTGCATCACCCGCGTCTCCCGCATCAGCGGCAGGAGCATTGTTGCCGGCATCAGCGGCCGGCGCATTCGTGTTGCCTCCATCGGCAGGTGCGGAGCTCGAAGAGTTGCCGCCACCGCAAGCGCCCATCGACGCTGCAAGTGCACCAGCGAGCAGGAGGGTGAATGCCTTACCCAACTTTCTCATTCGAAATCTTCCTTTCCTCTTATTAACTTCATCCAAGATGCAGACAAGTCGTTTTATAGGGACAAGCAGTCCCACAAATAATCAAACCGACTAAATCCAACCCTCGGATTCACTCATATAGTATACATTTTCAACAGACCTATTCCTATCAGAAATAAAACCCTGTTTTTGTCCAAAAAAGATATTATTTATGATATTGCATATTAAAAAACTCTGTTAGAATTTTGTTAGAATAAAGAAATTCAGGATATATTCTTGTGAATAATAGGATAAAATATTTTCTGTTCAGGAAAAGAACTGGGTCTCTTCACGAATTTCATTTACTATAAAATTAAGATATCTGTTAAAATAAAAACGTATAATTGATGATAGGTGAGTTGTCTGTCCTTTTTTACGGACAGGCTGTCGTGTATGCGGGGGGAGGACGGATATGAAGTGGCTTGACAAGATCCCGGCCGGATGGATGCTCGCTCCGGACGACATGTATCTCATCACGGACTGCCCTATTTTTGATATGAACCCGCACGAACATGGGGTTCTGGAATTTAATTATCTCCAGGACGGGAGCTGCCTATACCAGATTGGGGAGGACGAAATTCTTCTCAAACGGCGGCATCTGCTGCTTTTCGACTCCTCCGTGCCGCACCGTGTGGTCTTCTCGCAGGGATGTGAATCGCCCTCCTCGCTCCTGGGCGGCTCGTTTTATGCTTGTGCAGCCGCTCCCGGCTGCCTCCCGCTGCAGGACCTTGCGCGGGGCGGAGAGCTTCGTTCTCTGAATAATCACCTCTCCGACGGCCCCGTCATCCTCTCCGACGCCGCTTCCTACGGCACTCTTCTACACCGGATGCTCTCTGAATTTGATGAAACGCACAATCACACCTATCTCGGCCTCCTGCTCGACCAGCTCCTTATGGATGTTGCCCGTTCCCTAGACAGCACCCACATCCACCCGAGCAACCATGTACAGCGCATCAAGGACTATGTCCAGTTCAACTATTCGAACATACTGAATATGGAGGATATCGCCTCAAGCGTCTGCCTGAGCAAGAACTATATGGAACGCATCTTCCGGCAGCAGACGGGATCCACTGTCTGGCAGTATCTGACAGACGTGCGCATGAAGGCGGCATGCACCCTCCTGACCGAAACGGACATGTGCATCGGTGAAATCGACGAGCATGTCGGCATCAATTCACGACAGAATTTTTATCTGCTCTTCCGCAAGGCGTACGGTATCTCGCCGGCCGCCTACCGCAAACAGTTCCGCATGGAGCGGGATGAGACCGGTTTTAATCCCCCTCACGGACGTTCTCCTAAATGATCGGACAACTTTTTCTCTATCTGCAAAAATTTTATCCAACGATTTATTCCATTTTGGAAGAACCCCCGCGAATCTGTGACGCATCGTCCGGCAGGGCGGGGTATAATAGGGGCAATCCCCACAAAACATAAGGAGGTTTTTTCCATGAGCTTCAAACTTGCCATTATCGGCGCGGGCAGTCTGGTCTTTGCGCGCACGCTGTTCACCGACATTATGTCTGTGCCGGAGTTCCGCGACATTGAGATCGCTTTCACCGACATCAATCCCGATAACCTGGAGAAGGTGACAGGGCTGTGCCAGCGCGATCTTGAGGCCAACGGCATCCATACGAAGATTCAGTCCACAACCGATCGCCGCGAGGCGTTTAAAAATGCGCGCTACATTGTCAACTGCGTGCGTATCGGCGGGCTGGAGGGCTTTGAGTCCGATATTGACATCCCCCTCAAGTACGGCGTTGACCAGTGTGTAGGCGACACGCTGTGCACGGGCGGCATCATGTACGGCCAGCGCGTCATCGCTGCGATGCTCGATTTCTGCAAGGATATCCGCGAAGTGGCCGAGCCGGGCGCTGTCATGCTCAACTATTCGAACCCGAACGCGATGGCCACATGGGCCTGCAATAAGTATGGCGGGGTCCGCACCATCGGCCTGTGCCACGGCGAAATCCACGGTGAGATGCAGATTGCCGAAGTGCTCGGCATCCCCCGCAAGGAGCTCGACATCATCTGCGCGGGCATCAACCATCAGACATGGTACATCTCCGTCAAGCACAAGGGCGAAGACATGCTCGGCAAGCTGCTTGAGGGCTTCGAGAAGCACCCGGTCTACTCCCAGCAGGAGAAGGTCCGCATTGATGTGCTGCGCCGCTTCGGCTATTATTCCACTGAGTCCAACGGGCATCTGTCCGAATACGTGTCATGGTACCGCAAGCGCCCGCAGGAAATTGAGAAGTGGATCAACCTCGACAACTGGATCCACGGCGAGACGGGCGGCTATCTGCGTGTCACGCGCGAGGAGCGCAACTGGTTCGAAACGGATTATCCGAAGATCGCTGCCGAACCCCCGAAGAAATACGACGGCAGCGACCGCGGCAACGAGCACTGCTCGTACATCATGGAAGGCTTGGAAACCGGGCGCGTCTACCGCGGTCACTTCAACGTTATGAATAACGGCTGCATTACGAACCTGCCTGATGAGTGCGTCATTGAGGTTCCAGGTTATGTGGATGGTAACGGCATTTCCATCCCGAAGGTGGGCGATCTGCCGCTGGGCTGCGCGGCCGTATGCTCGCAGTCGATCTGGGTGCAGAGGCTGGCTGTTGAGGCGGCGGTCGCGGGTGACGTCAATCTCCTCAAGCAGGCCGCGCTCATGGATCCGCTGACGGGCGCCGTGTGCAACCCGCCCGAGATCTGGCAGATGATCGACGAGATGCTCATCGCTCAGGAGCAGTGGCTCCCGCAGTACAAGGAGGCCATCCAAGCGGCAAAGGAGCGTTTCGCGGCGGGCAACCTTATCCCGACTAATGAGGGCTACCGCGGCGCTGTGCGTGTCCGCGAGAAGACACCCGAAGAGGTCGCCAAAGAACACGAGAGCCGTAAGATTACCGCATAATTCATCTTTCAATTTTAAAAGGGAGGCCGCCGCCCTCGGCGCAGCCTCCCTTTTTGTATAGAGATCTTCTGCCAGAAGTGTTTTTTATGCAAAAAAATACTGTCACTTTATATAAGTGACAGTATTTTTTGTGCCGGCATCGCCCTAGATTCCCAGGCAGTCGCCCGCCAAGTATTATCGGCGCGGATGAGCTTAACTACTGTGTTCGGGATGGGAACAGGTGGAACCT
>CATJVQ010000012.1 GCA_949743955.1 uncultured Oscillospiraceae bacterium | reverse complement strand
TGGATAAAGCCTTTGATATGGGCGACAGCATCGGACGCACCGGGAAAGAAGTTATCGACGCGACGACCGTCTTTAAACGCGCCGGGTATGACCTGAAGCAGAGTATGTCCCTGGCGGAGGCGTCGCTGGTGATGACCAACGTCGGGGATGGGATCAAGGATGTTACGACCGCATCCTCCGCCCTGATAGCTGTACTCAAAGGCTTCAAAATGAGCGATACGGACGCCATGCGCATCGTGGATGCCATCAACGAGACCTCGAATCATGCCGCCATCGACTTTGACAACATCACGGAGGGTCTGCGGCGCGTCTCGGGTACGATCTCCCCGACCGGGACCAGCCTTGCCGAAACCATCGGCCTCTTAACCGGCGGCTTCGGGCAGCTCCGGAACATTGAGAACGTCTCCTCGGGTCTCACGTTCATCAGCCAGCGTCTGCGCGGCATCGATGAGGACGGCAAGGCCATCGACGGCCTCATCCCGAAGCTCCAGAAGGATTTCAAGGAGATCGCGAATATTGACATCGAAGGCACAAACGGCGAGCTCCGTTCCACCTATGACATCCTTCGCGACATGGCACGGGTCTTCCCCACCCTGTCCAGTCAGCAGCAGCAATATCTTGGGGAAATGGCCGCGGGTAATGTTGCCCTGAGCGTAGCGAAAGCTGCGTGACGTAATTCAGATTACGTCGAGAACTGCGTTAATTGCAGGTAATGCCTAACCGGCGTATGTCGGAGCCATGTCCACCCTGTCAACGGATATGGCGAGCCTCACTCCACAACAGGTCGGAAACGAGCCTGACGCGAATCTGAAGATTCGCGTCCTGACGGCGCGAAAGCGGAAACAACGTGAGGATGGGGATATGGTTAAATCCTAAGTCTCCCGATACGAATTCGTAAGGATTCGTATCACAATGGCTGTTCTTGCAGCCGGGCGCCTACGTCTACGATACGGCGTCTGGTTCAACGACTATCCCTTGGACGGGCCTGACGCAACAAAATGTTGCGCCCAAAATCGTCAACAGGAGTACGGCCACATCGCTTAGTGGTGGGTGAAAACCCCTTAAATGGAAAAGCGCAGCCCCTAACAGGTTATGCTGAGGGTGAAGAAATAGTCTGATCCGGCGTGAAAGCGCCGGGGTGTGTAATAATCAACTGCATTAACTGTCTTGTTCCATCAGCTCGTTTTTTAGTTTATCAAATTCGTCTTTTGTGATGAGTCCTTCCCTCTTGAGCTTCGCCAGCTCGATGATGGCGCGGGCTTTATTGGTTGTGTCCATTTGGAGCTCAACGGTGATGGTACTATCGTCGGATTCGGCGGTGGGGGTGTCAGTTCCGCCTGCTTCGGCCTCGGGAATGCGGGAGACGATTGGTTCGTCTGCGGGCACCTCATCTGCGCCGGAAGGAAAGAACAGTTTCTCTGCATCTCTGTCTGTCGTGTTCTTCCCTTCACGCCTGATCTTATCACATAATGCGTTGAGATATTTCGCGTTATCGTCCAGCCGTCCGGAGATTCCTATTCCATCCCATATGAGATCTGCTTTATCCAGCTCTGTACCAGATCGATCGTATTTCCTCGAGCGGCCCTCGTAATCCCCCTCGGGCAGCAGGGATTCTATTTTCTTATCGACAAGCTGCCACGAAGAAGCATAGCCCTCACTGCCCACTTTGATATTGATCCATTCACCAGTACGAAACACATAGTTATATCGGCAGTCCAGGACGGTGGCCAGCTTCCCTTTAAAGGCGCGGATCCGGGGATCAAAATCGCTCTCTTTCCTGTCGACCGGCGCTTCGTCAAGCTCAATGAACGGGAACCTGCGTCCCAGGATGCCGCATCGGGCATCCAGCATCAGGCTTTTGTCGGGACGGATATTTTCGGTCCATTTGCCCCAGCGGCGTGTCGATACCTTTCTTTCGCGCACCGTCAGAACGATTTCCTTGTGCTCCGGGATACCTGTGCAGATTTTTAAAACCGTCTTTGATCCGATGAACTTATTCTCGGTTTCCTTGTGGAATTTAATCGACGCTCCCGAGACCGGCGTTATACCGTCGGAAGTCCAGGCCATGCCGTGCCATGGCGTAGTCTCCCTGACCGTTTTTTCGACAGGTACGGTATAGTCCTCATACTCTGTATACACATGATAAACTTTTGATAACGGGATAAGCGCATATTGATAATCCGGGATCCTATCCCCTTTCAGATACCTCTCGTAAGTCAGTCCTGTATAGGTGCAATACAGAAGCTGCTCCGAATCTTCGTCGACAGCGACAATCTCTAAAGCCGGCAGATCGAACACACAGAGATCTCCGCATGGGTCCCCATAGCGGACGTCCTGTGTGAGCTGGAATCCCCATGTTGCGCGGAAATCCCTCTTCTCAAGAAAGCGGATGAAGTCGGCGGTACGGTCATTGATCCATTCGCAGTATTCCTCTCTTTTTTGCCTTTCCCCACGCAGACGGCTCAGCCTTTTCTGTCTGTCGAGGAATTTTTCGCTGGGGATGAAACCAAGGATGAACACGCCAAGGGCGCAGCATACGGGAAACAACGCAGTCGGGAGATCTTCCGAAAGGGAGCCGTGCCGAATCGCCGAGAAGTCGAAATCCAGAAAATCGAAGTGATTCTGGAACCACAGCAGATTCATCATGCGGACGCTGGCAGCAGCACAGAGAATTGTCAGGATAACGATCATTTCCGTTTTATACCGCCGGATAATTTTCATTTCCTCTGCCCCTTTCCGCGCGCCGTATCTGTATCATATCGGAGAACGATTTCCGTATCGGAGTCGATTGAGGGGAAGGTGTCCGTATATCGATGCAGCAGAACCCGATTATATCCGGACGACTCTCGTATTTCGGCGCATCGATCTGTCAGTGTCCTCTCGATTTCATCCTTCGCTTCAAAAGGATAGCCGGCCGAGATCGTCACGATCAGGCGGTTATAGAAGTGGACCTGACAGTACAAATCGATACTGTCATAAGGCCACCCGTGCAGCCTGCGTTCGGTTTCGGCCTCTACGCTGTATTCCAGAACTGACGGGTAGCTCTCAAGCACCTCCCCACTCATCTGCACAGCCGCATCCATATATCTTTCGTTCAGCCGGTTCGGTCCCTCCAGCAGAATGTCAATGACCATTGTTTTTGCGGAAAGCAGTACCGAAAGAAACAAGAGCAGGAATCCGATAATCTTCACGCCGTGAAATCCGAAATGGATCCAGTCGTCTTTTTCGACAGTCTTCAATTCGGGGACAAGGGCAACGATCATGATAAGCAAGACGCAGATAAACGCCAGGATGGGGCGCACCAAATCAACCGCCAGGGAAAAGCTGATGATATGTGTCATATCCCAAAGCGGCCAGAACATACACGCGGCATATAGAATCAGGAACACAAGGATGAGCTCCCATTTATACCGCTGAATACATCTTTTCATTCCCATATCACATCCCGGTTATGTGGGTTATCTTCCCTTCTCAGATCTTTATCGGATCCCATAGAGTATGTGTACTTTTCTGTTACAAGCCGCAGATTCACTTTCGTACGGACGGAGATATTCGGCTTATACTGAAAATGCGTGAATTGAGATTCTGCCGGATAGTCAATCGCTTTCCTGATCTCCCACAGACGGCTGCTGAGCTGTTCGGACTTCCCAGAATAGTATGTAAGCTGCTCCTCTCTGTCCAGATCGTCGAACTCATCCCGAAGATACAGCGACGGATAAAAATTATCCGAATATACGGCGGAAAGCTCCTTATTGTCCTCAAATGAAAAATTACGATACAGGTTGGATGTATCAACGCCGGATTCATATCGCAGCATGAGGGGATCTTCCCCAAAGACAGATATATCGATTCGGTCAACCTCATCCAAATATTGCGCGTGGATACGGGACATTCGGAGCAGCCCTACATCAAGTGCGATCATCCTCCCAAACCGCAAAACGATAATTGCTGTCAGGATAATGCCGGTAATTACGACCCATTTGATACTCGATTTTTTCGCTTCTTCTTCCATCTCTCTTCCCTTCTTCCGTATTTTTACTATAACACACCGTCAGGACATAAGCAACCCTGATCAACATACTGCAACAGACAGGTAAAAGTACTGAACGCCATCTTACAGGGATGGAACGATGTAGAGAAAGCCGTCGCCAGTGCGACGAACAGCACCGGCTCAGCCATGGAGGAAAACCAAAAATTCCTCGACTCGATTCAGGGACATCTCAACCAGTTCACCTCCGCCTATCAGGCGCTTGCCGCCAACGCCATCGACAGTTCGGCTATCAAAACCATTATCGATATGGGGACTGGCGTCATTAAGCTGGTCGATGCTTTTGACCTTATCCCCGCCGCCATCGCCGGGGCAGGAATCTTTGGTGCGTATCAGGGCGGGAAAGCCTTTAACGCGTGGATCAAGACCTCAATTCAGGGGGCGGCGCAGCTCGGCGCGAGTTTAAAAGCGCTTAAGGGTGCTGACTTCGCTGATATGTCCGATGGAAACATCAGTAAACTCGAAGATGAATTTAAGAAGCTGAACACACGTCAACTCAATGTAGTTCTGTCTACGAACAAGGTTACAGAAGCGCAGGCGAGAGCTATCCTGGCCGCAATGGGGTACTCAGAAGCGCAGAGGGACGTTGCGGCAGCGCATCTTCGAGTTCAAACCGAGCAGGATAAAGCGGCGTCCGGGATAAATCGGGCTGGCGGGAAACTTGACATACTCAAAGGGAAGCTGGGGACCTTCAAAAATGTTGTCAGCGGCGTTGGGCAGTCTATCTCGGCGGCGTTTTCCGCAAATCCCATCGGAATGACCGCTTCCGTTATCATCGGCACCGTTACTCTGATTCACGGAATATTGGAGCGTCTCAAGGAGAAACAGCGCGAGATCATCTCCGAGGGTGAACAGTTCCTTACAGAGTATCAGAGCAAGGTTCAATCGTTTGATCAGGACATTGCCTCCCTGGAAAGCGTCTCAGAACGGTTTGAGGTTCTTCGGCGCGGCGTATCATCCGATCACAGCAATATCAGCCTGACCACGGAGGAGTATGCTGAGTACAAGCAGATCCTTGAGCAGATTGTCGCAGTCAATCCGTCGCTGGTCAGCGGGTATAACGATCAGAATCAGGCGCTCATTGAATCGAATATCGTCTTAAAGGATCAGATCGAGCGGTTGAAGGAGCTGCGTCTGGCTGAGGATGAAGTCCTTGTCAAGGGCGGTGCCAAAGTTATGAAAGCATTCAACCTGAAGGTGAACGACACAGGCTCGAATCTCGATTTTGAGGAATCCCTCGCCAAGCAGATTGACGGCGCCAAGTCGGCGATTAAGCAGTTGGATGCGCTGATAGCGGAGACTGAGTGGAATAAAACCAACACTATTATAGCGACCAAATCAAAATTTTCTTCCAACGCGAAGAAATGGCTTAACAGTATTGGTATCGCTAAAGATGAATTCGGGAATCTTGCTCTCTCCCCAGAGGAAATCAGGAAGATCCGTGCCAGCTATGAAGCTCTCGCCTACGAAGTAAGTCAGGAGGTTGAGAAGCTCAAGCCCATTGTGCGCTCTGCGTTTAAAATCGACGAGGCGTATAAAGGCGGAAAATCGCTGAGCGGTAAAGAATATGCCGAGCTCAGTGATACGTTAAAGACCAGCCTGATGCACGTTGCCGACAGCGTGAAGGATGAAATTTATCAGTCCTTCGGCGAGGACGACGACGCTATGACGGCATGGTTTAAGGAGAACTTCCTCTACCCCGTCGCCGAGAACGCTGACCAGATCCAAGAGACGCTGGAGGGTGCTTTCAACCTCGACCGTTCTCTCATGACCGGCGAGACGAAGGTGAAGGACTACCTTGACGGTATCAGCGAGGCGTCGGCCGAGATGTGGAGCGCTTATTCGGCGGAGCAGAAAGCCGCTCTCGAAGCCATCTATCGGGACAATGGGCTCGGCAGCATCAATATCGGCGAGCTCTTCGGTTTCGGTACGTACGCAGAGCAGGCGCAGCGTCTGGCGGACGGTATTGCGGAAGTCGTCGGCAGCGCGTCGCTGGCGTCGGAGATGCTGGGCAGCCTCAAATTCACCGAGCTGGAAAGGCTCCACAACGTCCTTCAGGAGATGAAGGCCGAGGGTGAGAACGTCCGCGAATTCGCCGATCTGGTGATGAAAGCGTACGGCGACCCCGCGTTCACGGAGAATCTTGACGCCTTGCGGGAACAGCTCGACAGCGGCTCCATCTCCCAGACGACCTTCAACCAGAAGCTGCGGGAGATGGCTGTGGCGCTTGGCTTCACCGGCCCCGCGCTGGAGCGTTTCGTGGACGCCTTTGCCGACGCCCCGCAGCAGATTGAAAACTTCGACGATTTCCTCGACGGCATTCAGGACAAGGTGAAGAAGCTCCGCGCCGCCGCCGAGGGCGCTAAGGACGGTCTCAGTGCGGACGAGCTCATCGACTTCGTTCAGGCGTTTGGCAGTGATCTAAACGAGCTGAATGTCGACTTTAACGACGTCACTGCGGGGAATATCCAGAGCATCGTCCAGCAGATCGAAAACCACTCCATCAACAGGAAACTGAACGAGCTCGAGGATCACTACGAGAGCATCCTCTCCGGCCTGCGAAACGATCTCGACGAACTGAACGCACAGATCGAATCGGAGACAGACTCCGAAGCGCTCGATGGGCTACGTACCCGTCAGGCCGAATTGCAGGACGCCATCTCCACTAACCAGTCCCTGATGACCTTCTATCAGGGGGCTGTCAAAGGGCTCACAGAGACCAACGAAGCGGCATACTCGCTGCAAAATACGCTCTCCGCTCTCTCCGGGGCCGTCAGCGAGGCGAACGGGTACTTTGACGAATACAACAAAAACGGATTTCTTTCGCTCGACAGCGTACAGAAGCTGCTGGAGGCGCATCCGAATTATGTCAAGTATCTTATCAAGGAGGGCGATCAGTACAAGCTCAACCAGGCGGCACTCGACGATCTGAACCGCGCCGAGGAACTTCAGGGCCAGGCGATGGACGAATACGTCGACCACCTGCGCGAGATGGAGTTCGGGTCGAAAGCCTTTGTCGATACCTTCGACGAGTTTCTTGACGCCGTATCCGCCTCCTACCCCGACAGCGGACTGAGCGATGTCATCGCCAAAATCAAGGAAATCAACGGGGAGTTCCGCGACGGGAAGGACAGCGTCGTCGACTACTTTAATAACCTTCAGGAGCAGATTGCGTCCATCTCGTTCGATTCCCTGCAAAACGAGGATTCGCAGGCGCTCTTCGCTGGACTGTCTCTGGCCACGTCGCAGGGGTTCGAGTATATCACCCGCCAGTTTGCCAGCGGCTCCATCGGCGCACTGGATTACGCCGACGCTATCGGAGAAGCCAGTGAAAACCTGCTTAATCTGCATGTCACCTCACAGAACTTGACGCAGACGCAAGATGGCTTATGGGTAAACGCTGCCGGTGAAGTGGACGAGTATGCAAACTCTTTACAGGCGGCGCTGGATGATCTGGACAGCTTTGATTCCTTTATTACTACCTTTGCAGAAAACTTCGACTATTTTACAGAGCATCTGGAAGGGAACCACTTCGTGTTCACGGCCGAAGACGAAGCATCCCCGGTGTTTCAGGAGGCCGCCGCAGCCGCCGAGGCGTCGCTGGAAGAAATGTATATCGCCAACCGTGAAGCATTTGATAAAGTTGTCAGTGACATTTCGGCTGCTTCCGGACTTTCCGTGCAGGAGATCGTCGATGCTAATGGCGATATTACCGACGGTCTAATGAACAATGCGTCGACCCTGAGCGCCTTTCTGGATTCCAATTTCGCACAGCTTCAGACCTCTATCGAAGCCGTTAAGCAGGCGGCGGGGGCGGTTATTTCCAATCTGGGAGAAACGATCCGAAATTTTCATTACAGCATCTCATTTACCCCTTCCTATCATGGTGACGAACCTCTTGGGTGGTCGATACTCAAATCCATGTTCAAAAAGGACGTCACTCTATCCCCTATCAATATCGACATCAAAGGCGGCGGGGCTGAAGGTGTGGCGGACGCCCTCTCGGCAATCGGGAGCGCTGTTTCCAGCTTTGAAACCCCGGAACTCCCCATTGCATTGAAACCGCAGGTTCCCAACGTCAATACCGCCGCCCCGCGGGTGCTGGATAAAACGGCCAAGGCGCAAAAGGAAGTCAACAAGGCGCTTCAGGAATACCTGAAGCTGCTGGAGCACCGCAAGGCCATGGGCGAGTTCGACGACAGCCCGCAGGAGTACATCGACGGCCTCCAGTATGCGCTCGATCACTACGCCAAGACGCAGGATGAGGTCTGGAACCTCGAAGAGAAGATCTACGCCGCCCGCCAGAAAATGCTCGAAGACGAAAAGCGTGCGCGCGAGGAAGCGGCCAGAGCCGCGAAGCAGGCGGCGGAAGAACGCAAGCGCGCTGCCAAAGAGGCGTATGAGGCGGAAAAGAAGGCGGCGGAAGAGGCATACCAGGCCGAGGGCGAGGCGCTCAAGGAGAAGAAGTCCGAACTGGACCGCGTCTACTCCGCAGCCGTCAAGACGCTCGATGCCGAGATTGAACGCCTCCAGAAGATTAACGAGGAACTCGGCAAAGAGCTGGAGCAGCTCAAAGAGAAATACGCCAAAACGCAGAACGCCGTCCTCCGCGTGCTGGACGACGAAATCGACCGCCTCAAGAAGCAGAACGACCTGCGTAAGGAACAGCTCGATCTCGTTAAAGACCAGCTTGAGGAGACGTCGGAGAAATATAAAGGCGCACAGTCGGCCGTGGTGGATCTTCTGGACCGGGAACTCCAGCAGCTCAAGGAACGGCTGGATCTCATCGGTAAGGCCGCCGAGGCCGCGGAGAACGACGCCGGAAAGGCGCACGCCGCCGTGCTGGACGTGCTGGAGCGGCAGAAGGATCAGCTTGAGGAGCAGAAGGATCTGCTCGACGAACTATATCAGCCCCGCATCGACGCGATACAGGCTGAGATCGACAGGCTCAGCGACGCGAACGACGAACGCAAAAAGGCCATTCAACTTGAGAAGGCAAAGCAGGAGCTGGAGAAAGCACGGAATCAGAAGACGATCCGCGTCTACCGCGAGGGAGAAGGCTTCGTCTACGAGAACGACACAGAGACCGTCGCCAGCGCACAGGAAGAGCTCCGAGAGCTGGAGCTTCAGGAAAAACTGGACTCCCTCGGGAAACAGAAAGAGGATCTGGAACAGCAGCTCGCGGATAAGAAGGCCGCCCTTGATAAACAAATCGACGCGCTGGACAAATACCGTGACCAGTGGTCGGACATTCTGGACGAGTACGAAAAGCAGCAGAATCGGGAGATTGCGCTGAAGCTCTTCGGCGTTGGCTGGGAGGAGAAAATCCTCGGCCACCGGATGGAGATTCTGGAGGATTTCCGGGAGAGGTATCTCGCCATCCAGCAAGATCTGGCCGACGCCGAGACGGAGCGTGAGGCGCTCGAGGACAAGATAGGTATCATTGAGGAGTACAAGAAGCGGTGGGCCGAATTCATCAGCGACTACGATAAGAAGCAGGACACCCTGCACGCTGCGGAACTGCTCGGGGCCGATTGGGAGAAGAAAATCCTCTCCCTGCGGCTGGATGTGCTGGACCGCTTCAGCAAGGACTATTTTGTCATCCAGGACAAGCTGGCGGACACCTCTAAGGAGGAAGAGGCCAACCAAAATCGGATCGACATGCTCGAAGAGTACCGGGAGAAATGGACCAGCTTCATCGACGACTATGAGGCACAGCAGGACCGGTACATCGCCGACCAGATCCTCGGCGCCGGGTGGGAACAGGATGTCCTCGCCGGACGCATGGAGGTACTGGAGAAGTTCCAGAGCGGGTATCTCGACATCGTGCGCCGGCTGAACGATGTCGAAGAGGAACGGCGCTCGTATGAGGAACGGATCGAACTCCTTCAGGGATATAAGGAAGCGTGGGCAGATGCCGTCGACGCTTACGAGGACGAGCAGGACCGTCTGGCAGCCGCGCAGCGCTGGGGCGCCGACTGGGAGGAACAAATTCTTAACGGCCGCGTCGACAACCTCGAAGACTTCCGCGACGCCTATGTCCGCATCATGGAGGAGCTGGCCGAGTGGGAGAAGAACAAACCGGATTTCCCCGACTTTGACGACAGCGATTATGACTGGGACGACGGCAACTATGACTACGATGACGATTACGACTATGGAGGCTCCTCCTCGAAACGCCCCTCCTCCGGCTCCGACCGCGGGGATGACGACAACAGGGGCGGGATACCGCGTGTAGGGCAATCGGTCACGGTCCGCAGCGGGGAAACACGCTGGGCCAGCGGCTCCGGCGGAGTGAGAATGCACGACTGGGTTCCCGGCTCGACGTTCACCGTCATGCAGATCAAAGGTTCTCAGGTGCTCATCGGCCGAAACGGGCAGTGGACCGGGTGGGTCGACGTCAGCCAGCTCAAGGGGTACCGGAAAGGGACCCTCTTTGCCGAGGCTGGACCGCACGTCGTCGACGATGCGGGAACGGAAATCCTCGTGCGCGGCAACCCGGCGCAGGGGCGCGTCACCTCCCTCGAAGCAGGCGACGGCGTTGTTCCGAGCGAACCGACGCAGAATCTGATGAGCCTTGCAAAGGCCGCTCCGGATTTCATCGCGCTCCGGGACGCCATGCAAAACGCCGACTTTGATATAATATGTAAAGAGGCAGGCGTTTCCATATCGAAGCAGCTCCGGAAGATGGCGGGAGACGTTCTCTATATGCCGCCGGCGCCCGCCGCACCGCCCATATCCGTGTCCATCGGGGACGTCCATGTCTCTGGCGTCAACGATCCGAATGGGCTGGCGAAGGCCATTGTCGGGAAGCTCCCGAACGCTGTCTTACGGGAGATTTACAGGAGATAGACGATATGAAGCCCGCCGCGGTTCTGCCTTAAGACAAGGCCGCGGCGGGCTTCACTGATGCTGGATAAATTCCCGGACGGCGTTTTCAACCGCTGCGTTCAAAGTCATGCTATGCGACGCAGCAAAGACGGCAAGGGATCGGTGCAGTTCCGGCGCAATCCGGACATTAAATGTGCCTTTGTATTTTTTCTCTGGTTCAACTCCCTTTTCTTTGCACATTTCGAGATAGTCGTCGATCGCTTCTTCAAAATCTGTTTTCAAACTCTGGATACTGTCTCCCTCATAAGAAATCAGGCCGTTTATCCCCGAGACTTTCCCAAAAAGGATATTGTCCTTTGCCGAGTATTCCACAGTACCATAATACCCCTTATATTCCAGCATATTTTTCCCTGTCATATCAGCCCCTCCTTTTCCAATACTTTAAGAATTTCTTTTATTTGATACTCCAGCAGTTCTTTTCTTGGATGCGGCTTATGCAGGATGATAGGAATATTTCCTTTGATAAATTTTACCCTTGAACCGCTGGTTCTGCCTTTATTGGATTCTTCAAAGCCCAGCGCGGTCAATAATGCCCGCAATTCCTCGAAGGTAAAATCCTGCGGCCGGGATTTTAGCCGCTCAATAAGTTTCCCTATCTTTCCCACAATCTCACCGCCTTTATATAGAGTATGCCACAAACTCACGAAAAATGCAACTGAAAATCAGTTGCTCATCCTGTTGTTACGGAAAGAAGGTGAGGGTTGATGTCCAACCCCAACGATAAAGCTGTCGAGACGCTATCGAAACTGGTCGTATCCGCAGCCAAACAAATTCTGTCCGCCTATCCCCTGCCCGTCCTGCTGACGGGGCGGATTACGGCGGTCTCCGATAGGCAGTATACGGTCATGGTACGCGGACGCGAATACCCCGTCCCGTTTAAGGGGACGCCGTCGTTTGCGGCTGGCGAGACGGTGACGCTCCTGGCCGAGCAGAATAACTTTCAGCACATGGTGATTTTATCGTAACCCAAATCTCACCCGGAAAGGAGGATGCCCTTGCCGCAGCCCATACTCTATCAGACGACGGCGTTCGACGCCTTGTCCGTACACGAATTCCAGTTTGCGTACAGTGGGGATCAGGCGTACCGAAACCGCCTCATTATCCGCAATAACGCCTCTAACGCCGTCGTCTACGATAAAACCCTGACGACCTTCCAGCTTCGCCACCAGCTCCCCGCCGCTTCCCTTACGAATGGACGCGATTACAACGCGCAGGTGCAGGTGATACACAAAGATGGCTCGTCCAGCGCCCTGAGTAATAAGATTGTCTTCTTCTGCTTCACTGCTCCGGTACTTTCCTTCTCGAATCTGGAATCGGAGCAGATTATCCGCAATTCCTCCTTTGAGGCCGCGCTGTCCTACACGCAGCCGGAGGGGGAGCTTCTGAGCGCATATCAATTCACCCTTTACGACATCCGCCACGCGGAGATTTACAGTACGGACCTGCTCTACGACCAGACTCTGCGCACGACGCTCTCCGGCCTTATCGACAACTACCACTACTATCTCCGCGGCGCCGGCGTCACCGTACACGGCATGGAGGTGGACACCGGGTATGTCCCCTTCTCGGTGGAGTATATCCGGCCCTCCGTATTCGCCGTATTGAATCTGGAGAATCTGTGGTATGAGGGATGCGTCATGATTCAGTCGAACATCGTCTCCATTGAGGGGACGTCCAACCCCTCCCCGCCGAAGTATATCGACAATGAATGGGTGGATCTCAGCGACCCGGAACACTGGGTGCGCTTCGACAAAGGCTTTTCCATCGCGGACGACTTTACCCTCCAGCTCGTCGGGCGGGATTTTAACGAGAACTCCGTCCTGCTGGAGATGAGCAATCAGAAGGACAAGATTGAAATCCGGTTCTATCGGGGAAATTTCACCGGGTATGGTGAAGTCGCTTATTTCGTGCTCACGGCGCACAACGCCGCGGAAACCTACGTTATCACCAGCGACTACATCCCCGTCCCCTCCTCCGACGAAGCTGTCCCGCTCTGGGTGCGGCGCGTCGGGCCGCTGTACGAAATCCGGGTGCAGGGGCCCGATACCGGGAGCTGCTTTGCCGGCGAGGGACTGGCAAACTACCGCGGCTACCTGCTGTCCGGCGGCCTGCTGCTGCGGGACAGTATTCTGCATACTTGAGGGGGTGGCTTCATGATTTGCTGCGGATACGGCCTCTGCGGAGATCGTCACGCGCTCGATTTCACGCCCACGGCGGTGAAGAACATCCGGAGCGTGCTCTTACAGAACGGCATCTACGATGAACTGTACATCTCCCGGGATACCTCCGGCCCATACACGACGGACATCCCCGGTACATGGGATTTCGACACCATCCTGCACGCGCGCTTTCAGGGGAATCTCCACGCCGGGAACGTGGAGTACAGCATCGGGGAGATTTCGCACATCCGGATTAAGCGCCGGGAGCGCGGCTCGTTCGACTGGGTGACGCTCTTCGAAATCCCGATTGCCGACTTCGACGACTTCCGCTTCCAGCTCTATGACCGGTACAACCGGGCGAAGACGGAGTATGAATACGCGCTCGTGCCAGTGACGAACAACGTCGAGGGCAATCTCAACATCAATCATGTGTACAGCGACTTCGACGGCGTGTATCTGACAGAGAAGAACAGAACCTTCAACACGGCGCTGAGCGTCGAAGTTTCCGTACAGAAGAACCACCCGTCCGAAGTGGTTGGGACGCTCGGGCGCGTCTACCCGTACATTGTCGGGAACAGCCGGAACAACTATTACAGCGGCACGGTGACGGCGACGTTCATCGAGTATAACCCGGCTGCCGGAGACTGGAACGTCGGGACCGGCTGGAAGTACCGCCGGGCGCTGATGGCATTTCTGGAAAACTCCCGCCCGAAGATCCTCAAGCTCCACGACGGGCGGATGTGGCTGGTGAACGTCATGGACGCCGTCACCGAATCTCCGCAGGAGCACGCGGATGCGCCCGTCACCACGATTTCCTGGACGGAGACCGGCGACGCGGAGTCCGTGCAGGATCTGTACTTTAACGGGCTCATCGACGTGAACCCCGAATGGTGGGTGATGCGTGGATGAGAGCCATTACCCAGGCCGACATCGACGTGCTGATGCAGTCGTCCAGGGAGGTTTTTGTGAAGATACAGCTCCTGAGCGCGCAGGGTCAGGTGCTCGATGAATTGCAGGGGGACGTTATCGACGGGGATGTCAGCATCGACGCGGAGTCGGACATCCGCCGCACCTGTAATCTGGATCTGTATGTTAAGGATCGCTCGCTGTTCGTTGGGGAGAAGCGGAAGGTCTGGCTGGACAAAACCGTCCGGCTGTATTACGGCATCCGGCACCAGCGCACGCAGGAGATTTTATGGTACCCGCTCGGGATCTATCTGTTTAACGAGCAGTCGTATGAGTACAGCGCCGTCACGCATACGCTCTCCGTCTCCTGCGCGGACAGAATGAGCCGGCTCACCGGGCTGCGCAGCGGGCAGATCGGCGGCGTCCCGACGGAGATTCCCGCCGGGAGCCCCATCCGCAGCTCGATGATTTCCGCCGTCACGCAGCTCGGCGGGGTGCGGGACTACCTGATTGAGGATATCGGGAAGGAGGTGCCGTACGACCTCTCCTTCCCCACCGGGGCCTCCGTATACGACATTGTGGTGAAGCTGCGGGATCTCTATCCGGGGTGGGAGACTTTCTTCGATCTGGACGGCACGTTTGTCTGTCAGCCAATCCCGACACTGGAGGACGATCCGATTTTGTATGACGGCACACTGCTCCGGCCGCTTGTCATTTCCGAGATGCTGACGAACTCGTTCTCCGCTGTCAAGAACGTGTCGGAGGTCTGGGGGAAGAGCATCGACGCCGGGCGGTATGCGGATACATCCACATATACCGGGAACTGCTACCGCATAGCGCTCGACAGCTTCGCGCTGGAGGAATATATGACCGTCGGGTTTAAGGCAAGTGCCGCGAATGCCGCCGCTCCTCGTCTTCAGATTAACGCGCTGGCCGCCTGCCCCATCGTGGACGATGAGGGCATCCCGCTCGGCGCGGGTATCATGCTGGCGGGGAAATCCTACGTCGTGAAATACCACCGGGGGCAGTTTGTCTTTCTCGGGCAGTTTCAGATTCACGCCATCGCTAAAGAAGTTTCGGCCATGCCGTCCGCCGCTGAGATCACTCGGGATAAGGCAGAGAATCTGTGCGACAACATCTCCTATGTGGTGAACCCGGAGAGTCCGTATACGGTGGAGAAGCTCGGGGAAATCCGGCAGGTGTTCTCCGGCGGCGAGTATGAGGACATCTATGCCGACAGTCTGTGCGTCCAGCGGGCGGAGTATGAAAACTGGAAGTCCACCCGCTTACAGGACGGCGTCACGCTGGAGATGATGGGCATCCCGTGGATGGACGTCAACCAGAAGCTGCGGTATATGGCGTCCAGCACCGGGGTGGCAGCGCAGTATATTACGAAGAGCATAAGTCTGTCCCTGCGCAGCGGAAGGCAGACGGTACAGTGCATCCGGTTTTATCCGCTGTACCCGTGGATTGTGTCCCGGTAATCTTGTTCCGACTCTGCCAGCTATTGAATTTACTGTTGCAGAGTGGTATACTATTCATATAATAGGAACAGGGAAAAGGAGGGGTTCGTGAAATGAACGCAAAAGTGGTAGCAAATTATTTGCTCTATATTATGAGCGATGCTTTTGACGACCTCACCAATATGAAGATAAACAAACTGTTGTATTTTGCCCAGGGGTATTATCTGAAAAAATATGGAACACCTCTGTTTGACGACCAGATTGAAGCCTGGGCTCATGGGCCGGTTATACCGGAGGTCTACTCTGTTTATAAAGGATATGGCGATCAGCCCATCAGCAATTATGACATAGACAAGATTGCCGAAGTGACACCGGAAGCGGAAGGCATTCTTTACAGCGTTGCTCGAAAGTACGGCAGATATACTGCCAGCGCTCTTCGGAACATGACACATGTTGTAGGTTCTCCCTGGGCGCAGGTTTATCAGGAAAACTGCCCCCATATTGAAATACCGCTGACGGCCATCAGAAATTACTTTTCCGAACTCGAAGACCTGAATCCGGCAATAAAACAGTTTAAGGAAGGCGACTTCGCCGGCTACCGGGACGAGGACGGCATACTTGTCCTTCCGAAGGAATGGGACGATGAAGAGGTATGAAATTTGGCGGGCTAGGGTTAAATTTGAAGAATCCGACGAAGTAAAGGAACGGCCCGTCCTGATATGGGACAGTCAGGCCTTTCTCATCGCCTATAAGATGACTGGAACAGATAGAGGAGATAATCGAGACGAATTTCCTGTCCGATACTGGAAAGAGGCTGGGTTGTCTAAGCCTACCAGCATCAGGTTGCGAAAGGTGTTAAAATTAACCCCAAACGACCTGTTATATAAAATAGGCGATCTCGATAAAAGAGAACGTTTGTTATTTGAGTTTCGTATTCTTCCATAAAAAGCGGTCGTGCCTTTACCGGGATGACTGCGGGAAGTGAATACCGTCAAACATATATCGAATCCCCCCCGTTATGGCTTTCATGTCATGGCGGGGATATTGTTTTATTCAGACAAATTCAAGGCTTAGATCAGCCATATCTAACTGGAGGTGCACTATATGAGCAAACTCTATCCGGAATATTTCAGTACGGACTTCCCCGACGCGCTCGATCGGTGGGAAAACATGATCGATGTCACGATTGAGACCAAGCCCATCGTGGATCAGTTCTACCGGTACTATAACGACGGCGACTTCGACAGCGCGGCGCGCATCATTGAAGAGAACCCCATCCTCAGGCGGATGATGATCAATGCCGACAACATGAACAAGCTCCTGCACGGCATTATGGCGCTGGAACGGTTCTTCTATGAGGACGTCGAGCGGTATCTGATGTATATCGTCAAGCCGCAGGGAGATTTCGATCCGGGGCGGAAGTATACGAAGTATGACGTCGTATTCATCGCCCGGGACGATGCGAAGGAAGCGTTCATGGGCATCCAGACAGACATCCCTGTCGGCACGCCGCCGACGGATACACGCTATTTCGTCCCGCTGGCTCTGCGCGGGAAGCAGGGCGCCAGTGGAATGGGGCTGTCTCCGAGAGGGGTATGGTCGAGCGTCATCTCGTATTATAAGGACGACTGCGTATCGTATGGGAATATCATCTGGCAGTGCAATAAGGATAATACCGGCGTCGTGCCGAGGGAGGACGACAATACGTACTGGGAGGCACTCCTGCGCGTCCCACAGCAAGTGGTCACGTCCACGACGATGCCGGAGGGGCAGGTGTATAATGACATCTGGATCCACGACCACGGCGACCAGACCGCCACGCTATACCGCAAGAATCTGGATGGGACATACGGCGTCATCAATCTGCGCGCCACATCCGCGGCGATTACATT
>CATJVQ010000011.1 GCA_949743955.1 uncultured Oscillospiraceae bacterium | reverse complement strand
GGTCCAGGGATCTATGTCTCTACCATCCCAGTAACAGAGCTACTTGTGGGACATCCCACTGTCCCGTCAGGTTTTTACATCGCCGTCACCTGCTTCTGCCGGGACGGGGACTGCGAAGGGGCGTGGACGGACTATTTCGACTGCGCGCGCGACTACGGCGCTCTCAGGCAGCGCCTGTCCGCGCACCCGGTGCTCCGGCGGGCGGCAGCCTATGCCCCGGGGCTCCGCCTCCTCCGGCAGGACGGCTGGGAGGCGCTGTGCACCTTCATCCTCAGCCAGAACAACAACATCGCGCGCATCCGGGGGCTGGTGGACCGGCTCTGCCGCCTGTGCGGAACCCCGCTCGGGGACGATATGTCCGCTTTCCCGTCCGCCTCATCGCTCGCGCCGCTCTGTGAAGCAGATCTCGCACCGGTGCGCATGGGCTTCCGGGCAAAGTACGTCCTTGATGCGGCCCGGCGTGTGGCGTCCGGAGACATTGACCTAGGAGCTCTCCACCGCCTGCCGCTCGAGGAGGCGCGGGAAACACTGCGGCGCATCCACGGCGTGGGGCCGAAGGTGGCCGACTGCGCGCTACTCTACGGCTTCGGCCGCGTGGAATGCTATCCGCGCGACGTGTGGATTAAGCGCGCGGACAGCCTCTTTCCCGGCGGCTTCCCGCCCGAGTTTGCCGACGTGGCCGGGCTCGCCCAGCAGTACCTGTTCCACTACTGCCGCACCTGCCCGGGCGCCTTCTCCCCGGACATGAGATAGTGCCGCAGCGATTGGCGGACAGCGCCGGGGCCAGTAAGCATCATAGCGAGCATCTCCCGAATCCGCTCTGCCAACACCGTCTCGGTCAGGTCCATGCCGAAGAGCGCAGTGTTCGAAAGGATGGGGCGGAGCGTCTCCTCTCGGACACCGCCGCCTAAATGGACGCCCGCGAGACGCCGCCGGAGCTCCTCCAGCATCGGGTCGGGGCTCAGGGGCATGGGCTTCCCCTCATCGTCGATCCCCAGCAGATACCGCAGCCACCCCGCGATGACCAGCGGCACAGCTGTCAGGCGGGACGGGTCCAGATCCGGGCGGGTATGGTAGGCCCGCAGTGTCCCGCCGAAGCGGACGGGCATCTTCTGGCTTGTGTCAGCGGCGATGCGCTGCGGCGTATCGGGGATGAACGCGTTCGGGAAACGCTCGGTAAGCACCTCCCGGAGGAAATCTTCCGGGCGGAGGACACCAGATCCCTCGAGCGTGGGCAAGCCCTCGCCGTATCCCAGCCGCTCCACCAGCGCCCGCAGGTCCCTGTCGAGCATCTCGGACGCGATGCTTTTATATCCGAGCAGGCAGCCATAGACAGCCAGCGCCGTATGCAGCGGGTTTAAGCAGACGCCGACCTTCATCCGCTCCGCTTTCTGCACCTCTTCCCGGCCGGTTAAGTATACCCCCGCCTCCTCAAGCGGCGGACGCCCGTTCGGAAAGCTGTCCTCAAGTACCAGATACTGCGGCGTTTCCGCATTGACAAACGGCGCGGCAGACGCGCTCTCCGGCGTCATCCCCTCGATCCCCAGCGCCTCCAGCCGCCGCGCGATGTCCGCCGAAGGCTGGGGGGTAATCTTATCGATCATGCTCCACGGGAACGAGATGCGCGCCTCGTCCTCCAGATACCGGAGAAAGTCCTCTCCAGCGAAGCCCCTCTCCTTCCATACCCGCGCCATGTCCAGCACCCCGGCGCGGAGGCGTTCCCCGTTCGGCGTGCAGTTGTCGAAGCTCACCATCGCGACCGGCGCGCCGCCTGCCTCGAAACGGGAGAGGAGCAGCGCCGCCGACATCCCCATCGCGTGGCACGGCCTTTCCGGGCCGCGTTCGGCGTCCTGCCGCGCTTCGGGGAACCACTTACCCTGCGCGTCCCGCAGAGCGTACCCCTTCTCGGTGATGGTGAAGCTGACCATCTGAAGTTTGGGTGAACGGAACGCCTCCCGAAGCCGCTCCCACATTTCACCGGCGTGCCAAATCTCCGCCACAGAGGCGATAACCTCCATGCGCGTCCCGCCGTCCGGCAGGAGGCGCACGAGCAGCGTCAGCGCGTCGTTCTCCCGGAGTGCCCTAGCGGACGCTCTGTCCCGTGTTTTCACTGCGAGGATGCCGTCCGCAGCGCTCCCCTTTTCCAAGAGACGCTGCATCAGCTCCGCGATGAAGCCGCGGAAGAGGTTCCCGGCCCCGAAGTGGATCCACCGGGGCGAGCGGAGAGTCTTCTCACGCACCCGCTCCCAATCGTACCGGGGGAGCACGACGCCCGCCTGTTCCCAAAACGCCCTCTGCCGGAGCGTTTCCCCGCAGAGCTTCACCGCTTCTCCCCCTTTTCGATGGCTTCCCACAGTCCGCACAGGTACACAGCCCCGAGCGCGCGGTCATACAGCCCATAGCCGGGGCGGCCGCTCTCCCCCCAGATCATGCGCCCATGATCCGGGCGGATGTAGGCGTCCGGGCATGTCTCGTATACAGCCCGCATGATTTCGTACAGATCCAGGCTCCCCTCACAGGAGAGATGGCTCGCCTCCCGGAAGCGGTGCGTCCCGAGATATTTGACATTGCGCACATGCAGGCAGCCAATGCGCCCCATCCGCCCGAAACGGCGTATCGCGGCGGGGATGTCGTTTTCCGGGTCGGACCCGAGCGATCCGGTGCAGAGGCAGACTGTGTTCGAGGGGGATTCGCGCAGGGCGAGTATCCGCTCAAAATCCGCCTGGCTATGCGCGATGCGCGGCAGGCCGAACACCGGCCAGGCCGGATCGTCCGGGTGGCACGCCAGCTTCACCCCGCATTCCTCACAAACGGGAATGACCGCATCCAGAAAATAGCGCATGTTTTCCCGGAGCATGTCCCCCGTCATGCCCTCGTACTGCCGGAGCGTGCGCTCCAGCTCGGCCAGGCGCGCCGGTTCCCAGCCGGGCAGGGTGAAGCCGTTCGACTCCTCTGCTGTGCGGCGCACGATTTCCAGCGGGCTCATCCGCCCCAGATCCGCTTCGTCGAAGTACAGGCTGTTCGATCCGTCCTCCGGGGTGACTCGCGCCAGATCCGTGCGCAGCCAGTCGAACACCGGCATAAAGTTATAGACAATCACCTTCACCCCGTACCGCGCCAGGTTCCGTAC
Source organism: uncultured Oscillospiraceae bacterium (assembly GCA_949743955.1). GTDB lineage: Bacteria > Bacillota > Clostridia > Oscillospirales > Ruminococcaceae > Harryflintia. The sequence goes on along the minus strand of CATJVQ010000011.1, from coordinate 8,508 downwards.
AGTCGCTCGGTAATTTTCGATGTATTCATCCCGCGCGGGCAGGCCCATCTTGATGTCCTCATGCACGTTCACGCTCTCAATGACCTCACACTCGAGCCCCGCCGCATGGACATTTTCCACATAGGCCCGGATCTCCTCCGCCAGCCAGACCTCTCCCGCCGCCTTTTCATCCAATACGCCCATGATGCCTGTCATGCCCGGGATCTGCTTAATCTGCTGCAAGGTGATGCGGTCGCTCTTTTCCCCGAACCACCGGAATGTCATTTTCATAGCCGGTTTCTCCCCCTCTATAATGTGACGCCGTCCTTCCAAACAGCTATCTCCCGGTAGCCGTTCTGTTCCGCACGTGTCCTCTGCCCGCCCGCCGTGTCCAGCACCAGCGCAAGCAGACGCCGCGCCGCCTGTGCGACAGGCTCCCCCCGTGCGATCGGCCCCGCGTCAAAGTCCATCCAGTTCTGCTTCTTCTGGAACAGCGGCGTATTCGTGGCGATTTTTAACGTCGGCACCGGCGCGCCGAAAGGGGTGCCGCGCCCGGTTGTAAACAGGATGAGGTGCGCCCCCGCCGCGGCCAGAGCCGTAGAGGAGACCAGATCGTTCCCCGGCGCGCACAGAAGCGTCAGCCCCCGGCGGCGTACCCGTTCGCCGTAGCCGGCAGCGTCCTCCACTGGGGCCGTGCCGCCCTTCTGTACACAGCCGAGCGACTTGTCCTCAAGCGTTGTGATGCCTCCCGCTTTGTTCCCCGGCGACGGATTCTCATACACCGCCTGCCCATGGCGGACAAAATAGTCCCGGAATCCCTCAATCATCCCGGCGGCCCGCTCGAAGACGTCCCTGTCCCGGCAGCGGCACAGAAGCGCCTCCTCCGCGCCGAACACCTCCGGGATCTCCGTGAGCAGGGCGCTGCCTCCCTGCGCGAGCAGGAGATCGCTCATCGCGCCGACCGCCGGGTTCGCCGTGATGCCGGAGAGCCCGTCCGATCCGCCGCACTTGAGGCCCACCACCAGCTCAGATGCCGGCACGCTTTCCCGCCTGTCCCGGCGGGCCGTTTCCGCCAGCTCGCGGAGAAGGCGTCCGCCTTCGGAGAGCTCGTCCGCCTCCTCCTGGCAGGTGAGGAAGCGGATGCGTTCCCTGTCCGCCCCGTCCAGCTCCCGGAGGAATTCCTCCTTTGTCAGGTTCTCGCACCCGAGGGAGAGAACAAGCACACCCCCTGCGTTCGGATGGCGGCACAACGCCGCGAGCAGACGCCGCGTCCTTGCGTGATCCTCCCCCATCTGGCTGCATCCGTAGGGGTGGACAAACGCGTACACACCGTCGATACCGTCCCGCGCCAGACCGGCGTTCTCCCGCGCCAGCGCCTGCGCCACGCTCCCCACACAGCCGACCGTGGGAATGATCCACAGCTCGTTGCGGATGCCCACGCGCCCCTCTCCGCGCCGGAAGCCCATGAAGGACGCCGGCTCCGCTTCGGGCAGCGGACGCAGGCGGGGCGTATACTGAAACGACGCCTCCCCGCTCAGGCGGGTAACCGCGTTGTGGACATGCACCCACTCCCCCGGCGCGATGTCCGCCGCCGCCCGCCCGATGGGATAACCGTATTTGACGACGTTTTCTCCCTTCGCGATCGGGCGCAGGGCCACCTTATGCCCCATGGGGATCCTCTCCCGCAGGAGGAGGCCGCCCGCCTCCTCCCCCATTTCCAGCGGACGCAGCGCGACGGCGACATTATCCTCCGGCGCGATTCTCAGGATGCTTTCCATCGCCTCACGCCTCCCCCGCCGCCGCGAGGACGGGGCGCATCCCCTGTTCGCGGATGTCCCGGAGCATATCGCACACCATACCGCAGAAGCCGGACAGAAGGGTAAGATCCTCCCCCCACAGGCGCTCGTTCTGTAACACGGCCCGCGCCAAATCCTCTGGCGGCAGATCCCGGCATCCGGCAAAGAAATCCAGTATCCATTCCTCGTCCTTTGGGGGACGCGTTGTATACAACTCAATATACGCCGCCATACTCAGCGTCAGGCAGCGCGGCAGCTCCCCCGTCCTCTCCCGGTACGCTTTCACGCTCGGCAGCACGCGGGCGCGCCATTTCGACGTGCAGTTTAACAGGATGGAAATGAGCTGATGCTCGATGAAGGGGTTGCGAAACCGCTCCTCCACCGCCCGGGCGAAAGCGGCGGCCTCCTCCCTCTCCGGCAGGGACGGCAGGATTTCCTCCCAAACCGCCCGGCGGAAAAAGCGCAGGACGTCCCCATCCTCCATGCACGCGCGCACGGTGCCCAGTCCACACAGGTACGCCGCCGGGACCATACTCGTATGCACCCCGTTGAGGATGCGCACCTTCCGTGTCTTATACGGCCTCTGATCCGGCACGACCCGCACCGGCAGTCCGGCCCGGGCGAAGGGCAATTCCTCCTCTAATGACGCCTCCCCCTCGATGACCCACAGCCCGAACGGCTCGGCCGTATCGAGCAGCGCGTCCTCATAGCCGAACCGCGCCTCGAGCACCGCGGCCTCCGCGCGCGGATATCCCGTCACAATGCGGTCCACGAGCGTGGAGCAGAAGCGGTTCTCCGTCCGAAGCCAACGAAGGAATGCGTCCCCGAGCGACCACTGCTCCGCGTACCGGCACACACAGTCGTAAAGCCGCGCGCCGTTATCGTCGATAAGCTCGCACGGCAGGAGGATGAAGCCTCTGCCGCCCAGGCGGAAGCGTTCGTATAGAAACCGCGTCAGCTTGGCGGGGAAGGAGGCGGGAGGACTATCGCTAAAGAGGCAGTCCGGGTCGTAGGCGATGCCCGCCTCCGTCGTGTTGGAGACGATATAGCGCAGATCCGGATTTTTCGCACAGTCTAAGAGCGCGCCGAAATCCTGATACGGATCGATGCAGCGCGACACGGCGCTGACAATGCGCCGGGTGTTGACCTCTTTCCCGTCCTCACGTCCGCGCAGGCAGAGCGTATAGAGCCCGTCCTGTTCATTGATCTCCCGTGCTCTTCCCTCCGGAATCGGCTGACACAGGACCGCCTTTGCCCGGAAATCCGTCGCTTCGTTAGCTACGTCGACGAAATAATCGACAAAGGCCCGTAGGAAATTCCCCTCCCCAAACTGCAAAATCCTCTCCGGCGCGTTCCGCAGCAGGAACCCGCTGTATCCCTGCCTGTCCAATGTACGGTAACAGAGCTTTTCCATTTTCCTCCCCCTAGCGCAAGTATCACACATGCATTCATAACAGGGTGCGCCCCCGCACCTTCTTTTTCGTCTGCTGTCAGTTTGTTCCATAGTCTGTCTCCTGCGCTGCGGCAATGCGGGCCGCGAGGCGTTTCAGTTTCCGGGCCCTATGTTTCGCGACCTCCTCCGCGCACTCATGGAGAAAAACCATCTGACCGAGCATAATATAAACGTCCGCGATCTCCTCCGCAATAGCATCCCTGTTCTGCTTACCTCTTGCAAATTTGCATAGTTCCTTCTGCAATTCGCTCATTTCCTCAAAAACCATGAGCATCTGGTCCCCATAGTTCGAGCGCCGCCTTGTAAATTGTGGTTTCAGTCATAATCTTCCTCCCTGGCAGTAGACCAAGTGATTTTGATTATCTATCTCATCATGAGGGAAAATGCACCGACGCATTTTTTCTTCCCACACTCTGCTTTCAATACATCAAATCGAATCGCGTTTTGGGGAAATTTCCCCATTATTTATCCTCTGTTTCATTCCTGCCCCCTGCCCACACTTTTCATTGAGAGACCTTCAGCAGACAGGGCGATAGTTTGTGCCGGAATGCCCTAACAGTCGAAGCCGAAGTACCGCACGGCGTTGCGGTAGCTCACGTCCGCCACCAGCTCGCCCAGCGAGGAGAAGTTCGGATGCAGCTCCCCGTTTTCCACCATGCGCCCGATCCAGCCGCAGAGAATCCGCCGGAAATACTCGTGGCGGGCGTAGCTGAGGAAGCTGCGCGAATCGGTGAGCATCCCAATAAACGTGCCCAGCACCCCGATATTCCCGAGATCCGTGAGCTGCTTTTCCATGCCCGTCTTTGAATCATTATACCACCACGCGCTCCCGAGCTGGATCTGCCCGGGGCAGACGCCGTCGGACTGGAAGCATCCGGCCAGGGAGGCGATGGCCTCGTTATCGTGCTGGTTGAGGCTGTATAAAATCATTTTCGGCAGAGCGCCGCGTCGGTCCATCGCGTCCATCAGGGCGCCCAGAGCGTCGGTACCGTGGGCGTTCGAGACCGCGTCAAAGCCGGTGTCCGGGCCGAAACGCTCTGTACAGCGGGTGTTGACTCCGCGCAGGCATCCGAAGTGGAGCTGCATGGCCCAGCCGTACCGGCGGTAGAACCCGGCCAGCTCGAGGAGGACAGCTGTCCGGAACGCTTCGGCCTCCTCCGCATCCACCCGCTCCCCGCGCAGGGCCTTATGGAGGATGGCGTCCAGCCGTGTCACCCCTGCAGGGCGATACATCGCATATTCCAGCGCATGATCGCTCACCCGGCAGCCGTTCGCTTCGAAAAAGTCGACGCGCCTTTCCAGCGCCTGGATCAGCTTGGAAAAGGAAGTGATCTCAATATCCGCGCTCTCTCCTAGGCGGCACAGATAGGGGGCGAACCCTTCCTTATCAATGTTCAGCGCCTTATCCGGGCGAAACGCGGGCAGGACTTTCGTGGAGAAGGAGGCGTCCTCCCGCAGCTGGCGGTGCCACTCGAGCGTATCAGCAGGATCGTCCGTGGTGCAGAGAACCCGGACGCCGCTTCGCTCAATGATGCCGCGCACGCTCATCTCCGGCTGCGCAAGACGCTCGCCGCACGCGTCGTAGATGCGCCGGGCGCTCTGTGCATTCAGCTCCTCCCGGATGCCGAAATAGTTTTTAAGCTCCATATACGTCCAGTGATACAGCGGATTGCCCACACAGCGCGGCAGCGTCTCGCTCCAGCGCCGGAACGTGCGGAAAGGGTCCTCAAAGCGGCAGGCGATGTCCTCCTCCGGCACACCGCAGGCACGCATGGCGCGCCATTTATAGTGGTCCCCGCCCAGCCAGACCTCCGTGATGTTCTGATAGCGCATATCCTCCGCTATTTGGCGCGGATCCAGGTGGCAGTGGTAGTCCACGATGGGCTGCCCTTCGGCATAATCGTGGTACAGCCGGCGCGCCGGTTCGCTGTCCAGCAGAAAGTCCTGTCCGAGAAATTCTTTCATTTTGCTTCTCCTTCCTGAGCGGTCCAGAACTGCCGGGCCTCATCCCTGGTGCAGGACAACGCGCCCTGCGCCAGTTCCTTCTTTCCACCGCCGCGCCCGTGCAGTGCGGCGTTCATCTCCTTTACAAACGGGCGGACGTCCCTCTCCCGGCTCGCCAGAGCGTACCGCAGTCCGCCGTTTCCGTCCGAGGACAGCGCCCCGGCGATGCCGCCGCAGCGCTCCGCAAGCAGCACAGCGTACTGACGCAGCGCATCCGGGGGCAGATCCTCCTCAAAGACGAGCAGGTTTCCCTCCTGCCGCGGTGTCTCGCGGGCCTTCACCTCCAGCAGCGCCGCCCTCTGCGACGCCGCCTCCTGCCGCAGACGCGACAGTTCCGCGAGTGTGCGTTCCACCGCCGCCGGGACCTCCAGCATTTTTGCGGACAGAAGCGCCCCGCTTTCGGAGAGGGCGGCATCCTTCCCCGCGTAGTCCCGCAGTGCGCGCGAACCGCAGACAAGGGTCAGGCGCGTGCCGCCCTTATAGCGTTGCGCATCGGTGATGTGGATGAGGCCGACCTGTCCCGTCGCGGCGACATGCGTGCCGCAGCAGGCGCATACGTCGATACCGGGGACAGTGACGATCCGTACCTGCCCCGTAAGCTCCTTTTTGCTGCGGTAGTCGAGAGTATCCAACTCCTCCCGGGACGGATAGCTCACCCGGACAGGCAGGTTAGCCCAGACCGCCTCATTCGCGCGGCGCTCGATTTCGTCAAGCTGTGCGCGGGTGAGTTCGCCGTTAAAGTCCACTGTCACCAGCGCGCCCATATGAAAGCCCACGTTATCCAGTCCGTAGAGAGCGTGCACAATTCCGGACACGATGTGTTCGCCCGTGTGCTGCTGCATATGGTCAAACCGGCGCGCCCAGTCGACGATGCCTTCCACACGCGCCCCCTGACAGAGCGGCGCATCCGTGGTATGGGCGATACTCTCTCCGCGCTCATGCACGTCAAGGACATTTGCGCCTCCGAGTATCCCCCTGTCCGCAGGCTGGCCGCCGCCCTCCGGGTAAAACGCTGTCTCATCCAGCAGGACCACATATGTCCCTTTTCCATCCGGCTCACACGAGATCACCTGCGCCGAAAAATGCCCCAGCGCCGGATCGGCACTGTCCCGGTTTTTGTGCGAAAGGTCCTGCGGGAGTGCTGTCCCGTTTTCTGCATCCCCATGCGGCGGTATTGCCATTTCACTCCACCCCGTCTTCATAAAAATTTGCGAAATCTTTTAAACCTGCATCCCTGTATAAGCAATTTTATTATACATAGAAAACCCCAAAATTGCAATGAGACAGGGGCATCTCCTTCATTTGTTTACCAGTAAAAAGAATAGCGGACTTGCCGCTCCACATAGGATATACCGCCGTAACCGAAGGGAGGCTTTCCATGGGCAAAACAGATTACCGTACAGAACAGTTCACTATCTCGGAGGAAAGGATGCGGTTCACTGTCGTCAGCCAGCGGCCCGAATATTCCGCAGAAGAAAAAGAAACCGTAAAGGCTGATATTGAGCGGCAGCTTTTTACGGTTTTTTCTAAATATGTATAACGCATATGCCGCGCTTTACGCCCGGCAGTCCGTAGATCGCGCCGACAGTATCTCCATCGAGAGCCAGCTTGAACACTGCCGGTACGAAGCGCGCGGCGCCCCCTGCAGGGAGTATGCGGACAGAGGATACAGCGGCAAGGACACCAACCGCCCCGCATTTGCCGCGATGCTCGAAGATATCCGGCAGAAAAAAATCGCGAAAGTGATCGTCTACAGGCTGGACCGCATCAGCCGTTCCATCCTTGACTTTGCAAATATGATGGATACCTTTCAGAAATACGGTGTGGAGTTCGTCTCGTCGACAGAGCGCTTCGATACCTCCACCCCCATTGGGCGGGCCATGCTCAATATCTGCATCGTATTCGCACAGCTCGAGAGGGAAACCATCCAGAAGCGGGTGGCCGACGCGTACTATTCGCGCTGCAAACGCGGCTTCTACATGGGCGGACGCATCCCCTATGGCTTCACCAGAACCGACACTGTCATTGATGGGAGGAAAACGTCCATGTATGCCCCGCTCCCGGAAGAGGCGGAGCAAATCCGCCTCATCTATTCCCTCTACGCCGATCCCCGGAATTCGCTCGGCGACATTGTGCGGCATTTAAACAGTCATGGGATAGCGCATCTGCGCGGCGGCACGTGGAATACAGCGCGCATCAGCGACATTCTGCGCAATCCTGTCTATGCGAAAGCGGACGCAGAGATATACCGTTTCTTCAAAAGCCAGGGGACGCAGATTTTCAGCCCCGCATCCGACTTCACCGGCCGCAGTGCCTGTTATCTGTACAGCGGTACTGCGCCGCCCACAGCCGGGGGGCAGGCGCTTGCCGGAAAAGAACTCGTGCTCGCTCCGCACGAGGGACTCATCCCACCCGATATCTGGCTGAAATGCCGGGTGCGCTGCCTCCATAACCGGCAGTCGGCCCGATCCGGAAAGGCGAAAAACTCATGGCTCTCCGGAAAAGTCAAATGCGGCCGGTGCGGGTACGGGCTGGTGATTGTGAAATCCGAAACCCGATGGGGGCGGTACTTTATCTGTGCCGCATCACTTGCGACAAAGAAGGCAAAATGCACGGGCACAGGCGGCACTATTTACGCGGATGTTCTGGAAAAATATCTGACAGAGGCCATACGTGAACGTCTGTCCGAGTTTAAAACTCTGTCCGGCGGCGGGGAACGCCCCGTCGATCCCCGGATAAACGAATATAAAATCCGTCTGGCAGAGATTGAAAAGGAAATCGAAGATTTCCTCTCCAAAATAAGATGCGCAGGCGACGTTCTCCTTGCGTACATCAACGACCGGATTAAGACACTGGATGACGAAAAAAAGCGTCTGCTGGAAGAAATCCAGTCCTTAACCCGCTGCCCCGATGCGCCTTCTCCCGGTATCATTCAGGATCCCGCCGGAAAATGGGATCGGGTGTCCTTTGAGGATCGGCAGGCTGTGCTCGATATTCTGGTTAAACTCATCACCGCAGCGGATGGAACCATCGAAATCATATGGAATTTCTGATGTTTTATGAAAACGTGGCGCTTTATAAAAGCGTCATTTTTTCGGCGGGATTCACTTGTATCTTCCCGTTTCGGTGAAGCGCTGCGTATCACACAGGACCATCTGGATTCGAAAAACTTCTATGCTTTTAACCCCTCCTTCGACATCGCTTCGGCGCAGGCATCCAAGACACCCCCTCCGTGCGGTGCCTGACATAAGTGAAACGGCTGAGGCCGGAAGCCGC
>CATJVQ010000010.1 GCA_949743955.1 uncultured Oscillospiraceae bacterium | reverse complement strand
GGGGTATCCTCCCCCGGATAGGCCGGGATCCCTCCCTCCGGTGCGATCGGCAGGGACGGGGTATCCTCCCCCGGATAGGCCGGGATCCCTCCCTCCGGCGCGATCGGCAGGGATGGGGTATGCGTTATGCGCACAGTTCCCACGCTTGGCGGCGACATCCCCGGCGTTCTTCGTTCATATTGCATGGGTGATTCTCCTATCTGTTTGGGATGTATAGCTAACGCATCAAGCTGCGTCAACTATACCCCATTCTATTCCAAAAAATGAGAATGTGTCCGGACGGAACACGTCCTCCCGCAGATAGGCCCGGCGCATATGAAAAACGGCATCCCCGATAAAGGGATGCCGTTTGATCCATTAGAAGAGATTTAACTGTAACGGTGCAGCCACTCCAGAATATCCTGATAGACTTCCTCCCGATTTGTCTCCTGCAGGAGCTCGTGACGCGCGCCGGGATAGAGCTCGAACGTCAGATCCGTCACGCCCGCTGAAAGCAGGCGGTTATAGACCTTGAGCACGCCCCGCCCAAAATCGCCCACCGGATCGCAGTCGCCGGAGAGCAGCAGCGTGGGTAACGTTTTGGGGTAGCTCTTCGCCCAGCTCGATGCGTTCGCCAGTTCCATCATCGAATAGAGGTCCTGGAAAGCGGACGCTGTAAAGGTGAAATTGCACCACTCGTCGGCCAGGTTCTTGTCCACGGCCTCCTCATCGCGCGAGAGCCAGTCCTTGGGTGTGCGCGCGGGGATGAATTTGCGGTTGAAATCGTCGATCGTCAGCCTCTGGAGTGTCGCCGGGCGGCTCATCTCCCCACCCCGGCGGACAAAGCGCCCGGCGAGCATCAGCGCGGCCGGGGTTAAGATATTCGGGCCCGGTGTCCCGAGGAACGCCGCTCCAGCGATGCTCTCCGAAAACTTAAGGCAGTACAGCCGCGCTACAAGCGAACCCATTGAATGGCCGATGAGAAACTGCGGCTTCTCCGGAAACATGGACTGCGCGATATGGCCCAGCTGGCGTACATCGCGGATGAGGTGCTTATAGCCGCCCTCGTGTGCAAAATACCCCAGATGCTCCCTGTCGCGGGCAGTTTTCCCATGGCCCAGGTGGTCGTGACCAAAAGCGGCATAGCCGTTCTGCGCTAAAAACATCATGAAGTCATGATACCGGCCGATGTGTTCTATCATTCCGTGACTGATGAGAACCACACCGCGCGGGGGGTGCGTGTCCGCATAAACCGCGGCGGCACTGACAGTGTCCTCCCCATTCGAGCTGCAGAAGGTGATGCTGCGGATATTGATTGGCATGAAAACCTCACTCTCTCTGTGGTCAGCGCACAGCACTCGCTGTCTCACAGCGCGGGATATCAGCGCGCGTGACTTCGGCAGTGTTGCCGTCGCAGTCCACAGTAAAAAACTTGATATGTGTAAATTTACGCCAGATTTCATACAGCGGCGATTCCTCGCCCGCCGGGATACCCGTGAGCACATTGCTCACCTTATTGTGTTTGAGAAAACTGATGATTTTTTTGGTCGGATCATCCGCATAGGCAACATTCATGACCGCGCCGTACTGCTTGGAGACACCGAACAGATGCTCCAGCGCAAGAGGGTTCAGCGGATACTGCGCGTTTTGCACACTGAAAACACAGAGCTCCGTATTGGTGATGTCGGCCAGCGTTTTTCCGCCGTGGATCAGGCGCTCGCATTGGAACTGGTTCGTGACCAGAACGATCGTTTTCAGATTTGCCATCGGTATTCTCCTCCACTGCCCCTTGAGCCGTGCTTACTGTTTTTAGTATAGCAGAAATTTATGAAAAATTCATTACGGATTTAAGCATTTTCCACGCTGGAAATGAGCGGCATCCCTCTCCTTTGATTTGCAATGCCTGCCTGAGCGTGATATAATAGCTACAAGCAGCCATTATATCTGATGCCGCGGCCGCTGCACTTTTGCGGTATTCCCCTGGTTTATTTGGCCGCTTTGCAGACACAGTTAATGATGCTGCAAGCAGTAAAGGATTATTCCGAAGAAAAGGGACAAGGAGGCGGCCGGAATGAAAGAAATCGTTATCGGCCCCAACGATGCCGGACAGCGGCTGGACAGGTTCCTCGAGAAAGCGTTTCCTGACCTGCCCCCTCCCCTTCGGTATAAGTCTATCCGCCTCAAGCGCATCAAGCGCAACGGCTCCCGCGCCCATATCGACGACAGGCTCCTCCCCGGCGACCGGATTGAACTCTATGTGAACGACGAATATCTCGGCCTGCGCGAGGATTCCCGCCTCTTTGAGGCGGCCTCCCCGGCGCTGGACATCCTCTATGAGGACGAGAATCTTCTGCTGCTCATCAAACCCCAGGGGCTTCTCTGCCATGAGGACGCTCATGAAAAGAGGGATACACTCGTCAACCGGATGCTCCGGTATCTGGCCGCGTCCGGGCAGTACCGCCCGGAGGAGGAGCAAAGCTTCACTCCCGCGCTGTGCAACCGCATCGACCGCAATACAGCCGGTATCGTGCTGGCCGCGAAGACGGCCGCCGCCGCGCGCGAGATCGACAGTCTTCTGCGTGATCGCCGCCTCGAAAAGCGGTATTTGTGCGTAGCGCTCGGTATGTTCGAGGAGCCGCACGGCGTCCTGCGCGGCTGGCACACGAAGGACACGGAGGAGAACCGTGTCACCATAACTGCCCGTCCGCGTCCCGGTGCAAAGACTGCTGTCACCGAATACCGGGTGATCGCCTGCCGCGGGACATACACACTCTGCGAAGTCACTCTGCATACCGGGCGCACCCACCAGATCCGCGCCCATCTCGCCTCTATCGGGCATCCTCTTGCCGGCGATACCAAATATGGCCGCGCTCGGCCCGGCGAGCCTCCCCGCCAGGCTTTGTGCGCCTGGGCGCTGCGTTTCCCCGTGCTGGAGGGCGGTGTTCTGCGGGCGCTCTCCCGGCGGGAGTTTCGTTTGCCTGCGTCCTTCCTGCCGGGCCCATTTTTTGATTTATTTAAGGATGATGTGCCAAAATGAAAAAATATGTTTCCTGTCTCGAGCGACGCCGCCGCCGTCAGGGTATCCTCATCGGTATTCTGGCCGTGCTGGTCGCCATCCTTGTGCCTGTGTGCTTTCTGTTCGCACGCGGGATGATCCCTTTCCCGAGCGACACCGTCCATTCGCCGCAGGACGATATTCCCATCTCCTCCGACCCGGAACCCCCTGCGGACGAATTTGATCCGCCGGACGATTCGGAGCCCGTGGAGAGCGATCCTGAAGAGGATGAACCAGACGAGCCGGAGATCCCGGACGGCGGCCTTGTCCCGGAAAGCGAAGCGCAGCCACAGAGCTTTCTTGACGACGCTGTCTTTTTCGGGGATTCGCTTACCGCCGGGCTCGGGCTGTACGGGAACCTTAGCGCGCAGGTCATCGCCGGGACAGGCGTCAACCCGCAGACAGTTTTTGACAGGCCCGTCATCAATGTACCCGGCAGCGACGAGCGCATCTCCATGATGACCGCATTAAAGAACGTCTCCCCCTCCCCGTCCAAAATCTACGTTGAAATCGGCGCGAACTGGGTGGGCGAGCAGTCCGGCATCACGGAGAAGACCTTCCTGAAACAGTATCTCACGATGCTCGACGCCATCCGGGAGCTGCATCCGGAGAGTGTTGTCTATATTCAGTCGATCCTGCCTGTCTCACGGGAATATGACTCCAACGAGAACGGCCAGAACCTCTATGGCCTCACGAACGAGCTCATCCGCACCTTTAACGCTTCCCTCGAGCAGCTCGCGCAGGAGCAGAACCTCTGGTTCCTCGACGTCTACTCCGCCCTCGCCGACGACGAGGGCTATCTCCCCAGCGATCAGACAACCGACGGCATGCACCTGAAGCCCGATTTTTACAGCAAATGGACAGATTACCTCCGCTCACATGCCGCTCCGGAGGCGGCGGACGAGTTGCCACCTAAAGAGGAGGAATCCGGTTCGGGGGACGAGGCAGAAGAACCCTCCTCCAAGCCGGCGGCCGGTTCCGTGCTGGATGAGAGCTCAGACAACCCTTCCATACAGTTCAGCGTGGAGGATGCGGACGGCGCTCAGGACAGTGATTTGAAATTGATCGAAAAGGAAACACTGGATCTTTGAACAAAAAGCCGAAGGATCCTCCAAAACGGGGATCCTTCGGCTCTTTTTTCCTGTCCAGACAGTCCGAAAGGGGGACTTTAAAATGATGTGGGTGATCGTGGTAATCGCAGGGAGCGCGGCGGTGCTGCTGGCTGTGACACAGGGAATTCTGCTAGCCTGCCTGTGGCGGCGGGATGCCCGGCCGCGCAAAGCCTCCCCGTTTGCCGGACAGATCCGTGAGGGGCAGGCCGTGATAGACGCCCTCCCGTTTGAGGAAATTTTTATCACCTCGCACGATGGGCTGTCTCTCTGCGGCCGGTTCTACCCGTCCGCCTCCCCGTCCCCAGATGCTGTCGTCGCCGTCCACGGCTACCGCAGCAGCGGACGGGATGATTTCTCCGTCCTGCTCCCCTTCTACCACGCGCAAGGATGGAATGTTCTGCTCATCGACCAGCGTGCACACGGGAACAGTGGGGGGCATCTCATCGGCATGGGGGCGCTCGAACGCTTCGACTGCCGGCGCTGGACACAGGTCCTGCATCAGCGTCTGGAAACCGAGCATGGCCGGGCGCGCATCCTGCTGCACGGCGTATCCATGGGCGGGGCGACCGTGCTCATGGCCGGGGCGCTGCCGCTGCCCGATTCTGTCTGCGGCATTGTGAGCGACTGCGGCTATACCTCCACATGGGAGGTGTTTGCTCACGTCCTGCGCCGGCGGTATCATCTGCCTCCCTTCCCGCTGCTCTACCTTTTCGAGAGATTGTGCCGGCTGGAGGGCGGGTACAGCTTCCGCTCCCCGTCCCCGCTCGAGGCGGCAGCCGCAGCGCGGGTCCCCGTCATCATCGTCCACGGCGCAGAGGATCGCTTCGTCCCCGTGTGGATGGCGCACCTGCTGTATGAAGCCTGTTCGCAGGCACGCCGCCTGCTCATCGCTCCCGGCGCACGGCATGCGCAGAGTGCTTATACCGCCTCCGAAGCGTATTTCCAGATGATTGAGGAACAGGAAAGCAGCCGGGAAGAGGCGTTCGCCGGGGGGGGGAGCAAGGTAAAATGAAATCGGGACCCAAGGGGCTCGGATTTGCATGTTTTGGTGGAGGCGAGGGGAGTTGAACCCCTGTCCGAAAACTCATTCACGCGAGCTTCTCCGGGTGCAGACGGTCTACAAAAATTCCCTTTTACCGGCCGCCGGCCGTCAGGCGAGCGGCAAAGGTAGCTTCTGATACGTCATTCCGGCCCGAAGCGGAGGCCGGACGCCGTTGGCCACTCAAATTACACCCGACCGTACCCGTGGCGAAATACGGACGGATGGGCCGCTATACTAGCGACACGGGAACTTTACTTAGGCAGCAAGCGCCACAGGCGCAGACTGACGGGCAAAGTTCACAGAAATAACATTATCGTTATCGTTTAATTTTAAGCTGCGGCTTTTATACAGGTACCGCACCTGTACCCGCTGTTCACGCTTCAAAATCCCCGTCGAAACCGGTACGCCCCCCTATCATCAGATGGATCTGTATCGAAGATCCATATCAGATATAGTATACTCCAAAAATGTGGCCATTCCATGAAGCGGACGTAAACTGTTCACCGGCTCTGCTGCTTGAGCGCTCTGTCCATCTCTCGCGCCGCGTCGCGCTTCGCCATATCGCTGCGCTTGTCGTAAAGCTTTTTGCCCTTGCACAGGCCGAGCTGTACCTTCACTTTCGCGTTTTTTAAATAGAGCGAAAGCGGGACAAGCGTATATCCCTGCTGCTGGATCTTCCCAAACAGGACCAGGATCTCCTTCTTGTGCATCAGGAGGCGCCGCGGACGCAGCGGATCCCGATTGAAGATATTCCCCTTTTCATAGGGGGAAATGTGCATCTGCTTGACATACAGCTCCCCATCCACGACATCGCACCAACAGTCGCGAAGGTTGACCTGCCCCAGGCGCAGGCTCTTCACTTCCGTGCCGTACAGCTCGATCCCTGCCTCGAATGTCTCCTCCACAAAGTAGTCGTGACGCGCCTTTTTATTGAGCGTAATCGTCTTGATCCCTCTGGGCTCCATAGAGGGCCTCCTTTCTTCAGATTTCGCTGCGTCCCTCCAGCGCGCGGAAAAGCGTCACCTCGTCGGCATACTCCAAGCTTCCGCCAACGGGGATGCCGTAGGCCAGCCGCGTTACGCGCAGTCCCATAGGCTTGAGCAGGCGCGCCAGATACATCGCTGTTGCCTCGCCCTCCACGGTCGGATTTGTCGCCATAATGACCTCGCGCACCTCGTCCCCCTGAAGCCGCACCAGCAGCTCCCGGATACAGATCTGATCCGGCCCTACGCCCTCCATGGGGGAAATCAGCCCGTGCAGGACATGATATGTCCCCGGATATTCGCGGGTGCGCTCAAAGGCCACCACGTCCTGCGGATCCTCCACAACGCAGATCAGCGAGTGATCCCGCTTCGGATCGGAACACACCGGACACAACTCACTGTCCGCCAGATTCTGGCAGACAGCGCATTTTTTGATCAGGCGGCGCGCATCAAGAATCGCTCCCGCAAACTCCTCGGCACGTTCGCGGGGAACATCGAGCATGTGAAAGGCCAACCGCTGCGCGCTCTTGCGGCCGATGCCTGGAAGCCGCTCGAACTGCTCGATGAGCTTCTGCAGCGGCGCAACATTGTAGGCCATTATACCATGCCGGGGATGTTCAGTCCATTGGTGATAGCGTCCATCTCCTTCGCGGTGACATCCTCCACCGTGCGGATCGCCTCATTGACGGCGGCCATAATCAGATCCTCAAGCATCTCGATATCCTCCGGATCCACCACCTCGGGGCTCAGCTTGAGCGCGCGCAGCTCCTTCTTCCCGCTGATCTTGACCTCGACAGCTCCGCCGCCCGCGCTCGCGCTGAATTCACGCTCGCCCAGCTCCTCCTGCTTCTTTTCCATGTCCTCCTGCATCTTCTGTGCCTTGCGGATCATGCTCTGCATATTGCTCGGGCCGCCGCCGTAGCCCTGCGGTAATCTTGCTTTCATGATAAAACCTCCATCAATTTTCTGTTTCCTGTTCTGCCGCCCCTATCACGCGCACAGGAACGCCCGATGTCTCCGCTTTTCTGCGCAATTCGTCAAGCGGGTCCCTGTCCACGCGGTAGAGATTTTCCTTATAGGGGCCCAGCCGGTAACGCCGGCCCACCACATCCATGATACACTCATGGATGTTCTGTTTCGCATAATCGTTTTCACGGATGAGCTTGAGGAACAGCTCGTTCTCTGAATGGATGAGCAGCAGATCGCCGGCTGTGTATGCCCGCGAGCCTGCCAGCGCACCGTGAAGCGCCTTGTTTTTCGCCTGAAGCTGTTCGAGCACCTGCGCCCACTGCTCGAACGGACGCGCCGCCTTGCGCATATCCTCTGTCGGCGCTTGGACAACCACCGGCGGTGCGGACGGCTCCGGCGGTGCCGCCGCGGACACGGCCTCCTGCCCGCGCAGAAGCGCTTCCAGCCGAGCCACTCTCTCCTCCAGTGCGCCGCTCTCCGGCGCACGCGCGCTCTCATCCGGCGCCGGGGCCGCTTCGCAGATCCGCACCAGCGCCATTTCCAGCTCCATCCGCTTATTCGGCGTGCGGCCCATATGGGCCAGCGCATCCTGAATCGCATCGAGAATATCCAGCAGGCGCCGCGGGGTAAACGAGGCCGCAGCATCCCGGTACATGTCCACCTCCTGCGGCAGGCACACCAGAAGCTGTTCCGGCTTCTGCGCACAGCGCGCAAGCATCAGGTTGCGGAAATGCTCTGTCATCTGTTCGCACAGCCGCTGTACGTCCACACTCCCGGCGCACAGTGTCCCGACCTGGAGCAGGGCCGCCGCGCAGTCGCGTTCGGCCAGCGCCTGCGAGAGAGAAAACAGCGCCCCGTTTTCCGGCATCCCCGCGCACGCGGCCACAACGGACAGATCGATATGCTGCGCGCTCGACCAGCACTGATCTAAGAGCGATATAGCGTCCCGCATGCCGCCCTCGGCCAGACGCGCTATCATCAGCCCCGCTTCCCTCTCGAGCGTGAAGCCTTCGAGCTGCGCGATGTGCTCGAGCCTGTCCGCGATGCTGTCCGCCTCAATGCGTTTAAAGTCGAAGCGCTGGCAGCGGGAGATGATCGTGGCCGGGACCTTGTGCACCTCTGTTGTGGCGAGGATAAAGAGCACGTGCTCCGGCGGCTCCTCCATAATCTTGAGTAAGGCGTTAAACGCCTCCGGACTGAGCATATGCGCTTCGTCGATGATATAAACACGCTTATTGCACTGTACAGGCCGGTAAAACGCCTGCTCGCGCAGTTCGCGCATATAGTCAACGCCGCTGTTGCTCGCGGCGTCGATCTCCATCACGTCGGTCACAGCGTCGCTGTCAATACCGCGGCAGATGTCGCACTCGCAGCAGGGGTTCCCGTCCTGCGGGTGGAGGCAGTTGACCGCCTTGGCGATGATTTTGGAGCAGGTCGTTTTTCCGCAGCCGCGCAGGCCCGTGAACAGATAGGCATGTGAAGCGCGGCCGTGCGCGATCTCATGGCGGAGAGTGGTGGTGATGACCTCCTGACCGCACACATCGTCGAACGTGCGCGGGCGGTATTTCCGGTACAGCGCCTGATACAAAGCGGAAAACGCCTCCTCTCAAAAGCCAAAGGGACACGGCGGATATGCTCTGTCACACAGACATGCAGGTTGGCCTGCGGCGCACAGAGCAGACCGCTTAATGCTGCTCGGTTCCCCGCCTGACATGGTTCACGGCGCCCCATCGCACAGGGCCCGCCTGTCTGTGTGACACGGCATACCACACGCCCTGCCCCAGATTTATACGATTCCCGGAACCGCCGGGGATGCGTATAACAGCTTCCTCATTATACACTATTCTTTCCCAAAACGCAAGAAAAAAAAGTCCCCTTTGGGGGGATGTTAACGGCGAACAAGTATGGTATGATAATAGAATAAAGATAGAACGCAGTCCGCTGAAAGGAGCCGCTTATGAAATATACCCACATCATCTGGGACTGGAACGGCACGCTCATCGACGACGTGGATATCGCCGTACACGCGATGAACGCTCTGTTCGCCGCCTACCATCTGCCGCCCACGGACCGCGGCGAATACCGTTCTCTGATGGAGATGCCCGTGCGCAGCTACTATGAAAAGGTCTTCGATCTCGCGGCTGTCTCCTTTGAGGAGACTCTTTCTCCGCTCTTCAACGAGATCTACGACCGGGAGGTGGCGCGCGCTCCCCTTGCTCCCGGCGCACGGGAAGCGCTGACCGCGTTCCGGGACGCGGGGTGCAGGCAGGCGGTCGTCTCCGCGTGCGAGCAGACTCGGCTGGAGGTCCTCTTGCGGGAGAGGGGGATCGACGGGTATTTTGCCCTCGTTAGCGGCGCGGGCGATCTGCTCGCCGGATCCAAGGATGAGCGCGCCGCGGCGGCTATCCGTTTTTTCGGTGTCCGGCCGCAGGACGTGGTTTTTCTGGGCGACACCCGGCATGACTTCGAGGCGGCGCACGCTGCCGGAGCGGACTGCATCCTGATTGCGAATGGACACGAAGCGCGCGAGCTGCTCGAGAGGTGCCCCGCCCCGGTGGCAGACAGTCTGCCCGACGCTGCACGCCTCATTCTGGAAGGGGGCGGCACTCTTTGAAGACGGCTCCGTTCTGGCTGCTGGGCGCGGCCGGACTTTTCAGTGCCGCGGCGCTCGACCGGCGCTACGATATCCAGCGCTACCTCATCCGCAGCGCGCGCATCCCGGCGGGGACGCCGCGTACACGGCTGGCGGTGCTCGCGGATCTGCACAGCGAACCCCGCCTAGATCGCCGGGAACGACTGATGGTCCTGCTCATGGAGCTGCGGCCGGACGCGATTGTCCTGCCCGGGGACATTGTGGATGAGCGGCGCTCCCTCCCCGGCGTAGCCGGATTCCTGCGCCGTATGAGCGCAGTCGCCCCCGTCTATGCCTCGCTGGGCAACCATGAGGGGCGGGTCGAGGCGTTTGACGATATCCGCCGGACGCTTACCGGCGCGGGGGTTCGGCTGCTGCAGAGGGATTGGGTCCGGGTGGGCGGCATCCTGCTCGCCGGGCTCGACGATCCCGCAGCCCCTTGGACCAGCGACGAACAGGACTGGGCACTGGAGGCCCGCCTCGCCTTCGCTCCTCTGCGGGACGAGAAGGCGTTCCGGGTCCTGCTTTCGCACCGCCCCGACCGGGTGCGCGACTATGCGTCGCTGCCGTTCGACCTTGTCCTCTCCGGCCACGCCCACGGCGGGCAGATACGTCTGCCGCATCTCGCGCCCGGCGGGCTGTATGCGCCGAATCAGGGCATCCTTCCTCGCTGGACGGGCGGGCTGTACCGCCATGGGCAGGTGCTGCACATTGTCAGCCGGGGGCTGGCCCTCAAACGTCTGCCCCGGGTGTGGAACCGCCCGGAAGTGACCGCCGTCGATCTGGCCGCGCCTGACGGTACGCTCTCCCCCTCCGAATGCCGAGCGCTGGAGGAGCCTGAATTATAGGTTCCCATCCGCGGCTGCGGATTTCCACTGCAAATTCTGCCGGATTGGTCTGTATCCGGAAGACAGTTCATATGGTCTCTGTGTCCGGTGAGCCTGAGCTCATCACTTTGAATCTTGCCCCATGTGCTTGTTCGGCGGAATATATCCGATAAAGTCATATGTTCCAGCTCTGCATATCCAGATTGTCTGTCTGCTGTCCCTGCCGGTCAATTTCGTCCCGCAAAATCCGAATCTGCGCTTTTAACTACGCCTGCTTATCCTCAATTTGCTTGCTGTTGAAATAGCACAGACACATAAAAACAGCAGGGATAAGTAATCATTTATTGCACACAGATAATACAGGCCATCTGTCCTTGTTAAGACAGGCGGCCTGTATTTTGTAATTTATCCTGAGAAAAGTTCTCGGACAATAAATTGCTTTATGCCATTTCCGCTACCCCTAATGCGTGGTATCTACAGACACAATACTGGAATCCCCCTTGCGGGCCTGCTCCAGCACGGCCTGGGCCAATATCTGAAAGGAGGCATGGGAGGACGATGCCCCGGCGATCGCATCAATACTACCCTCGCCCTGACCTTCCAGAAACTGGTTAGCGTAATATCTGGTGTACTCATTGGGATAGGTCCCATTGGAATGAAGCATAGTCTGCATATAGGCGTTATCCCAGCTTTTGATAAATCCGCTGAGGTTCTCCGCGTTATACTCCACAGAGACAATGCTTCCGCCTTTTACCAGAATAGTAATGTATTCCTTCCAGCCGTGGCTGAATTCTTTCGCCTGGGCAGTATAATATCCGTCCTGAAGTTTCGCCTGATCCCCGCAGGCTGTCAGCAACGGCACCATCAGCAGC
>CATJVQ010000009.1 GCA_949743955.1 uncultured Oscillospiraceae bacterium | reverse complement strand
GTGATTCTATGTGCAAAAGGCTCGACAGGCTGAACTGGGGCAGTTTTGCCTGAAAAAAGAACTCCCGGAGAGGCGCCGCCTCCCCGGGAGTTCTTTTGATGTATATTTTACATTTATAAAGTTCTTGCCTCAAAAACGATGCTCTGCACACACGCTGTTCCACTCGCAGTCGCCGCAGATGCCGTCCCGTTTCCCGGCATCGAGAACATGCCAGCGAACAAGGCGCGCGAAATCGCTCCAGCGGAGTTCTGCGCCATCACATAGCCCGCACAGTGCGAGCACGGCCCCGTCGTAACGGTTCACCTTCTCCGCTGTCCGGCAGACGCCGCCCTCGTTATTCGGGCACGCCGCGCAGACCTCATCCGTATGGGACACGATCCGGATGAGCGGATCCTCCCCCTCAAGGCGGGCAAGAAGCACCGCTGTATGCGCGGTGAACGCACTGCTGTACCCCTTTCCCTCGAAGAACGTGAGGCACATCCCGTGGTGGGGCCTCATAGGCAACGCTGTCATAGCTTCAGAATGCTGCCTAGGCGCCGGCTGAAGAACAGGGCCAAGACAAGTTTGACCGTGTCGGTCACTAGGAAGGGTACGACACACCAGAGGAGAGCTGTCCCGAGCCCGATAGGCGCGGTAGTACGGGCATAAACCACCATATACCAGGCGGTACCGAATACGTCATACGCAATCATGCCGAGTACCATGGAGAGCGCCAGCGCCCAGGTTTTCCGCCCCAGAAGGCGTTCCATCCCCCACATTTCAAGGGCAGTGAACAGGAACCCGATGAGATAGCCGCCGGTTGTGCCGAGCAGGATACCCAGTCCGCCGGTGAAGTGGGCGAAGACAGGCGCCCCCACCGCGCCGAGCAGCAGGTAAACGAGTACAGCCAGTGTCCCTCTCCGGCCGCCAAGCACGCCCACCGCCAGAAAGACGGCAAAGGTCTGCATCGTGAAGGGGACCATCGTGAAGGGGGGCATCTCCGGGATGGAGATCCAGGAACAGATGGCCATAAGCACCGCAAAAACAGCGATATACGTCATGTCCCGTGTGCCGAGTTTTGTTTTCGCAGAAGCTGCCGCAGTAGATCCCATGAGTATTCCTCCATTTCTTTGTTTTCTAAAGATGACAATACCACAGGGAAGTCAAATTGTCAAACCAGCCTTTGGTGGATTAGACAACTGTTTCCGGGTTTTGAAGGGAGATAGGGCGCATAAAGCGCATGAAAAAGCCCGCAATGACAAACCTCTCCGAGCTTTTTTCTTTTTTGTGCTTCACATAAATCGGCTGCCTATGCGTATCAGGTAATGGGTGCAGGATTAAAATACACATATCATTATGGAAGCTGTACTAATCGCCGTATGGCTCGCGCACGCTGCCGGCCAAATCGAGGATCATGTCGAAGATTCTCTCCCTCCCGAAAAGGGCGGCCTCGGCAGTGAGGAAGCGGCTCTCGCGGGGATAGGCGCCGATCGCCTTACCCATCGCCGTCTCCGAGCATCTGCCGTGGTATCCCCACGCCGTGTCGCAGCAGCTGACGCCGCTCTTCATCGCATACATAACCCTCTCGGCGGCAGCTTCATCAATGGGGATGTCCCTCCTGTTCTATTCCCGGTGGAGGGGGCCGGATACCGGGGACCGAGCACCCTGCCCGCTGTCCCGGGGCGGCGGGGTAAAGGTGCTGGTGCTCTCGATTTTCCCGGCTAGGATATCGTCGTAAAACTGCTGCTTTTTATCAATGTAGCGGACCGCCTCGTGCAGCTCATCGATCCGCCGGAGAAGATCCTGCCGCTTGGATGCCAGGATCTGTTTACGCTCCGGAATAGACGAAACCCCCTCTGCGCACATCGCGAGAAAGGTCTTGATCTCCTGGATGCTCAGCCCGCACTGCTTGAGGCAGATGAGGCCCCGGATCCAGGTGATGTCCCCATCGTCGAAAATCCGGCGGCGGTTGGCGTCACGCTTGACGTTGGGGACAAGCCCCTGATTGCAGTAAAATTTCAGGGCCTGATAGGTCAGCCCCGTCGCTTTGCAGGCCTCGAGCATGGTGTACATCCTGAACCCTCCCGCTATTCCGAAATGGATCGCACATTCTCGCCGGTGAACTCATACCACACGGTGTCCGGCTTCTGGCGCTGGCGGTCCGCCGCCGCTTCATACTCCGCCTCGGAGGCCGGGCTGCCGCCCACTGTATAGGAGACGGATTCTCCCTGATCGCCGGTCTCACCGCAGAAAAGGGGAACCATATCACATCCGTCTCCGGTAAAGCGGACTGTGCAGACGCCCCATTCAGTACCCGTGGGGCTGGAGTAGCCGAAGGATCCGTCCATTTTCAGATCCTCGAAGGTTCTGTAATCGCTTTTATAGCCGTATACGGCGCCATCCTCCTCGCGGAGGATGAGATAGCCGCCCATATCGCCCGCGACATCGATCACCTGAAGGACGGCCTCTGTTTCACCATCGCCGTCCAGATCGGCGAAAGCGAAGCGCCAGATCCTGGCATAGGGGCTCTCCAGGCTGAAAATGCCCGGTACATCGGCGATGGTCATGGGTTCCCCGCCGTCCGCGAGGGAAAAGGAAGCGTCCCCGATCAGGACGCTGCTGACGGAGGCGGCGTCCGCCCTACGGGCGCAGCCGCCTGTTATGAGCAGCAGCAGAATACAGGCCAGAAAACGTTTCATCAATTTTTCCTCCCCGGCGGTAAGGAGATTGCCGCATCCCGCGGTACGGTGTAAACACGCTTGTCAATATTAAAATACAGCAGCTCCCCTCGTTTGTCAATCATCCGGGGGAAACGCTTGACAGGAGCGTTCCTCCCCGATATAATAATAAACGGAAAGGCAGGTGAAACCGCATGCTGATTTGGAGAAACATCGCGCATGTGTCTGTGATCATGTTTATCACAGCTCGTCCCGGGCATCTTTGCGCCTTTTTTCCGGTTGTGACGCACGGTTCACCTGCGGGCGGATTCCCCTCCCGCTGAGGTTTTGGCGTGCATACGGCCCGGAAGGCGCAAAGTCTCCCGGGCTTTTTTGCGTCCAAAAACGACTTGAAAGGGGATATTCCCGTGAACCGCTGTAAAACCATTTCCGGATATCTGGCGACTGCCGGTGTCCACGCCCGCCAGGTGTTCGATGGCAGCCTCTACACCCTCGCCGGGGAATACGGCGTCCGCTTTTTACAGTTCTGGCTCCTGACGCTTATCTGGCGCTCCCTCGCCGCCGGCGGCGCGGATCTGGGCGGCATGACGCTTGAGAGCCTTCTCACCTATACGCTCATGGCCTCCATCCTGCGCCAGCAGCTCGAGATCGTCTCGCCGCTGACGTCGGCGCTGTGGGAGGGGTCGATCATCGGCCGGTATACGCGGCCGCTCCCCATATTCGGCAGCTTCGTGGCCGAGACAGTGGGGCGCCGGTGGGTGCCCGTGTTCCTGCTCTACTCCCTGCCGCTGTGGCTGATTGCCCCTCTGTGGGGTGTCTCGCCGCTTCCAGCTTCATTGTCAGCGGCGGGGGCGTTCGCGGTCAGCCTGCTGCTGAGCATATCGCTCGGCTTCGCGCTGGACTTCCTGTTCGCGGCGTTCGCCCTGCGGATGAAAAACGGCTGCTGGGCCGCCCTGATGCTCCGGGAGACGCTCGCGCAGCTCCTCTCCGGTGCGCTCATCCCGTTTTCGCTCCTGCCGTGGGGGCTGGGGCGCTTTCTGTCCCTCCTCCCGTTCGGCTCCATCGCCTCGGCGCCGCTCTCCATCTATGTGGCCGCCGCCCCGGCCCGGCCTCCACTCCTTCTCCAGCTCTTCTGGAACGCTGTGCTCTGGCCGCTGACGCTCTTCGTCTACCGAAAAAATGAAGAGGAGATGATTTCCTTTGGCGGATAAATTTCTCCGCGGTGTGCGGATGCTTCTGCGGCAGTTCGCCCTCTATGCCCGGATGGACCTGCTATGGTTCCTGCGGGATACGAAATACTGCCTATTCTATGTCTTTGCCGATCTTGTCTGTGCGGGCGCGTCGGCGGCGGGAGTCTTCTTTCTGTCGGAGCGCTTCGGCGGCTTCGGCGGGCTCGCACGGGACGAAATCCTCCTGCTGCTGTGCTACGCTGTCATCGCGGACGGGCTCTACGCCCTGTTCTTCACTGGGTACAATATGTCGGATATCAGCCGTATCATCGGCCGGGGACAGCTTGATCACTGCATGGTCCAGCCTGTCCCGCTGTGGATGCAGTTTCTCACCGGCGGCTTCTCCCCCTGCTCGGGCAGCGGGAAGCTCATTGCCGGCACGGGGCTGACCGCTTGGGCCGCCATGCAGCTGCGGCTTGACGGTGTACAGATCGCCGGGCTGGCCGTGGGCGCGGTCTCCTCGACGGCGATTGTCGCGGCGTTTGTGAATCTGGTGTCCTGTCTGGCGTTCGTCTCCCCGGCGGGCGCGGAGGAGATAGCGGGGGTTGCGCACTCGCCGTTTCAGATGCTCGGATTCTATCCGCTGGGCGGGCTCAGCCCGCTGTGGAGAACGTTTTTCTGCACGGTGATCCCTGTCGGTGTCTTTGCGTGGCTGCCGTGCGAGGAGATCCTCTCCGGGATGCTTCCCGTTAAGTCCCTGCTCCTGAGCGCCGCGCTGACGGCGGTGATGCTTCTCACTTTTCGGAAAGGAATGATTTATTATGCTACCTACGGCTGTCCCCGGTATTCCGGCTTTGGACATCGCTGATGTCACCAAAATTTACGCCCAGTGGCAGCGCAGCGGACGTGTGCGCGATATTGTACAGAACCTGATCCGCCCCCAGAAGCGCGAGGTCCGCGCGCTGGACGGGCTGACCCTGCGCGTGGAGGAGGGGGAATTCCTCGCTTACGCGGGCGCGAACGGCGCGGGAAAGAGCACGACCATCAAAATCCTCTCCGGCATCCTGCGGCCCACGTCGGGCAGTGTGCGGGTGCTGGGGATGGATCCGGCGAAAAAGCGCATCGAGCTGATGCAGCAGATCGGCGTATTGTTCGGGCAGCGCACGGAGCTGTGGTGGGATCAGCCGGTTATCACGAGCTTCGAGTGGAAAAAGACAGTGTGGGACATCCCGGAGGATGTCTATCAGGAAAACCTCCGGCTGGTGACGGATCTGCTGGATCTTGAGAGCCTCCTGCACACGTTCGGGCGCGAGCTCTCGCTCGGGCAGCGCATGCGGGCAGATCTCGGGATGCTACTCCTGCACTCCCCGCGCCTGCTGTTCCTCGACGAACCGACACTGGGGCTCGACGTGCTGGCCAAGCGGGACATGATAGCGTTTCTGCGGCGCATAAACGCCGAGAGAGGGGTGACCATCGTTGTCACCAGTCACGACATGGACGATCTGGAGGAGATGGCACAGCGTATCGTGCTTTTAAACGCCGGGTGCGCCGCGTTCGACGGCACCTTCGACGAGCTGCGCGCAGCCCGGCACTCGTCGGAAGGGACGTCGATTGAGGATGTGGTGGCGGATCTCTATCTGGACTGGAAGGCCGGATGAAGATCTGTCCGGGATAAAAAGGCGCGGGACAAAATGTCCCGCGCCTTTTTTGCATAAAACAAAACCTGCCGCATAGAGCGGCAGGCACAGCAGTCCCGAAAGCACATTGCGGAAAAGGTCAGATAGCTCTTTCGACCTTCCCGGAACGCAAGCAGCGGGTGCAGGCGTAGATGCGGCGGGGAGAACCGTCGACAATCGCCTTGACACGCTTTACGTTCGGCTTCCATGCACGGTTCGAACGCTTGTGAGAATGGGATACCTTGATTCCAAAAGTAACGCCCTTCTGGCAGATATCACACTTAGCCATATGTCTGCACCTCCTAACGACAGAATCTTGACACGTCAATATTCATAGTCTACCAGATTTTCACCTCAAATGCAAGCCCCAGAAGGATAGAACAAAAACTTTTTCCCTGTTCTATGGCAACTCCCCCAAATATATGATGTCCGGAAAATCCGCTCCTGTTTCGTTACAATATTCCCCGCCGGGGACAAGCTCCCCCACAGCAGCATTTTTACATCCGGCGGAAAGCATAACACAGGAGGTTCACTTCATGGCACTGGACAAACGGATTCATCTCTACGCTGTGGACACACGCGCGTTTTACACCGACGAGGAAATGGAACTGGACAGGCAGATTTCAGAGCTTCGGCATGAGCAGAAGAGACTGCGGGAGAACCCCGAAACCATGGACGCCGCAAGGTCCATGACGCCTCAGATTGGCGCCAAAAAGGATGCGCTGCGGGAGGCCCTGTCCCGCTTTGACGGCGTGCGCATCTTCCGGGAGGAGTTCTTAAAGCCGGCATACGTCATCTCCATGTTCGACTCCTTCCTCACGCGCACCCTGGAAATCGCCGCCGACACGCTCACGACGGATCTCATTATCGTCAAGACGTGTTATTTCAAGATCCTTGAGGATCTCGTACACGACGGCTTCACCCTCCGCGGTGTACGCTACGTCTTCTACACCGCGTCGGCGGGGCAGATCCGCACCAAGCGCTCCGTCTTCATCCGTGAGGACAGGCTTTCCGCCTTCGCCAGGACGCTGATGTGCGGCCTCACCGCGGACAGTATCAACCGCATGGGCGGCGTGAATACGGGTAAATACCTCGCCTACCTCGCCCTCGGGAACAGCGCCACCGACCCGTGGGATGATTTCGACATCGACCACTGCATCGTTGTGGACGACTTTGAGACCGACGTCCCGGGCGAGGTGGACTACATCGACAGTGCCGACTATTCCATCACCCGGAAAACGATGTCCGTCCCCGTGACCCATACTGACGGCTGCGGCATGATTCTCCCGTCCGTCAGCCGGAATAACTTCATGCTCCGCCTGCCGTGGGTGAAAGGGCTCCTCTCCCCCTTCCCGTTCGATAAGTTCATCCGCGAGGCGGACCGGCGGGACAAGACGGTTAACCACGGCCTTATCCGGGACATCTACGGGAAGGAACATGATGTTCTGGCGGAGGGGATACAGATTATCCTCACCCGGTCGCAGTTCAAGATGCACCGGTATTACAGGGACTGGGAGGAATATAAAGAATGTTTCCGGCGGTACGGATGTAAGGCGGGTGTCTGCAATGCGGAGCCGGATGTCTTCGGGAAAGCACGGCTCGGCTACCAGATGCTTCAGACCCTTCCCTACCTCAGCGATGAGGAGATTACGTCCCTCTGCCGCAGGACCTCGGACGAGCTTCTGGCTATCTCCCACGACCGGGAGGCGATGCTGCGCGTGTTTGGGGCCGTTCCGTCCAACCAGCACAAAACCGCGTTTCAGGAATCGCTTGCCCTCTATCCGGAGCTTCTACAGGACCCATACTGCCGCAAGACGCTCCGGAGCGTCAGGGCGAAGATGGAGCGGGAGGCTGTCGCGGGGAGGCTGAGAACCGGAGGGGTTTATACTTTCATCCTCCCCGACCTCTATGCCTTCTGCCAGCGGCTGTTTCTGGGGGAAGCGGAACCGTCCGGGCTCCTGCGGGATGGTGAAGTATACTGCCGCCTCTTCCCCGGCGGGACAGAGCTCGACTGTCTGCGCAGCCCCCATCTCTACCGGGAACACGCCGTGCGGGTGAATACGGCGGGCGCCGACGCTGAGGCGAAGCGCTGGTTCGTGACGAATGGCCTCTATACCTCTTCCCACGACCTCATCAGCAAAATCCTCCAGTTCGACTGCGACGGGGATAAGGCCCTCGTCGCCGCCGACCCGACGCTCGTTACGGCGGCGAAGCGGAATATGGAGGGCGTTGTCCCGCTGTATTACGAGATGCTGAAAGCAGAACCATGCCAGATTACGCCCGACGCCATCTATACAAGTATGACGTGGGCATATTCTTCCTGCAACATTGGGAAGATTTCCAACGAGATTTCCCGCATCTGGAACAGCGATAAGGGGCCGGACGAGGATCTTATCAAGCTCCTGTGCCTGGACAACAACATGACCATCGACGCCGCCAAGACGCTCTACAAGCCGCCGCGTCCGGATTTTGTGGCCGGGCGGTTGAAGCCGTACGCCGGGGAAAAGGTGCCGCGCTTCTTCGTCGAGGCGAAGGGGCTGGCCCCGTCGCAGGTGGCGCCGCTGACAGGGAGCACTGTCAACCGCATCCGCGGGCTGCTCCCGCGCGTTCGGTTCCAGTTCGACGCCCGCCGCCTCGGAAAGTTCGACTGGCGGATGCTCACATCGGGGAGACGTATCCCGAATAATGAGGTGACATGGAAGATTGTTGAGACGTTTGAAGCGTGGAGCGCGCGCACGCGGTTTCGGGTCGATGAGGAAACGGAGGAGACCAACCGTCACTACCTCTGTATGCGGCTGCGGGAAGAGCTGCTATCCGTTTACTCCGACATTGATCTCGTCGTCGATGTGCTGGTGCGGTATCTGTTCTGGACGGTGAAGACGGTCCGCAAGACAGTGTTCTGGGAGTGCTTCGGGGAGGATGTCCTGCGGAACCTGCGGCGGAATGTGGATAAAGATACGTCCCTCTGCTCCGTCTGCGGAGCGCGGTTTTACCGGTCCTGCAACCGACAGACGATGTGCAAGCCCTGTGCGGAGGCGCGGCGCAGGCAGCTGGAGGCCGCGAGGCAGAGGAGAAATCGAGAGAAAAATACGCAGGTTGAAAATTCCTGTTTCCCCTACTGATGCAAGGGAAAACGGCATCTGCCCCAAAATGTAAAAAGTGTCTGTCCCTCTACTGCCGCAGACGATTCCTGGAACGGATCGGGGAAAGGACGCTTTATTTACACATGCAGAGGCGTCCTTCCCCCCTCCTCCCTATTCATAATCAGTGGAGATTGGATGATATAAAAACAGGGAGAATTTTGATGGAAAACAAGATTCAGATTTTCAATAACCCGGGGTTTGGCGTAGTACGTATAATCGAGATCGATGGTGAGCCGTGTCTGGTGGGCAAGGATATGGCTGCGGCGCTGGGGTATAGCAATACAAAAGACGCGCTGTCCAGTCATGTGGATGACGAGGATAGACGGATTCTTCAAAGGTCGGAAATCACAACCATTGCAAATCATATTCCCAAATCAGCCCTGCCAATCAATTTTGTAAGCGATGATATTCCTAATCGTGGACTGACGATTATTAACGAATCCGGACTGTATGCTCTCATGCGGCTGCCGGACGGAGAGCCCGGCAGCCAGGCTGATCTGCTGACGATTGAAATCAACCGTCTTTTAGACGGAAACGACCGGTTCGGGGAGGGACTGTGATGGATATGCTTTCGCTCTTACGCGGGGTCGGGTACCCCGTTAACGAACATCTTACTATCCGCCATCCGCGCGTGGGAGAAATTTGTGACTACGGAGAACACGAATATTACGCGCTGGTGTCCATGCTGACGGCCACTCCGTCGGACCTTATGGTACAGCTTACTGACATGGGGATTGATTACGAAGCCGTGGACGAATTCCAGCTCTTCGCTACGTGCTGCGGCGCCTTTTCCCCGGAACGGACGCGTATTCTTCTGGGCGACTTCGACCTGTCGGCGCTCCGGGCGGGCGTACATCCCGCGACGGGAGAGTTCGTCCTCGTACATCCCGAGAAGGGATTCTTCTTTGACAAAGCTGTCTATGAAATCTTCGTTGGGGTCCTCCGACAGATGCACGGGATGAAAAAGAACACGGAACATGCGGGCAACGCCACCACGAAGCAAATCATGATTGACGAAGCCCGGCGCAGGATGGAGCGGCAGGCCGGGAAGCCTCCCCCATTGTTCCTGCCGCCCATCCTCTCCGCGCTGACGAATTCCCCGGAGTTCAAATATGGTTTCCGGGATGTATGGGATATGCCCATCTATACCCTGATGGACGCTGTCAGGCGCATTCAGACGATTCGGAACTACCAATTCATTATGTCGGGGGTGTATAGCGGGAATGTGGACATTAAGAAGGTTTCACGAAAGGAGCTCGACTGGCTAAGCGAGCTCTGAGACTATCATAAGGAAAGGACTGACAAAATGAGCAAGATTGGAAAAGCTGCCGTTGGGACGGCTGTCGTAGGAAAGGATGAAGAGAATATGTTTAATGTGGACACTCTTGTCGTCGACCGCGTACTGCGTGTGACGATGTTTGACAATGCGTCGAGCGAGGTTATCTTTACGGCCGATCAGATTGAGAACCCGTCGCTGGAGTGCGGCGGCGAGCAGGTCGTGAAGAACGATGCCACCGGCGCGCCCATCGCCACCTTTGACCGGAGCAAGACCTCGAAGTTCTCGGCCGAGAGCTCGGTTCTTAACCTGAGCATGGCCGCGGCACAGTTCGGCTCCCGCAAGGAGGTGGCGTCCGCCGCCGGGAAGCTGCGCTCGCCGAAGTTTGAAATTCTCTCGCCTGATGCGTCCGGTGAACTGGCGCTGAGCGCTGTCCCCGTCGGGACGCCCGGAGCTGAGATTCGGTACGTCTACCTGCTGAATAAGGACAAGAGCATCTCCCGGAAGTTCGAGGTCGGCGCCGACGCGGCGGAAAACTTCAGCGTATCGGCGGCGGAACAGAAGATTACGCTTCCCACCGGGGCTGGAGCGCAGCCGTCGGACCGTTTCGCTGTCTGGTATGAATACGAGACCGAGGCGGCTGTCCGTGTCGCCAACGACGGCAACCGCTTCCCCCGTGCCGGCCGGTTTGACGTTGAGGTCCTCTTCGCCGACATCTGCAATCAGGATGTGAAGTATTATGGGCACATCGTTTTCCCGAAGGGCAAGCTGGACAGCAATGTCACCTTTACGCTCACCTCGGAGGGGAACCACCCGCTCTCGTTTACCGGCATGAG
The DNA here is from genome assembly GCA_949743955.1 of uncultured Oscillospiraceae bacterium. GTDB lineage: Bacteria > Bacillota > Clostridia > Oscillospirales > Ruminococcaceae > Harryflintia. The sequence continues at coordinate 367 of CATJVQ010000009.1, read as the reverse complement.
CGACTACTGCGACGACGACAAGAACCAGTTCTATTACATCGTCCCGCAGGAATGAGCCGGGAGCCTAATACGTGGTGCCGCGTCTGCGGCGCCGCGTATTTTCACTGCACGGACTGTGAGCGAGTCCGTTCATGGCGGACTGTGTGCGACACGCCAGCGCACTTCCAGCTCTTCCTGATTCTGCATGAGTACCGGGAGGCCGGTGACGCATCCGCGGCGCGCGCCGCGCTGGATCATATCGGATTTCCGGGAGCGGACTTTAGCGTCCTGCTCCCGGAAATTCAGCAGATCATAAACGAAATCATAAAGGAGAAATGATCATGGCACATACCTGGAAAGACGGAGAGATTATCACTTCCGCCCTGCT
>CATJVQ010000008.1 GCA_949743955.1 uncultured Oscillospiraceae bacterium | reverse complement strand
CCGGGGGAGGATACCCCGTCCCTGCCGATCGCACCGGAGGGAGGGATCCCGGCCTATCCGGGGGAGGATACCCCGTCCCTGCCGATCGCACCGGAGGGGGGCATCCCGGCCTATCCGGGGGAGGATACCCCATCCCTGCCGATCGCACCGGAGGGAGGCATCCCGGCTTATCCTGGACCGGCAGCATGCCGCAGCCGGGTGCGGGTGCTCAATGCCGCGCTCGAGACGCCGCCCATCCGTGTAAAGGTGGGGCGGACGGTTGTGACCGACAGCCTCTCCTACGCCAACACCAGCCCCTATCAGCCGGTATCGGAGGGGTTCCAGACAGTCAGCATCATAGCGGCGGACTGGCCGAAGGGCGTCCTTTTGCAGACGACGATCCCCTTCCGCTTAGGCAGTACAACGACACTGGCCCTCGTCCGCACGCGCCGCCGCCTGCTGCTGATGCAGATTGCGGACGGAAGCTGCCGCCGGAGCACAGCGGGATGCCTGCGGTGCGTGGACCTAGTGGCAGACAGTCCGGCGCTGGATGTCGCGCTCTACGGCGGGGAGGTCATCTTCAGCGACCTGCAGTTCAAGGAGGTGACACCGTACCGGATGGCGCGCCGGGGCAGCTATCAGCTCTACGCCGCCCTTGCCCAGACGGCGGCGGACACAGGCATCGAGCCGGACGGCGGGACAGTGGCTCCGGAGGTGCTTGTCTCGATATTTTACGATGCGTATCCGGGTGTCGCCACCACGCTCTATTTTCTCGGACACATCGGTCAGGGAGGGGAACCCCTTCTTGTGCTCCCTGTTACAGACGGCTGAGCGGCGGATGATGCACAATTTGGCCGCCTTCTCATAAAATGATAACGAGCAGAACATATTCATCAGCTTAGGAGGGTTTGTATGCCAGAAACGAGAGCCAGTCAATCCGGTGCGGCTTCCTCGCCGGGCACCCACAGCAATTTTAAGGAAGCGGTCTGTATTGACGCCGGAAGGATCTACGACAGCTGCTCCGATAAGGACTGCCTTGAGGATCTGATGGTGGTCTTTTCTCCGGAGGCGCAGTACATGATCGACGCGGCCACCTCTGTGAAGGTCAAATCCGTCGAGGTGCTGACAGTCTGTCTGGATGTGGAGCCCGTACCCTTCAACAAGGGCTTTTACAGTGTGGACATGACATTCTATTTCAAGGTAGATCTGAAGGTTTACACGAACGGGGCGTGCGAGCCGTCGAACGTGAGCGGGGTGGCGCAGTTCGCCAAAAAGGTGATCCTCTACGGCAGCGAGGGGAATGTGAAAATCTTCACCTCCCGCAACTGCTGCGAGCACCCGTTCCAGCACACGAGCAACATGCCAAAGGCGAGTGTCCAGGTGGCGGACCCCATTGCGCTGGATATCCAGCTCATCGACTGTCCGCCGCGCTGCGAATGCCCCTGCTTCCCGCCGGAGGTGCTCTGCCACATCGGCTGCGAGTGCTGCGCTCCGGTACAGAATAAGGTGGTGCTCATCACAGTCGGCCTGTTCACGATTGTGCAGATCGAGCGTGACGTGCAGATGATGATCCCGGCTTACGACTTCTGCGTACCGGAAAAGGAGTGCACGCCCGGCGGCGGTGCAGAGAATCCATGCGACCTGTTCCGGCGCATTAAATTCCCCACCAGCGAATTTTTCCCGCCCAACCTCACCGATCTGGGCGACTGCGACTGATTCGCCCCCTCAAAAACCGGGAAAACCTCTGCGGTCCCGGTTTTTGGCGGATTTTCCTCCCGAAGATAAGGAGAAAAAGGCGGACGCCTTCTGGGGGCGTCCGCCTTTCGTCCTAATGAAGTCGACGTCCCGCCGGTCACTTGATGATCCTCTATAACGGACATCCTGCCTGTTCACCGTCCCCTTTGGACATCCGGTATTTATAGGAAAGCGCGGTCCATTCGCCGCGGGCAAGTCACGGGCGCGAACGCCACCCGCCGGCGGACTGCACTGGCTTTTCATCCTGCTCTATATCCTATGCCCGCCCTGCCCGATGTGCCCCGACGGCAAAGACGGTACCATACCGGCGCGTCCGTATTCTTGGAAGGAATCCGGCGCGGAGGATGGGGCGCGGCCGGAGAAATCGCATAAAGAGGGCGACAAAAATTTTTTGCCGCCCTCTCTGCTCGGTCACAGAGTCTCTGCGAAGGGATCCCCATCCTAGTTCTGTGCGGCTAAGAAGCTGCGGGCGCTTCAGGAAGGCTTTCGGAGGTGGAGGAAATGGGGAAGCCCCTCTCATCATACTGTGTATGGTCGCCCAGGAGATGGGTATTGACCCAGCCGAGACCGCATAGGATCAGCAGGGCGAGGAGACAGTAGAGAAGGATTTTCCAGTTCGGCGGGGCCGGACGCTTCTGCGGGAAGAGCATGAGTAAAAGCCACCTTTCACGGAGAGGAGATAACGAAACGCGCCCCGCCGCGGGAGCGGACAGGACGCGTATAGAGACAGTAAGAAGTTTTACTTGACGTAAGGAGTCAGGATGTTGATGAGCACACCCGCCGCAACAGCGGAACCGATAACGCCGGCAACGTTCGGGCCCATGGCGTGCATGAGCAGGAAGTTGGTGGGGTTCTCCTTCTGGCCGACACGCTGGGCGACACGGGCCGCCATCGGCACCGCGGAGACACCGGCGGAGCCGATGAGGGGATTGACCTTGCCCTTGGTGGCCCAGCACATGATCTTGCCGAAGACGAGGCCGGACGCCGTGCCGAAGCTGAAGGCGATGACGCCCAAGACGATGATGAACAGTGTCTGCGCGGTGAGGAAAGTGTCCGCTGTCGCGGTCGCACCCACCGTGATGCCCAGAAGGATGGTCACGATGTTCATCAGCTCGTTGGTCGCTGTCTTGGCGATGCGCTCCACCACACCGCATTCCTTCATCAGGTTGCCGAGCATGAGCATGCCGATGAGGGCTGTAGAATCGGGGACGATAAGGGAGACAATGATGGTCACAACAACCGGGAAAATGATCTTTTCACGCTTGGAAACCGGGCGGAGCTGCTCCATCACGATGCAGCGCTCCTTCTTAGTGGTCAGGAGCTTCATGATGGGCGGCTGAATGACCGGCACCAGAGCCATGTACGAATAGGCCGCCACGGCGATGGGCCCAAGCAGATGGGGGGCCAGCTTGCCGGTGGTATAGATAGCGGTCGGGCCGTCCGCACCGCCGATGATGCCGATAGCGCCGGCCTCCGGGCCGGTAAAGCCGAGAGCGAGCGCGCCGAAGAAGGTCATGAAGATACCGATCTGCGCGGCCGCGCCGAGGATAAAGCTCTTCGGGTTGGCGATCAGCGGCCCGAAGTCGGTCATCGCGCCGACGCCCATGAAGATAAGCGGCGGATAGATGCCCAGCTTAACGCCCTGATAGAGGTAGTACAGAAGGCTCCCCTCCGCATGGGAATTGAGGTTTGCCACAGGGATGTTGGCGAGCAGCATACCGAACGCGATAGGCAGGAGCAGGAGCGGCTCAAACTGCTTGACGATGGCCAGATAAAGCAGTACACAGGCGATGATGATCATCGCCAGATACTTCAGCCCCTCGACGGAACCCAGCGCGGCAAAACCGGAGCTCTGTGCAATGCCCTGTAAGGTATTCAGAAAAATATCCATGTTGTTGCGTTCCTCTCTTTCTTTTGACGTTGCAGATGGCGGTTAAAACGGCTGGGTATTTTCCCGCAGGCCGGCCGAAGCCCAGGCACGGCGTTTGCCGTGGCTTCTGCCCGCCGCTTTGCGGATGGAGGCGATGCGCCCGGCCCCTCCGGTCAGAGCGGCGATAGCAGCCGAGATGACGGCGATGGTCTCCTCCTCAATCCCGCTTTCAACAATCGGCATCGGCGCGGCTTTCATACCGGCGGCCGCTCTGTGGGGGGAAGCGGGAGTGTCAGGCTTCTGGGGGGCGGCGGGCTGCTGCGGCTTATAGAGCAGCTTGCCCATGATCATCATGATCGCGATGAGCAGAACCAGCACGAGGAACACGATGACGATGCCCGTGAAAATGACAGCGAGTGCAAACGATACATCCATGTCTTCAGTCTCCTTCTTACAATCTCAAATCATCTTTGAGAGTATTCCGTACAAGCGTACACCAATTATTATACAATAGTTCCCCCTGTTTTTCAATCGGAAATCTGATAAAATTTTAACTGATTTTCCTCTTTCTACTCCCGCATTCTCTTTTCCCACTTGCGAAAGAGGGGAGAGTCGGTTACAATAAGAGGGAATGAAAGAAGGGGGAAAAAATTATGCAGAACGCGTGGATAGTTGTCCAGCAGGTAGCGGTGATGGCGCTCATCGCGCTGGTGGGATTTTCGCTCGTGCGATTCGGAAAGCTGAAGACGGACGTGACCGTGGGTCTGTCGAACCTCCTGGTTTACGCGGTGCTTCCGTGCGTCATCATCAGCGCGATGCAGCGCGACTTCGATCCTGACGAAGCCCGGCTTCTGCTCCTCTCGGCAGTATTGACCGTGCTCTCCTATGTAATCTGCATCACCTTTGCGCAGCTTGTCCTGCGCAGGGGGAAAAGGCCGAACGCGGGGCTGGAGCGCTTTGCCCTGATACAGCCGAACACGGGGTATGTCGGCATCCCGCTGGTGCAGGCGGTGCTCGGCGCGGACGGTGTCTTCCTCCTGACAGCCTATATCGTGATTTTTAATCTCGTCATGTTCAGCTACGGGCGCTACCAGCTCTCCTGCGACGGCGAGGAACGCGGGCTGGTGAAGGCGGCCTCCCCCTTTTCCCCCGAGTCGCTTCTGCGCAGCGCGATCAATCCCGCGTCGGTGAGCGTGGTTATCGGGCTGGGGATGTACCTGCTGGGCATCCGGCTGCCGGCTGTGCCGATGGCGGTGGTGAACGGCTTTTCCGGGCTCAACTCCATGGTATCAATGCTTCTTATCGGGATTTTTCTCTCCCAGATCGATTTCCGCTTCCTCCGGCACTTTTCCCGCGGCTTCGTCATCTGCCTTATCCGCCTCATTGTTCTGCCCCTGATTTTCATGGCGGTGATCTCTGTGATTCACCTCGACTGGCTGACGGCGGACGAAGGGCTCTTAAAGACGACCATTGTCATCGCGGCGAGCACGCCGGTTGCTGTCGCAGCGTCGTTCATGGCGGAGCTGTGCGGAGCGGACAATCTGTACGGGACGAATCTTGTCGTCGTCTCGACGCTGATGAGCATCGTTACCATGCCGCTCATTCTGCTTCTGTGGGAGGGGATTCGCGCCGTCCTGTGAGGGCGATGGGGATAAAATCCTCCAGCCGGGTAACGGACCAGTCCGGCGTGACGCCGCCCGGGTCCGCGCTGTCGGGAGAGAACCAGCACGCGGCAATGCCCGCGTTCTGTGCGCCCCGGATATCGGCGGTGAGCGAGTCGCCGAGCATCACGACACGCGAGCGGTCCTCTGCCCCGAGGTGGGACAGGACACATTCGAAATAGCGGATATCCGGCTTTGGGAAGCCGATTTCCTCGGAAATAAAGAGATCGGAAATGAGTCCGTTTAACGGCGAGAGGGAGAGCCTCTCCCTTTGCACGGCGGAGATGCCGTTGGTCGCTAGGCACAGCCGCATATGGGGCGCGAGCGCACGGCAGAGCGCCTCGGCCCCGGGCAGCAGATCCGCGCCTTTGGCCAGGCGGCTAAGGTATTCTTCGCTGCACCAGGTGGGATCTGCCGAGAGCCTCATCTCACCGAGAAACAGCCGGAAACGGCCGACACGCAGCTCCTCGCGCGAGATTTCGGCGTGCTCATACCGCCGCCAAAGCGCTTCGTTGATGGTGTGGTAGCACCGGCAGGCGCCCTCGTCTGCGGTAAAGCCGATGGAGGCGAGCATTTCGGTCAGCGCGCGCCGTTCCGCGGTCTTAAAATCGAAGAGCGTGCCGTCTGCGTCGAAAAGAACGATGTCAAATTTCATGGATGACCCTCCTTTGGCGAATCTTTTTGACAGTATAGCATATTTTTTTGTGGGATTGTAGCATATTTCGAGAAAAGGTTGTATAATGTTTTTATCCATTTCGGAAGGTGTACAGGAGAAGGAGGAAGGGCCGGTAATGAAGAAGTACGTCATTGCACTTGATCAGGGGACAACCAGCTCCCGGGCGATTATTTTTGATCGGGAGCAGAATATCGTTGGCATCGGGCAGAAGGAGTTTGCGCAGCTCTATCCCAAGCAGGGGTATGTGGAGCACGATCCGCTCGAAATTTACGCCTCGCAGTACGGCGTGCTCGTGGAAGTGTTTGCGCGCAGCGGCGTTACGCCGCAGGAGGTGGCCGCCATCGGCATCACTAACCAGCGCGAGACAACGATTGTCTGGGATCGCCACACCGGCCGGCCCGTGTATAACGCCATCGTGTGGCAGTGCCGGCGGACAGCGCCCATCTGTGAGGAGCTCAAGGAACGGGGCCTCTCCGACTATATCCGCGATACCACGGGGCTGCTCATCGACGCGTACTTTTCCGGGACGAAGATCAAATGGATCCTCGACAATGTCCCCGGGGCGCGTGAGCGGGCCGAGGCGGGGGATCTCCTCTTCGGCACGGTGGATACTTGGCTCATCTGGAAGCTGACGGAGGGCAGGGTGCATGTGACCGACTACACCAACGCCTCGCGCACGATGCTTTACGATATCCACAACCTCTGCTGGGACGACCGCATGCTCGACGAGTTGGGCATCCCACACTCGATGCTGCCCGACGTGCGCTCCTCAAGCGAGGTGTACGGTACGTTCAACATGCAGGGGGAGGAGATCCCCATCTGCGGCATCGCGGGGGATCAGCAGGCGGCTCTGTTCGGCCAGACCTGCTTTGAGCGCGGGGACGCGAAGAATACATACGGCACGGGCTGCTTCCTCTTACTGAACACGGGCGAGGAGCCCTGCCGTAGCCGCAACGGCCTGATTACATCCATCGCGGCCACGGCCGGCGGGAAGGTACAGTACGCGCTGGAGGGGAGCGTCTTTGTCGGCGGCGCGGTCATCCAGTGGATCCGGGACGAATTGGGCCTCATCAGCGATTCGCACGATTCGGAGTATTTCGCGTCCAAGGTGGAGGATAACGGCGGTGTGTACATCGTGCCTGCGTTTACGGGTCTGGGCGCGCCGCATTGGGATATGTACGCGCGCGGCGCCATTTTCGGCATGACACGCGGCGCGAACCGCAATCACCTGATCCGTGCGGCGCTTGAGAGCATCGCGTACCAGTCCAAGGATGTGCTCGACGCCATCGTGGCGGACACGGGCATTCACTTAAGCGAGCTGCGTGTGGACGGAGGGGCAAGCGCCAACGATCTGCTCATGCAGTTCCAGGCGGACATCCTCGGCATCCCCGTGCGCCGGCCGATGATCCGTGAGACAACGGCGCTGGGCGCGGCGTACCTGGCGGGACTGGCTGTCGGATTCTGGAAGGATCTGGACGAGGTGCGTGAGCGCTGGACGCTCGATAAGATTTATACGCCGTCCATGGAGCCGCAGCAGGGGGAGAAGCTGTGCGCGCAGTGGCGCAGGGCGGTCTCCCGCGCGAAGGGCTGGGAAGAGGAATAAAAGAAGGACGCCGTACGAGAGTACGGCGTCCTTTTCCACCAACAGCGGAAGGGGAGTGTCCATGCACTTCGGCTTTTCTTACACGGGTCTCATCATGCTGATGATGCTCTTTGTCCCCAATTTCTTCTGGACGAAGAACAAATCGTCCGGCTATGATCAGTATGTGTACGGCGAGAATAAAATTTTACTCGTCTTGGAACGGACAGGGGGAAGTGTCTGTCAGTATACTCTGTCTTATCTTTTCAAATTTTAACCTTAAGGCGCCGGGGATCTGGAACATCTGGCTGCTCGCGGCGGTTTCTTCCTATTATCTAAATCGTCACAGTGAATCCGAAGATAGGTAACGTAATCGTGATAGGCATACTATCCACTCCCCTTCGAGTGGGTGTGGCCAACCGCCTGCCGTTTTCGCAGTGCCTGTATCTATTTTTCATATCGGGACTTGTCAATCGGACATGCAGGAAAAAAGTCAGGGGGCTTTATCGTGGAACTTTTCGAAATACAGAGACTGGATGAACTTTACCGCGGACTGTTTGAGAGAAGCCGGGAGAAGATACTCCGCGGCGGCAAGGGGGACGAGTATCTGGCCTTCCCCGATACGGACACCCGGATGTCGCTGTCGCTTCTTATCCGGATAAAGCCGCACGTCAGCGGGCGCATTGCGGAATATCTGGAGGAATTAAAGGCTGTCGAGCCGGATCTGTATTATTATCCGGAGAAGGATTTTCACATCACGGTGATGGATATCCTGCGGGGAATACCGAACCGCCCGATTCCGGAGAATATCGCCGGCTATGCGGCGTGCGCAAAGAAATGCGCGGAGGAAATCGGCCCGTTCCGGATTCGATTCGACGGCCTGACCATGAATGATAATGTGGTCATGGTTAAGGGATACTATGAAGAGGCGCTGGAAACGTTCCGCAGGCATTTTAGACAGAGGTTAAGAGAAAATGGCCTTTCGCTCGAAGAGAGATACGAAACGTATTCCGCGCATATTTCGGTTGTCCGTATCCCTGTCCGGCTGACACGTCCTGAGCGGTTTGTCGAGCGGATCGCGGACAAAAATTATTTCGGAGAAATGGAAGTGTCGTCCTTTGAGCTGACCTTTCACAACTGGTACGACTCGAAGAAAAAACTTCTTGCAGAAATTGTTCTGGGAGTGTGTTAACCAGCCTTTTTTACCGCATATTTGACGTCAAAACCTTTGTAGGGTATAATAACCGCAAGGCGGTTATTATACTTGATTGATTTGGCCGCCCTACGGGCATGGCCAATTATACCACAACCGCTTCGCTTTTGTGGTATAATAAAAGATACGTTTCAAAAGAAAGGAGGCGGTCGGATGGAGGAGTATTCCCCACAGGAGATGCGGCGGGATATGGAGGATGTGCGCCGGACACTGGGGAGCCGCTATGGCCGGCAGCCGCTCGCGTACGTGAAGACCTACGGCTGTCAGCAGAACGTTAGCGATAGCGAACGCCTCATGGGCATGCTGCTCGCGATGGGATATGCGCAGACGGACGATCCCCATAGAGCGGATTTCATCCTCTTCAATACCTGTGCCGTGCGGGAAAGCGCGGAGAACCGTGTGCTCGGGAATCTCGGCGCGCTCAAGAGCCTGTATGAAAAGAACCCCGCACGGATCATGGCTGTCTGCGGCTGTATGGCTCAGCGTCCGGAAATTGCCGCGAAGGTTCGGGAGAGCTACGGGCATGTGCGCCTCCTCTTCGGCGCGAACGCGCCGCACCGCCTGCCCGGGCTGCTGCTGCGGGTGCTCGCAGGCGAGCGGGTGATCGATACGTCGCCCCCGAGCGGGGAGATCCCCGAGGGCGTACCCGTCCACCGGGACGGGCGTGTCAAGGCATGGCTTCCCATCATGCAGGGGTGCGACAATTTCTGCTCCTACTGCATCGTCCCCTACGTGCGCGGGCGCGAACGCTCCCGCCCGATGGACGAGGTGCTCTCCCAGGCGCAGGCGCTCATCCGGGAGGGGTACAGGGAAATCACCCTGCTCGGCCAGAATGTCAACTCCTATGGCAAGGGCCTTGGCGCCGATTTTCCAACACTGCTGCGCCGTCTCAGCGAGATAGAGGGGGACTTCCGCGTCCGTTTCATGACAAGCCACCCGAAGGACTGCTCCGAGGCCCTTATTGACGCGGTCGCCTCGTCGGATAAGATATGCTCGCACATCCACCTGCCCGTCCAGAGCGGGAGCGGGCGCATCCTCAGAGAGATGAACCGGCAGTATACGCCGCAGGAGTACCTGCGCCTCATCGACCTGGCCCGGGAACGCATCCCGGGGGTCCACTTCACCAGCGACATCATCGTCGGCTTCCCCGGCGAGACAGAGGAGGACTTCGAGGAGACGCTCGAGCTCGTCCGGCGTGTGCGGTATACCTCGCTCTTCACGTTCCTCTACTCGCGCCGGTCCGGCACGAAGGCGGCGGACTTGCCCGATCCGGTAACACCGGCCGAAAAGGCCCGCCGATTCCAGCGCCTCCTCGACATCCAGGAAGGTATCGGCCGCTCCATCCACGAGGAGCAGGTGGGGCGGGTACTGACTGTCCTTGCCGAGGGGCCGGGCCGGGAGGAGGGGCTTTTGACCGGGCGCACGGAGTCCGGCATCATCACCCAGTTCCCCGCCGGCGAAGCCCTTATCGGGCAGTTTGTCCCGGTGCGCATCACAAAGGCGCTCAACTGGGCGCTGTGCGGAGAAACGGAAGAACAGAAGTAAAAATACAGAAGGGAATGGATAAAAATGGATAACATGAAAACCATCGAAAAAGCCCGTATCTTTGCCAAGGAGCTCGCGCAGGACGAGCGTGTCGTGCGGTACAACATGGCCCGCCAGCAGAGCGATGAGGACGAGAAGCTCCAGGAGCTTATCGGGCGCTTCAACCTGCGCCGGATAGAGCTCAACAACCGCCTGGGCAAGGAGGAGAAGGACACGGACCGCATCGCCGAGCTGGACAAAGAGATAAAGTCCATCTACGACGAGGTGATGCAGAATGAAAACATGCGCGCCTACAACACAGCCAAGGCGGAAGTGGACCAGCTCATGGCCTTTATCAACGCCATTTTGAGCGCCGGCGTGAACGGAGAGAATCCGGACGAGGTGGACGAGAGCGCCTGCACGGGCAACTGTGCGAGCTGCGGAGGCTGCCACTGAACCATAAGGCGGATCCCCGATAAACAGT
>CATJVQ010000007.1 GCA_949743955.1 uncultured Oscillospiraceae bacterium | reverse complement strand
TCCGCCCTCTTGGGAGTCTATCTTTTTTTCGCCTCCTCCGCCACAAAACTACATTTTTTCCTCGGCGTTTTCTTTCATTTTATCATTGGCGCTGACATCCGGTCACCATGGCGAAATCGACTTGGCGGGTAATGGTGACAGCTCTTCTTTTCGAGGAGCAGCAGCGCCCAGCTACCAGCAAATTTTCAATTTTCACCGGCACGGTAATCCGATATGGGACCTGGAAATAAGCCTCTGTAAAGGCCGGCAGCACTCCCTCCGGGCCATCCATGCAGACAGGATAGACACCGATGGCATCGGGAAAGGTCTTCTCATCGAAAACGTCCTTGAACTCCATGCGGTATTCGCCAATAATCCTCCGTGTCTCGCGCACGCCGATGCTCATCGCGAAATTGCGCAGCTTGGCGTTCTCCATGCCCTTTTCGTACTTGCGCAGAATCGGAATGATATCCATGATACTCTTGCGCGATTCAATCTCGGCCTTTGTCAGACTGAGAACGTCGGTACCATCCACAGGATAGACGCAGTGATTCAGTGCAGGCAGTTCGTTTTTGGTGACACGGTTATAGATGAACGATTTGTTGGTATAGGGCGGCATGATTTCTCCGGCGGCACGCGCCTTCTCAATGCCATGGTACATCTTGCGGTGCATCACCGGGTGGCGCTGAGAGGGATCCGAATCCGCTTCCTCCTCCACGGCGGCGGTATCCACATCGGTCAGACCGTATACCAGCGTGCCGCCCATCAGATATCCGGGTTCCAGATCCCCTGTCTTTTCCTCGGCCATAACGCACTCCACACCCGCCCGATAGGCGATATCCGCGTCACCCGTGCAGTCGATCACGCGTTTGGCGCGAATGGCCAGCCGCCCGGATTTACTCTCTGTCACGACCCCGACAATGGTGTTCCCCTCCATCAGAGGCATCACGCCTAGGCAGTGCAGAACAGGAATCACGCCATTTTCTTTTATGTATTCATCCGCCACATATTTGAACATTTCCGTATCATAGGCCAACGATGTCGCCGGCTTGAAAAAGCTCTTCTAAACAGCGCCCATGGCGATCATCTTCTGATCCAGATCCTCCACCACGCCCCCGGGCATTGTTGTGCGCTCTTCCCGCCACCAGGGAGGAGGCTCCATTGAGGAAATGGAGATGAGGCCGCCGAGGCAGCCATACTGCTCCACCACCACGGTCTTAGCGCCTTCTCTGGCCGCGCCGACAGAGGCTGCAATACCTGCCGGCCCTCCGCCGACGACCGCCACGTCAACATCCATCAGGATCTCGATTTCGCGTGCCGGTTCCATGATTGTTTTTCGCATAACGGCTCACTCCTTTGGTTGATATCGTCGTGGTTGATTATCATTCCTTCATGCCAGCTGTGGCAATACCCGCTACAAACTGCTTTTGAAAGATCAGAAAGACCGTAAAAATGGGAATCAGGGAGCAGCAGGATCCAGCCATCAGAGCCCCATAATTCGTGGCATTTTCTGTTTTGAAATAATCCAGTCCCAGCGGAATGGTCGCCAATCTCTTTTCACGGATGAAAACTAGCGGCTGCTCATAATCGTTCCAAGAACCCACAAATTGAAAAATGATCAAAGCGCTGAAAGCCGCCATACACAGGGGGCAGATGATCCGCAGGAAAATGGAGAAATGACCCGCCCCATCAATTTTGGCTGATTCGCAGAGCTCATCCGGGATGGTATCGAAGAACTGTTTGAGCAGGAAGGTGCCAAACGCAGTGAACATGCTGGGAAGAATCAAAGCCATATGTGTGTTGTAAATGCCAAGCAGGCGGAAAATGACAAACCGGGGGATCAGCATCATCTGAATTGGGAATGCCAGAGTGGAAAGATAGATGAGAAAGATAAGGTTGCGCCCCGTAAACTTGATTTTTGAAAACGCATAAGCAGCAAGGGCGCTCGTGATCACTTCTCCAGCTACCGAGAGGACAGAGACCTTGATGGAGTTCCAGAAGAAGGTCATAAAAGGCACGTCGGAATTAAAAACCATGTTGTAGTTCTGAAGCGTGGGAGTCTCTGGTATCCACTGGATAGGGAAGGTGAAAATCTGGTTTTCCGGCTTGAACGAGGCTGAGATCATCCACAGGAACGGGACAATCATCACGATAGAGAACATAGTCATCAAAACGGTGACAAAGGCTTTTACCAAGGCCTTTCTGGTTCCCATTTTCATCACTTTGTTCCCCCTTTCCTCTGTTTAACGGATCCCATATAGTCGACAATCATTCTGGAGAAAGAAAATACAAATACGAGGGCAAACAGCACCCAAGAGAGCGCGCTGGCATAACCGAGTTCAGAATACTGGAACGCCTTTTGATAGATATAATAGACAAGCACCGACGAAGAATATCCTGGTCCCCCCTGTGTAATGACTTTGACCGGCGTGAAAACCTGAAAGGAATTGATGAAGGAAATCATGGTCAGGAAGAACAGGGTGCTGGAGAGACTGGGGATGGTAATGTATAAGAATTTCTGCACCACATTGGCCCCATCGATGTCAGAGGCTTCGTACAGGGAAGCAGAGATTCCCTGAAGCCCTGCCAACACGATAATGATGTTATAACCCAGGCGCTGCCAAACGCCCACAATGGCCATGGACAACAGCGAGGTGGAGGATCCATTGAACCACCGGGGCGGATTCTCCACACCCAGAGAAGTGAGAATCTGATTGACAGGTCCGTTGGTGGGCAGGAACAGAATCATCCAGACCAGGGAAACCGCTATCATGGAGGAAATGTACGGGAGATAAAATGCCAGACGCAGAACGCCCTTGCCGTATACATATTTATCCAGAATTACGGCAAAAATGAGCGCTAGGAAAATTGCCACCGGCACCATGATCAGGCTGTAAACAATCGTATTCATCAGGGAGGTCAGGAAGGCCTCATCCTTGAACATGTCCATATAATTCTTGAGTCCAACCCACTTGATATTCTTCATTCCGGAAGTAAAATTCCATTTGGTAAAGCTCAGAACACCCGCAAAAACCAAGGGCGCCAGTTTAAATGCAATATACCCCAGGAAATTCAGGCCGATGAACAGCCAGCCGGCGATATTTTCCCTTCGCCGCGCGAGTGATTTGCCTCGCCTCAATTTTGTTGAATTCAAAATAGAAACGCACCACCTTTTCTTGGACGGATTTTCCACGGACGGAGAACCGGGAGAACCGGTCCTCCGACTGAGAAAAGCCAGCGGACTGGCACAGGAGAGGTCAGTCCGCTTTTTCGCATCGCATCATGATTTCAGAGCGTCCGCAATCGCGTTGTCCGAAACCGTTTTCAGTTTTGTCAGGCAATCGTCCACGCTGCTCTCTCCATTAAACACTAGGGCGATTTCGGCCTTCATCGCTTCAATCAGCTTGCCTTGACCGGGCATGTACGTGTTGTCGACAGAAACCAGCTGGCGTTCGTGGGTCAGGACATCCAGCGCCATCTCGTGATCGAGGCCGACCTTTTCATCCGTATGCTCGAACATCCAGGTATAAAATTCTCTTGCCTTCTCCGGGGACTCGAATTCGATGCCCGGCGTCATGCACTTGATGCCGGCGAAATACTCCGTGTTCTCGATGCACATGAATTTGATGAGCTCCCAAGCGCCCTGCTCATCGGTGCAGAAAGTCGGAATACTGGCCGTGGATGTATAGCAGGTGGTGACATTTTTTCCGCCGCTGAGCGTGGGCATATCTACAACGCCGATGTCAGCGCCCTCGGGTACCTCGCCAAAGGATTTTTCAAGGTACTGATAACCGTAATCCGGTACAAAGCACATTGCGAATTTCCCGTTATACAGGCCGATGATATTCTGCGTATCGTTCGTGTAGCCGAAGGCCTTCATCTCCTCAATGGGCACGATGCACTTGTCGACCAGCATCAGATCCGAGAAGAACCGCAGGCTCTGCTTAAAGATGTCGTCCGTGAAGGCAGTCGCTGTAAAATCATCGTTGTAATAGGCGAAAGCCCCCTTCTCCTGAAAGGCCATCATGCACCAGTACAGATCGCCCTCGGCGTCAAAGTCGATGGAGGCGCCATAAACTTTTTCGCTGCCCTCACCCGATGTCATAGCGATGCAGGTGCTGCGGAAGTCATCCCAGCTCCAGCCGGGCTCGGGATAGGGAACGCCAGCCGCATCAGACATGGCCTTGTTGTACCAGATGAGCTGCGTGCTCTTCCCATAGGGCAGAGAGTAATACTCGCCATCCAGGTTCTGAATGGATTCAATGGAGGAACCAAAGACGCCGTCGTAGGTCCATCCTTCCTGATCGAAGAACTTTTTCAGTCCCAGATAGGTGCCCGCATAAGCTCTGTCCGCCATATCAAAGGCGCTTGCCTGGGTCATGACGTCGATAGCTTCCCCGGAAGCCAACGCTGTGTTGATGGTCAGCGTGTCGGCGCCGGGAATGTAGCAGTATTCCACCTTGTACTGACCCTTGTATTTCTCGTTGAATGCCTCAACAAAGGGCGGCATTACCTTTTCGTTTGTCCAGGCATACATGCGCAGGGTCTTCTCTCCGCCTTCCGCATTCTCTCCGCCTGCGCTGTCCTGGCTGCTCTCCACACTGGCGGTACTGCCGGAATCAGCAGGTGTGCTTTGGGTATTGCCGCCCCCGCCGCCGCAGGCCCCCAAAGAAAGTGCTGTCGAGAGTGCGAGCAAAAAAGCCATTACTTTTTTCATATTTTCCCTCTTTCCTTGATTTTATTTGCACGAAAGCCCGCCGGATATCCCAGCCCGCGAAGCCCTCGCAGCAGACATAAAAATATTTAGTGTTCAATCACCTTGTCGATGGAATTGCCCATCGAGCAGTCGGCGCCCTCGTCAACGATCACGTCGATCACATAGGGCTTCAACGATTTCTGTGCCCGCCGCATGGCAGGGACAATGTCCTCGGGCCGGAAGACCCGCTCCCCGTCACAGCCCAGTCCCTGTGCCACCTTGATATAGTCGATGAACCCATGGTTCTCTGCCATTTCCACCGCATATTCATACCCGTACACATACTTCTGATTCTGCCGGATCAAGCCGAGATACGCATTGTTGACAATAACCACAATGACCGGACGGTGATACTTGGCGCACACCGCCAGCTCCTGCACATGGAAGGTGAAACCAAAATCCCCCATGACGCAGACGGCACGCTTATCCGGATTCGCTACCATTGCCCCAAAGGCGCCCGGGATGTCGTATCCCAAACAACCTGCCCCGCCGGAAGGCAGATAATGCCTGGGCTTGTCAACCTCCTGCAGCTGCCCGGACCAGATTTGGGTAATCCCGCAGCCCGTTGTGAACATGGTGTCCGCGTCGAAGGCCCGATTCAAATCACCGAATACGCGGTGGGGATGGATGGGAATGCAGGTCTGATCCACCTTGCGTTTCAGTTCCATGCGCAGCTTGGCCAAATGTTCCTCAAGCCCCTCCCGCCGGGGGAGCGTTTCGCTTTCCGCCTCGGAGAGAAGTTCGTCGATAAACAGCTTCGCATCGGACATGATCGGGAGTTCGGCCGGGAAAATCTTATTGAGTTCTTTCGGCTCGATGTTGACATGAATGAACCTGCGTTCCCCGCGATACTCCTTAATCGAACCTGTGTGGCGGTCGGTAAAACGGCAGCCGATACCCAAAACCAGATCCGCATCAAGCAATACCCGGTTACCAAGCGGCTGCCCGACCTGAATCCCGGCATGGCCGGCGTTCAGCGGGTGAGAGACAGGAATCCCGCCCTTGGCCATGTAAGTCGTGATCACCGGTGTCCTGAGTACTTCCGCCAGTTTCACACATATCTCGCACGCATCCGCCTCGACAACGCCGCCCCCCATGATCATCACGGGATTTTTCGCCTCTTTCATCATTTCGAGGGCTTTATGTACATCCTCGGCCCTAGGGGCAGGCTTTGTGATGGCAGCGGGGACATAGGATTCCGGATCAAAATCAATCGTGGAATTCTGGATATCGAGCGGCAGATCGATGAGCACCGGCCCGGGTTTCCCCTCGCGAGCTATACGAAACGCCTCATGAAAGGATTTAACGACATCTTCCTTGTTTGTCACGCACCAGGTTTTTTTCGTCACCGGCGCGGCAATGGCCGCAATGTCAACGCACTGAAATGCGTCCTTCCCCAGCTGTGCCGTCACTGCCTGTCCGGTAATGGCAAGAAGCGGGATGGAGTCAATATGAGCGGTGTACAGTCCGGTGACAAAATTGGTCGCGCCGGGACCGGAGGTACAGAGCGCCGCCGCCATTCTTCCGCTGGCACGGTAATAGCCGCCGGCAGCATGGACACAGGCTTCCTCATGGCGGTGGGTATAGTGGTGGATTATGTTCGTCTCTGCCATGTACTGATACAGCCCGTTGATTCCTGCTCCCGGAATCCCAAACGCTGCTGTAATCCCCTCTATCTCCATTATCTGTTCTGGAATAAATATGATATCTTAATATTAGATATTTAAAAATAATTTCAATAATCAAAATTAAAACGGACGGGAGATGTTTAATAAAAATGAAAACAGCGGAAGCCATTGTCACCAGTACCGTTCTCCGTTTTTTAACAAGTCTGCAAAATGAAGGCTATGTCGTTCAGGAGGAAAATGGCCGTTATTTTATGACCTATAAAATCTGCAATCTTGCCAGCAACATCACCGCCCGCATTGGCATCCGGCGCATCTGTTCCCCCTATTTGAGAAGTATTTCACATATTTTCGATGAGTCAGCCAATCTCTCCATTGAGCGCAATATGCAGATGGTGTATATTGAAGTGGTAAACAGCCCGAATCAGGAATTGACCATCCGCAAACGAATTGGCAATATCGCCCCCATGCACTGCACCGGTGTGGGGAAGTTAATGCTGCTGAACTATCCGGATCATCAGATCAGCCATCTGATAGCATGTCAGGGGCTGCAGAAGTTCACGGACAACACGCTGGTGACCAAAGAGCAGCTGTGTGCTGAACTGGAGAAAATACGCGCCCATGGCTATGCTTTTGACAATGAGGAATGCGAGGTGGGCGTCCGCTGCATCGCTGCCCCCATCCGCGACTACACCGGAAAAATCGTGGCCGGAATCAGCGTAAGCGGGCCCTCCATCCGTATGACTGACGCCTATATTTTAGGAAAACTTCCCTATCTTCTGGATACTGCCCAACAAATTTCCGAAAAGCTCGGCTATCAGGAATGATCGCGGCCAAATAAAAAACACCCGCCCCGGACAGGAAGTATCCTGTCCGGGGCGGGCACTGTTTATAACAGGGCGTCTGAGAGGGAAAAAGCTGAAGCCTCAGATACCGAGTATGTCGCGACAATAGTTACGAGAGTATTCCACCGTCTCATCATTGCAGATCTTGGGATAATCCACTTCCACACAGAGAACACCATCATACTGATGCTCTTTCAGTCTGCGCAGGATCGCCTATTTGGCCATATGAAAAAATCATCCACCCGGCAGATGCTTCCGCCTGCCAAAAACCTGTCCTAACCAGGAGAGTCGGGCGGGTTTTTCCACACGATTCCTGCCGGAAGACCCCAGTTTTATGCCGTTCCCTTCCAATCGGATATCTGGAAAAAGGGGATCGAGGAGTCATCCCTCTTCATAAACAGCAGGCCGAATGTACCGGGGCCGCAGTTGCTCACAATGGCAGCGGAAGCTTTCTGCAGATAAACGTGCTCAAACGGGCAGTACTGCTGCACCAGATTTTGAATATACTGAAGTTTTTCCTTATCTAATCCAGCATAAGTGATGAACAGGATGCGCCGGTCAATATTCCCGTTGTTCTGGAGCGCTTTCCTAATGTATTTTTTTGCCGCATGTGGAAAACCGCCGATCTCCACGCGGCTGACCACCATTCGGCTCTTTTTCGACATTAGGATCGGATGCAGCAAAAACGCATCGCAGAGCACCTGTATCTGCTTGGGCAGGCGGCCGGCCTGGCACATCATGCGAGGGTCGTTCAAGATAAAGGTGGAACGGATGAAGTGCTTTATCCGCCCTATCGCCTCCACGATCTCCTCCTTTGCCTCATGGTGTTCCGCCATGTAGGCCGCACAGAGTACCGACAGCCCCATACCGCTCGAGAGATGCCCGGAGTCGATCACCGTGACATTTTCAAAGGATTTCGCCGCCTCCAGAGCGTTGTGATAGCCGTTGCTGATGTGCTTGGCCATGGTAATGTGAATCACATTCTGCGCTTTTGTCAGATTCTCCGCAAAAAAGCGTTCATAGTCCTCCACATCGGGCGGATGAGAGACTCCCTTCCGGCCTGCAGAAAGATGGAATGTCAGTTCAGACGACTTCAATTCCAGCTCATCCAGGAAGCGCCCCTCGTCGGTCTGAATATAGTAAGGGCAGACAGAGATGTCCAGCTCCTTTCGGAGAGATTCCGGGAGATCGCATACGCTGTCCGTCGTAATCAGAACGGAACGCCTCTGTGCATGCTCGAAAATCAGGATATCCTTTTCAATGTCCGCCTGCCTAGCGCTCTCATTCAACCGTACCAGGTTCTTTGGAAGGATGCTCAGCATAGCCGCCTCCAGCAGTGCACCGCTGACCGGCTTTGCCAAATAGCCGCTGAATCCCTCTTTGCGGTAAAGGAGCTGGTTATCACTGCCCGCATTGGCTGTCAGGGCAACCACGGGGACATCCTGGCAAAGCCCGCCCGGCTGTATGCGCAGAGTATGCAGGCACTCGATTCCATCCATCCCCGGCATCAGGTGATCCATGAGGATACAGTCATAGTGATGATCCTGCGTCAGCTTCAGGCATTCGTCTGCGCTTGAAGCGGTGTCGATCTGTATCTTTGTCGCAGCAAGCAGCTTGCGCACCACCATTAAATTCATGGAGTTATCATCCACTACAAGGATATGCGCATCCGGCGCCTCAAAGCTCTGCTGGTATGCTTCCCCCTTACGTGCCTGTACCCGGGAAGTCAGCGTAAATGTCCCCAGTTCCTTAGCGTCCACAATATCCTGTTCAAGCATGACGTTAAATACCGATCCCTTGGTGTAGACACTGTTGACACTGATTTCGCCGCCCATCAGTTCCACCAACTGGTGGACAATGCCA
Source organism: uncultured Oscillospiraceae bacterium (assembly GCA_949743955.1). Classification (GTDB taxonomy): domain Bacteria; phylum Bacillota; class Clostridia; order Oscillospirales; family Ruminococcaceae; genus Harryflintia. The sequence continues at coordinate 1,226 of CATJVQ010000007.1, read as the reverse complement.
ACCCCCAGCCCGCTCCCTTCGATATAGCGGTTCCCCCCCTCATCTACCCGCCGGAACGCGTTGAAAATATAGGGGATGCTCTCCTTCCTTACCCCTTGCCCAGTATCCTCCACCGAATACCAGACACGCACCCGGTTGAGCGACTGGTGCTCACACCGCACAGAGAGGGTGACCGAACCGTCAGAGGTGTATTTAATCGCATTATTCAGCAGGTTGATGAGGATGTGCTTAATGCGCACCTCATCCCCGCAAAGCATGCTCGGGATGGACGGATCCACATGAAGCTTGAATTCCAGCCCCTTTTCCTTCGCCTTAATCCATATCATATTGACAATCTCTGAAAAAAGTGCGCCTGTTTCATAGGAGGTGTTTATAATTTCCATCTTCCCGGATTTGATCTTGGAGACATCCAGAATATCGTTAATCAGCGACAGCAACAGCTTGCTGGCCTCCTGAATACTCCTCGCGTTTTCCGCTACCTCCTGCGAGTTATCCCCTCGCAGAATAATCTCGTTAAGGCCGATGATCGTGTTGATAGGCGTGCGGATCTCATGGCTCATGCTGGAAAAGAAATTATTCTCCGCCCGGTTCAGCTCCTCGATCTCCTTCTTTTGCTGCTGGGTGAGCGCCTTTTCCTCCTCATACATCTTGTTCTGGAACATGAGCAGCACACTGGTGAGCAGCCCCACCATGATCATGGAGAATGCGGAATCAAAAAAGGAGTTGTTAATCGAATTTTTCACGGCCAGATCCGGGAAATAATAGGCGATACTATAGCAGAGCAACGTTTCTGCCGTGCACAGACCAAAAAACACGAACATCCGCTTTCCCTGCAAGGTGATGCAAACATAGATGAAGCAAAGGACAAACCACTCCGGCACGCCGCTGTAAAATCCGCCTGCGGAAAAAAAGGTGACGGGAAACATCAAAAGCAGCAGCAGCACGATGGCGGTGGCGCCCGTCTGGATACGCCCCTTGCGGATGCTGAATTTTACAATCAACGCCATTGCAATCAAGGCTATCACCATAAGCACAGTGTTCCAGATGCTTCTGCCCATGGGCATGGTAAACAGCACAGCGATCATGCAGATAACTGTTACGATACGAAACATCCGCTCACGCAGACTGATTCTGTGATCGTTGATGATCTCAAGCCATTTTTTTAACACGAAACCTTACACTCCTCAGAATCATGCACATTTTAAAATAAAACGCCATAAGGCGCT
>CATJVQ010000006.1 GCA_949743955.1 uncultured Oscillospiraceae bacterium | reverse complement strand
GGGCCTCTCGCGCGACGGCAAGACCGTTCTCTACGACGGACGCACCGGCGAGGCGTTTGACCGCCCGGTCACGGTGGGATATATGTACTTCTTAAAGCTCCACCATCTGGTCGACGATAAGATCCACGCCCGTTCCACGGGCCCGTACTCGCTTGTTACGCAGCAGCCGCTCGGCGGCAAGGCGCAGTTCGGCGGCCAGCGCTTCGGCGAGATGGAGGTCTGGGCGCTCGAAGCCTACGGCGCGGCGTATACGTTACAGGAGATCCTCACCGTTAAGTCCGACGATGTGGTCGGGCGCGTCAAGACATTCGAGGCTATCGTCAAGGGCAAGAACGTGCCGAAGCCGGGCATCCCGGAGGCGTTCAAGGTGCTTGTCAAGGAGCTGCAGTCGCTGGCGCTCGACGTGAAGGTGCTCGACAAGGCGGGCGAGGAAATCGATCTGCGCCAGTCCATGGACGACGACGATATGATGGGCATGACACCTGTGATAGACGACGAGGAAACGAAGAGCGAGCTTGTGGCCGTCGACGCGGAGTTTGAGGATTCCTTCGGCATCGAGACCCCGGACGAAGAGGAGGAAGAAGAGGATCTCTTCGCCCAGTTCACGGACTTCGGTCTGGACGATGCCGACACCTCGGATGAAAACTAAGCGATCAGGAGAAGGGGGCGCTTTCGATTGGAGTTTAACGCATTTGAATCGATAAAAATCGGCCTTGCCTCGCCGGAGAAGATCCGCGAGTGGTCATACGGCGAGGTCAAAAAGCCGGAGACGATTAACTACCGCACCCTCAAGCCGGAACGCGACGGCCTGTTCTGTGAGCGCATCTTTGGGCCGCAGAAGGACTGGGAATGCTACTGCGGCAAGTATAAGAGGCTGCGCTACAAGGGCAAAATCTGCGAGCGCTGCGGCGTCGAGGTCACGCGCTCGAAGGTGCGCCGCGAGAGGATGGGCCACATCGAGCTGGCCGCGCCCGTGTCGCACATCTGGTACTTTAAGGGCACGTCCTCGCGGATGGGGCTGCTGCTTAATATGTCCCCGCGGCTGCTCGAAAAGGTGCTGTATTTCGCGTCCTACGTGGTTATTGATCCGGGAATTACGAACCTGAAAAAATATACGCTCCTCTCCTAGAAGGAATACCGCGACATGAAGGAGGCGTATGAGGACGAGTTCCGCGCCGGCATGGGCGCGCAGGCCATCAAGGAGCTTTTGCAGGAGCTGGATCTCGAGGAGCTCTCGAAGGAAATCAAAGGGGAGCTTGAGAACGCGTCCGGCCAGAAGCGCGCGCGCCTCTTAAAGCGGCTGGAGGTCGTGGACGCGTTCCTCCAGAGCGGGAACCGCCCCGAGTGGATGATCCTTGACGTGGTGCCCGTCATCCCGCCGGATATCCGCCCGATGGTCCAGCTCGACGGCGGACGCTTCGCCACGAGCGACCTTAACGATCTCTATCGCCGCGTCATCAACCGCAACAACCGTTTAAAGAAGCTCCTCGAGCTCGGCGCGCCGGACATCATCGTCCGCAACGAGAAGCGCATGCTCCAGGAGGCGGTCGACGCTCTCATCGACAACGGCCGCCGCGGCCGCCCGGTGACGGGGCCGAACAACCGCCCCTTAAAATCCATCTCAGACATGCTCAAGGGCAAGCAGGGGCGCTTCCGCCAGAACCTTCTCGGCAAGCGCGTGGACTACTCCGGGCGTTCGGTTATCGTGGTCGGGCCGGAGCTCAAGATGTATCAGTGCGGCCTGCCCAAGGAGATGGCGCTCGAATTGTTTAAGCCCTTCGTCATGAAGCGGCTTGTGGATCAGAAGGTGGCCACCAACATCAAGAACGCCCGCAAGCTCGTGGAGCGTGCGAGCGCGAAGGAGGTTTGGGATGCGCTGGAGGTCGTGATTAAGGACCATCCCGTGCTCCTCAACCGCGCGCCGACACTGCACCGCCTGGGCATCCAGGCGTTCGAGCCGGTGCTCGTGGAAGGGCGTGCGCTCAAGCTGCATCCGCTCGTGTGCACCGCCTACAACGCCGACTTCGACGGCGACCAGATGGCCGTGCACGTCCCGCTTTCGGCCGAGGCACAGGCGGAGGCCCGCTTCCTCATGCTCGCGGCGGGGAATCTCTTGAAGCCCTCGGACGGCAAGCCCGTCGTCGTGCCGACACAGGACATGATCCTCGGCTCCTACTATCTGACAATGGTGCGTGAGGACGAGAAGGGCGCAGGCCACGCGTTCCGCGACTATGCCGAGGCGCTCATGGCCTATCAGGAGGGCGAGGTGACACTGCACGCGCCGATCAAGGTGCGCATCTGGCGTGAGGAGGAGGGGGAAATGCGCCCCTTCATGCTCGACACCACGGTGGGCCGCCTCATCTTCAACGACCCCATCCCGCAGGATCTGGGCTTTGTCGACCGCACCGATCCGGCGCATAAATACGATCTGGAGGTTTCGTTCCTTGTCCGCAAGAAGGAGCTCGGGCGCATCATCGACCGCTGCATCCGCGTCCACGGCACCTCCAAGACAGCCGATATGCTCGACCGCATCAAGGCGCAGGGCTTCAAATATTCGACCCGCAGCGGCATCACGGTCGCCGTGTGCGACGCGGTCATCCCGCCGGAGAAGGCCGAGTTCCTCTCCCAGGCGGAGAAGCAGGTGGCGCAGATCCGCCGCCAGTTCGATCGCGGCCTTATCTCCGACGATGTGCGCTATGAGCGCATCATCAACACCTGGAACAAGACGACGGACGATGTCAAGAAAGCGCTCCAGAAGTGCTTCACGGAGGACAATCCGATCTTCATGATGGCGGATTCCGGCGCGCGCGGCAGTATGGAGCAGATCCGCCAGCTCGCCGGCATGCGCGGACTGATCGCGAACACGTCCGGGCGCGCGATCGAGATTCCGATCCGCTCGAACTACCGCGAGGGGCTCAATATCCTCGAATACTTCAACTCCTCCCGAGGCGCCCGCAAGGGCTTGGCGGACACAGCGCTGCGCACGGCGGACTCGGGCTACCTCACCCGCCGCTTGGTCGATGTTTCGCAGGATGTTATTATCCGCCAGATGGACTGCGGCACGCACGACGGTATTGAGGTCGAGCGGATCCTGGATTCCGGGCGTGAGATCGAGAGCCTGGAGGAGCGCCTGATCGGACGCTTCGTGGCGGACGATGTGTGCGATCCGAAGACGGGAGAGGTCATCGTCACGCGCGATAAAATGATGGACGAGAAGGACGCGGCCGCCATCGTGGCCGCGGGGATTGACCGGGTAAAAATCCGCACCATTTTCCACTGCGAGGCGAAGAACGGCGCGTGCGCAAAGTGCTACGGCGCCAACCTTGCGAGCGGCAAGGTAGTTTCGATCGGTGACGCGGTGGGCATCATCGCGGCGCAGTCCATCGGCGAGCCGGGCACACAGCTCACCATGCGTACATTCCACACGGGCGGTGTCGCCTCGGCGAGTGATATTACACAGGGTCTGCCGCGCGTTGAGGAGCTGTTCGAGGCGAGAAAGCCGAAGAGCGTGGCGATCGTATCGCACCTGAGCGGAACGGTGTCGTTTGAGACGGACGCGAAGGGCGCACGCAACGTCGTGGTGACGGATCCCGAGTCCGGCGAGCGGTTTGAGAAGCTCGTCCCGTTCGACGCGAAGGTGATCGTCGCCGCGGGGGACATCATTCAGAAGGGCGATCTCATCACGGAAGGACCGGTCGACCCGAAGGAGCTTCTGCAGGTCTCCGGCGAAATCGCCGTGCAGGAATACCTCATCAACGAGGTGCAGCGCGTCTACCGGACACAGGGCGTGGATATCAACGATAAGCATATTGAGGTTATCGTGCGCCAGATGATGCGCAAGGTGCGGGTGGACAATCCGGGGGCTACGGATCTTATTTCGGGCACAACGTATGATAAGGCCGAGATTAAGCGTGAAAACCGCCGTATCCGTGAGCGCATGGAGGCCGGGGAAGAGGATCTCGCGTGCATCACTTATATCCCGGAGCTGCTCGGCATCACGAAGGCGTCGATTGCGACAGATTCGTTCATGTCCGCCGCTTCCTTCCAGGAGACGACGCGCGTCCTCACCGAGGTGGCCATCAAGGGCCGCACCGACCCGCTGCTCGGCCTGAAGGAAAACGTCATCATCGGCAAGCTCGTGCCGGCGGGGACGGGCATCATCGAGGATGTGGATCTCGAGTACGCGGATGCGTCCCTTTCGCCCGTGAAGGAGAGCCCTGTACCGGCGGAGGCCGTTCCGGAGATGGCGGAGTCCATGGCCGCGGCAGTGCCTGAGAATGTGACAATCGGTTAAAGAGCTCTTGACAAAAAGCGGAACATTGTGATAAAATAATCATTTGTATGAAGTCCCATGCAGAAAATTGCCAAAATTGGTTTTCCCCGGGGGTTTTTCCGGTGAAAATAAAGAAAAAATTTAAATAAGGAGGTGCGATATGCCGACCTTTAACCAGCTTGTTCGCAAGGGCAGGGAGGATCTTGTCAAAAAGTCGACCGCTCCTGCGCTCTTAAAGGGATGGAACTCCCAGAAGCGCAGCGCGATTGATCAGAATTCCCCCCAGAAGCGCGGCGTGTGCACGGCCATCCGTACACAGACCCCGAAGAAGCCGAACTCCGCTTTGAGAAAAGTAGCCAGAGTCAGGCTTTCCAATGGCTTCGAGGTGACAGCCTACATCCCTGGCATCGGCCACAATCTGCAGGAGCACAGCGTAGTGCTTATCCGCGGCGGACGTGTCAAGGACCTGCCTGGCGTGCGTTACCACATTATCCGCGGTACGCTCGATACCCAGGGCGTCAATGGCCGCAATCAGGCTCGTTCCAAGTACGGGACGAAGCGGCCCAAGGCTGGTGCCAAGAAGTAATAAAACTCCGGGCATTGGAAGGCATCGCACAATCCGTGGTTTCCTCGGATTGGCGCGAACGGGAGTTTTGTCACTTTCCGAGTACCGATGAATTCATTCAATATGAAGGAGGGAAGCGAAGTGCCAAGAAGAGGCAACGTAGCAAAGCGTGACGTTTTGCCGGATCCGCTTTATCAGTCCAAAATGGTCACAAGACTGATCAACAGCGTTATGCTCGACGGAAAGAAGGGCGTGGCGCAGAAGATCGTTTACGGCGCGTTTGAAATCGTGCAGGAGAAAACGGGTAAGGATCCTCTCGAGACGTTTGAAGCCGCGCTGGAAAACATCATGCCGCTCCTGGAGGTCAAGGCCCGCCGCGTAGGCGGCGCGACGTACCAGGTGCCGATGGAGGTCCGCCCCGAGCGCCGGCAGACACTGGGGCTCCGGTGGCTGACCAGCTATGCCAGAGGCCGCAGCGAGCGCACCATGCGGGAGCGCCTGGCGGGCGAAATTGTCGATGCGACCAACAACATCGGCGGCGCAGTGAAGAAGCGCGAAGAGACGCACAAGATGGCCGAGGCCAACAAGGCTTTTGCCCATTACAGATACTGATTTGTTTCCAAAGGGCCGCCCCGGGCCGTGTTCCGGAGGGGGCCCTGTGGAATCCTATTTTAGCAGGAGGTCAATATGCCAAGAGACGTATCGCTGGAACTCACCCGTAATATAGGCATAATGGCTCACATCGACGCTGGAAAAACCACGACAACCGAGCGTATCCTGTTTTATACGGGCATCAATCATAAGATTGGCGAGACCCATGAGGGTACTGCGACGATGGACTGGATGGCGCAGGAGCAGGAGAGGGGCATCACTATCACCTCCGCTGCGACGACGTGCTACTGGAAGGACCATCGGATCAATATCATTGATACGCCGGGACACGTTGACTTTACTGTCGAGGTCGAGCGTTCGCTGCGCGTGCTCGACGGATCAGTCACCGTTATGTGTGCCAAGGGCGGCGTAGAGCCGCAGTCCGAAACCGTCTGGCGTCAGGCGGACAAGTACCGTGTCCCGCGGATGATCTATGTCAACAAGATGGACATCCTCGGCGCTGATTTTTACAATGTTATGCAGATGGTGCACGACCGCCTCAAGTGCAACGCCGTGCCCATTCAGCTCCCCATCGGCGAGGAGCAGTTCTTCAAGGGAATCATTGACCTGCTCGAGATGAAGGCGTATATTTACTACGACGATCTCGGAAAGGACATCCGTGTGGAGGAGATTCCCGAGGAGATGCAGGAGAAGGCGGAGGAGTACCATCAGGCGCTGATGGAAGCTGTCTCCGAGCTCGACGATGAGATCATGGAGCTTTATCTCGAAGGTAAAGAGATTCCTATCGAGAAAATCAAGGCGGCTATCCGTAAGGGGACGATTTCCAACCACATGGTGCCCGTGACCTGCGGCACCTCCTATAAGAACAAGGGCGTGCAGAAGCTACTCGACGCTATTGTCGACTATATGCCCGCTCCGACGGATATCGACCACATCACCGGCACCAATCCGGATACCGGTGAGACGGAGACCCGCCCGACGGACGATAACGAACCGTTCGCCGCACTTGCGTTCAAGATCGCGACGGACCCTTATGTGGGCAAGCTCTGCTTCTTCCGCACCTATTCCGGCACGGTCGACGCAGGCTCCACCATCCTCAACGCCACCAAGGGCAATAACGAGAGAATCGGCCGCATTCTGCAGATGCACGCGAACCACCGCAAGGATATCGAAACCTGCTACGCGGGCGATATAGCGGCGGCGGTCGGCATCAAGCAGGTGACGACGGGCGACACCCTGTGCGACCCGAAGCATCCGATCATCCTCGAGTCCATGGAATTCCCGGATCCGGTTATCCGCGTGGCCATTGAGCCGAAGACGAAGGCCGGCCAGGAGAAGATGGGCATCGGCCTTGCGAAGCTCGCAGAGGAGGATCCGACCTTCAAGGCGTATACGGACGCGGAGACCGGCCAGACCATCATCGCCGGCATGGGCGAACTCCATCTGGAGATTATCGTCGACCGCCTGCTGCGCGAGTTCCGCGTGGAGGCGAACGTGGGCAAGCCCCAGGTCGCCTATAAGGAGACGGTGCGCAAGAACGCGGACGTCGATATGAAGTATGCCCGCCAGTCGGGCGGCCGCGGCCAGTACGGCCACTGCAAAATCCGCCTGTTCCCCAACGAGTCCGGTAAGGGGTATCTGTTCGAAAACAAGATTGTCGGCGGCGCTATCCCGAAGGAGTATATTCCGGCGGTTGATGCCGGTATCCAGGGCGCGATGCAGTCCGGCGTCCTTGCGGGATATCCGGTGGTCGATGTACGCATTGAGCTGTACGACGGCTCCTATCATGAGGTTGACTCTTCGGAAATGGCCTTTAAGATCGCCGGTTCCATGGCCTTTAAAGAGGCGATGCGCAAGGCGGATCCGGTCATTCTCGAGCCCATTATGAAGGTGAACGTCATCGTGCCGGAGGACTATATGGGTGACGTCATGGGCGATCTCAACGGGCGCCGCGGACAGATTCAGGGCATGGAGGCGCGTAACGGCGTACAGCAGATCAATGCTTTCGTGCCGCTTTCGCAGATGTTTGGCTACGCGACTGATCTGCGTTCCAGAACACAGGGGCGCGGCCAGTACACGATGGAGCCCTCGCATTACACCGAGGTGCCGAAGTCTATTGCCGAAGGAATCATGAGCGAACGGGCGAAAAAGAACTGATTTGCCTGATTCCGGCTTGCTTTTTTGTGGGATACCTGATACAATATCAGTAAACCGCAGGATCGGATTTGATTTAAAATTTTCCGTTAAGGGAGGAAACAATTCCAATGGCCAAAG
>CATJVQ010000005.1 GCA_949743955.1 uncultured Oscillospiraceae bacterium | reverse complement strand
GGGGAGATCATCCGCCAGCTTCTGGTGGAGCTGCCTGTCCCGACAGAGGGCGAATGAGATGGAGCTCATCGCCCTTCTGGTTGTGCTTATCGCCGCGGTAGCGGTAGAGAACTTTCTGTTTTCCCGGGTGGCGTTCCAGAATCTCGCCTATTCCTGCACGCTGAGTGCGGAGGAAGCGGTGGAGGGGGATGAAATCGAGCTGGTCGAGGTGGTGGAAAACCGGAGCTGGCTGCCGGCGCCGTGGCTGAAAACGGAGATCACGGCCTCGCGCTGGCTGGATTTCGCCGGTTCACAGTCGGTCGTGGCGGATAAAGTCCGCTTTGTCCCCAGCTTTTTCTGGGTGCGCGGATACAGGCGCGTTGAGCGGCGGTGGAAGGTGCGCTGTCTGAAGCGCGGCATCTTCGGGGTCGAGCGCGTGATACTGGTGTCGGCCGATCTGTTCGGCAATGTGACACTTTCGCGCCCGGTGGAGATCCACGCCTCGGTAACAGTCCTGCCCCGCCCGCTGATGCCGCCCCCCGCACCCCCCGTGGCGCGTTACCTCTCCGGGGAGGACACGGTGCGCCGGCATATCTTAGAGGATCCGTTTCTGCGCACGGGCGTGCGAGAATACAGTGATCGGGATCCGATGAACCGCATCAGCTGGAAGGCCACCGCGCGCACGGGGAAACTCATGGCGTTTGAAAACGAATACAGCGCCCGGCGCTCGCTGGCGGTCGTGCTCAATCTGCAGTCGCGTCCGTTTGAAAACGGCCCCGTCCTGGAGACATGCCGGATGGAGGACGCTATCCGCGTCTGCGCGGCGCTCTTCGGCGAGGCCGCGAGGGAGGGGATACCGCTGCGATTCCTCTGCAATGGCGGCTGCGCCGGGGCGGGAGCACGCGAGACCCTCGCCACGCAGGAAAACTGGGGCGGCCGGGTGGCGCATACACTGCTGCGCACGCTGGCGGCGCTGCGTCTGGAGAGCACGGAGGATCTCGGCGTCTATCTGAGCGGATTGGAGATCGATGCGGGAGAAATCGTGCTGGTGACATGCTTCCTCTCCGATGCCGTTCCCCTCTTCGTGCGGGAGAAGCTGGCGCAGGGGAGCCGGGTGCGTGTTCTGCTGCTGGGGTACGTGGCCGATTTCCCGGCCGGTGCGGGCTGTTCCGTCACGGAGATACACGGCAAGTGGGCACAGGAGGTGGAGGAATGAAACGCATCGCAGGGACTGCTTGGCTGCGTATACCGTCCATTATGGGGATCCTTCTGATGGCCCTGCCGCTGCTCAACCTCCTTTGCGCCGCGCTGAACGGAACCTTTCCGGCGGCGGCAGCGCTGGCGGGGATGTTCTTCATCGCACTTTCCGCGCTGGCGGGCGACGGACTTTTCCGTGTCCTAGGCGGGCGAAAGCTGGCGGGGCGTGCCCTGTATCTGGCGGGGATGGCGGCCATGGGTCTGGGCACGGCGTGGGCGATCCATGCGGCGGATCTGCCGCTGCCCGCTATACCGGCGGGGGTTCTGGCCTGTGCCGGATTCCTGCTGGGCGGACAGATAAGCCAGCGCGGGTATGCGGATATCCTGCACAGGGGAATTTTTCTGGCGTTCCAGATCGAGCTGGTGATTGCTGCGGCCGTGCTGTGGGTGATGTTTAATGCCGGATGGAGTGAAGGGTATGATCTTTCCCACCTGACGGCAGCATTCCTCATCGAGACGGGATGCTACAGCATCGTCTGCAATCAGGCGAATATCGACAGTATGCTGGAGCGCCGCCGGTACAGGAGCGGTGATCTGCCGCCGTCCATACGGATCAACAACCTGCTGCTGACGTGCGGCGCGTTCGGGGCGCTGCTCCTGTGCTTCCTGCTCCGGGGACCGGTGATGAACGGTATCCGGGCGTTGCTGCGGGGAATACGCGCGGTGATAGCAGGGACAGTGCGCTTCCTGCTCTGGCTGATTTCACTCATTCGTTTTGCGAGCGTGGGAGAAGCGCTTGTACCGGAGGAGACAGCGCCGTTCGGTCCCGCGGGAGGGGGGAACACGGAGTGGATCGATCAGATGCTGAAATACGCAGGATTCGCAGCGACGGTGTTTTTGCTCATCTTCTTCCGCAGGCAGATAAGGGACAGCCTGCGCAGGCTTCTGGCGCGGGCGGCCGGGCTGATGCGCTGGCTGGCGGAAAGGCTGTTCGGTTTGTCCCCGCCGGAAAGGGAGACCGTTCAGGTGTCCCCCTACTACCGTGACACGGTACAGACAATTTCGCGCGGCCTGGGCCGTTCCCCCGTGTCGGGGATGCGGCGGTGGCGTGCGGGACTGCGGCGTTTTAAGCAGATGCCGGAGGGAGCGGAAAAGCTCCGTTTCGGCTACCGCCTCACACTCGAATGGCTGCGCATGCGCGGAAAGGCCGCGCCGGCGGACACTGTGGCGGAGATTGCACAGGCGGCCGGTCCGCTGATGCCGGAGGAGACGGGGAAAATCTATGAGCGCATCTGCGCGGGCTATGAGCGCGTCCGCTACGGCGAATACGATCCCGCCCCCGGTGAGACAGCTTTGATCGAGGAAGTCCTTATGAAAATATCCGCGCTTCCCCACCCAAAAAATTAACGATTTCATCATCGAATAAACATAATTTTTCTGTATGATGAAATTGAGCTGGGAAGCATCCCCCGCTCAGTCAATCTTCTCTCTTCATACTTTATCATCCGTAGAAAAGGCGGCGCATTTTGTGCCGCCTTTTCTACATGTGATCTGTACAGGAAACGGTCTGGAAACAGCCAATCGTTACCTGCGGGTTCCTATGTCACGAAATTGTGCGTACTTCACAGCGGCCCAAAGGTCTGCTATGATAGAAGCAGATAATCCCGGGCGGATGATTTTAAGAGGGATCGGCGCAGGAAAAACGCTGTTGCCCGAGCCAGGGAGATCCTCCGGGTGGTTCCGGAAAAACAAACGGAGTGAGGGGACTGCATATGGAACGCATGGAGCAGATTCGGCGGCTCACCGCCATGCTGCTGGAGGAAATGCCGGAATACCGTGAACAGGCCGGGCGGTTTCTTGGAGGAGAAAGCGCCCAGCGGCGATTGCTCCGCGGCCTGATGACCGCCCGCCCGCCCCTGCCTCTGAGACCGGAGTTTCTGGAAATGCAGGATGCCCTGCTGTCCGCCGAGAGGGAGAGTAAGGGTGTTGTTGATGGGGATGCGCTGCCCGCGTCCGCCGCCCATCCGCAGATCGCTGTCTGGCAGGGGGATATCACCCGCCTGCGGGCAGACGCCATCGTGAACGCGGGAAATTCCGCTCTGTTGGGCTGCTTCTGCCCCTGTCACGGCTGTATCGACAATGCCATCCATTCGGCGGCCGGTCTTCAGCTTCGGGATGAGTGTAATCAAATCATGCAGGCGCAGGGGCATCCGGAACCCGCCGGCCGGGCTAAGATGACCGGAGGCTATAACCTCCCCGCCCGGTATATCCTTCACACAGTCGGTTCCATCGTCCGGGGGAGTGTCAGCCGTGAGGACAGGGAAGAGCTGGCGTCCTGCTATCGATCCTGTCTGGAGCTGGCGGCGGAGCACCGGCTGGAAAGTGTAGCGTTCTGCTGCATTTCCACCGGGGAATTCCATTTCCCGAACCGGGAGGCCGCCGCCATCGCGGTAAAGTCCGCCATGGAATTTCTCCGGCGGGATACGTCTGTCAGAAAGGTGATTTTCAATGTTTTTAAAGGCCTCGATGCAGAAATCTACCGCGGCCTGCTTGGAACAGACTGACCGGCTGGGGCGGGCGCTTCGCGAGGCGGATGCCGTCGTAATCGGCGCGGGTGCGGGGCTTTCCGCTTCGGCGGGGCTAACCTATTCCGGGGAGCGGTTTGAAAAATATTTCCGGGATTTTAGAGATAGATACGGCATTCAGGATATGTACACTGGAGGCTTTTATCCCTTCGGGACACGGGAAGAATACTGGGCCTGGTGGAGCCGGCATATCATGGTGAACCGCTATGGGCGCGCCCCGAAGCCGGTCTATGATCGCCTGCTGAGGCTGGTAAGAGACAGGGACTATTATGTCCTGACAACGAATGTGGATCACCAGTTCCAGCTCGCAGGATTTGACAAAGAACGGTTGTTCTATACCCAGGGGGATTACGGCCTGTGGCAGTGCTCCGAGCCGTGTCATCAGCTCACCTACGACAATGAAGAAACCGTGCGCCGGATGTTTATGGAGCAGCGGGGAATGAGGGTCCCGCCGGAGCTTGTTCCACACTGCCCGATCTGCGGCAGACCGATGACGATGAATCT
>CATJVQ010000004.1 GCA_949743955.1 uncultured Oscillospiraceae bacterium | reverse complement strand
TCCGTGCCGTAGTTGCCGTCGAAGTACAGGTCGACGTACTGGTTCACGGAGATGCGGGTCTCCTCGTCGATGGGCTCGTCAAAGTTGAAGATGGAACCGGTCGTCCCTTCGGGGGAAGAGCGGTGCGTCTCTTTGACAGAGTAGCGCCCATCCGCTTCAACAGTGCGGACATCGGAGTAACCGTACTTACCGGACATGAAATAGGAGTGGTCGCCGTAATCGAGCTCAACGGTCCAGTCCTCCACGTCGAAGTCGCGGACACCTGCGTTCGACTTGACGACTACCTTATACAGGTCATATGCCGGGGTCACATCGTCACGCGTGGAGGTGGAGTCGCCGAGTGTGACGTCGAGCTTCTTTGCGGTGAGCTTCGTGCCAACCTTGCGCAGGGAGGCGGTGACTTTGCCGTCGTTGACATCGGCGCGGACCTTCTCGCCGGTAGCGGTGATGAGGTTGATTTCAACCTTCTCGTCGTCGTATACCCAGATGGTCTCCTCAACGGAACCTTCAGTGCCGGGAGCGACGTTGGTCAGGTCGAAGAAGTAGTCGCCACTGTCGTTCTTGGCGATGAGTGTCAGCGAAGTGGGAGCGGCCGCAAAGGCAGCGGCAGACAGGCTCGCGGCCATAGACGCGGCAAGGACTGCGGAAAGAACTTTTTTCATAAATGATTTCCTCCTGAGAATCTGTTTTCGCCGGACGCTTTTTTCTTTCTGAAACGAATCTGCATTTTCTTGAGAGTTCGTTTCGCGTCCTTCAGCGTGGTCTCAGTATACCGCAGTTAAAATAGAAATGCAATGGAAATCGTTACTAAAATGTAACTATTTGTTACCATTTGCAGAAGCATAAAAATACGGACAAACCGCACCATTAAGCGATTTGTCCGTAAAAACAATCCATAATATGGAATTTTTAATGGAAAATTTCAACAAAAAAGGATAAAATTCCAAAAAATGAGGGCAAATCAGATCTCAGGAATACTGATTTCAATCTCATGGCCGATCTTGGCGGACTTCACGATACCATCTATAATCGCCTGATTATAGAGGATCTGGCTCGACGGGACAGGAGGCTGACCGCCGTTCTTGATAGCATCTGCAAAGGAACGGAGCTTGAGGTAGAACAGGCCGCCGAAGCTGTCCTTCTGCTCGGAGAGAGGAATTTCGAACTCAACCTGATTGCCGGCGACATCGCGGTAAAGCTTCATCGGGCCGCCGACAGTGCCGTTCCAGCACTCCGTGGACGGAATCCGCAGCGCGCCCTCGGTGCCCAGAATGATGGTATCTCCGGGAGTGTCGATGTGCATGGCCCATGCGATACGGAAATCCAGAACGATGTCGCCCTCAAGACGGATGAACGCCGCGGCGAAATCGTCCACATTGAAGCGGGCGGCATCGGCAGGATTGTTGTACTTCGGGTTCGGTCCGAAATAGGCGGAACGGTAGCCCGAGACGGTCAGCGGCTTCGGATAGCCGATGGCGTTGAGCACCATGTCCAGCGCATAGCAGCCGATATCGCCGAGCGCACCGATACCAGCAGTCTTCTCCTCAATAAAGGTGCTGTTGGGGATGCCGCGGCGGCGTCCGCCGCCGGTCTGGATGTAGTAGATCTTGCCCAGCTCGCCGGACTCAACGATCTTCTTAATCATCTTCATATTCTCGTCCATGCGGGGCTGGAAGCCGATAGAGAGCAGCTTCCCGCTGCGGCGCTCGGCACGGATGATTTCGACCGCTTCCTCCGTGGTGACGGTCATCGGTTTCTCAAGCAGCACGTTGACGCCGGCGTCCAGCGCATCAATGGTGCATTCGGCATGCGTCATATTGTAGGTGCAGACGCAGACGGCGTCGAGCTTCTCGTTTTCGAGCATGGACTTATGATCGGGATAGCAGTGTACGCCGGGAACCTCATAGCGCTTAAAGAACTTTTCCGCTTTGCCGGGAATGAGATCCGCGCCGGCCACGATATCGACATCCGGCATTTTTTTGAGGCTTTCAATATGGCTTTCCGCAATCCAGCCAGTGCCGATGATGCCAAAGCGCAGGCGGCGGGTTACATCGACGGTATCCTCCTCATGGGACTGAGGGGTAAACTGATTCAGTACTGCATCGGACATGAGAGACATCTCCTTTTCAATCGTTCTATGTTTTACAGGGTTTTGATGTATTCAATGCTCACACGGGCGCATTCCATCGGAGAGAGGCCCATTGAGGGCTGATCCTGCTCGACAACGACCCACTTGGCTCCGGCTTCCTGCGACGCGGCGAGAATGGCGGGGAAGTCCTGCACACCCTTGCCCAGGGGGCGGAACTCAAAGCCGCCGTCCGCATTCTTTTTCCCCTCATCCAGGCCGATGAGCTCATACATATTCTCCTGCTTGGAACCGGCAAAATCCTTAAGATGGACAACCGGCGCACGGCCGCTGTATTTGCGGATGTAAGCGGCGGGATCCTCTCCGGCCACCTTGACCCAGCAGGTATCCAGCTCGGTCTGAAGCAGGGAAGCGGGCACCTTTTCATAAAGGACGTCAAGCGCGTAAGCGCTGCCCAGCTTCTCGAACTCGAAATCGTGGTTATGGTAGAGCAGTGTGAGTCCGGCACGGCTGGCAGCTTCGCCAATGAGCGCCGCGCCGCGGCTAATCTCATCGAACTTTTCGGCGCCGGGGCGGAACTCAGGCGTAAGGTAGGGGATGGCGATGTAGGCGCAGCCGATTTCCTTGTAATCGGCGACTACCTTCTCCGGATCGGCCATCATGTCCACAAATGGGACATGCGCGGAAACGGGGGTTAGTCCGGCATCGCGGAGCATATCGCGGACAGCGGCGGGGGAAAGATTAAACAGTCCGGCGAATTCGACACCATCGTACCCAAGCTCACGGACCTTGCGCAGCGTACCTTCAAAGTCCTGCTGCATCTCATCACGGACAGAATACAGCTGTAATGCGATCGGAAAATTCATGTTCCAGTCTCTCCTTTCATCAGGCGGGGTTACTAATTGAATTATAAGACAAAGAATGGTATAATACAAGACAAAAAGCATACAAAATAAGACAGCTTTTGTTGTATTTCCGAAAGGGATCGGTTATGCAGAACTTTATTTATGAGGATAAGCGCCGGGTGGTGGAAATCCGCCGGGGGACAAGTCTGGAATGTAAAGCACATTTACACGCGCATCTGGAGCTGGTATACATGCTGCGGGGAACGGGCTGCGCCACGCTGGATTCAAAGGAATACTGTTTTGGGCCGGGGGAAGCGCTGTTGGTATTTCCCAATCAGGTACACAGCTACCGCCGCTTGGGGGAGGAGCAGTATTTGATCAGCATTTTTCCGCCGGATCTGTGTCCGGAATACCAGGGGGTTCTGCTGGGAAAGCTCCCGCTCGATCCGATCGTGCGGGATGGGCAGGAGAATGGGATCATCCTCACAGCACTGCGGCGGATTCTGGAGCTTTCCCATGTGGAGGAGCCCTATCTTCACGAACGGGTTAAGGGGTATTTTCTGATCCTGCTGGGGGAGATGCTTTTGCGAATGCAGCTGACAGATGTCCGCCGCGCTGATAACGACACATTGCGTACGGTACTGCGGTACTGCCAGGAGAATTACAACCGGGATCTGACACTTTCCTCCATTTCTGCGGCGTTGCATCTGAACCGGTATTACATATCGCATCTGTTCAGCCAGAAGCTGCACATGAGTTTCTGTGATTATATCGCGGCTCTGCGTGTCTCCAAGGCGTGCGAGGTCTTGCGGACGGGTGAAGCCAGTATCACGGAGGTGGCGTATCTGGCGGGATTCAATTCCCCGCGTTCATTCAACCGGGTCTTTCTGCGTCAGACAGGCGTTTCTCCCCGCGCTTACCGCCGGGGTGAACTCTCCCGGACGGAAACATTTGCTGTGCCGGTTGACAAATCAGAGTATAAAGAGGTATAATAAAACTTGTTTGAATTGCTTTCGTGTATTTTCATGAAGGGAAAATTTGAATAGGTTGTCTCTGCCTCCGTAGTTAAATGGATATAACAAGCCCCTCCTAAGGTTGCGTTACAACGGCCACCTCAAAAAAAACTAAATAAGGGATTGCAGTTCGACTTTGATCGGGCTATAATCATATATCAGACACGTCCATATAGCTCAGCTGGATAGAGCACACGCCTCCT
>CATJVQ010000003.1 GCA_949743955.1 uncultured Oscillospiraceae bacterium | reverse complement strand
TATAAACTCTCGCATAATGCTAGAGTAAAGAGTTTTTAATCATTATAACTCTAAAAGCATAGTCATATCAAGGATGGCGAAATAAAATACTACTAAAATATAAAATTGTGCTTCGTTCTCATATTCGCCCCTGAAATGTAAAATAATATAAGGGTGATGTGAGAATGTACCAATACGAAAAACGCCTGGACTGTCGCGCCTTGGGAAAAGAAATCAAGCGCAGACGCAAGGCCAAAGGCTGGACACAGGAGCATTTGACCCAGCTTGCAGACCTCCCCCGATTCATTATGTATATCGAGAATAAAGGCCCGCACATCAACCTCAACGCCTTTTACAAGCCCGTCACTCTTTTGGATATTTCCATCCAGACAGGCACAATGAAAAGGACGAGCACCGGAAACGCCTTGTCCATATGTTGAACGGTATGGACAAAAACAAATATGAATTATTGTTCTGATTTTGAAAAAACACCCCATAAAGAAAATGCAATCCCAGCCGCCATCAAAATGGCTCCCAGAATCAGTATGGGAAACAGTCCCATGTTTAACACGGTCTGCCAATATCTTCCCAGCTGTGTGTTCCATTTTGTTGTATTTTCTAAACCCATACTCGCAATTAGAGACGAACCAAGCAGCATTAACACGCCTGTAAGCTCAAACCCTATTCCTGTCACTATCTTTTTCACGCCGATTCCCCATCCTTACTGATTTATCAATTTTTGTAAAACAGATATTATGTATCCTGTAGATACTGCCGGATTTCCGTCAGAAAGAGATCTCCATACCGCTCCAGCTTGCGCCCGCCCACACCAGGCACCTCCAGTAGATCGTCCCGGTTTTGGGGAAGGATCCGGCACATGGCGTGCAAAGTAGCGTCAGTGAAGACGATGTAGGCCGGGACACTCTGCGCTCCGGCGATCCGCGCCCGCAGCCGCCGCAGACGTTCATATAGTTCCGGACGCTCCTCCCCTTCCCCGGCGGCCTTACGTGCGGGCTGCTCCGCCGCCCGCACCACAGTACGCATCATCACACGCTGTCCGCGGAAGAGAACCTCACCGGAGAGCGGCGTGAGGCGGAGGACGGGGTACTGATCGTCCGTTGCCCGAAGGAACCCGGTCAGCAGCAGATGGTCCACGATCGAGCGGACGCGCGCAGCGGAGTCCCCTTTCATAATGCCATAGGTAGACAGCCTGTCCAGTCCGCGGGTGCGGATGCGCTCGTTCTGTGCGCCGCGCAGCACGTCAACAATCATGACCGCGCCGAAACGCTCCCCCGCCCGCTTCACACAGGACAGGACCTTCTGCGCCTCGGTGGTGATATCCTCCTCCTGCGTCTCCTGTAAGCAGTTCCCACAGTTCCCGCAATGCTCCAGCGGCATCTCGCCGAAGTAGTGGAGGATGTACGCCCGCAGGCATTCGCCCGTGTGGCAGTATCCGGTCATCTTCCGGAGCCGTTCCCGGCTCTTGCGGCGCACCTCTTCGAGCACGTCGGGTTCAAGCTCATCGTTCGAGTTGTCAACGAGGAACTGGTTGACTGCCACATCGCGCCCGGAAAAGAACAGCATGCACTCGGCCCTTTCACCATCTCGCCCGGCCCGGCCCGCCTCCTGATAATAGCTCTCCAGATCCTTGGGCATGTTGAAATGCACGACATAGGAGACGTTCGATTTGTCGATGCCCATGCCGAACGCGTTGGTTGCCACCATGACCGGACGCAGATCACAGAGAAAATCCTCCTGATTTTGGCGGCGCTCCTCTTCGTCGAGCCCGGCGTGATAGCGTGTGGCCCGTATGCCCGCTCCGCACAGCTCCTCGCACACCTGCTCCACCGCCTTGCGCGTGGAGCAGTAAACGATGCCGCTGCGGGAGGAGCGCTGCCGCACGTATGCCTTTACAGCGGCGAGCTTATCCCTCGGCGTCTCGACAGCGAAGTACAGATTTTCCCTGTCATACCCGGTGCGGACAATCTCCGGCTCACGCAAATCCAGAAGCCGCACGATATCGCGCGCGACCTGTGCCGTCGCCGTGGCGGTGAAGGCGGCCACAGCCGGACGGGCAGGGATGGACGCGAGAAAATCCCGGATACGCAGATAGCTCGGGCGGAAATCCTGTCCCCACTGGGAGACACAGTGAGCCTCGTCGACTGTCACGAATGGGACAGCCACCTGAGAGAGGCAGGCGAGGAAGCCCTCCGCTTCCAGGCGCTCCGGTGCAACGTACAGCAGCTTATACCGCCCCTCGCGCAGTCCATAGAGCGTCCGGCCGTACTCCTGCTGGGTCAGCGTGCTGTTGAGCACGGCGGCGGGGATACCGTTTTCATGCAGCGCCTCCACCTGAGCCTTCATCAGAGAAATGAGCGGCGAGATGACCACCGTCGTGCCCGGGAGCAGCAGCGCCGGGAGCTGAAAGCACAGCGACTTCCCCGCGCCCGTGGGCATAATACCCAGCACGTCGCGTCCGGAGAGGACGGCGTCGATCAGCCCCTCCTGCCCTGGGCGGAAGCTGTCAAAGCCAAAGCTGTTTTTGAGAACGGACAGTACGTCCGGATTCATTTCCCCCGCCTCCCCGGCCGCCTGGTGCGATCCTTCCGGACAGAAAACCCGAAGCTGCCCAGCTTCCGCCCCAGTTCATAGTAATCCCCGTGTGCGAAGCCGACCAGCGCACAGCGGTCCAGGCGCAGCTTTCCGCTGCTGTCCACACAGGCCTCGTCGATATCGACCGCCACAATTTCCGCAAGGAACATGTCGTGGGAGCCCAAGGGGCGCACCTCTTTGACACGGCACTCCAGTCCGAGCGGGCTTTCCGCCAGAACGGGTGCGGAGACGGCATGCGCCGGGAGGGGTGTCAGCGAAGCGAGGCGGAACTTGTCCACCTCACGCCCCGATCGTACACCGCAGAGATCCGCCGCCCACACAAGCGGAGCTGTCGTCAGATTGATGACAAACTCCCCCGTCTCCTTGATCAGACCATAGGAGTACCGCTGCGGTCGAATCGAGACATAGGTCATAGCTGGATGTGTGCAGACAATACCCGTCCAGGCCACGGTCAGTACATTCGGCTTTTCCAGTGTTCCGCATGTCACCAGCGCCGGCGGGATGGGCGCCTCAAGTGCACCCGGTTTCCAGATGATTTTTCCCATCTCAGTTTCCTTTCCGCACCCTTCACTCTCAAAATATGTTACAATAGGTATAGGAGGGGAAGCGTATGCAAAGCAGCCGTTTGTTTGAAATTGTCTATCTTCTGGTCGGACGCAGCCAAACCGGACAGCCGATGCTCAAAGCCCGCGAACTCGCCGAGAGATTTGAGGTATCCGAACGCACCATCTATCGAGATATCGACACACTGTCCGCGGCGGGCATCCCTGTCTACACCCAAAAAGGGCGGGAGGGCGGCATCTCTTTGCTCGACGGCTTCGTCCTCGACCGTTCCCTGCTCAGTGCCTCGGAAAAGGCAGATATCTTGGCCTCTCTGCAAGCCATGCGGAGCACGCGCCTGTCTTCAGACGGAGAGATCCTGCAAAAGCTGAGCACACTCTTTGCTGGGGATCGGTACGACTGGATCCGCATCGACTTCGCGCCCTGGGGCAGCGAGGCGGACGCTCAAAAGAATCTGGATCTCATCAAAACGTCTATTTTACAGAAACACCGCCTGCGCTTCGACTATGTCAGCGCACAGGGCGGGCATACCCGCCGGACAGTCGAACCCCTGCAAATGCGGTTTAAATTGCGTACCTGGTACCTGTTCGCGTGGGACACAGGCAGAAAAGATTTCCGCCTATTCCGCATTTCGCGCCTCTCCTCCCCCGAAATGCTGGAGGAAGCTTTCGAGCGCCGCATCCCCGCCTGCCCCCCTCCCGAGCAGAGCGCGTCCATCCATCCGGTGGCGCTCCGCCTGCGTTTTGCCCCCCGGGCATTTCACCGCCTTCTCGATGATGTCCATCGGGAGTGCATCCATCCGCAAGAGGACGGGAGCTACCTTGTCGATATCACGTTTCCCGAGGACGAATGGGTGTATGGGTACCTTCTCAGCTTCGGCGCCGACGTGGAGGTTCTCTCGCCGCCGCATATTCGGGACATCCTGTGTCAGCGCGCCCGGGCAATTCTGCAAATGTATAAAAAATATGACAC
>CATJVQ010000002.1 GCA_949743955.1 uncultured Oscillospiraceae bacterium | reverse complement strand
TTTTGGCCGCTTGGCGGCCAAAATTTGACTTTTTAAAGTCAAAAGTAATTTTTTACAGATGCCGGTGTCATTGAATGACACCGGCATCGCGTAACGCTCCAACGAGCAGAGTACGCTGCTCGGAGGACAGATCGCACAGCGGGGCGCGGCAGGAGCCGCAGGGCTGGCCCATGATGTTCAGCGCCTCCTTGACGGGGATGGGGTTGACGTCGCAGAAGAGGGCCTTGATGAGCGGGAAATAGCGAAGCTGCAGAGCGAGGCTCTCCTCGACGTTCCCCTCGAAGAACAGGCGACAGATGTCGTGGGTCGCCTTGGGCAGGACATTCGAGAGGACGGAGATGACCCCCTTCGCGCCGAGCGAAAGCAGGGGGACGATGAGCGTATCGTCTCCGGAATAGAGGTCGAGATCATCCCCGCAGAGGGTCATGGTCTCAGCGATCTGGGCTACGTTGCTGCACGCCTCCTTCGTGGCGACGATGTTCGGATGCTTCGCCAGCTCCTTGTACGTGGCGGGCAGGATGTTGACCCCGGTGCGGGAGGGAACGTTATAGAGAATGACGGGCAGATCCGTCGCGTCGGCGATGGCTGTGAAGTGGCGGACGAGCCCGGCCTGAGACGTCTTGTTATAATAGGGGGTGACGTGCAGCAGCGCGTCGGCCCCGGCATCCTTGGCAGCTTTGGACATATGGACTGCGTAGGCCGTGTCGTTACTTCCTGCGCCCGCAATGACGGGCACGCGCCCCTTGGCGCATTTGACGGCAAAATGGATGAGCTCGATATGTTCTTCGTCGGTCAGTGTAGAGGATTCGCCGGTCGTGCCGCAGATGACGACAGCGTCGGTCCCATCGGCAATCTGCAGATTGATGAGCTCGCGCAGGACCTCATAGCTGACCGAGCCGTCGGGGTTCATCGGTGTTACGATGGCGACACCGGCTCCGGTAAAGATCGTTTTTTTCATGCAGGTTCCTCCTTTAAAAGGCGGTGGTTTATGCGTTCCTAGCAGGGATACGTGTCAGCCCAAGTATCCCTTAACCGCCAGCAGCTCCGCCATGAGCACGCCGCCGCCCGCCGCGCCGCGCAGGGTATTATGCGAGAGGCAGACAAACTTGTAGTCGTACTGGGTATCCTGGCGCAGGCGCCCGATGGAGACAGCCATACCGTTTTCGAGCATCCGGTCGAGCTTCGGCTGCGGGCGGTTATCCTCTTCAAAATAATGTAAAAACTGCTTGGGCGCGCTGGGCAGACCGAGGCGCTGCGCCTCACCCGAAAAATTCTTCCAGCGCTCGAGAATCTCCTCCTGGGAGGGCTTATGCTCAAAGGAGACGAACACGGCGGCCGTATGTCCATCGGACACCGGCACGCGCAGGCACTGCGTTGTGATAGCGGGGCCCTTCGCGTCGACAATGCGGCCGTTTTCGAGTGTCCCCCAGATTTTGAGCGGCTCGCACTCGCTCTTCTCCTCCTCGCCGCCGATGAAGGGAATGACATTGTCGACGATATCCGGGAAGGTGGCGAAGGTCTTGCTCGCGCCGGAGATAGCCTGATAGGTGCAGGCGAGCGCGCGCGTGACACCGAAGTCCATGAGCGGATGGAGCGCGGGGACATAGCTCTGCAGCGAGCAGTTGGACTTGACAGCGATGAAGCCGCGCTTTGTCCCCAGCCGGGCGCGCTGCGCGTCGATGACGGCGGCATGCTCCGGGTTGATTTCCGGGATGATCATGGGCACGTCGGGCGTGTGGCGGTGGGCGGAGTTGTTGGAGATGACAGGGCACTCCATCTTCGCGAAGCGCTCCTCCAGCGCACGGATGTCCTCTTTTTTCATATCCACGGCACAGAAGAGGAAGTCCACGCTCGCGGCAATCTTCTCCGCGTCCTTCTCCGCGTCGAGCACGATAAGGCCGCGCGCCGCCTCCGGGATAGGGGACGGCATGGCCCAGCGCGCGCCGACGGCTTCCTCATACGTTTTGCCGGCGCTGCGGCTGGAAGCGGCCACAGCGGTCAGATGAAACCACGGATGGTTTTCGAGCAGCAGGATGAAGCGCTGCCCCACCATACCGGTAGCGCCTACGACGGCAACGGAAAACTGTTTCATAAAAAAATCTCCTCCTGTACCTGTTATCAGAGTATGCGGGCGGCATGCGCACGGCCCCTGTGGGGAAAGGGAAGCGGCACAAACAAGAAAAAGCCGGTCTTTGCGTCCGGCGGGATTTTTCCTCGAACAAAACTCAAAAATACCGCTCCTGCCGCCATGTATTTTTATTCTTGCTATTTTTGAGGATTGCTATATAATAGGAGGGTATACACCCAGCGCGCCCTGAATGATATGCTTTTCGCGCTGGTCTCAGGCATATCTTAGCATTCACCGGGGTGAAAAGTCAAGTAAAAAGCGGTGTTACGCCGCCGATTTTAAGCGCCGCCGCGTTCATTTTTTTGGGCAATGGGCCGGGCGGCGGAAGGGAAACGGAGTCAATGAAGACATCGGATTTTGCGTTTGATCTGCCGGAGCACCTGATCGCGCAGACACCTGTGACACCGCGCGACCATTCGCGCCTTCTCTGCTGCGACAGGGCCTCCGGCCTCACGGAGCACCGGCATTTTTACGATCTGCCCCGCCTTCTCCGGGCGGGGGATCTGCTGGTGGCCAACGACTCACGCGTGCTCCCGGCGCGGCTGTACGGCGAGCGCCCGGACACGGGCGGGGCGTTGGAGATGCTTCTCTTAGAGGAACGGGAGCGCGGCGTGTGGGAGGTGCTGGTCCGGCCGGGGAAGCGGGCGAAGGATGGGGCGCGCTTTGTCTTCGGCGGGGGGCTGCTCGAGGCGGAGATCCTCGAGCATGTCGAGGGCGGGAACCGCTTGGCGCGCTTTTCCCACGACGGGGACTTCTATGCGGTGCTCGAAGCGGTAGGGCAGATGCCGCTGCCGCCGTATATCACGCGGCAGCTTGAGGAGAAGGAGCGGTATCAGACTGTCTATGCACGCGAGCGCGGATCGGCCGCCGCCCCCACGGCGGGGCTCCACTTCACGCCGGAATTGATGGAGCGTATCCGGGGGATGGGCGTGGGGATTGAATACGTCACGCTGCACGTCGGGCTCGGGACATTCCGCCCGGTCAAGGTGGAGGATGTCGCGCATCATCATATGCACACGGAACGCTATACAGTCCCTGTGCGCACGGCTGAGGCCATCGCGCGCACTAAGGCGGAGGGGGGGCGCGTCATCGCCGTGGGCACCACCACCGCCCGCACGCTCGAGTCCGTCTGCCGGTCGCATGGGGAGGTCGTCCCCGAATCGGGCAGCACGGATATCTTTATCTATCCCGGCTTCCGCTTTCAGGTGCTCGACGGCCTCATCACCAATTTTCACCTGCCGGAGAGCACGCTCATCATGCTCGTGAGCGCCTTCCTCGGATACGAAAAAACCATGACCGCCTATCGGGAGGCTGTGCAGGAGCAGTATCGCTTCTTCAGCTTCGGTGACGCGATGTTTATTGGATAAAGGATGTTGTGAATGGGAAGGACAAGTCCGGAACCCCTTGAAATCAGTGGGTTCCGGGCTTTATTGCACTTCTGGCGTCTTGTAGATAAATCGGTGCTCAATCCCGTTTTTGAAGGTAATGG
>CATJVQ010000001.1 GCA_949743955.1 uncultured Oscillospiraceae bacterium | reverse complement strand
CGTCAGCGGTGTCGCCAATCTGGAGAACCAGACCGCCGGTCGCCCCATCGCCCAAGCTCAGGCGGATGCCCGAACCAGCGTAAATGTCGTTGCCGTCAACGGGAGTAGTAGCATCCACACCGATAGCGTCCGTTACCTTCAGGCCGGTAACTTCCGCGATCTTCTTGATGTTCTGCTCAAAGTTGTTGTTGGCTACATCCGGATTGCCGCCCGGCACAGGCTTAGTCGTGACGCCGCCTGCTTTTCCGCCGGACATCAGGCCGCCCTTGCCGCCGACAAGGATGGTTACATCGCTGCCGAGGCCCGCGACAGCGTGCAGATAGCTGTTGCTGTCATTGCCGTCCGGATCCTTTGTGGTGTCGATGTCGTTGGTCAGCACAACGAACTTGTGGCCGTTGATGGTGAAGACAGCATCTTCATAGTTGGTTCCGTCATACTCGGTAATGCTGTTGGCATCAATCTCGCGGCCCTCATCACGCGCAGGCGTGACAACAGCGATATTGGTGTTGGCATATTTACCGGTACCAGCTGTACCATTGACGTCCACATTGGAATCGGAGTAGTTATCGTTCTTCGGGTTCGCCCGAATATCCACCGCAACGATGGTGGGAGTTTCCGTGCCGGCTTCCAGTGCCTTGAAAATGAACTTGCCATCTTCGGCAGCCTCAGTCTCCGAATCAGGCGCAAAGTTCTTGTTCGCGGTCACATTGAACAACTTGCCGAGGTCGCCCTTGTTGAGCTCGGTCGCGATTGCGGTAGAAAGCTCAGCAGCGGTAACAGTACCGGCGGCATCTGCGATCGCATACTTGGTGCCGTCCTCAGCAATAATCGACGTGGCAAAACCGTCCGCGTTCTTATCACCGAACGTAAAGTTCAGCGAGTGAGAGGTGCCGTCGCTCAGAGCGACAGTGTAGGTAAAGGTGCCGCCCTCTTTCGCGCTGCTAAGATCGCTCAGCGGATTTGTGGTGTGGTAAGTTGCGGCTTCGGCAGTGCTCTTCTTGGTGGTAACATTGCCGCCGATCTCAACCTTGGTCGCCCCGCCCTTCGCGGCGAGAGAACCATCGAGCAGCTTCGCGCCGTTGAAGTTCGCGGACTGGCTGATGCGGTCGATTTCGTCGAGGAGCTGATCAACCTCGTCCTGCATGGCGTCGCGCTCGGTCTGGGTGTAGGTGCCGTTGGCCGACTTTGTCGCCAGCTCGACCATGCGGTTGAGCATATCGTGCACTTCGTTGAGGTTGCCCTCAGCCGTCTGGATCAGGCTGATGCCGTCCTGCGCG